>NZ_CP020880.1:1833250-2444334 GCF_002157855.1 Sutcliffiella horikoshii | reverse complement strand
GAGCTGGCTCAAGAGCTTACCGGAGAGTCCTTTGAACTAATTAATAATAACGGAGCTCCATCCAGTAAAAAGCATATTGTCTTTTATAACCCTCCAATTGTCAATAAACCGCTGAATATCAGACGGAGTGCGACGTTAGAGGTAAGAAAGCTGGCTGCAGAGTTTCTGCAAGAGAAAATTCAAACCATCGTCTTTGCAAAAAGCAGAGTTCGGGTAGAAATTTTATTAACGTACCTTAAAGAACTGGTTAAAAATCAACTTGGAGAAAAGTCCATACAAGGATACAGGGGAGGCTATCTTCCAACGCAACGACGAGCGATTGAGAAAGGGTTAAGAAATGGTGAAATATATGGTGTAATTAGTACAAATGCGCTGGAACTTGGTGTAGATATAGGTCAATTGCAGGTTTGTATCATGACAGGATACCCGGGAACGATTGCAAGTGCTTGGCAACAGGCTGGCCGTGCCGGACGCAGGCAGGGGGAAGCGGTGATTGTCATGGTGGCGAGCTCTAATCCCTTAGATCAATATGTCATACAACACCCGGAGTTCTTTCTGAAAAGCAATCCAGAATCAGCAAGAATCAATCCAAACAATCTTGTTATCCTTGTAGACCATATAAAGTGTGCTGCATATGAGTTGCCGTTTAAAGAGGGCGATACCTTTGATGGAGTGGAGCTTGAGGACATTTTAGATTATTTGACAGAAGAAAGAGTACTCCATGAAAACGGAGGCAAATGGCACTGGATGAATGATGCCTTCCCGGCACATAACATCAGTTTGCGTTCAGCCTCTCAGGAAAATGTCATTATCATTGACCAATCATCAGAACCTGCAAACAAGGTGATTGGGGAAATGGACCGTTTCAGTTCGATGACGTTGCTTCATGATGAAGCGATTTACTTGCATCAGGGCGTTCAATATCAGGTAGAGAAACTTGATTGGGAAGAGAAGAAAGCATTTGTAAGGGAAGTAAATGTTGATTATTTTACCGATGCAAATCTTGCTGTTTCCCTTGATGTGCTTGAAGTGGACAAACAGACCGATTACCAAGCTGGCACCATTTCCTTTGGGGATGTGTCGGTACGCGCAATGGCCACTATTTTCAAAAAAATTAAATTTGAAACTCACGAAAACATCGGATCTGGCCCCATTTACCTGCCTGAAGAAGAGCTGCAAACAAGTGCAACGTGGATTACCCTTGAAGAAGAGATTACAGAGCGGCTAAAAGGTGATGATTTAGAAAAGAGCCTATTAGGCATCGCTCATGCCCTGAAACACGTAACTCCGCTGTTATTAATGTGTGAACCGATGGATATGCAGGTGGTCCCTCAAGTCAAATCCACTCACGATGAGAAGCCTGTGGTCTATTTTTATGACCGCTACCCAGGAGGAGTCGGGTTAAGTGAAAAAGCATACGACTATATTAATGAGTTGCTTACTAGTGCAAGTGAATTAATCGGAAACTGTCCGTGTCGCTCTGGTTGCCCTTCATGCATCGGTGCAGATTATCCTGATGAGGACTCCAAAGAATTGGCACTCTCTCTACTTCAAAAGCTTGTGTAAAGGGGGATAAGCATATGAGCATGAAAAATAAATTAAATAGAATGAAAAGGCATCTCCAATCAAAACCTTCTGAAGCACCGCAAGAAGAAGGAATAGGTGAAAGGATACCAAAGCACCAAGACTCTCCACCTGCAAGTATCCCTAATTTAGGTGAATGGGAAGAGTATGGTGTCACCCCATACTTTGCAAATGGAGAGTACTGTCTTATAAGAGAAGTGGAATATGACCTGAACTATAAACATGGGAGGTATCGGTTAGGGGATCTGTTGCCTGTTATGGATAAATGGCAAGAATCAGGAGTGGAGCATCCGTTGTCTGCAAAAGGTCATCAGGCAAAAGATCTTTTTTTCTTTGATACAGAAACAACTGGGCTCAGTGGTGGCACAGGTACAACTATTTTCTTGCTAGGATATGCAAGAGTGTTGCGTGATAAGGTAATAGTCAGACAACACCTTTTACCTGGACCGGGAAATGAAGTTGCCCTTTATCAGAGCTTCCTTGAGGAAGTCGATTATACGACGCTTGTAACTTATAATGGCAAGGCATTTGACTGGCCTCAAGTAAAAACACGGCATACTCTTATAAGAGAACATGTCCCGAAACTGCCGGCCTTTGGACATTATGACCTTTTACACGCGTCAAGAAGACTATGGAAGAATAAATTAGAATCAGTGAGACTTGCAAATGTAGAAAAAGAAATCCTAGAAATTGAGAGGCAAGACGATATCCCTGGATTTTTGGCACCGATGATATATTTTGATTTTGTAAAAACACATGAAATGCAAGGGATAAAAGGAGTAATGAAGCACAATGAATGGGATGTGTTGACCCTGATTACCTTGTATGCGCATCTGTCTTCGCTCCTGTTAGTGGATAACAAGCAAAGAGATAAAATGGAAGAGTATGAAATAGGGCGTTGGTATGACGTATTGGGAGAGAAGGAAGCGGCTAAAGCGTTATATACCAATATTTCTGACTCTTCTCCCCCAGCCACCTTTAATTTAGGTATGTTAAAGAAAAAGGAACAGAACTATAAAGAGGCAAAAATATTATTTCAAAAATGTTTTGCGGATGAGAATAATCTATATAAAGAAACAGCCGGAATAGAAATTGCTAAAATACTTGAGCATAAAGAAAAAGACTACACTCTTGCTTTATTTTATGCGGAGAAATCACTCGAATTTTATAAGTCATCTAATAATAAAACTTCGAAAAATAAAAGTGCAATGTTAGCTGATTTTGAAAAAAGAATTAAACGTCTTAAAAATAAATCAAGAAATTGAAAATATTTTCACATTTTGTCTAAATTTCTGCAAAACATATATTGTCAACGTGCTTTTTACCATGTAAAATTAACTATTGTGAATGACAAAATTACTATTAGTTATATGGGAGAGAGAGCACGTTGTCTAGATTTATTTTATGTTTGTTTTTTGTTGTTATCGGTCTTACGTTATTTGGACTTTCCAATTTAAAGGATAATATCTACACGATTTTACTATAAAAATGGTAGGAAAATGTATTTAAATTAAGAAAATAGGTGTTTGTATTAGTACATGTATCTCACTTCTTTCATAGTTTGTTAATGTAAAGAGAAAAACAAATTGAAAGGAGATCGAAAGTATGTACAACTGCAGACCTAACATGATGGGACCAAACTCGATGGGACCAATTGTCCATCCTACAAAATGTTGTGTAAAAAATCTTTATTCTACTACTGAGGTTCCTCACATTCATCCTTCACACACAACATATGTAAACAACCAACAGTTCCAACACAAACACTATTTCCCACACACAGATTCCATGGTAGATTCTGTGTCACACCAACACTTCAACTGTGGCCCAGGTGGCCCTGGAATGGGTGGTCAACCTGGTCAAGTAATGGGAGCACAAACCGGCCCTGGATATGGTCAAATGGGAATGCCTGGTCAAGTGATGGGAGCACAAACCAACGCTGGATACGGTCAGATGGGAATGCCTGGCCAAGTAATGGGTGCCCAACAAGGCCCTGGAATGGGCCATGGCGGAATGCCTGGTAAATGCGGCTATGGAAGATAAGCAAGTTTATACTTGTTTTGCATGATAAATATCGAAAGGGAACTGGCTTTAAGTCAGTTCTTTTTCCATTACATAAACGTTCCTACTCCACTTATCGGTTAACACTTGCGCTTTTCTGGCTTTCTATTTATTATTTTAAGTAGAGGTGCTTATGAAAGTATTAGTAATTACAGGGTATAAACCCCAGGAACTGCAGATATTTAAAAAGGATGATCCTGCCATTCACTACATTAAAAGAGCGATTCAGAAACGCTTGACTGCTTTACTAGAAGAGCATAATGAGTTAGAATGGGTTGTTATTAGCGGGCAGTTGGGTGTGGAACTTTGGGCTGCAGAAGTTGTTTATGACCTGCAAGCGGAATTTCCTAAGTTAAAACTTGCCGTATTTACACCATTTTTGCAACAGGAAGAAAAATGGAGCGAACAAAATAAGGAGTATTATGAGTCTATTTTGTCGCAAGCTAATCATATTGACTCTATTACAAAAAAGAAATACGAATCCCCACTTCAACTGAGATTAAAAAATCAGTTTGTTGTGGATAAATCGGACGCCCTATTGGTGGTTTACGATGAAGAGGGCCCGGGTAGTCCTCAATATATAATAGACATGGCACATAAAAAGTCAGCTCAGACAGATTATCCTATATATACAATTGACAGCTATGAACTTCAACTAGTGGTTGAAGAAGAACAGTTCAATAACAATCAAGAGTGGTAAGAATGGAAAATAGAGAAATTGAGAAGTGACCCATCAACTAATGTGGGCACTCGCATAGAGGTGAGGAACTTATGCTATCAGATAAAATTAAATTAACGTCAAAAGAAATTCTAGAAAAAGAGTTCAAATCAGGCATGAGAGGCTATAAAGCAGAAGATGTGGACAAATTCTTAGATGTCGTCATTAAGGATTATGAAACCTTTTATCAAGAATATGACTTGCTTGTTCAAGAAAATGCCAGGCTTAAACGCCAAGTGGAAGAAGCGGGGAAAAAACCCCAGCCTTCAAACACCAACAGCGGATCTACGAATTTTGATATCCTAAGAAGGTTATCAAATTTAGAAAAGCATGTATTCGGAAGTAAATTATACGACTGACAGTAATTTACAGTTGCAATCATCGCTCAAATTTACTATACTATATCTTGCTGACATCAATAGTGATTGGGTAACCGCTACAGTTTCGGCTGTAGAGGAAAGTCCATGCTCGCACAGGCTGAGATGCCTGTAGTGTTCGTGCCTAGCGAAAAAATAAGCTAGGGTAGCTTGGTTTTCGGACGAAGCTAACGGCAGGGAACGCACCTAAGTCTTTAAGATATGGTGTTAATACCTTGAAAGTGCCACAGTGACGTAGTCTTACAAGAAATTGTAAGAGTGGAACGAGGTAAACCCCTCGAGCGAGAAACCCAAATAATGGTAGGGGCACCTTCTCTAAGGAATCCAACGATGAGAGGGACAGATACTTTAAGTTTCTGTAGACAGATGGTTACCACCTGCGTACAAGGAGCGATCCGTTTGCAGTACAAAGGAACAGAACATGGCTTACAGATCACTATTGATTGAATGTCACATCCAACTATGATTATGTAACATAAGCTCTCCTGTTGCCAGGAGAGCTTTATTTGATAGATGGGATATGAGGCGAAGATTTTGTGATAATAATACATAATAGAATTTGAATATGAGTTAGGGTGAATCATACAATGAAAAACTACACATTAATTGCAACCGCGGCAATGGGATTAGAGTCGCTAGTGGCAAAAGAAGTAAGAGATTTAGGATATGAATGTACGGTTGACAACGGCAAGGTCATCTTTAAGGGAGACGCTATGGCCATTTGCAGGGCAAACCTGTGGTTACGGACAGCAGACAGAATCAAAGTAGTGGTAGGAGAATTTAAAGCCACTTCTTTTGAGGAACTATTTGAGAAGACGAAAGCATTGCCTTGGGGAGACTACTTACCTGAAGATGCCGAATTCCCGGTTATCGGTAAGTCTGTAAAATCGAAGCTCTTTAGTGTTCCAGACTGCCAAGCTATCGTTAAAAAAGCTGTAGTGGAAAAGATGAAATCGCATTACAAGATACAGTCTGCATGGTTAGATGAAAAAGGGGCCGTTTACAAAATTGAGGTTGCCCTGCTGAAAGATGTAGCGCAAATTACGATTGACGCCTCTGGAATCGGGTTGCATAAACGCGGATATCGTGCAGATCAAGGGGAGGCGCCATTAAAAGAAACATTGGCGGCAGCATTGGTAATGTTGACAAATTGGCATCCTGATAAGCCCTTTGCAGACCCTTTTTGCGGTTCCGGTACGATTCCAATAGAAGCAGCACTCATTGGGCAAAACATTGCTCCAGGCTTCAACCGCGACTTTGTCTCAGAAGACTGGCATTGGATTGGGGATGACCTTTGGAGTCAGGCTCGCGAGGAAATGGAAGATAAAGCAAACTATGACCAGCAGCTAGATATTGCAGGATATGATATCGATCACCGCATGATTTCTATCGCTAAAGAAAATGCATTTGAAGCAGGCCTTGGAGAATTAATTGATTTCAAACAAATGCAAGTAAGAGATTTCACCACAAGAAAAGAGTATGGTGTCATTATCGGAAACCCTCCATACGGGGAGCGTCTAGGAGAGCGACCGGAAGTGGAGAAGATGTATCGCGAGATGGGGAAGGCTTTCTCTGAACTAGATACTTGGTCTGTTTATATGCTGACATCTCATGAAGGATTTGAAAGCTTCTATGGAAAGAAAGCGACCAAGAAACGTAAGTTATTTAATGGTTTCATCAAAACCGACTTATATCAATATTGGGGCAAGCGTCCACCTAGAAAAGGGTAAAAAACGTTTATCCCCATCAGGTAGAGGGAATCACTCCTAAAAAGGAGTGATTGTGGTGAGAGACCAAACGAAAGAAAAAACTCTACTTGAGAGAAACGAGAAAGACAAAGCTTTTAAGGAAAACAAAAAGAATCAGAAAAACCGAGATCAACTTGTCATGCCGATTGATGAACTTCCTCTTGAAGATATTAAATATGAGAAAGAGGAAGAACGTGATAAGAAGAGCTCCAAAGATCGTTCTTCAAGTAATGACGATTAAACAAATTATATAAATTTACTAAACATCCTAGATGAATAAACTTCAGAAATTGGGCATAGAATACTCCTATGAATACTGTTTGGAGGGATTTCTATGCCTTTGCATGTGAATGATTTTATGAGGATCTCCAAAGCATTGGAAAGTAGCTATCAGCGCCTTGCAAGTGAAAACCTGCTAGATAATCATGAATGTGTAGAACGAATGAATGCTGCACGTGATGAATATACAAAAGCAATGCTGTACGCCACCCTGCTTGATGATGAGATTATCCATATTACAAAGAACTAAGCGGAAAACCTCCTTTTGGGAGGTTTTTTACTTTGGTTGGAGTAAGGGATGAAGACCTTGTTGAAGCAGGAAACGAGTTGTAGAAGTCTTGATGGAGCGAATGAAGACCTTGTTGAAGCAGGAAACGAGGGAGAGAAGTCTTCATGAAGCGAATGAAGACTTCAGTGAAGCCGGAAACGAGGGAGAGAAGTCTTCAAGAAGCGAATGAAGACTTCAGTGAAGCCGGAAACGAGGGAGAGAAGTCTTCAAGAAGCGGAATGAAGACACCAGTGAAGCCGGAAACGAGTAAGAGAAGTCTTCATGGAGCGAATGAAGACATCAGTGAAGCGGAAAACGAGGGAGAGAAGTCTTCATGGAGCGTATGAAGACATCAGTGAAGCCGGAAACGAAAGAGAGAAGTCTTCATGAAGCGAATGAAGACATCAGTGAAGCCGGAAACGAAGGAGAGAGGTCTTCATGGAGCGAATGAAGACACCAGTGAAGCCGGAAACGAGTAAGAGAAGTCTTCATGAAGCGAATGAAGAAGTCAAGTCCATATTAATGTGTAAAAATAGTTACAATGAGATCTAATGCTAAATGTGTTATGGGGTTATGTTTTCAGGTCTTGTTCTTCTTAAAGGTTTAGGGTGTATTCTTTACCCCCTAGGGGGTAAAATTTTCCCTTTTTATGGCCCAGTCACTGTAAGCGCTTTTTTATTAACAAACATTAATGTGACAGTTCACATAATTCCGTTTAGGGAATTAAAAAACTATTTTACTTAGATATGGTGTATATACTTTGACTTACTCCATTCTTCCTCCATTTTCATCAGTACAGATCCAATTATACGTATTGCAGATTGATCGTTCGGGAAAATTTGAATTACCCTTTCTCTTCTCCTTATTTCCCTATTTACTCTTTCTAGCATATTGGTTGTACGTAAGTGTTTGTGAAGCTCAGCTTTTTGAGAATGAAACTGCATTGCATCTTCAAAGCCAGCATCCAACGTTTCAATTACCTTAGTAAACCCTTTTACTTCGTAATACTTCTCAATAAAGTCGCGCTTCAGTTCTCGGCTCAATTTAATGTTGGATGTTCTAAAGATTTCCTTGAGTTCTGTTTTTGCTTCTGAAGAGTTTTTCTTAGGAAAGGAGTCCATTATATTCCTAAGAAAATGAACACAACACCTTTGCCAAGAGGTTCCTAAAAAGGATTCTTTTATAGCAGCCACTAACCCTGCATGTGCATCAGAAATCACCATCTTAGGTGATTGTATCCCTCTTGATTTTAGGTGATCAAAGAAATTAGACCAACTTTCTTCTGATTCCCCATGGGTAACCCTTAACCCAATAATCTCTCTATGTCCTTCTTCGTTTACACCGCAAGCTATAAGTACTCCTTTTGAAACAACCCTATCGTTCTCACGAACTTTAATATACATGGCATCAACATATATGTATGGATAATAAAGGGTGTTTAGTGGGCGGTTTCTCCACTCATTAACTATTGGATCCAATGATTTAGTGAGGTTAGATACTAGTGATTTAGATACACCTTTTCCACACAGTTCTTCTACAATCTTGGTAACTTTACGAGTTGAGACTCCATTTACAACCATCTCAATCATAGAAAGAATTAGAGCTTGTTCGCATCGCTCATACTTTTGGAATACAGAAGTTGAAAATTCACCATCACGAGTTCGGGGAACCTTTAATGTGAGTGAGCCAGTGCCGGTAATTAATTCTCGTTCATAGTAGCCATTCCGATATCCTCTGCGGTCATCCGTTCTCTCGTGAGAGAGAGCATTAATATATTCGTCCCTTTCTTTCTCCATAAGCGAATTCAATACAAGGGCTAAAGATGCTTTTACCGGGGATCCTAAAGAGCTTTTTTCTACCTCGGCTTTAAGTTGTTCCAAATTTATAGTAATATTAATGTTGGTCATTATCATTGCCTCCGTGTGTGATTGTTTTTCGTCGAACACATTGTAACACGGACATTGATAATGGCCTTTCTTTTTACACAATTATATAGACTTAATCAATGAAGACATCAGTGAAGCAGGAAACGAGGGAGAGAAGTCTTCATGAAGCGAATGAAGACATCAGTGAAGCAGGAAATGAGGGAGAGAAGTCTTCATGAAGCGAATGAAGACATCAGTGAAGCAGGAAACGAAGGAGAGAAGTCTTCATGAAGCGAATGAAGACATCAGTGAAGCAGGAAACGAAAGAGAGAAGTCTTCATGAAGCGAATGAAGACTTCAGTGAAGCGGAAAACGAGGGAGAGAAGTCTTCATAATGAAGACTCCCAATACCCCAGCTTGACAAGCACCCCCTAATTAATAGATAATGACTAGATGCAAACTTTTTCTCGGAGGTACATAGAAATGAATAATCGTCTGCCATTTACAATGAACAAAGGGGATGCTTTTTTCGATCGCCTGAACGAATGGATTGGGGATGTGTTTTACGACATCCTACCTGAAGCTGGATTTGAATTGCGTGATGAACAGATTTTTATGGCTTTCCAACTGGAGAGGGCGTTTAAAGAGAAAAAAGTGATTTTCTCGGAAGCCGGTGTTGGAACTGGGAAGACGATGGTGTACCTTTTATATGCAATCTGTTATGCAAGGTATATGGGGAAGCCTGCTATCATAACCTGTGCTGATGAGTCTCTGATTGAGCAGCTTGTCAAAAAAGAAGGAGACATAGCAAAACTATCAAAGGTCCTAGATATTACAATGGATGTACGTCTAGCCAAATCTCCAGAACAATACCTGTGTTTAAACAAATTAGATCATGCCGTTAATAAATATGATAACGACAACATAGATGAAGTGTATGATGCACTTCCAAACTTTGTGACGAAACCTGCTGCGATGCAATCTTTTCATCCTTATGGAGATCGAAAAGATTATGCAAAGTTGAATGATGAAGAATGGGACATGGTCGGATGGGACACGTTCCAGGATTGTTTCAGCTGCGAAAAACGCCATCGTTGTGGACAAACTCTCTCCCGCGATCATTACAGAAAGTCAACAGATTTGATTATCTGCTCACATGATTTCTACATGGAACATGTTTGGACATTTGAAAAAAGGAAAAGGGAAGGCCAGCTTCCTCTATTGCCAGAAGCATCAAGTGTCGTTTTTGATGAAGGACATTTACTGGAGTTTGCTGCCCAAAAGGCATTAACCTACAAAATTAAAAATCAACAAGTGGAAGAAATTCTAACCCGTTTATTAGGAAACGATTTAAGGGAAGAGTTTGCTTACTTAGTAGAGGATTCTTTACAGGCAAACGACGTGTTTTTTGATATGTTGGAAGAAAATCTGACAAACATAGAGGGCTCTGACCGTAAAGATATCACGATGGATACCCGTCTTGTGAAAAGTGCCCAAGATCTTCTGGCAAAAATAGAAGAGATAGGGAATCAGCTTGTATTTGAAGGAGAACTCCACACGGTAGATCATTATCAGCTGCACATTGTGGAGGAATACTTGGATTCTATTGAATTTTTATTAAAGTTGCTTTTATCGAAAGAAGATGTGATAGCTTGGGCGGAACATGCAAATAAGGATCTGACACTTGTGGTAATGCCAAAAACAGTCGAAGAAGTATTAAGGGAAAATGTTTTTTCTAAGAAAATTCCTTTTATTTTCTCTTCTGCAACTTTATCTGACAATGAGAACTTTAGTTATCTTGCATCTTCATTAGGTATTGAAGATTATCTATCCTTTTCCATTAATTCTCCATTTGATTATGAGGAAAATATGAAACTTTCATTAACGGTCGAAGAGGATTTCCTTACAAAATTCAATAGGACAATGGATTCCATTAATAGAAATGGCGGAAGAACCTTAGTCTTATTTTCGACTAAAGAGGAATTATTAAGATTCAAAGCCGAAAATGCCGAAAATACCGATTTTCCATTCCTCTATGAAGGAGAAAAGGAAATCAGTGTATTGGTTTCTGAATTCCAAAATGAAGAAAGTGCGGTTCTCTGTGCTTATCATTTATGGGAAGGGTTGGATATACCTGGACCTTCCTTGTCAAATGTTGTTATTTGGTCCTTGCCGTTTCCACCAAATGATCCGGTTTTTGCGGCTAAGCGAAAAGGTCTTGAGGATCCATATATGCAACTTGATGTTCCGTATATGTTACTTCGTCTTCGTCAAGGAATGGGCCGCCTTATCCGTACGACAGATGATAGCGGAGAAATTACCGTCTATCTGCCATCTGGATTGCCGGAAGCTGTACGTGCAAAAATTGAAGGTGTCTTACCGACCAGTCCAGTAACACAATAGTTCACAAACACCAAAAGCACCGGAGCTAAATTCGGTGCTTTTTCCTTAAATATTGAAAGTGTATAAAACTGTTGATTTCCATTCCAGGCGCTTCGCTTGCCTGCGGGCGGTCCGGGAGCCTCCTCACTTCGTTGCGGGGTCTCCCCTGTCCCTTCCTCCCGCGGGCGTCTGCGCGCCTTCCACTGCAATCAACAAGGGGACTTCATATATGTTAGAAACTTCTAACTTTCCATAAGCATCTCCTCCAAACCTGTTGCCAACTAGTGAGAAAATTGTGTATTCTTAACAGTAGCTCTATTATTATTTTGTAGTTAGAGATATTGGGGGGAGATACATATGATAGAAATCAGCAAAGTAAAAGAAGAATATTTAAATCATATCAACAAAATGGATAGTTATAACGAAGCACTGTCTCTTATATTCTGGGACCTCAGAACAGGTGCCCCTAAAAAAGGAGTAGATCGTCGTTCAGACGTCATCGGTATTCTGTCCTCAGAAGTATTCAACATGTCCACATCAGAAGAAATGGCAAGCTATCTAACCCAACTTCTGAATGAAGAAACTTTTAACGAACTGGATGACATTACAAAAGCCTCTTTATTAGAAAGTAAAAAGAACTACGACCGCAATAAAAAAGTTCCAGCAAAAGAATACCAAGAATATGTAGTGCTTTCAACCAAAGCAGAGTCTGTTTGGGAAGAAGCAAAAGAAAAATCGGATTTCTCTCTTTTACAACCGTATTTAGAAAAATTGGTTGCTTTCAATAAAAAATTCATAGAGTACTGGCGCTATGAAGGAAACAAATATAATACATTATTAGATATGTACGAACCGGGAATCACAGTGGAGAAGTTGGATGAGGTGTTTGCTAAACTAAAAGAAAGAATTGTGCCTCTCGTTCAAAATATTGCAGATTCCTCCGTTCAACCAAGGGCAAATGAATTGTTGGTACCATTTCCAAAAGACAAGCAACGCGATTTCAGCTTAGAGATATTAAAGGAGTTATCGTATGACTTTGATGCAGGTAGACTGGATGAAACCGTCCATCCTTTCGCAATTGGATTGAACCCTGGAGACGTTCGTGTCACGACGAAATATGACGAAGAGGATTTCAGAACGGCTGTTTTTGGAACCATTCACGAATGTGGACATGCGCTGTATGAGCAGAATATTTCCAAAGAACTTCAAGGAACAGGATTATGCACTGGGACATCGATGGGGATTCATGAATCACAATCCTTATTTTATGAGAACTTTGTAGGCCGTCATGAAAACTTCTGGAAACGTCACTATGAGAGCCTGCAACGTTATGCGGGCGGCAAGTTTGATCAGATCAGCCTAGAGGAATTCTACCTTGCAATTAACGAATCTAAACCTTCATTGATAAGAATTGAAGCTGATGAATTAACGTATTCTTTACACATCATGATTCGTTATGAATTGGAAAAAGCGCTCTTTAATGATGAGTTGGAAGTGGAGGACCTTCCAAAGGCTTGGAATGAAAAATATCAGAGTTATCTTGGTATCACCCCTCCAAATGATGCCAAAGGTGTATTACAAGATGTGCATTGGTCTGGTGGAAGTTTCGGATATTTCCCTTCTTATGCATTAGGTTATATGTATGCAGCTCAATTTAAACAAGCAATGCTTAAAGATTTGCCAAACTATGATGAGCTGTTAGCAAAGGGAGATCTTGAACCGGTGAAAGATTGGCTAACAGAAAAAGTACATCAACACGGTAAATTGAAAAAGCCATTGGAGATCTTGAAGGATGTAACAGGGGAAGAGTTAAATGCGGACTACCTCATAAAGTATCTTGAAGATAAGTATAATAAAATTTATCAATTAACATGATAAGTAGCAGAAGGACCGGGGGTTAAACTCTGGTCTTTTTTTAATGCAAAAAAACCCGCCATAATGGAGGGTCAAGTTATCACGAAGCTTCTTCCAACTCCATAATGATCTGCATGTGCAGTGTATCTTTTAAATAAACTGGGGTATGTATCCTGTGCATTAAATGAAATTCCTTTTGTTGTTCGCTCAATACGTCAGGAGGTGTGATGTCCATATTGATTCCGCTACCCGCGACTTTTGATGAAAGGGTTCCGGCAATCATATTTCCAAGCTCTCCTGTAAATGATTGAAGCATTTCACCTTCTAGCTGCATGCCAAACATCATTTCTCCGATGTGCTGAAAAGCATGTTGGTCTCCTTGGATAATCAACTGACCACGAATGTCACCGGTTAGCATGATAAGCACACCGTAGGTAACATTTGTTAGGTTTTCCGTATATAAACGAGGTTGATCAAAGGTGAATTCTATTGGGATAACCATTTTAAACGAGTCTAAAGTCCTGTCGAAGATCTGTGTTAAGTTCTCTGAAAGGGACATTTGGCACCTCCTTTAATTCTTCTGAATAGTACAAATTAATCATACCATACTTCCTATTCTATTTTTCAACAAATTTCAGCAATTTCATGGTTGATAAAGGGTTTTTTGTTGAAGAATAAAGATAAATGAAGTAGGATGTAGTACCTAAAGAGTTTATAGGAGGAACATCATGTTAGATTTACGTTTTGAATTTACAGCTAAAGATGAATCGACCGTCATTTTGCGACCGGTGGAAGAATCAGATGCAGGAGATATTGTGACAGCAGTGGAGAGTATTATTGCTGCGGGTCAATACATACAAAAGGATGTCCCTCGAACTCGCGAGGAAGAAAAACTTTTCATCCGAGATATGAAGAAAAAGGAAAATATGTATATTGGAGTAGAACGTAATGGAAGAGTGGTCGGGATAGCCCGTGTAATACGGGGGGAAATACAAATGAAGCGGCATACAGGTTTATTTCGGACGTGGCTCGCTGAAGAAGCTCAAGGGCTAGGCATTGGTAAAAAAATCATGGATTATACGGATATGTGGTGTGAACAACATATCAGGAAATTATCGTTAACCGTCTTCTCATCTAATCAAGTAGCTTATCAACTTTATAAAAAATATGGATTTCACGAAGAAGGAAATCAAAAAGAACAAGCCTTTATTAATGGAGAATATGTTGATGAACTTTGGATGGCAAAGTTCTACAAAAATTGATTTCCAATTATTTATAGTGATAATTTTAGCGGTATTCGTTATAATAAAAATGCACAACACAACAACTCCTTTAAAACGACATGTACCTTCCCAAATTAGTTTGGGAAGGTTTTTTTGTTTTCCTAAGGGTTTTCCCTCTGAGATAGTAAACCTTTGGTATAAATATATAAATTCTGGAAAAAGTAACAGTACCAATCCGGATGAGGTGCTCGAATTATGCCAAAAATATTGTCTGTTGGAACGTCCATTCCCAAATATCCGATCCAACAAGATACGGTTGTTGAATTTGCGAAAGAACTATTCGAAGAGTCTTTTAAAGATATTAATCGCCTCCTTACTGTCTTTCAGAATGGCCAAATAGAAAAACGGCATTTTGCGAGAAATGTTGAGTGGTTCAGGGAACCGCATACATTGCAAGAGAAAAATGATATATACATAACAGAGGCAGTTGCGTATGGAGCAGAGGCAATAAATGCATGTTTACACAACACTGCAACGCTCTCACAATCTATAGCATATGAAGATATTGAAGCTATTTTTTATATATCTACTACAGGAATGTCCACACCAAGCATTGAAGCTAGAATCATGAATATCCTTCCGTTTTCACGATACACAAAAAGAATACCAATCTGGGGACTCGGTTGTGCTGGCGGAGCTGCGGGACTTTCTAGAGCATATGAATATTGTCTAGCTTTTCCAAAAGCCAAGGTACTTGTATTATGTGTGGAACTTTGCAGTCTTACCTTTCAGAAAAATGACCGGTCGAAAAGTAATCTAGTAGGAACCTCCCTTTTTGCAGATGGCATTGCCTGTGTACTCATGGTTGGAGATGAGGTGCAGATAGACAGTAAAGGGCCTTATCCTAAAGTGCTAGGAAGTCAGTCAACGTTAATGGAGAATTCAGAAGACGTGATGGGCTGGGAGATTAAGAATGAGGGACTTTATGTCGTTTTCTCAAGAGATATTCCTGTTATCATCACAAACTGGCTGGCACCTAATGTCACAAGGTTCCTAGAAAACCATCACGTAAAACTAGAAGAACTGGACCATTTTGTTTTACATCCTGGTGGAAAAAAGGTATTAGAAGCATACCAATCGTGTTTAGGGTTAGAGGCAGAAAAGCTGGATACCTCCTTACAGGTATTAAAAGAATATGGCAATATGTCTTCTGCCACTGTCCTATATGTGTTAAAGGAAATCATGGAAAAGGGTCCGAAAAAAGGGGAGAAAGGGATTGCAGCTGCACTTGGACCGGGTTTCAGTTCCGAAATGCTGTTATTAGAATGGGAGTGAGGTAAAAATGATCTTCGCATTGTTTTTTGCATTTATCGTCACACAAAGAGTCGTGGAGCTAGGCATTGCAAGAAGAAATGAAAAATGGATTAAATCAATGGGTGCAAAAGAATACGGCAAAGAGCATTACAAGTACATGGTCAGTCTGCATGTTGCTTTTTTAACTTGTTTCTTATTGGAGGTCATCTTGTTCGACCGAACACTAAGTCCCTTTTGGCCGGCAATCCTCAGTCTGTTTATCATGACACAATCCCTTCGAGTATGGTCTATACAGTCACTAGGTAAGTATTGGAACACAAAGGTACTGATCTTGCCAGATGCATCCATAGTGAAAACAGGCCCTTACAAGTTTTTACGCCATCCTAACTATACGATTGTCGTGTTAGAAATTCTGTTAATTCCCTTAATGTTTCATGCATTTTACACCGCTATTGCTTTTACCATTCTAAACGCTTGGATGTTAAGTGTACGCATTCCCCTTGAAGAAAGGGCATTAGCTGAATTGACAACCAACTATGCCACTTATATGGAGGACCGAAATCGGTTTTCTCCAACTTTTCAGAAGGAATCTGAATGAAAGTCATTGTCAATTGGCTTGAAAGCTGATATGATTATGATAATAATTATCACTATCAACGAGGGGGACATACCAACATGACATTATTGTTAATTGGTACGACTGTGGTAGCATATTCGGTTTTAATGAAAGTTGTTTTACAGCATACTTGTGAGCCAAGAACAACAAAATAATACATACAGGGTCTGCTACATCCATACATGTAGGAGGCCCTTTTTTTATTAAATTGCCTAATCAAAATCATGCACAAGTTTCTTTAACAAAAATATTAATAAATAGGGCGTCTTATGTGGGAAAATACTGCAACATCAAGTAAAATAGACTTAAGAAGCGGAGAAATGATACACACAACTAAGGGGACAGTAGAAATGGGATCAAACAATCCAAAACAGCAGATTCAGCAGCAAGTACAGGAGACAAGTCAACTCCAAATAAAACTGCAGCTAGTGCTAGATAAGCTGCACCAGCGCGGTGATCAAAAAAGTGCGAGAAAAGTGGCAGAACTTTTACATAAACATACAACAAAGGAATTAAGTATAGCTTTTTGCGGACATTTTTCAGCCGGGAAGTCATCCTTTATCAATGAGATATTGGAGGAGGCAATTCTACCGGCTAGTCCTATTCCAACTTCCGCCAATGTTGTCCAAATAAAAAATGGGGAAGAGCTTGCCCATGTTCATTTTTTTGAGGGAGAATCGCTCGAGATTCTACCGCCAGTCTCATTTGAGCATGTTAAAGCGTATTGTAAAAACGGAGACCAAGTAGAAGCCGTTGAGTATCAATATCCGTTTGAAAAACTTCCTTCTGATATGGTCATTTTAGACACTCCAGGGGTGGATTCTACAGATGATGCGCACCGCATTTCCACAGAATCAGCCTTGCATTTGGCAGACGTCATTTTTTATGTGATGGACTATAATCACGTCCAGTCTGAGGTGAATCTCAAGTTTATTAAAGAACTTCAAGACAAGGAAAAAAAGATCTATTTAATCGTTAACCAAATTGATAAGCATCGGGAGGAAGAAATCCCGTTTGCCACATATAACGAGAGAATAATGGAGTCCTTTGGAGATTGGGGAATTATACCTGCAAGCATTTATTTTACGAGCTTAAAAGAAACCAACCATCCTCTTAACGATCTTTCGATTGTTAAAGAAACGCTTCAAATCCTTAGACAAGACAAGTTGGATATCTTGCCAAAAACGATCGAGCGAGCGCTCATTCAAGTATTGGATGAACATAAAGAATGGCAACTCGATCAAAGGGCAGAGGAAATGGAGCGCCATGAGCAAACAATTCACTCTGTAGGGGACCTGCCAAATGATGTTGGTGAAACGTTAAGGATTAAAAAAGATAAACTAACGACCATCCAAACTGAAACAGCTGAAGCGAAAGAGAATTTTATCAATCAAACAAAGCGGATCTTGGAAAATGCCAATATCACACCATTTGAGATGAGGGAGCTAGCTGAACGCTATCTCGAATCGCAACAAAAAGGGTTTAAGGTGGGCCTTCTGTTCGCAGGAAAGAAAACACAAGAAGAGCGTGAATTAAGAAGTGCCGGTTTTCGAAGTGATTTAGGCGAGCGTGTGAAAACACAGGTGGAAAAGTTCATTCATGAACATATTATTACCTTTCTAAAAGATCAAAACTTTTATACACCCGCGACTTTTGATAAAGTTCAAGAGCTTACTGTTCCTATTACGGAAGAGTTTGTTGCCAGCCATGTAAAACCTGGTGCTGGCCATACCGGCAATGCTGTATTGCATTATACAAAAGATTTAGCTCATTCCATCAAGTTAGAATACCAAAAACGAGTACAAAGGCTGATGGAAGATTACTTTGAAAGACTCGAAGAGCATATGCAAGAAAGCACAAAAGAATTAACTGTGGAAGTGGAAAAATTAGAAAGAGTACATCATGCCCAAGAAGCCATAACACTGCTTCATATGGAACTAGAACAGCAATACGAAGAGCTTAACAGTATTTTAGTTAAGACCGTAGAGACTTTAGATCAAACGGAAACAGAAAACCTTATTACCAAATATCTGAACCGTTCTTATAAAAAAGTTCGCGGAGATGAATTGCCTTCCTCGATAATTAAGCAAAAAGAGGACGTTCAAAAACAAGAAGGCACTCAAGATACATTTAACCAGAATGACCCCGCAAAGTTAGTCAAGGGACTTCATGAGACTGCAAGCTTTTTAAAGGGGATACACGGGTTTCAAACGATTGTTGATGACTTGAAAAAAAGAGCAGGGAAAATCGAAAACCAGACCTTTACAGTTGCGTTATTTGGTGCATTCAGTGCAGGTAAATCTTCTCTTGCTAATGCTTTATTTGGAGAAAAGGTGCTGCCTGTTTCCCCAAACCCAACAACTGCATCCATCAACAAAATCTCTCCTGTAACGAAGGATCATCCTCATGGAACAGTTTGTGTACAAATGAAGACAACAGCACAGCTGGTTCAGGATGTCAAACAGGCTTTACAGATTTTCAATATGGAAGTTTTGGGTCTGGAGGAAGCCGTTCCGGCAATCAAGAGCATGATATCTAAAAATGAGCATCTTGAGCTGGATGCCAACAAGAAGACGCATTTTCATTTTCTAAAGGCCTTCTTAACAGGTTGGGAGGAAATGAAGACGAAATTGGGAACGCTCCAACAAGTGACACTAGATGAGTTTGAAGCTTATGTCGCGCAAGAAGAGAAATCCTGTTTTGTGGAATGGATTGAAGTGTTCTATGACTGCCCATTTACAAGACAGGGGCTGACTTTGGTGGATACACCTGGAGCGGACTCTATCAATGCTAGGCATACCGATGTTTCGTTTGATTATATTAAGAATGCTGATGCGATTCTCTTTGTCACCTACTACCAGCATGCTTTTTCAAAGGCAGACAGGGAATTTTTGATTCAATTGGGCAGGGTAAAAGACGCATTTGCCATGGATAAGATGTTCTTTCTTGTTAATGCAGCAGATCTTGCAAATAATGAGGAAGAACTTGAACTCGTATGTGACTATGTGGAAGATCAATTGACTGCTTATGGAATTCGTCATCCAAGATTGTATCCAGTTTCAAGTCTGCTTGCACTGAAGGAAAAAGAAAACCGCCCATTTGAACATCCATTTTTGGAAAGCTCTTTGATGAATGATTTTGAACATGCATTTTCAGACTTCATTCAGTCTGACTTGGTTGAGATGAGTCTCCATGCAGCTCAAACGGATTTGAACCGAGCAGTGGCTTTGTTTGACCATTTTGTCCAACAGGCTAAACTTGGGTCTGAGGAAAAGAAAAAACTACAACTTCAGTACAGCACTAATAAAGTCAAGCTAGCAGGTTACATTGATGGGTACGCAACGGAAAGTTTTTATACGTTGCTTAAGCAAGAGGTTAACGAATTAGTTTATTACATTAAGCAACGAACATTATTACGATTTTCTGATTTCTTTAAAGAAAGTTTCAACCCTGCAGTGATCAGGGAGGACGGACGGAATATGAAGGAACAGCTTATCCGTTGCCTGCATGAACTTGTAACAGACATTTTTCACAATCTTTCCCAAGAAGTCAGAGCAACTACTGTGCGGACAGAGAACTTTATCCGTAAGAGCTTGAACTCCTGGCAAAAGGAGTTGGAAGCGGAGGCACAAAAGGTGGAATCTCAACTTTCCCTGCGTATGTTGGAGGCGGAGGAGTTTACACCTTTTAAAGTGGAAAGTTCTTTTCCTTCCATTTCTACAAAACTCGAGAAACAAACTTTAGGCCACTACCGAAATTCGAAAGCATTTTTCGAGAAAAACGAAAAACAAAAGATGGCCCAGTTCCTAGAGGATCAACTGTCTCCTTTAATGGACTCCTACTTAAAGGAAAGTTCACAGGAACTAACTCATCATTATAAAGTAGAACTGGAGAATTCTCTTGGTGAGGTCAAAAAGTATATCTTGAGACAGCTTGAGGACTATTATGAAGGAATGCAGTCAGCACTTGAACAAGAACAGGACATTCCTCAATTAGAACGTGTTCTACAACAAATACAACAGCATAAAAAATAAGGAGGAGAACAGGTGAACCGGATAGAGGATAGACTGGCAAGTTTGGAATTAAAACATAATGTGAAGATCCTTTATGCTTGTGAAGCGGGTAGCAGGGCATATGGTCTTGCTACCGAAAGCAGTGATTTTGATATCAGGTTCATCTACATTGCTCCCCTTAAAGATTACCTTTCTTTGAGAAAGAAGAAAGATACCATTTCCCAGCAGGATGACATGTACGACATTCAGGGCTGGGACCTGAAGAAGGCATTGTTATTGGCTGGCAAATCCAATCCCTCTTTATATGAATGGATGCTATCTCCTATTGTATATAGGGAGTTGGATGTTGCCATGCTTCCTTTAAATGACATAATTTTAAAAGATTACTCCAGAAAAGTCCTTGCATTTCATTATGCGAACATGGCAAAGAACAATCTTCATGCTTGGAGTAAAAAGAATGTCGCTTCTCACCTTGTTCATGCCGTCCGGGCCTCTTTGATGTTAGAGCAGGTTATACACAATGATGAGTTCGCAACCATCGAATTTCAACATCTTATTAAGAATAGCAACACATTTACCAATGAAGAATCATCTCTTTTATTTTGCTTGAAGACTGGAGAAGAAGTAACCGATATTCCACTCATTTCACAACTTTTTGCAAAGGTAAGTAATTTTATTACTGCTTCTGAAGAGTTAATGGTTCACCTAGAAGAAGGGAAGGTGAAACTCTCCGTATTAGAGGAACTTTTTTTTCAACAGTTAGGAATAGAAGGTGAGTGAGATCACAAAAGTTAACAGATTTCATGCTTGTGCTACCTGTATACATTATCAAGTGATAAAATTAGATACTCATTCCATTTACCGTTGCAGTAGACTTGGTTTTGAAACAAAGCCGCATTATAAATTTGATTGTTGGCAACCGAAAGAGAACATAATACAATTAATGAAAAAAGAACAGATACATTGGAGGAACAACCATGAGCGTACATAAAGCGATAAGTGAACATTCAAGAAAACAAAATCAAGTAGTCATGAATTTTTTACAACTTGAGCATCAAAGAGAAGCATACATAGAAGAGGCAATCGTACTTTGCCGTCAAAAGAAACCATATACAACCGAAAAAATTAATGAGGTTACCAAAAGAATAAACGACCTTGCTCGAAAAGGAATTGCACCTCAAAGACAACTGGTAACAAAAGAAATGGTAGAGGAATTTGTTTCTCGAAGTAATTAACATGCGGAGGGGAAAGCATGAAACATATTGTATCGGTAAATTGGGTGATGGAGCACTTAAACCATCTCACGGTCATTGATTGTCGCTTCCATCTTCCCGCACCTGATAAGGGCCGTGCGGAATATAAAGATCATCACATCCCAGGGGCACATTATTTGGACTTAAATAAAGATTTATCCAGTGCAGTCGGTAAACATGGAGGCAGACATCCGTTACCAGATTTCCAGGAACTTCATTCTAAGCTAGAAAATATTGGGGTCCATGATGGTGGCAAGGTACTTATTTATGATGACCAGAACGGTGGGATGGCCTCAAGGCTGTGGTTTTTGCTAAAGGTTTTAGGTCATGAGGATGTATGGATTATGGATGGTGGCTATAGTCATTGGATGAAGCAAGGTTATCCTGTAACAGCAGAAGTGCCTATACAAGAAAAGCGTGGTACATTTACGTTTAAAGTGGAAGAAAATTTGATAACTGGGATGGAAGATGTCAAATCTCAACTATCTGCCTTTGAAAGTGGTGCAGCATACCTTCTTGATGCAAGAGAACCTAACCGTTACAAGGGAGTAGAAGAACCAATAGATAAGGTTGCCGGTCATATTCCTGGAGCTCTTAACTTTTTCTGGATGGAGAATATAGAGAATGGAATTTGGAAAAATGCGAAAGAGTTGAAAGAAAGATTTTCTAATCTTGATCCATCTAAAGAAATTATCGTCTACTGCGGTTCCGGTGTCACTGCCTGCCCGACTTTTCTGGCCCTAAAAGAAGCTGGTTATGAAAAAGTAAAACTGTATGCCGGTAGCTGGAGTGACTGGATAAGTTACACAGACAACCCAATTTCTTAAATAAAGAACTAAATTTACCCTCACTGAAATGGTTTCCTCTTGCGCAAACTATAAGAGATCCACCATATGAAGGAGGAGATTTAGAATGGGACGTACGAAAAAAGGAAATGCCAATGCACAGCGTAACAACAACGCTAAACAAAAAGGCAACATGGATTCAGAGTTTGCTTCTTATGCGGAATACGAAGCAGCCAAAATGACAAATAAGAAGAATCAATAGTATTTTTTGCCATCACTTTTTATAGGTGATGGCTTTTTACATACTGCGTTGTGAAGCCTGTCCACATACCCTGATTTATGCTATAATCAGAAACGGAATAAGAGAGGGAGTGTTCTTTTGAAAAAAGTATTACTGATAGATGGAATGGCTTTATTATTCCGTTCTTTTTTCGCAACCAGTGTTTATAATCGCTTCATGTATACATCCAACGGAATCCCAACAAATGCTATTCAGGGATTTGTTAAACATATGATAACTTCCATGGAAACGTTCGAGCCGACACATGTTGTCTGCTGCTGGGACATGGGAAGCAAGACGTTCCGTACAGAAATGTTTGATGACTATAAAGCAAACAGACCTGCTCCACCACAAGAGTTGATTCCTCAATTTGATCTTGTGAAAGAAGTGGTAGAGGCGTTTGACATTCCCAATATCGGACTTGCAGGCTTTGAAGCTGATGACTGCTTAGGAACCCTTGCAGAACTTTATCGGGAAGAAGCGGAAGTCATCATTCTGACTGGTGACCAAGACGTTCTGCAGCTGATCAAACCAAATATTAAAGTAGCGTTGTTAATGAAAGGTTATGGCAACTATGAAGTCTTAGACGAAAATGGCTTCTATGAGAAAAAAGGCCTTACACCGCAACAACTCATTGATCTTAAAGCCATTATGGGGGACAGCAGTGATAACTACCCTGGAGTTAAAGGTGTTGGAGAAAAGACTGCTACAAAATTGTTGATGGAGTATCAGACAGTAGACGGGATCTTAGAAAACCTGTCAGCTCTTACGAAAAGTCAACGTCAGAAATTTGAAGACAGCTTGGAATTGTTGCACCTGTCAAGGGAACTTGCAACAATCAAGTGTGATGTACCGGTTTCTTGTGAATTGAATGATGCGACTATCACGATTGACCGCAACAAAGTAGCAAATAAATTTGACGAGCTTGAATTCAAGAATTTGCATGGCTTTATAGATAAAGTTTGTTAAGAGAAGATGAGCAAGTCATCTTCTCTTTTTTAGCGTTTTGTGTTATCTTTTTTCGCTTTATTTTCAAGCTTGGAGTTTACTTCCTGAGCAAATTCCGTATCTTGACCGTAACCTTGAGGGTTGACTCCAGGTGCTTTTTTTCCTCTGTTGGCAGACTTATTTCTACTCATGCTTCTCACCTCCGTTAGTAGTTTTCCTTTTTCAGCTAAAAATTATGTTGCATTGTGAAGTTCAGATTTACTCAAACTACACTAGAGGTGATTAGTTTGAACCGACCACTTAAAATTGCATTAAGTGCTATCACGTTGGCACAATTCCTAAAGATTCCAATAAAATTTTTTAGAACAGGCAGATGGGAATGGAGTACTTTCTTTGAAACAGGAGGAATGCCAAGTTCACATTCGGCAGGTGTATCTGCATTAGCCACCATTATTGCTTTAAAAAGGGGATTTAAAACGATTGATTTTGCGCTTTCCACCATATTTGGCCTCATCGTAATGTATGATGCACAAGGAGTCAGAAGACAAACAGGTGAAATTACTCTTGCAGTAAATGATCTTGCTGAAAAGCTGGATAGACTTGAGGGAAAACCTGATGAGAATGTGCATGACAAATTAGAAAAGCGTTTGAAAGAACGGTTGGGGCATCAACCGGAGGAAGTAGTTGGTGGGGCTTTATTCGGAATCGCTCTCGCTTTTTTAGGAATGCGCCTGTTGCCTAAAAAGAAAAAATTGGAACTTTGGGACAAACTTTGATGGGCAAACGACAAATTTTGCGGTAAAATTGAGGAAGGGGACGAACAAAAGGATGGGTAAACATGAACAAATCATGGAGTACAGAAGAATACCTTCAGCAACTTACCGCAAGAGGCTTTAAATTCGGAGAAGATTCTCTTGGTTTTATAGAATTTGGAAAGCACTATACAGATAGCTCAGACTACTTAGTCAACATAGCCATTGAGATTACACTAAAAGCTCAAAAGCAATTTGATGGAAGTTTCTTTGTATCATTCTTGGAAATGATCAAACAGGAACAAGTCCATACTAAGCATGCTGCTTTTGAATTGGCCAAGGAAAAAAAGATTATTTAGAGGACTTTCCTGATTTTGTCGGGAAAGTTTTTTGATTGTGGGGGTAGATATTAAATGGCTGCTTCTATATGCCCAAAACAACTCGGGGAAGGGCTGTTTGGTAATATAGGGGTGTTCTATATGCCCGAAGCAGCTATTAAAAAGGCTGTTTGGTAATATAGGGGCGTTCTATATGCCCGAAGCAACTCGGGGAAGGGCTGTTTGGTAAGATAGTTGCGTTCTATATGCCCGAAGCAGCTATTAAAAAGGCTGTTTGGTAATATAGGGGCGTTCTATATGCCCGAAGCAACTCGGGGAAGGGCTGTTTGGTAAGATAGAGGCATTCTATACGCCCCAAGTAGCTCGCCAGAACCTAAAACGGTAAGAGAGAAGCCGTCTCAACGCCCGAAGTAGCTCGCCAGAACCTAAAACGGTAACAGAGAAGCCGTCTCAACGCCCGAAGCAGCTCGCCAAAACCCAAAACGGTAAGAGAGAAGCCGTCTCAACGCCCGAAGCAACTCACCAAAAGCCCAAACGGTAAGGGAGAATCCAAATTCCACCATACTATCACTTATTATTAAGCTGAATCGCCTTCCTCGACAACTCATCCGCCACTTTATTCTCTTTGCTCGGCACCCATTTTATGAAGAATAAATCAAGCTGATCGGACAGACGCAAAGCTTCCTCCAACAGCACGCTGTATTGCTGTTTTTTAGCAAAGCGCTTTTCCATTGCACTCTCCACCGCCTGAGAGTCTGTTCGAAAAGAAACAATTTGATAGCCTTGTTTTGTGCAAATTTTCAACGCTTCAATCAACGCATGAAATTCTGCTTCATGATTCGACATCATTCCAAGCGGAATACTGTATTGTTCAGCCCGTCCATGCCCTTTAATAAATATACCAGCTCCAGAAGGACCGGGATCCCCTGCGCTTGCCCCGTCAATATATACTTCAATCATTGCATTCGCCTACCTATTAAATAAGTGTTACACGAACATATTTCGATATGTCCTGTGATAAGATAAGAATACACAATAATAACAAAGTATTAAAGCCATAATACCCATACTTTTTACGTCTAAGGGGTATAAGTAAGAATTACTTAGTAGTAAAGGGGATACCCAAAAAATGAAATTAACTTTAGAATGGCACTACCACACTCCAAAACATATTGAAACCACTTTTAGAAGTGAAGAACTGGATATTAGGCTCGCTCTTAGGCTTGCTGAAGATATAGAAAAGACGGGAAGAGTAAAACGTCTTTCTTTTTTTGATCAGGATGGGTCAGAGTGGACTAAAAAAGAAATAAACAAATGGATTAAGCAGAGTGAAATAGGTATTTCGGATGTTGTCGCCTTTTTTGATGGAGGATACGACGTTGATACCAAACTGGCGGGAATCGGAAATGTGGTTTATTATAATCAAAATAGAAAAGACTACAGATACAGAATTAATGCAAGGCTTGAAGAATTGGAATCGAACAATGAAGCGGAGTATGCAGCGTTCTATTTTCTGGTCCAACAATTGGAACAACTTGAAATCCGTGCGATGGAAGTTACCTTTAAGGGCGACTCCCTTGTCGTTTTAAATCAACTTTCGGGAGAATGGCCGTGTTATGATGAACTATTCAACCGTTGGCTTGATAAGATAGAAGAGAAGTTGAAAGAACTTAAAATCAGGCCAATATATGAGCCTGTCAACAGAAAAGATAATACAGAGGCACATCAGCTGGCCAAACAAGCATTAGAAGGAACACCAATTGAAAGTAAATTGCAATTGTGAACATATAGGAGTGACACTAAATAATGATTAATCGAAAAAAGATACTTTTGGAAGTTGGTGAAATTTTAGATACGTACTGTACTGAATGCCTGGTTAAGCAAACGTTACGTAAAGACTATGGCAAGACGCATGCTCAATCATTTTGCATCAGTGAATGTACAGTAGGTGCTGAAATCAAGAAATTAGGAGACCAGCTAGTAGAGCGCAAATAATGTAGCGCTTTACCCGCTGGTTTTTTACTGAACAAGCACAAAAAAACCGCCCATCCAGGCGGTTATTTTCGTGCTTCAGAAAGCTGATGTTCACATTGGGTAAGAGATAATTCGCAATTTTGTAGAAAATCCGTATCTAACCCTGTGCCAGCGCTTTTAGCTTCGTTAAGTAGAGATCTAGCGTTAGAAATGGCTCTTTCTGCATGATCCATAGCTTCTGGATCAAGGCTCATCGTTACCGACCCCACCATTTTTTCTGCAGATTGAATCGACACCTGAACTTGAGACAAATCATTATATCCTGTGTGTAATTCTGTGTTGTTGTTATATTGTTGGTTGTCCATTTTTACAGCCTCCTTCTTATTTTAGAATGAGTAAAAGAGGCAAAAGATATTCACATAAAACGAGAGAGACCATCAAACAACTGATGGTCTCTCCCTTTTTTATATATGTTTTTACAACTTTAGATTAAAGTTTTGTAACGTTAGCAGCTTGTGGTCCGCGGTTTCCTTCAACGATTTCAAAAGAAACTTCTTGGCCTTCTTCTAAAGATTTGAAACCATCACCAGTGATTGCAGAGAAATGTACAAATACGTCATCTCCACCTTCTACTTCAATAAAGCCAAAACCTTTTTCGTTGTTGAACCATTTTACTTTACCGTTTTGCATTGTTCTTTTTCCTCCTAAAAATAGCGCACAAAGTGCCGTGAAATTGTATTATCATCACCAATTTCCATTAAAAAAGAAAGCGGTTAAATGACAATTTCAATATACAATATTTCCTCTATTATAGTCAAGGTTTCAAACTTTGTACCTGTTTTATTTTCTTTTTCTTATCATATATATAGGTAAAGGAGGGATAAGCTATGCTGCGGACAAAATTTGAAGGTAGGGAAATGATATTGCGGATTAAAACGAATTTATGTTTGTACTCATTAGACGAAGATACGATTTACAATAGCTTGCGCGAGTCTTTACAAATCATCTATTTTATGGATTCCTTCGCACTGCAAATTGGTGAATACCTCGTAGTTGGAGAAACCCAACAAAGTGCCTATCCGTTAATCACTGTCCAGAACATAGTGCCCAGAAAAAATATTGTGACCGTGTAACTATACAAACAAATGTTTTGCTTTTATAATAAATGTAGGAAAAGAGAAGGGAAGCCACACTCTTTTCCTACATTTATTTTAATTGAGTGGAGTGGAAGAGGTAGTGAAATTAATAATTGCTGAAAAGCCAGATCAAGGATTAAAGCTTGCTGCTCCATTTTCCTACAAGAAAAAGGATGGCTATGTGGAGATTCCCCCACAACAGATGTTCCCTAAAGGTGCCTTGCTTACATGGGCTGTTGGTCATCTTTGTGAACTGTTATCTCCGGAAGAATACGATAAGGCGTGGAAGCGCTGGTCCCTGCAAACTCTCCCAATCATACCCGAAAAATTCCAACACAAAGTAACCAAATCCAAATGGAAGCAATTTCAAACCGTAAAAAAGTTAGTTCATCATCCTGAGGTGACAGAAGTAATTATGGCAGGTGATGCAGAACGGGAAGGAGAGGCGATTATACGTATCATTCTTCTTGTGAGCAATTGCCATAAACCTTTAAAACGTTTGTGGATATCCTCTTTGACTCCAAAGGCCGTCCAAAAAGGGTTTGATAACCTTTTAGAAGAGCATGAAACAAGAAATGTATACTATGAAGCCTTGAGTAGATCCTGTGCGGATTGGCTGGTCGGGATGAATGCTTCACGAGCGTATACGTTGCTCCTACAACAAAAAGGCATATCCGATGTTTTCTCAACCGGAAGAGTACAGACCCCAACCCTTGCGTTGATTGTAAAAAGGGAACTCGAAATCGAAAACTTTGTCTCAAAGCCGTTTTGGGAAGTGCTCGCGACCTTCAATATGAATGGAAAGAAGTATAAAGGTAAATGGCATAAGGAAGAAGAGTCAAGGCTCGATGATGCGACCTTAGCAGAAAAGATAGTGCAGTTCTGTAAAGGAAAAGAGGCGGAAATTGAAAACATAGAGAAAGAACGGAAAGAATTTCAGCCACCATTTCTCTTTAACCTTTCGTCCTTGCAAGCTACTGCCAATAGTCTTTATAAATTTTCTCCGCAAAAAACATTAGAGGTAGCTCAAAAACTTTATGTGAAAGGTATCATTTCCTATCCTCGTTCTGATTCAAGCTTTGTGACCAAAGAAGAGGCTGGTATGTTTCCTGAAACCTTGCAGAAATTGAGTGCTTTTAACGCATTTAAGGATTACTTTCCTGTTCCATACTCATCCGTCATGAATAATAAACGAGTAGTAAATGAGAAAAAAGTGACAGATCACTATGCAATTATCCCAACAGAGCAAGTGACAGATCCATCTAAAATGTCACCGGATGAAGAGAAAATTTATTCCCTTATCGTTAAGCGTCTCATCGCTGCACACTATGATAAAGCAATTTTTGACTACACGACGATACATACACTAGTAGACGGTCGCGCCACATTCCTTTCAAAAGGGAAAGAAGAGGTTCAGTCAGGATGGCGAACGGTCATATATGGCAACAAGAAAGAAAAAGAAACAGATGAAGATGAACAAGATCTTCCTTCGTTAGAACAAGGTGAAACAGGAAGTGTACATGACGTGAAAGTGAAAGAAGGGAAGACCCAGCCTCCTAAACGTTATACGGAGGGACAACTCATCACAGTGATGAAAACAGCCGGCAAACATCTAGAAGATGGAGAGCTCACAAAGGTTCTAAATAAAACAGAGGGCCTCGGTACAGAAGCGACACGAGCGGGGATAATCGGCGTACTAAAAGACAGAAAATATATTGATGTTAAACGAAATCAAGTTTTTGCTACAAATAAAGGGAAGCTTCTGATTAAGTCAATTGGATCAAGCATTTTAGCAAGTCCCGAAATGACGGCAAAATGGGAGCAACGACTGCATGAAATAGGCCAAGGTACAGCATCTCCAGAAGAATTTATGGAACAGGCAAAAAAACTGTCCATAAAATTGATAGAGGATGCAAAAAACGAGAGCGGCCAATGGTCTTTTGAAGGAATGGATGTTAGTGAATTTAAATATTCAAAAGGAAAGCGCAAAGGACGTGGTTCTGCCGGCGTGGGAACAAAGGTGGGTACGTGTAAAAAGTGCGACGGAGATGTAGTGGACAAGGGGTCATTCTACGGATGTTCAAACTACAATTCAAATAAGTGCAATTTCACCATTTCAAAAACCATACTCGGAAAAACCGTTTCTGCAACAAATGCAAAAAAACTTCTATCAGAAGGAAGAACCGCTGAAATTAAGGGATTTAAAAAAGGTGAAAAGGTATTTAATGCTTCATTGGAATGGAAAGAAGATAAATTGCAATTTGTATTTTAATTTTACAATTTACATGGAAGGTCGAGTTGTTAGATGCTCGGCCATATTTATTTTTAGAAACAAGGGTATAGTATGTGTATCAAAAGGATGGGAGGGGTACCGTTGAAGGGTTCTATACGGTTAAAGGACGTGCAGTACAGAACTGAGGAAAAACTTATTCTTAAAGGCATTTCTGGTAACATTACTGAAGGGGAAATCACTACCTTTGTCGGACCCTCTGGGGCTGGTAAAACCACTTTGTTGAAAATGCTTAACGGTCTTTTGACTCCTACATCAGGGGAGATCATAATAAATGGCAAAGACCTCGATAAATACGAACCCACTGAGCTACGCAAGCAGGTTGGAATCGCCCTTCAAAGTGCTCCAATGGTTGACGGAGATGTCTTTGATAACCTTTCTTTACCTTTGCGGCTGCAAGAGCGCTCTCTTGAGAAGGAAGAGGCGGTCAGCATATTAAATGTAGTAGGACTGGAAGAAAGCCAATTACATCAGAATGTGAAAGATCTATCAGGCGGACAAAGACAAAAGTTATCCATTGCAAGGACACTTGTAAATCGACCGAAAGTGTTACTATTGGATGAAATAACTTCTTCTTTAGATCAAACTTCACAAAGGGAAATTGATGAATTAATTCAAAGAGTAAGTAAAAAGTACGGCACTACTATTATATGGATAACCCATAATTTAAATCAGGCTTTAACAGTCGGAACCTATACATGGATCTTAATGGATGGAGAACTAATAGAAGCCGGGAAAAGTCAGGATATCCAAAACTCAACGAACGATCGTGTACAAGCATTTCTTAAAGGGGAGTTGAAATGAACGCCTTTACGCTCGCAATAACCCTTATTTTTGTTCTTATACCTATCGTCCTTTCTAAAACATTCAGACTTGATCTAGAAAAAGATACGATTATCGCTGTCATTAGGTCTGTTGTACAGCTTTTTATCGTCGGTTATCTACTGACGTTTGTTTTTGAATCAGAAGGATATTTCTTTATTATTTTAATGGTACTGATTATAATTGGGGCTGCCGTTCAAAACGTTGCTAGAAAAAAGACTCCGATTAAAGGGATTGCTTGGAAGGTAGCCATCACATTTATTTTTATTGAAGTACTGACACAAGGTATATTAATTGGATTCAATATTATTCCGGCAACTGCACAGTATATCATTCCGATAAGCGGCATGATTATCGGTAACTCTATGGTGCTTGGCATTCTTTTTCTCAATAGATTTTTTTCTGAGATAGAAGCAAGAGAAGATGAAATTGACCTGATTCTTTCCCTTGGTGGGACAACCAAACAGGCCATACATACCCAATTGATACAGGCAGTTAAAGCCAGCATGATTCCAACGATTGAAAGTCAGAAAACGATTGGACTAGTTCAGCTTCCTGGAATGATGAGTGGTCAGATTATCGCTGGAGCAAGCCCCATTCAGGCCGTTCAATTTCAACTGCTTATTGTATTTTTATTACTTACAACAGCATCTGTCACAAGCATCATGCTTGGATTATTGTCATACCCGACACTATTTAACAATAGAAAGCAACTTATGAGGTTGAGGTAAAATAACCGTCAAAAAAGAAGCCACTTCATCCGGAGTGGCTTTTTTAAGGATATAAAAGTATTAGAAACAGTTGATTTCCGTTTTAGGCGCTTCGCTTGCCTGCGGGGCGGTCCGAGAGCCTCCTCACTTCGTTGGAGGCCACTGAAAAAGTTCTTAATTTTAGATATTGTTAAGACACCGCTTTTGATTTCCGCAAATGGCTTCGCTTTCCGCGGGGCGACCTTGAGCCTTCTCACTTCGTTGCGGGGTCTCAACAATGTCGCTTCTTCCCCCGCTGGAGTCTACGCCATTTGCTCCATTCAAAAGATAAAAATTGAATGTACAATTCGTACTTAATTAAGCAGAAGAATGTTTAAATTACAACTTTCTTCTGCTTTTTTGTTTTATAATATTTTTATAAAAAGTTTTAGGTGGTATCCAAATGATTTCTAATCAAGAGTCCTTTAACCTTAGCCCATTCTCAGCGATATATGATATCGTAGTCCCCAAAAATAATATGCTTCGTCAAATAAATGAACTAGTAGATTTCTCTTTTATTCTTGATGAACTAAAAACAAAATACTGTTTGGATAATGGTCGTAACGCTATCCCGCCTATTCGTATGTTCAAATACTTGTTGTTAAAATCTATTTATGATTTGTCAGATGTTGATGTTGTTGATCGATCCCAATACGATATGTCATTTAAGTATTTTCTCGAGATGGCTCCAGAAGATCGTGTCATTGATTCAAGTTCATTAACGAAATTTCGAAAGCTCCGTCTTAAAGACGTGGGATTATTAGATATGCTTATAGAGAAGACAGTTGAGATTGCATTAGAAAAAGGAATCATAAAAACCAATACCATAATAATAGATGCCACCCATTCAAAAGCTCGATACAATCAAAAGTCCGCGACTGAATTTCTACAAGAAAAATCAAAAAATGTGAGAAGAGCTATTTACCAGATAGACGAATCGTTAAAATCAAAGTTACCACAGAAGACGACATCTAATGATGTCGAAGAGGAATTAGCTTATTGCCGTAAAGTGATTGATACGGTAGATGAAATCCCGCAAGTTGCTTCTATACCAGCAGTTAGGGAGAAGTTAAATATACTGAAAGAAGTTGTGGAAGATTACACAGAACAAATAAGTTATTCCAATGATCCAGATGCTCGCAAGGGACATAAAACTGCTGACTCCTCTTTTTTCGGATTTAAAACTCATATCGCAATAAGTGAAGAACGTATTATTACAGCTGCAGTTATTACAACAGGTGAAAAAAGTGATGGGAAATACCTTCCTGAATTAATTGAGAAAACCGTAAAAGCTGGGATGGAAGTTGATACAGCCATTGGAGATACCGCTTACTCAGAAAAAAATAATATCTCCTACACAAAAGAGAATAATATAGCACTCATCTCTAAATTAAATCCTGTTATTCAAGGGACTCGTACAAAAGAGGATGAATTTGAGTTTAATAAGGATGCAGGCATGTATGTATGTAGGGCGGGACACCTGGCATTTAAGTTAAGACGACAAGGCAAGAAAAATGTGGCGAAAAACCGACGTGAAACCTATTACTTTGATATCGAAAAGTGTAAGGTCTGTCCTTTCAAAGAAGGTTGTTATACAGAAGGTGCAAAAAGTAGAACATACTCTATTACTATAAAATCAACAGAACATAAAGAGCAGGAGGAATTTCAAAATACCGAAGGTTTTAAAGAAAAGGCGAAATCCAGATATAAGATTGAAGCGAAAAACAGTGAACTAAAGCATAGACACGGGTATGATACAGCCTCCTCCGCGGGTCTATTAGGTATGGAGGTACAAGGTGCCACAGCGATATTCGCTGTCAACCTAAAGAGAATACTAAAACTAATAAATGAAAAATAGTAAAGTACAACGTTTATAGGGCAACTTTTTATCCTTTTCGGAGAAAAAGTTGCCCCTTTTTTTGTGAATCTCATTTCTGAATGTTTTTCATTCAAAAATAATTATAGTTTTTCAGTGGCCTCCTTCGTTGCGCGGGCGTCTACGCGCCTTCCACTACAATCAACGAGGTTACTCCATTGACCAAGGTTTTTAAAAAAACTCTAAATGAGTTAACGGAACACCATAAATTTTTTGTTCTAGTTATTTCTAGCTGTGGATTGGAGCAAATGGCAAAGACTCCAGCGGGATTAACAGTAGGTTGAGACCCCTGAAGCGTTGTGAGGAGGCTCAAGCACCGTCCCGCGGAAAGCGAAGCCATTTGCGGAAAAGAACAGCGGTGATACACAAATAACTAATTTCTTGGCTTTTGTCTTTAACTCCCTGTACTAGTAAATGCCCGAATTCCTTTGTTCCAGAACCAGTAGGCAATGACAAAGGAAAGCACAGCAATAGCGGGGGTGATGAGGGCCATTGCAACCATGGATTCTCTTTCGAAAAAGTAGGTTGCCGGGTAGTATGCCGTAAATCCATATGGAATGAGCCAAGTAATGATCAACGTGACAGCCTTTGGATAGATGGTCAAAGGGTATTTAGCAAACTCGCTTAACTGGAACACAGAAACGACAATAGGAAGACTGTCTACCATCCAAAATGAAAATGTTATGAAAAACAGATTAATGGCTACAAATAAGACTCCACTAGAAATAATGAAAACAAATAATAATAGCAGACTCTGAACAGTCCATTCAATCTCCAAATTGACACTCGCAATCGTTAGAACAATCCCACCAATAATTAATTGTCCAAACCCATCCTGCTGCACTCTTTCTGCTACAATTTGAAAAAGCGGGTTCACAGGTCTCAGCAGGAGTCTGTCAAAGTTACCCGATCTTATATACTGCCATCCAAGCGTCCATAAATTGTCGAAGAAAATATGATGGATGGAGCGACCTAAAAAGGCAATGGCATAGATGAAAAGAATTTCATAAAAAGTCCAGCCTTTTAGGACTTCTATGTGATCAAACACAATCTTCAAGAAAAAGAGTGCAGTGAATTGTTGGACCATGACCGAGAACAATCCGATGAAAAAGTCTGCTTTATACTCCATCATCACCTTTAAGTGATTGCTAAAATATTTTCCGTATAAGAATGTATATCGTTTACACTTTTTCCACATAGACTATCCTCCAAACACGGTTACTTTTTTTACTGCTTGAGTCCAAACAACTCGAACAACGACAAATAAGACGGCTAGCCAAAACAATTGGGTTGCAAAGGCAATCAAGGCATCAGGACCCATGTTTATTTGACCTGTGTAAATTGCTACAGGTACGAAGATCATGGACTGAAAAGGAAGGAAGCTGCTCACTTCCTGAAACCAACCCGGAAAAAGGGTTAGTGGTATGAGGGCTCCTGAAAAGAACTTAACGATAGCTTCACGTAATACTCTCACTCCCCACACATTGACTGTCCAAAAAGCTAACACGCCAATGATAAGGTCAATTTGTGTACCGATTAATATCCCAACAAGCATGCTAGCCAAAAACAAAATGGCAACTTCGAAGGAAACAGGAGCTTGTATTCCAATGAAAATGTTGGCAACAAGAAAAATAGGGATGGTCGTACGAACAAAGCTGTTTGCCTTAGAGCCGAGGTCCATAAATATTAACTTAGTCAGGTAATCATAAGGCTTTAATAACTCCAACGCAATATCGCCATTTTTAATATTTCTTGCCATCTCATTACCTGCACCTGATACATAGTTTTCTAGCATCATCGCGATTACTACATATGTAATCATCGATTCAAAGGAAATGGAGGAAATTTCTGTTCGGTTTTGGAAGACAGCCACCCAGAAAAAGTACATAATGACCAATCGGAGCAAAGTAGAGACAACATCCGCCCAGTACCAAGCGAGATAGGCTGTCTCAACTTTAATTTGAGACTTTAACAGCTCCAAGTACTTCCGCATGTTCTGGCCCCCGTTCGTAAATTTCCTGTACCACTTTCTCGATGCCAAGCTCTGTTATCGTAAAATCTTGAACAAGATAGTCTCTCATTATCTCTTTCATAATTTCGCTGCCAGAAATAACAGTATTGTTAAAATGGAGCAAAAAGTGATGTTCTTCCTCCGGTATTTCTAAATGAACAGAAGTTTTCAAGGTCGCTGGAAGGGTGAAACCGTCATTGGAATCAATTTCAAGCTTGATTGTCCGGTTAAATCTTGTCTGTTGCTTAAGAGATAGAAGGCTTCCATCATAAATGACACTACCTTTATCGATAATGATAATGCGGTGACAAAGCTCCTCAATATCCTGCATATCGTGGGTGGTTAAAATAACTGTGGTTTGATGTTCCTTGTTCATTTGTTTAATGAATTGACGAATCTTAATTTTTACAGAAGCATCCAAGCCAATGGTCGGTTCATCAAGATATACAACAGATGGGTTGTGTAAAAAGGCAGCTGCAAGCTCGCAACGCATTTTTTGGCCTAATGAAAGCTGTCTGACAGGAATCGGCAAAAGCGCTTCCAAATCTAATACTTCCTTAAATTTTGCAAGATTTCTTTCATACACATCCTGTGGAACTTCGTAAATATGTTTTAATAGTTCAAGAGATTCTTGGACGGGAATGTCCCAAAATAACTGTGTCCGTTGTCCGAATACAGCCCCGATATTTTTAGCATTTTTGGTTCTGTCTGAATAAGGGGTAATCCCATTTACTATTACAGACCCTTCGTCTGGTGTAAGAATCCCGCTTATCATTTTGATGGTGGTAGATTTACCGGCTCCATTGGACCCGATGTACCCTACAATCTCACCTTTTGGGATGGTGAAGCTAATATCGTTTACTGCGGTCTTATTTATATATTTTCTTTTAAATAAAGCTTTTACCGCACCAGATAATCCTGGATCTCTTTCGAACAACCGGTAATGCTTACTGATATTTTTCACTTCAATCATGTTGATTTCAACCTCCTGATCCTTTCCAAATGAAAGCACTAACAAGAGACTATTATAAACACTTTAAGGGGGATATGGAAGATATTTCTTTTATGTGATTTAGAAAAAATTCATATAAACACCGCTGTTGATTTCGGCAAATGGCTTCGCTTTCCTAGGGGAGTTGCTGGAGCCTCCTCGGCTATGCCTGCGGGGTCTCCACCTAACTCTATCTCCCTCAGGAGTCTAAGCCTATTGCTCCAATCAACAGCTAGGGTTCACTTTATTGGGGAAAATTCTCAACAAAAAAGAATGATCTGAATGTAGATCATTCTTTCTTGTTGAGTTGAAGGTCCAATTCTAATTCCATTAATCTAGCAATTTCTATTGAGTCATAGTGTGGTTGTTTTTTCAATTGTTGAACAACCCGTTCTTTTCTTTCTGTTGAATGATGTTGGTTCAATTTCCATTTACCTTGAAGGTTTTGCACTCTGATTCTCAATCCTACAATTCCACCTAACATACTTTCGACAGTTTCTAAGTTATCTTCCAATCTCCATGGGTTTTTCATCCCTTTTTCATAGAAATCTGTTGCTTCTTTCAAAATATGTAAGAGCGACTGATCGTCTTGGAGAATTTCTACTTTACCACTTGCATGTGCGCTTAAATAATTCCAGGTGGAAACAGTATTCTCTTCTTCATACCAGGAAGCAGAAATATAGGCATGAGGTCCGTTAAATACAACTAGTGCATCTTTTGAGTCCAGCGTTTTCCACTGAGGGTTTGCCTTTGCCATATGCGAAAGTAGTGTAATGCTGCCGTCTTCTTCAGCAGATAGGATGAAAGGTAAATGTGTAGCCGTTGGTAATAAGTCATGCTGAGAGAATAGTACTCCAAAGCTGTTTGCTCTGATAAATTGGACAATATCGGTTGTTTCTTCCTTTCTAAATTGCTTAGGTATATACATGTTGCAAGCTCCTTTACAGTTTCAATAGAATTACTCTTAATGAAAGTATATAGGATTTTCTGGGTATGTGGAGAAAAAATAAGAGAGCTGCCTAAATGACAGCTCCCGAGTGTTATAGTTCCGTCTTATCTTTTTGATCTTTATTACGCTTATTGCCTTTGCTGTTATCCCCGGCAACTTTTTCGCTTCCGGACGTAAAGCTGCTTGTAGGGCTGTTCTGATTTTGGCTGCCGCCTTTGTTATATTTTTTTGTCATGGTTATTGGCTCCTTCTGATCTTTTAGAATAACGGTAAGTTATCCAAGTTGTTTGTTGGATCCCCGTCGGCGTTTCCTCTTATATACATCTCGCCGTCCTTACCTTTAAACACATTTGCTCCAAGGACAGTGCCTTGATTTACATCGCTTATAGCTTCTTGATAGGAGAGAACTCTGCCGCTGGATGTTTTGAACCCTGTGATATCACCATCGCCATTTTTCTGAACTGCTACAAATGTTTCGCTCAAAGTAGATCCTCCTTTCTCTATACGATTGTAGCGTTTCCTTGTAGAATAAAATTATTCGGTTGCTGAGAAGTTAGACGCAATTTCAAATGGGGGGGGTTCGGTCATATGAAGAATTTCAATTGGAATGAAGAAACAGAGAAGGTTTGGAATGAGCGTGCAGATTTTTGGCATGAAAACAGTGAAAATATGTGGTTAAACGGTAGCAGGAAAACAATCATTCCTTTTATAAAAGAGAGGTTAACTCAGGAAGCTCATGTTTTGGATGCAGGGTGTGGAGATGGTTTTGGTTCCTTCTTGCTGGCTGAGAACGGCTACCGTGTCACAGGAGTGGATATTGCAGAAGCCATGATAGAAAGAGCTATGCAAAAAAGGGTACATACAAATATCAAGTTTCAAAAAGGGAGTTTGACGGAGCTGCCACTAGAGAACCGTTCCATGGATGCGGTGATGGCCATTAATTCTATTGAATGGGTAGAACAGCCTCTTCAAGTGTTAAATGAATTTCATAAAGTGTTAAAGCCAGGAGGAAAATTGTTTCTGGGGTTATTGGGGCCAACTGCCGGACCAAGGGCACATAGCTACCAAAGGCTGTATGGAAAAGAAGCAATCTGCAACACCATGATGCCCTGGGAGTTTGAACGGCTGGCTTTAGAAAATGGTTGGGAACTTTTGGACGGGATGCCCGTATATAAGGAGGAAGCTAAAAAACTTGATACCACTAATCTACCTCGCTTTTTAAAGCAAGCGTTAACGTTCATGTGGGTTTTTGAGTTTGAGAAAAAATAAAGGGGCGATTCGGTTATGTCTAAATACTCCATTCAGCAATTCATACAAAAAAGTAGGCAAGAGGATAAAGGGCAAGGACTATTTGAGTTAGAGACGGAAAGGATACTTGAGGTCAACCTTAACGGAGATATATGGGCCAAAATGGGTTCGATGATTTCTTATGAAGGTTCTATCAAGTTTCAACGTGAAGGAATGTTGGAACACGGCTTAGGGAAACTGATGAAAAAAGCCCTTACCGGGGAAGGTTCACAACTGATGAAGGCGTCAGGCAACGGGAAACTGTATATTGCTGATCAAGGTAAAAAAATTACAATCCTTGATCTCGAAGGTGACAGCATCTATATCAATGGTAACGATCTGCTTGCTTTTGAGAAAGGATTGGACTGGGATATCAAGCTTATGAGAAGAGTGGCAGGCATGATGGCAGGCGGACTTTTCAATGTAAGATTGGAAGGACAGGGTATGGTAGCGTTTACCTCACACTACGAGCCTCTTACTTTGATGGTACATCCAGGACAGCCTGTTTATACAGATCCAAACGCAACGGTAGCATGGTCAGGTAATCTCCAGCCGGAGTTTGTAACAGATGTGCAATTGAAAACTTTCCTTGGAAGAGGAAGTGGCGAATCCATCCAAATGAAATTCGCCGGAGACGGCTTTGTGGTAGTCCAACCGTTTGAAGAAGTGTATACAACAGGCGAATAGCACTCCTCCACATAAAAACCCTTTGCTTAATCACTCTAATGTAGTAAGCTAGATGTTTAACGAAATTATAATCTTAGTTGTTATTTATATAGGAGTGAAACAAATGAGTAGTAGTAAGAGCAAGGGCGGAGGAACTGGCCGCGGAACAGGCAAGAAGGGCTGGAGCCGCTGGCAAAAAGCAGCTAACAAAGCCAAAAGCAACAAACCTTACAAGAGTAAAGGTTCAAAATCAAAAGGAAATAGTGAATCGGAATAAAATAAATGAAAAGCTTAGAAGCGATAAATATCAGCTTCCAAGCTTTTTTTTCTGTGAACTAATAGTATGGGAAGAATTAATCCTCGATATTTTATCGCTCTCATTGAGAATATCGTTCATAATCACCTCTTGAGATGCTGGTAGATTCAGTTTTTCTATTGATGACTGGAGAGAGGACTGTTTCTGTTTGTCTTCAAGTAAAGATTCAATGCTAAGAAACAAATCATCTTGATTTTTAGCTATCAGGGCTGCTCCTTTTTGTGAGAAAAATAGTGCATTTTCCTTTTCCTGACCGGGAACAGGCTTATAAAGAATGAGAGGGGTTCCGGTGGCGGTAGCCTCAGTGAGGGTAATGCCTCCAGGTTTCGTAACCATAACATTTGCAAGCCTGTACAACTCATCAATTCTCTCTATATATCCGAAGCAATGGAACCTATCATCGTACCTATTATTTAAATGTGCCAACTCGTTTCTTAATGAAAAGTTCTTGCCACATACTACCGCCAATTGATGGTCGGTGGTTAGCAAAAGTGTTTCACAAATTTCCTTCATATTCTTCAGCACACCATGTGCTCCTGCAAAAAGGAGGATTAAGTCTTTCTCAGGGCTTATTTTATACTTTTCATAAAGAGCACTTTTATCATATGATTCAGAAAAGGCGGGACGGATGGGGATGCCGCTCACCATAACTTTGGATAAAGGGACCCCTCGTGAGTGAATCTTTGCTTTCAATTCATCGCTGGCAACATAATATTTATCAATATCGTCATGGAGCCAAAGACTGTGTAGGCAATAATCAGTAATGATATTAAAGGTGGGGATGACTATTCCTGTCCGACGACGGAACTCAGGTACGGCGTTAATGGGAAAGGTATTTATTAATATATCCGGTTGTTCTGCTTGGATTAGGGAAGTGAGTCGTTTAAATCCGTACTGGTAATACCAACGAAGCATCTTTTTATTTTGAATGATATCTGTTCCGTAATAAAAAAGCTTATAGAATTGCTTCCCATACGTAAAACTTTTTGTATATAGCTTTTCCGTAACTTCTGAGATGAACGGATGTGACTCTGCATAAAGATTGCATATTTTGACATTCGTTAGGCCACTGTTTACACATTCTTGATAGAGAGAATTAGCTACCTGTAGATGGCCGTTTCCATAAGAAGCAGTTAATATAATGACTTTTACCCCTTTTTTCCTCATCTTTAAGCCTCCTAACCATAATACCTACAAAAAAATTCTAGCAATCTTTTATTAGGGTGAAATTAAAGTTTTTCAAATTTTATGTAAATTTTTTTGGACAAAATTATAAGAGCAGAACCAATCCATAATTTTCAGGAATAGTGGTACAATAATAGCATTGCAAAAAAACAAAAAAGTCTATCATTTATCGGGGGAATGAAAAATGAAGCATACCAAGACAGCAGTGCAAAGCGATATTGAAATCGCCCAGCAGGCTTCTATGAAAAAGATTATGGACATTGCGAGTCTGCTTGATATTGAAGAAGATGAAATAGAGCTTTATGGTAAGTACAAAGCAAAGCTCTCCCTGGACATTACAAAGCGTTTACATAATAAACAAAATGGTAAGGTAATTTTAGTTACGGCCATAAATCCCACCCCGGCTGGAGAAGGAAAATCTACAGTAACAGTGGGACTTGGACAGGCACTTAACAAGCTAGGAAAGAAGACAATAATCGCAATGCGCGAACCTTCTCTTGGACCGACGATGGGAATGAAGGGGGGAGCAACTGGGGGAGGATACTCCCAGGTGTTACCGATGGAAGATATCAATCTTCACTTCACAGGGGATATTCATGCGATTACGACGGCAAATAATGCGCTAGCTGCGATGATTGATAACCACATACATCAAGGAAATGACCTGAAAATTGATACAAGAAGAATTACTTGGAAAAGGGTCCTTGATCTTAATGACCGTGCGCTGAGAAAAGTAGTCATCGGTATGGGAGGGCCAACACAAGGGGTTCCTAGAGAAGATGGCTTTGATATTACAGTTGCTTCTGAAATTATGGCCGTATTCTGTTTGGCTAAAGATGTGGCTGATTTAAAAGAAAGACTTGCTAGAATTGTCATCGGATACGACTTGGAAAAGAAGCCAGTGACGGTAAAAGATTTAAAAGTAGAAGGTGCCTTAACGTTACTTCTTAAAGACGCTTGCATGCCAAACCTTGTCCAAACGATGGAACATACGCCCGCCATCATTCATGGAGGTCCTTTTGCCAACGTAGCTCATGGATGTAACAGTGTAATTGCAACACAAATGGCAGCAAAACTTGGGGATTACGTAGTCACAGAAGCAGGGTTCGGAGCAGATCTTGGCGCGGAAAAATTCCTGCATATTAAAACGCCTGCACTTGGCTTCAATCCCGAGGCAGTAGTGATTGTAGCTACAATCCGTGCAATTAAGATGCATGGCGGCATGTCAAAAGATCAATTAAAAGAAGAGAATCTTGAAGCACTGAGTATAGGGATTGAGAATGTAAAAAAACATGTGGAAACGGTAGAAAAGTTCGGCCTGCCATATGTGATAGCCCTTAATGAATTTATTACAGATACTGCTGCTGAAATAGATTTTGTGAAAAACTGGTGTCAAAAAAATGATATTCCTATGGCTCTTACCCAAGTATGGGAACAGGGTGGAGATGGAGGGCTAGAGTTAGCGCAAACAGTCCTCGCACAAATGGAGACTAAAAAGCCTGCCTTTACCCCGCTCTATCTATCAGAGGATACACTTGAAAAAAAGCTTGAGGCAATTGTCACAAATGTATACGGCGGGACAGGTGTGGAGTTGTTGCCAGCGGCCCAAAAACAACTTCAGCAAATAGTTGGAGAAGGATGGGGTCACTTGCCGGTTTGTATGGCAAAAACTCAATACTCTCTAACTGATGACGCCAAAAAATTAGGAAGACCAGAGAACTTCACCGTTACTATTAGAGAGCTGAAGCCTTCTGTTGGGGCAGGTTTCATTGTTGCTTTAACAGGGAACATCATGACGATGCCTGGACTTCCGAAAGAACCGGCAGCATTGAAGATGGATGTTGATGAACAAGGTAAAGCGGTAGGTTTGTTCTAAGTGAATGAACACACAAATAATGGACAGAGCAAACACCTTGAGCCATAATGAAAAGAAAAATGAGGTGAATGCATTGACAACAATCTATGATTTTTCTGCACCAGATATTAAAGGAAATGAAGTACCACTCTCAGATTATAAGGATTATGTTCTTTTGATTGTTAATACAGCGAGCAAATGTGGTTTCACACCACAATTTGAAGAATTAGAAGAGCTGTATAAAGAATACAAGGACAAAAAGTTTATGGTACTGGGCTTTCCGTGTAACCAGTTTGGTAACCAAGAGCCTGGAAAAGAAGCAGACATAAACGAATTTTGTCAGTTGAATTATGGTGTCTCATTCCCAATGTTTTCTAAGGTGGATGTGAATGGGGACGATGCTCACCCGCTATTTGATTATTTAAAAGAAAATGCAAAGGGATTATTAGGATCAAAAGCAGTAAAATGGAATTTCACAAAATTCTTGGTAGACAGAGACGGAAATGTAGTGGAGCGCTTTGCATCGGCAACTTCTCCATCAAAAATGAAAAATGATATTGAAAAATTACTATAATAAATTCACTTCTATTTTTGCAGGATAAAGAATAAGTTTACAGTAAGAAAGCTACTATTAAAGCAAACCCTTTTCTACAAACAGAGAAGGGTTTTTCTTTATTGTTATAGAATAAATAATAATATCACTATTCAAAGAAAGGAGTAACCTATTGAAGATTATAGATGCCCATGTCCATTTTTCTAAAATAAATAGCTTTCAGCACACCGCGGATAACATATCCCGACTCTCCTATACATACGATGGACTTCTTAAGGAATGGAAAGAAAATAATGTGGTAGGAGCTGTGGCAATGGGGGTCACAGAGACAGAACCAAATGCATTCCCTGATTATAAAAGTAACACACCTATGGGATTAAACTTGGCAAACTCCATTCCTTCAACCATGGGTTATTGTCCCGGGATAAACCCCTATAAGTTGGAGGAGGAAAATTTACAAAGCTTAGAAAGGGAAATTCAGAAGCCAAATGTAGTAGGGATGAAAATATACCTGGGTTACTACCCCTTCTACGCATATGATAAAGTTTATTCCCCGGTATATCGATTGGCTGCCAAATATAATTTACCGGTTGTTTTCCACACAGGAGATACCTATTCAGAAAAAGGACTTTTAAAATATTCTCATCCTTTAACTTTAGACGAGGTAGCAGTGTTTAACAGGGATGTGACGTTTGTGATGGCACATTTCGGGGATCCATGGGTGTTGGATGGGGCTGAAGTCGTCTATAAAAATAAAAATATGTATGCCGATCTTTCCGGCTTAATAGTTGGAACAAATCAGGAAATTAACCGCCACAAGAAAACGAGATTTCTACAACATCTCTTACACGCACTAGATTATTGCGACCATTTTGAAAAGTTGATGTTCGGTACTGATTGGCCACTTATTTCTGTAGAAGCCTATATCTCTTTTATAAAGGAAATCATCCCAAAGGAGTACCATCAAGCGGTTTTCCATGACACTGCCCTAAAGGTATTCCCGCGGTTGCAAGAATTATTATCAGAATAGTAGAATAAAATAGGGAAAAGATAGAGGACAGGGGGAGTTATTAATGGAGAAAATAGCATGGGTTACAGATAGCACGGCTTATTTGGACGGGATGTTGACGAATCATCCCGATGTTTACAGCATTCCGATGGTGGTCTACTTTGAAGAAGAGGAATTTCTTGATGGTGTGACTCTATCTTTAGAGGACTTTTATACAAAACTTGAGGCGAGTAACACTCCACCCAAGACATCACAACCTTCTGTAGGTGCATTTGTTGAGTTGTACAATAAATTGGCAGAATCATACGACCGTATCATTTCCGTGCATTTATCCAGTCATCTGAGCGGAACCGTGTCATCTAGTACACAGGCAGGGGAGCTTGTGGATATTCCCGTTCATACCATAGATTCAAGAGTCATCTCCTTTCCATTATCTGCAATGGTAAAGAAGGGAATTGAGGCGCAAGAAACAGGGAAAACACATGAAGAGATTGTAGAGTATTTAAATGACTTAGCCACTAAATGTGATATATACGTTTTGATAGGCAGTTTAGAACAATTGCATCGAAGCGGCCGAATGTCAGGTGTTCAAAAACTATTAGGAAGCCTGCTTCAAATAAAACCGATCATCCAAATTAAAGATGGAAAATTAGATGTTGCGGAAAAAGTCCGCACACAGAAAAAAGCGCTGTCAAAAATAGTGGATTTTTTAGACGAAGCACATGGCAGATCAACTATCACAGAACTGTTTGTCCTTCATGGAACAAATACTGAGGAAGCGGATGCACTAGTGGACAACCTGAGAGGAAAATATCCTGATATTCCAATCAATCGTTTTCCGTTATCTACGGCCATCGCTGTACACGCTGGGGTTAATACAATCGGAATTTCCTGGTATAACGAATAAAAATCAGCGATATTGAAGGACATATTGAATTTGCTCATTATCAAGAGGGTAGGCTCCAATTAAGGCATATCCAATACTAAGGTACCTGGACAACGTTTCAGCGCAGCTGTTAGCAGTTGGTTCGAAGGGTGCGTGGTCACTTTTGAAAACAGCTACCACTTGATTGGTCATATAATTGCATTTAATTAGGACAATATGAGTGCCAAACCAGGCCGTTCCAATTTGAGAACCGTTCATAATCCGAGGATAATTCATTTCTTACTCCTTTCTAGCTAATGTGCAACGTCCGCAACCAGCGGGCGTAGCCGTTAGCTTTTTTGGTGTAATATACGTGATAATCCAGCTGATTTCCGTTCCAGGCGCTTCGCTTGCCTACGGGCGGTCCGTGAGCCTCCTCGGCCTTCGCCTGCGGCGTCTCACCTGTCCCTTCCTCCCGCGGCCGTCTACGCGCCTTCCACTGCAATCAACAAGATGGCTTCATTCAACGTAGTTTATCAAAAATGGAAAATCATCTAATCTTGATGTTTGGAAAAGAATTAACGTTTCTTAACCTAGCTGTGGATTGGAGCAAATGGCAAAGACTCCAGCGGGGGAGTAACGGTAGATTGAGACCCCTGAAGCGTTGTGAAGAGGCTCAAGCACCGTCCCGCGGAAAGCGAAGCCACTTGCGGAAATAAACAGCGGTGTATAACCAACAACTAAAAGTAATAAAGCACACTCAGCCCATTTTATGAAAGTGATGCCCCATATGTTACACTTATAAAATGACATTCATTGCGAAATGGTATAGATAATGACTTTTACATGTTAAAATGAAAAGGAATCAAACGAATAAGGGAGTTACATTTAGTGATACATAAAGTAGAAGAATACGTAGAATCGATATTCAACAACGACAGTACAGGTCATGACTGGTTTCATATCCAAAGAGTCCGAAGACTTGCCTTACATATCGGCGAAAAAGAGAAAGCAAATCTTCTAATGGTAGAGATCATTGCACTATTGCATGATGTACTAGATGACAAAATAACAGCAAATATAGACAAAGCAAAAGAAGAAATAGCTGCACTCTTGACTGAACTGCCATTAACAAAATTACATATAGATGAAATTCTTTATACAATAGAAAACATTGGCTTCAAAGGGGGAAATGGAGTAGTCCTGGACTCACTCGAGGGGAAAATTGTACAAGATGCCGACAGACTTGATGCATTAGGTGCCATCGGGGCGGCCAGGACATTTATGTACTCCGGTGCAAAAGGGCAAGCGATGTACGATCCTCAAATAGAGGCCAGATCTTCTATGACATATGAACAGTACCGAGGGGAAAAGTCCACGGCTATTAATCACTTCTATGAAAAGTTATTTCTATTACAAGACACACTTCAAACGGAAGAAGCGAAAAAGATAGCCTCGGAACGTTATGAGTTTATGCAGAAATTTGTAGATCAATTTATGAAAGAATGGAATGAGATATAACAAGATGAAAATGTTGATTGGGGAAGATTTATCAAAAACATATGTGGAAAAAGTACTGCTTGGCAACACTTCTTTCAGTATCCAAGAAAAAGAAAGAGTCGGTCTCATAGGTGTAAATGGTACAGGGAAATCCACCTTATTAAAGATCATCGCCGGACAAGAAACTCCTGATGCTGGTACCATCACCACTTCCAATGACTATACAATTGGGTTTCTGTCACAACAGCCTGAATTGAATGATTCTTTTTCTGTGATGGAACAAATCTTTAGCAAAGACTCGAACACAAACAATGTTATTAGACAATATGAGAAGTGTTTAATGCAAATTCAAGCAGACCCTTTGAATGAAAAACTTCAGGATCAACTTGCTAAGCTACAGTCACAAATGGACCAGCTCCAAGCATGGGATGCAAGCTCAAATGCCAAGGCCATTCTCAATAAACTCGGTATTACGGATACTAACCAACAAATTTCCAACCTTTCAGGCGGGCAAAAAAAACGTGTAGCCCTATCTCAGACATTGGTGGAAGCTGCTGATCTATTAATTTTGGATGAGCCTACCAACCACCTGGACTTTGAGGCGATCGAGTGGCTGGAAGATTACTTGAGTAAATACCAAGGAGCGGTACTTCTTGTAACGCATGATCGTTATTTTCTTGATAAGGTAACAAACAAAATATTTGAGCTGCATAATGGAACCATTTACACATATACCGGAAACTATGGAGATTACCTGGAAGCAAAAGCGATTAGGCAGGAAGAGGAGCTTAAAGTGGAAGCGAAACAGAAGAGCCTTTATCGTCAAGAGTTGGAATGGATGCGTAAAGGAGCAAAAGCCAGAACGACGAAACAAAAAGCAAGAATCAAGCGTTTTGAGGACCTGGATGAGAAAGTATCCTCTTCTTCTTCAACAGGTGAATTAGAACTTCTGACAGGCTCTGCAAGACTCGGAAAAAAAGTAATGGAAATAGAAGATGTTTCCCTTCAATTTGGTAGCAAGGTTATCCTTAAAAATGTTGACTTACTGATAAAGCAGAAAGACAGAGTGGGAATTGTTGGGCCAAATGGGGTGGGGAAATCTACCCTTTTAAATATCTTTGCTCAAAAAATCGCACCTGACCAAGGGAAAGTGGATGTTGGATTGACGGTTAAACTCGGTTACTACACCCAAGAGCAACAAGAAATGAATCTTGAACAAAGAATGATAGAATATATAAAAGAAGAAGCGGAAGTCATTAAAGGCGAAGACGGGCAGCACATCAGTGCTTCACAGTTACTGGAGCGTTTTCTTTTTGCTCCGCACTCCCATGGGACTCCGATTCGGAAACTTTCAGGCGGCGAAAGAAAAAGGTTATACTTATTGAGAATACTCATGTCTCAGCCTAATGTATTGTTGCTTGATGAACCGACCAATGATTTGGATACAGAGACATTAACCATTTTAGAGGGTTATTTAGAAGAATTCCCTGGTGTTGTGATAACAGTTTCCCATGATCGCTATTTCTTAGATAAAGTCGTTGAAGAACTGTTTATTCTTGAAGGTGACGGTAACGTTAAAAGAATTTTCGGTGAGTACTCTGACTATGTTCATGAGCAACAACTAAAACGTAAAGAACAAAAACAGTTAGAGCAAGCAAGAAAAGAAACACAAACTGTAACGCGTCAAAAACAAAAAAACTTGAAATTGTCCTACCAAGAACAAAAAGACTGGGAGACTATTGAAGAACGTATTATGGAGCTTGAGGAAAAACTTGAAACCATTGAGACAGAAATTGCATCCGCAGGAAGCGATTATGAAAAGGTCAGCAAGTGGCTTGCAGAGCAAGACCAAACCAACCAACTGTTGGAAGCGGCCATGAACAGATGGGAAGAGCTATCTGAAAAAGTCGAAAAAATTAAAGAGCAATCATAAGTAAAGAAGGGGTGTTTTTTCTTGAATATACAATCCATTGAACCAACTCCAAGTCCTAACACAATGAAAGTTATACTTAGTGAGGAACTTCCGGCCGGTTCAAGAAACAATTATACTAAAGACAATAGTGACCAAGCGCCCGAAATTATCCAGGATATACTGGGAATAGAAGGTGTTAAAGGTGTTTATCATGTAGCGGATTTTCTTGCTGTAGAAAGAAATGCCCGCTTTGATTGGAAAGCGATACTTTCAGAAGTAAGGGCTGCTTTTGGAGAAACAGATGACAATCAAGACACAGAAGATCAAAGATCACTAGAAGGTTTTGGCGAAGTGAAAGTTTTTGTTCAAATGTTTCAAGGAATTCCAATGCAAGTAAAACTTACGGACGGGGATCAGGAAAAACGTGTCGGTTTACCCGAAAGGTTCATGAAAGCTATTCTTTCCGCACAAGAAAAGCAAGATAATGTGGTGCTTGAACGAGAATGGAAAGAACATGGTGTCCGCTATGGGGATCTTGAGGCGGTTGGAATAGAGATAGTGGAAGAGCTTTCTGCCACATTCACGGACGAACGTTTGGAAAAAATGTTAAAACAAGAAGACAATACGGATAAATTGAATACAATAAAATCGAAAGAGCGTTATAAAGTTACATTGGAAATGCTAGATGAACCTGATTGGTCTAAACGCTTTGCTGCACTTGATCAAATGGATCCAAAACCAGACGACATCCCGGTACTGGCAAAAGCACTAGAAGACGAAAAGGGCTCTATACGCAGGTTGGCAACTGTATATTTTGGAATGCTTGAAGAATCTGATATACTACTTTACTTGTCAAAAGCGTTGAAAGACAAGTCGGTAACAGTTAGAAGAACAGCTGGAGACTGTATGTCAGACCTTGGTGATAAAGCAGCCATGCCAGCCATGATAGAAGCCTTGAAAGATAAAAACAAATTAGTTCGTTGGAGAGCGGCCATGTTTCTTTACGAAGTTGGAGACGAATCTGCGCTTCCTGCACTACGAGAAGCAGAAAACGACCCAGAATTTGAAGTGAGCATGCAAGTGAAAATGGCCATCCAACGGATAGAAGGCGGAGAAGAAGCAAAAGGCTCCGTCTGGAAACAAATGACCGAAAGAAACAACTAGGTGCTTTAAGTTCCATAGCAGTTGATTGGAGTAAAAGGCAAAGACTCCTGAGGGAGATAGCGCTAGGTGGAGACCCCACAGGCGAAGCCGAGGAGGGTCCAGCAGCGCCCCTGGGAAAGCAACGCCATTTGCGGAAATCAACTGCAGTATACAAGTGATAAAAGGAGGAAATTAACATGTCTATGGCATATGAAGAATATATGAAACAAATAGTTAAACCTATGAGAGATGAACTAACAAGAGCAGGATTCCAAGAACTGACTACAAGCGATGAAGTTGAAGAATACTTCAATAAAGCAGAAGGAACAACACTTGTAGTGGTAAACTCCGTTTGCGGATGTGCAGCAGGATTAGCTCGCCCGGCAGCAACACAATCCATTATCCAAGCCGACAAAACACCAGATCACCTAATAACGGTTTTCGCTGGCCAAGATAAAGAAGCTACTTCCAAAATGAGGGAGATATTTGGTGACATTCCACCTTCTTCACCGTCCATGGCATTGTTAAAAGGGAATGAAGTCGTACATTTCATCCATCGTCATGATATTGAATCAAACACGATGGAAAATATCATGACCAACCTTCAAGGAGCTTTTCATCAATATTGTTAATTCGCAAGGATGTGTGTAGGTTTTATACTGCGCACATCCTTTTATAAAGGAGAAACTTATGATCGTAACCACTGCGGGGAGAACCAGTGAAGAAATGATTCAAACTGCAAAGCATATTTCACAAGACCTACGATGTTTCTACATAGGTAGAAATAAAAAATCAATCCCTACCTTATTCAAGGAATATAATCAAGATGTCTTAGTTATAGGGAAAAATCGTTATGAATGGTATCCCTTGAATATAACAGAACCTATATTTTTTCATCCAAATACAGCTGGCTTTCGAGTTAAAAGGTGGCTTCAAGGAGAAATAGAGCCGTTTTTAGAAGCAACAGAGTTACAGGACGGAATGAGTTTTCTTGATTGCACACTTGGCCTCGCATCAGACAGTATCATGGCAAGCTTGGCAACAGGTGAACAAGGAAAAGTGTGGGGGATAGAAGGGAGTAAGGTTCTTGCTTATCTAGTAGATAGAGGGCTCGCTGCTTGGGAATCAGAAAATAGTACGATAGATGAGGCAATGAGACGCATTAAAGTCTTACAAGGTAAACATCAAGACCTTTTATCAACACTGCAAGATAACAGCTTCGATGTTGTATATTTTGACCCCATGTTTGATATCGAGATCCAGGAATCTAATGGAATAGCACCCTTAAGAAACATTGCAGTAAAAGAGACTTTAAACAAACAAACGCTGCATGAAGCATTAAGGGTTGCCAAAAAGAGAGTAGTATTGAAAGACCACTGGCAAAGCGAAAAGTTTGCACAATATGGATTTACCGTCTTAAAAAGAAAAACTGCTAAATTCCACTTTGGCTTTCTAGAGTGTTAGCTTGGAAATAAAAAAACTCGTGTTGAGAATATCTCAACACGAGTTTTTATTTTATCACATCAGTCAGCAAAACATAAATAAATTAATGCACCTAAAGTAACAAAGCTTGATACCAAAATCGCAATATCTGCCATGATATTAACCTCCAATATGTACTATTCATTAATATTAACAAATAAACACAAATAAATGAATAATAATTACATCATTTTTACTAATTTCAAAAGATTTTTGCTGATTCCGTAACAAAAATTAACTAGATGTAAGACATGCAAGCTTAGAAATGAAAAGTTAACGCAAAATTGATAAAATTTTCTTACTTTTGTGATATACTAGTTTTACATAATACTAGAGAAATTAATAGAATGGGGATATACAGATGGAAAGGAAGACTGTCATGCCGAAATGGCTCAAGAAATCGTTAGTGGTCCTAATTACAGCGCTTACGTTCGGTACAGTATCGCCACCTGCCTATTTGACAATAGACGATCAAAAGGATGATTCGTCGTTTGGCGATGTAACAAACAAAAATTATTCAAATGAATTTATTGAACCCTTTGAGCAAAGAGTGTCCAAAGATTCTTTCTTGTCATTAGCTACCGAACAGGCTGAACTACAAAGTTTTGAAAAGTTCGGCTCAAGAATCGGTCCGAAAATACAAGATGAATTTAAAGATGTTATTTTTCCTAAAATGGAACAGGTGTTGCAAGATTTAGCAGAAGAACATCCTGAAGAGGATCTAAGTAATTTAACTATTTCTGAAAATCCGACAGGTGGAGACAGCGAAAAGATTTTTCATATTTATCATGCAGTCACAGGAAAGGATCTTATTCGCTTTCATGTAAGAAAAGATCATCCTCCGTTAGATGGATATTATTTTAACTTTCACTACCATACTTATCACGATGAATTCCACGGCCATCATGCACTAGGCTCTATTTACTGGGCGAAGAACACACCACCTAAATGGTTGAGCTAGAGAGAAAGAGGGGGGCCATATGAGAAAATATACGTTAAAAGAGATGAGAGAAACAACAAAAAAGATGTTAGATGACAGAGGTGTCACCATACAGGATATCGCAGAAATCGTTCTTCTACTTCAAAAGAAATATATTAGTAATGTGACCCTCGAAGATTGTATACATAACGTCGAGAAGGTCTTGGAAAAAAGAGAAATTGTTCATGCAGTGTTAACGGGATTGTCGCTTGATATTTTAGCAGAAAAAAAGTTGCTCCCAGATCCCCTTCAATATTTGGTGGAGACAGACGAACCGCTATATGGGATTGATGAAATTATCCCATTATCTATTGTAAACGTGTATGGATCGATTGGATTGACGAACTTTGGATTTCTCGATAAAGAGAAATTTGGCATCATAAAGAGGTTGGACGAACACGAAGGGGAAGAAGTTCATACCTTTATGGATGATATAGTATGTGCTCTTGCAGCAGCGGCAGCAAGTCGAATTGCACACAGATCGAGAGACATAGAAGAGGCTGAATTAAGCGAAGAGGAAGTAATTGTATAAGTGAACTTGTTAAAAGAGTTGTTCTGTTATAGAATTACTCTTTTTTTGTTGTTTAGGAAATTATTAAATAATTGAATGGTAGATAGTCTCCATGCTACTTCTATATCATCGTCATGAAGACCTGAGTGACAAGGAAAAAGGAGGAGAGAAGTTTTCATCGCCATTATGAAGACCTGAGTGCCAAGGAAAAAGGAGGAGAGAAGTCTTCATCGCCGTGATGAAGACCTGAGTGACAAGGAAAAAGGAGGAGAGAAGTCTTCATCGCCGTGATGAAGACCTGAGTGACAAGAAAAAAGCCAAAGAGCAGTTCTCATCGCCGTCAAGAAGACCCCTGGTGACAACGTTAGAGGGCGAATTGTAAAAGTAAGGTTCTGCCAATATCTCAAAGAATCTGGAACAATGACTTAATCTTGGCAGTTACTCGAGGATGAGTGCTTTTTTGTTAAGTAGACTGGAAAAATTTAATCACTCTTATTAAGAAGAGATTACAAAAATGTCATTCAAATTAAAGCACAAGATGATATAATACTATTATAATAGAATTGAATCTTCTGATAATTACTTACTCAACAAGATCAAAACAGCTAGAGAAGGTGAGGAAAGATGAAACGACGATTATTTGCCATAGTGTTATTGATTACATTTACTATTATACCGATATATTGGAAAGCATATGCTAGTTTGGACGCCATTCCACTTACAGAGTATAAGTCCACGGAACTTGATTCCCACCTTATAGATATACCTAATCGAGCTACTTTAAATCAACTAATATACCTTCCTCCAGGAAATTTTCCAGAAGAAGATGCAGCAAACATGATTCGCCATGTTTCCAACATACCAGCCCACATTTTGTCCGTGTTAGTTCAGCAAAATGTTCATTTGTATTTATTTAATGGAAATCTTACAGATGTGGAAGGGTTTGAACATTTACATGGGGTAAAGCCGAGAGGGTATTCGGATCAGGGCTCAAACTGGGAAGATGTTCCCGGCATTGGGGGTTCCAAACTTGTATTAGCTAAAATTGGACATAGCAATAAAGGATATGGGCATGGTTCCATGAATTTAGAACTTCATGAACTTGCACATTCCATTGACCGTTATGTCTTAGGGAATGTTCGCTTTAACCATACTTTTATTAAAGCATGGAAAACTGAAGTTGCTTCCTTGTTTCCAAACAGAAGCTATTTTTACACTTTCCCAGAAGAATATTTTGCAGAGACGTTTGCCATGTACTACTTAAATGATGTGTCAAGACTTGAATTAGCAAAACGCGCTCCGCACACATTCCTATTTTTTCAGAACATGGAAAAACTACCAGTAACCAGAAACCTAATATCGAACACTTATTAGAAAAGCATTCCTAGGAATGTTTTTTCTTTTTGTCTTAGTCGTAAAATTGTATGTCTTTTATGATAGAATGTACTAAGAATAAAGACAGTACAAGAGGTGAAGAAAGAATGAAACAATATCTGGATTTATGCAAACACATATTACATAACGGTACCGAAAAAGAAGACCGGACAGGCACCGGAACAATTAGCACTTTTGGTTATCAAATGAGATTTGACCTGCAAGAAGGGTTCCCATTAGTAACAACCAAAAAGCTACACGTGAAATCAATCATTCATGAACTACTATGGTTCTTAAATGGAGATACAAATATAAAATACTTACAAGATAATGGCGTAAGAATCTGGAATGAATGGGCAGATGAAAACGGAGATCTAGGCCCTGTATATGGATATCAATGGAGATCATGGCCAACACCAGATGGAGAAAGCATTGATCAAATTGCAAACCTGATTGAACAAATTAAACATAACCCAGATTCAAGAAGACTGATCGTCTCTGCATGGAATGTTGCGAATGTCGACTCTATGGCATTACCGCCTTGTCATACAATGTTCCAATTTTACGTAGCTAATGGAAAATTATCTTGTCAACTATATCAAAGATCGGCGGATGTATTCCTAGGCGTCCCTTTTAATATTGCTTCCTATGCGTTGCTCACCATGATGGTCGCGCAAGTATGTGACTTAGAGCCAGGTGAATTCATTCATACTCTAGGTGATGCACATATTTATTCCAACCATATTGAACAAGTTAATTTACAATTAGACCGTGAACCAAAAAAACTACCGAAAATGAAATTAAACAAAGAAGTAACATCTATCTTTGATTTCAAATATGAAGATTTTACACTTGTTGATTACGACGCACACCCTCATATTAAAGGGGTCGTCAGTGTATGATTTCCATTATTGTAGCTACAGATAAAAATAACTTAATAGGTAAGGACAATGATCTCCCATGGAGAATTCCTGCAGATTTAGCCTACTTTAAAAAGGTTACTCTTAACAGCACCATCGTAATGGGTAGGAAGACGTACGAGTCCATCGGAAAACCTCTGCCTAAAAGAAGGAATATCATTTTATCCAGACAAGATTTTCATGCTGATGGTTGTGAAACGCTTCATTCTATTGAAGAAGTTGAAAGTTTGAATGTGGACGGAGAAGAGCTTTTTATTATAGGCGGGGCTCACATTTTCATGGAAACACTCCCTATCGCAGACTTTCTATATTTAACTTATATTGAGGAAGAATTTGAAGGGGATACGTATTTTCCTGAAATAAATGAACAAGATTGGGAATTGATCTATAGTGAAAAAGGTATAAGGGATGAAAAAAATCCTTATGATTATTATTTTAAAAAGTATAAGAGAATAGGTTTATCAGACAAATAGATGTGGTTTTAGGGAGAGAAGGAAATGTTACGTACGATATGGTGGTTTGCTTATTTTTTCGGCTATTTAATTTACAGTTTGCCGACAATTAAAAAAGTCCAAAAAATAGACACTCCAATGACAGTGGAAGAAAAAGATGCTCTAATGCACCAAAAGCCCAAACACTGGGCCAAGACATTGGTGAAACTTACCGGTTCAAAAGTAGAGGTAATTGGCCAAGAGAAAATTCCTCAGGGTCCTGTACTTTTTGTTAGTAATCATCAAGGCAACTTCGATGTTCCCATTTTAATTGGCTTTTTAGAAAAGCCACTTGGTTTCATTTCCAAGGTTGAAGTAAAAAAAATTCCGCTCATACCAAGATGGATGGAAGCAATGAACTGTGTGTTCATCGATCGCAAGGATAGAAGAAAAGCGGTGCAGTCTATAAAAGATGGAATTGCGACTTTGAAAATGGGACATTCATTGGTCATTTTTCCTGAAGGAACGAGAAGCAAAGGGGATGAAATGGGAGAATTCAAAAAAGGTGGCTTACGTCTGGCAACAGACAGCAAAGTACCCGTTGTTCCTATCACGATTTCAGGATCCTATAAAATAATGGAAGAAAGCAAATTCGGTTTCCAACCTGCTCAAGTCAAAGTGACGGTACACGACTCTATCTTCCTGCCACAAGACGAAAAAGTCGACGGCAATCAACTAGGCATACAAATCCAAGAAAAAATCAAACAGGAAATAGGATGATATCACCTGCAGCCACTACAAAAGTAGTGGCTTTTCCTTTAAAATGAAAATACCAATTAAAAGGAAGTGTTCAAATAATGTGTGGCAGATTTTCCTTAACAACAGAACTACATAAGTTAGAAGAACGCTTTTTTCTTGAAAATGCCAAAAACCTTGAATATCAAATAAGCTACAATATTGCTCCAGGTCAGCCCATATTGGCTATAGTACAAGGAGAATTCAAAAACAGAGCAGGCTATCTTCATTGGGGTTTGGTGCCGAGTTTTGCTAAAGACAAAAAAATCGGGTACAAAATGATTAATGCCCGTGCAGAAACACTACATGAAAAAGTAAGTTTTCGAAAGCTGTTGGAAAGAAAAAGATGTATCATTCCAGCAGATGGGTTCTATGAATGGAAAAAGCAAAACGGTGAAAAGAAACCCATAAGGTTCACACAAACTAATGAACAGCCTTTCGCATTTGCTGGACTATGGGACCGATGGGTTACAAAGGATGAAGAAATGGTGAGCTGTACATTAGTAACCACAAGACCAAATAAACTTGTAGAAGGTGTCCATGACAGAATGCCTGTGATATTAAAAGAAGAACATGAAAAAATTTGGCTTTCTAGGCAAGAGCTCACAAGGAGTGAGATAAGCGATATGTTGCAACCCTTTGAGGCTGATCATATGCAAGCTTATGAAGTTTCCGCTGTCGTTAACTCTCCAAGAAACAATGGTCCTGAATGTATAGAGTCTTTATAAATTTGTTTTATTTTGTCTAATGAAAGTTGACACTTATTTTAATTTTTGGGGTATAATCATAATAAACGGGTGAAAAAAGAGGATTGATATTTTGCTATGGAAAAGCCTAGAGTTCACGATTAATGAGGGACAGAAGGTAAAAGTCATTGAAATTCCAGTATTGGAGGACGATAGCACATATCATTTTATGGTTCGAGTAAGATTGGAGAGGTTTATAAAAACAATCCTGTCTGAGAAGGAGCCAAAGCAAATTTATTCTTTCAAGGAATACTTGCGAACAGTTTTGAAATGGCCGGATTATTGTAAAGTTGTCAAAACAGATATATTAAAAAATAATGCTTAAACTTATGTTAATGTGATAATATTAATACAGGGCCGATACCCTGTATTTTTTTTGTTTTAAGTTTGAACAAGCCCGCTTCAAAGGTATAATAGTAAAAAGGATATAATTGGGGAAGTGAATTTAATGACAAATGTAAAGATAGTGACAGATTCAACTGTTGACATTGATCAGTCCATTATTGAAGAATTAAACATAGAAATTGTTCCGTTATCCATTACGATTGACGGGGAATCATACATAGACCGATTTGGAATTAAACCTGATGAATTTATGGATAAAATGAAACATTCTACTGAACTGCCAAAAAGTTCCCAACCTGCTGTGGGTACTTTCGTAGATGTATACAACCGTTTAGGTGAAGATGGTAGCAAAATTCTTTCCATACATATGACCGGAGGCATGAGCGGGACGGTAGGTTCTGCTGAAAGCGCCGCTGGTATTAGCGACAGTGATGTAACAGTAATAGATTCAAGGTTCATTTCTTTTGCTTTATCTTTTCAGGTAGTGGCTGCAGCAAAAATGGCCAAAGAAGGTAAGGATCTGCAAGAAATTTTGAACAAGTTGAATGATGTGCGTTCCAATACGGATTTATTCATTATGGTAGACACATTGGACAATCTAGTGAAGGGCGGCCGAATCGGAAGAGGAAAGGCTCTGATTGGGTCATTGTTGAACATCAAGCCGATTGCCTCTTTAGCAGATGGGGTTTATACGCCGGTTACAAAAGTAAGAAGCCAGTCACAAGTAATTAAGTTTTTTACCAAACAATTCAAGGAAGATATTGCAGGTAAAGTGGTTAAAGGTGTGGGAATTGCCCATGCCGGATCATTAAAACAAGCACAAGTGTTAAAAGATGCTCTTTATGAGGCTTCAGGGTTTGAAGATATTCAAATTGCTTATACTACTCCTGTAATCTCTACACACACAGGACCAGGTGCAGTGGCATTAATGTATTATGCTGAATAGAAAAATAAAAGGTTACGGAAATGTCGACATTTCCGTAACCTTTTATTTTTTCTTTAGGAAATTATCAAAAGAATGAACACCTCGGTGGTGACAAGAAATTGGAAAAAGAAAAGATACTCATCGGCGTTCTGAAGACACCAGTGACGAGAAATCAGGAGAAGAGAAGTCCTCATCGTCATTATGAAGACATCAGTTACGAGAAATCAGGAGAAGAGAAGTCCTCATCGGCGTTATGAAGACATCAGTGACGAGAAATCAGGAGAAGAGAAGTCCTCATCGGCGTTATGAAGACATCAGTTACGAGAAATCAGGAGAAGAGAAGTCCTCATCGGCGTTCTGAAGACATCAATGACGAGAATTCAGGAGGAGAGAAGTCCTCAACGGCGTTATGAAGACATCAATGACGAGAATTCAAGAAAAGAGAAGTCCTCAACGGCGTTCTGAAGACATCAGTGACGAGAAATCAGGAGAAGAGAAGTCCTCATCGGCGTTCTGAAGACATCAGTGACGAGAAATCAGGAGGAGAGAAGTCCTCATTGGCGTTATGAAGACATCAGTGACGAGAAATCAGATTAAGTCTATATAATTGTGTAAAAAGAAAGGCCATTATCAATGTCCGTGTTACAATGTGTTCGACGAAAAACAATCACACACGGAGGCAATGATAATGACCAACATTAATATTACTATAAATTTGGAACAACTTAAAGCCGAGGTAGAAAAAAGCTCTTTAGGATCCCCGGTAAAAGCATCTTTAGCCCTTGTATTGAATTCGCTTATGGAGAAAGAAAGGGACGAATATATTAATGCTCTCTCTCACGAGAGAACGGATGACCGCAGAGGATATCGGAATGGCTACTATGAACGAGAATTAATTACCGGCACTGGCTCACTCACATTAAAGGTTCCCCGAACTCGTGATGGTGAATTTTCAACTTCTGTATTCCAAAAGTATGAGCGATGCGAACAAGCTCTAATTCTTTCTATGATTGAGATGGTTGTAAATGGAGTCTCAACTCGTAAAGTTACCAAGATTGTAGAAGAACTGTGTGGAAAAGGTGTATCTAAATCACTAGTATCTAACCTCACTAAATCATTGGATCCAATAGTTAATGAGTGGAGAAACCGCCCACTAAACACCCTTTATTATCCATACATATATGTTGATGCCATGTATATTAAAGTTCGTGAGAACGATAGGGTTGTTTCAAAAGGAGTACTTATAGCTTGCGGTGTAAACGAAGAAGGACATAGAGAGATTATTGGGTTAAGGGTTACCCATGGGGAATCAGAAGAAAGTTGGTCTAATTTCTTTGATCACCTAAAATCAAGAGGGATACAATCACCTAAGATGGTGATTTCTGATGCACATGCAGGGTTAGTGGCTGCTATAAAAGAATCCTTTTTAGGAACCTCTTGGCAAAGGTGTTGTGTTCATTTTCTTAGGAATATAATGGACTCCTTTCCTAAGAAAAACTCTTCAGAAGCAAAAACAGAACTCAAGGAAATCTTTAGAACATCCAACATTAAATTGAGCCGAGAACTGAAGCGCGACTTTATTGAGAAGTATTACGAAGTAAAAGGGTTTACTAAGGTAATTGAAACGTTGGATGCTGGCTTTGAAGATGCAATGCAGTTTCATTCTCAAAAAGCTGAGCTTCACAAACACTTACGTACAACCAATATGCTAGAAAGAGTAAATAGGGAAATAAGGAGAAGAGAAAGGGTAATTCAAATTTTCCCGAACGATCAATCTGCAATACGTATAATTGGATCTGTACTGATGAAAATGGAGGAAGAATGGAGTAAGTCAAAGTATATACACCATATCTAAGTAAAATAGTTTTTTAATTCCCTAAACGGAATTATGTGAACTGTCACATTAATGTTTGTTAATAAAAAAGCGCTTACAGTGACTGGGCCATAAAAAGGGAAAATTTTACCCCCTAGGGGGTAAAGAATACACCCTAAACCTTTAAGAAGAACAAGACCTGAAAACATAACCCCATAACACATTTAGCATTAGATCTCATTGTAACTATTTTTACACATTAATATGGACTTGACTAGAAATCAGGAGAAGAGAAGTCCTCAACGGCGTTATGAAGACATCAGTGACGAGAAATCAGGAGGAGAGAAGTCCTCATCGCCAATATGAAGCCCTTGGTGACAAGGGATTTTTTTGAAAAAGTCAAATATGAGCGCAAAGGGATGATCCGACCAAGGTCAATACTTCAAAACTATGCGAAAACCGAGAAAACGTCCCAAGAGATTATGATCTTGGGACGTAGTTTTAGCTCGCGTTAGCGATTTTGTTTATCCGTTCTCAGGTTCTGGTGTTGGAGTGGGTGTTGAATAACCTTCTTTATAAGCTTCGTCAATCATATGCCTAATTTCTTTTACACTTTTCCCTTTGCTATATTCCATCACGGAAGTAGCAGCAATCTCTAAACAGACTCCACATCTGGTACCATGGTCGTCCCACACAAGTGAACCATCTTCTTTGTTTTCGTAGACAAAGCAATTATAACTGCTTTTGTGTCCAGCAGAAGTGCCACATCCGCAATAACATGGAATATATTCAAGTACTTCCTTATGCTGTGCTGCTGCGGAATAGATAAGTTGCATATCTTCAGGCTTGTCCTTCAAAAAAGCAGGAAGTTCTTTAACAGAAGCTGTTTCTTCCCTAAGGTCTCCTTGGAAAAAGGATGGCTTCTCATTATGATGGTGTTGTTCTTCACTATGTTGTGTAGCGTTATTTTGTGTTTCCGTATTGGAACAACCTACGGTAAGAACCAACATACAAGAAGCAACTAATGCCAATTTTTTCATAAAACACACCTCGTTCACATAAACTGTACAAATATACTATACCATAGAGGAGTACAGAAAAATCTAACACAATTGTGAACGAGGGCAAACGGACTTACATTAGATTCCGTTATGATAATATTTTTACCAGAATAATAAACCGCCTAAAACGACACCAGTCACGAATGCAAGAGGGACTGCTACAGGATTGTATCCATATCCTCCATAATATCCACCCCATAAGCCCATGCCATAGCCACCAAATCTATTTCTTCCTGTTGGTTGAATGTAAACGTGGCTTGGAGATACTCTGACGATTCTTCCGTGGTGGGATGATCCGTCACGACATCTAACCGTGACATTTTGTCCTTGGTAACGACGACACTGGTTGTAAAATTGAGACATGATTCCTTCCTCCTATCATAATTTATCACTAGTAGACTATTCTCCCTTTGTCCCTTGTGCCTGTATGTTTGTCTTGGTTTGTCTTAATCTAAATAAATATAATTAAGACTCCCTTACTTTGAGGAGGGATATATATGACGAAAAAAATCTTATTATTTGCTGACTTTGGGATAGATGATATAATGGCAATCATTTATGCTTATTATGAGAAAAATATAGAGATTGTTGGAATAGTTGCGGAATACGGAAACGTTGATAAAAGAACAGCTATCCGCAATGCAAGATATCTGCAAAGAAATACTGGAAGATATGATGTCCCGCTTATTGGAGGGGCGGAGAGGTCCATGATCGGTGAACCCCCTATCTATTACCCTGAAGTCCATGGTCCTGAGGGTTTTGGAGGATATGTGCTGTCTCAAGATTTTCAGCCGGGAGATGATGTCTTTGAAAACTTTCATCAGATTTATGACATTATAGAAAAATATGATGGCGACTTAACCATTGTCTGTGTTGGAAGGTTAACCTCGTTAGCTACTTCTTTTATTCTTTATCCGGAAACGGTAGCAAAGGTAAGGGAAGTATATGTGATGGGAGGTACATTTAATTTTCCAGGTAACGTTACTCCAGTTGCAGAGGCTAATATATTTGGAGATCCATACGCTGCCAATATTGTTATAAATTTCGCAAAGAATTTAACCATCTTCCCATTAAATGTAACACAGAGAGCGATTTTGACTGCGGATATGGTAAATGATATTGATGAAATAAACAAGGAGAAAAACAATCAATTAGGATCCATTATCAAACCTATGATGGATTACTATTGGCAATTCTACAAATCACAGATTCCAACCATTCCAGGTGCTCCATTACATGATGTAGTCACTTTATGGGGAGTGTTTAATGAAAGTGAAATAGTGTATGAAATTAAACCTGTAAAGGTTGTAACATCTCCTGGTTCAGCATTTGGGCAAACAATTGGAGATTTTCGTGATTTTGTTCAACTGGCTGAATATCCGGTTCATCGAATAGCAATGGGATTCAACTACCCCTCATTTATAAATCGAGTAATAGATGTATTAACCTTAGAATTAAATAATTTTAATAATCAATAAACCGTACCTTAAAAGAAGCGTACGGTTTTTTTCTATAAGAAGAAAAATGAACAAGTTTATACAAGAGATTTTCATAAAATATCATATGTTGGTAAGCCTACTTATATATGGGGGAATTGGAAGGGTGGTCCATATGAAGAAAAGGAATCTCACTACATACGATATAGGCGATCTTCAGGAACATTTTAAAAAGACCTTTCATAATAGTCCTGATTTGTTTTTCTATGAAATGAAAAGAGGTGATTCCTCTATCCTTTTCATTTATCTGAAAAATCTTGTTGATCTTACTGTGCTAAATCAAACCATATTACCTTCTATTATAAACAATACTAAAGAGAGTTCTGTAGACTTTAAAAAGTTAATTTATCAATTGCCAACCACTTTGGCCAAATTGACAGATGATATGGAAGAAATAACCTATAAGTTATTGGAGGGAAATATCTTTTTATTTTCCCCAAATGCTGAGAAAGGATTATTAATCAACTTAGAAAAAAAAGTTGAGAGAGGTTTAGAAAAAGCAGAAACTGAATCGCTTGTTTTTGGTCCGAAAATTTCCTTTACTGAATCATTAAGTACAAATATTAGTATTATTAGACAAAATATAATCTCTGAAGACCTTTGTACAGAAAAATTGACTGTAGGCAAAAAGAATGAGGCGGAAATAAGAATCGTTTACTTAAAAGGGATGGCAGACGAGGAAATAATCCAATCAATTCGGAGTCAAATTAACTCGTTACAAGTAAATGATATTCTTGATACTTCTGTGTTGGCTCAATTAATTGAGGACAACAGCTATTCCATCTTTCCGCAGTATGTTCAAACAGAGCTGCCTGATAGGGTGACATACAGCGTAGAAAGAGGAATGGTTGCAGTATTTGTGGACAGGAGTCCGATGGTACTGCTTGGACCTGCTTCACTTTTTAATTTCTTTGAATCGACAGAAGATGTTTATATGCGTTGGAACATGGGAAGTTTTATCAGGTTCTTACGATATTTGACCATGTTTCTTTCTGTTATTCTTACTCCAGCATATGTTGCCATCATTACATACCATTATGAAATGATCCCGTCTACATTGTTGGTTTCCCTTGGGGAATCAAGATCAAAAGTACCGTTTACTCCTATTTTTGAAGCATTATTATTAGAAATAATGATTGAATTGCTTAGAGAAGCAGGAGCCCGGCTACCTACTAAAGTGGGGCAAACAATGGGTATAGTTGGAGGTATTGTACTAGGACAAGCAGCGGTGGAAGCAGGATTTACTAGTAATATTCTCATTATCGTTGTAGCTCTAAGCGCTCTTGGTTCCTTTACTGCACCAAGTTATTTAATGGGTACTGCAGTGAGGGTGATAAGATTTCCAATTTTAATTCTAGCAGGTATATGGGGAGGAATTGGGATAAGTCTTGGGCTATGTTTTTTACTCATTCACTTAATTCGCTTGACAAGCATTGGCGTGCCATATCTTAAACCTATTTATCCATTCGATAAAGAGCATGCATTAAATACCATTTTTCGGATGCCAATCCATCTATTAAGGACCAATCCGGATAAGAAAGGATTTTTTTCTTTTCGTCATCAAAGATCCCAGGACATAGATGAATAAGGTGAAGTAATGATGAATACTGCTAATAAGAAGAATTCTGTCGTACTATCTGCATATTTGGTGTTCTTTATTGTCCACACAAACCAAACAGGTGTTGGAATCGCTGGTATACAACGTATCATCTTCCTTGAAGCTGGCCAGGATGCGTGGATATCCATCATCATCAGCTATATAGGGATGGCAGTAGTTGTTTATGCTATGTGTTATATACTCAAAACTTTTGAAACGAAAGACTTGTTTCAAATACATAAGTTACTATTTGGAAAGTGGATAGGGAACATAGTTAATTTTATTATAGTTCTCTATCTTTTAGCTGGTCTGATGGCGATTCTTTTAGGCTATACGGAAATTGTACAGGCTTGGATTTTTCCAGATTTAGAAACATGGGCGATTGTCTTAATATTACTCTTGATTTCCATTTATGGAGTATATGGAGGAATTAAGACCATCGTTGGAGTAAGTTTTTTAGGATTTTTTTTAACTATTTGGCTCATCTTCATGTTAGTAGTACCTGTGCGATACATGGATTGGACTAATTTTTTCCCAATCTTGGAAGCTTCTCCAAAGGAATTGCTGTTAGGTGCATATAAGACTTCTTTCACAGTTTTAGGGTTGGAGATGTTGTTATTCGTTTACCCATATATTCGTGACAAACAGAGAGTGCATAAATACGCTCAACTCGGAGTTTTTTTCACATTCGCTCTAATTTTTGCCGTTACCGTTGTTGCAGTGGGATATTATAGCGGCGAGCAACTCGAAAAAACTATATGGGCAACACTGTCGATGTTTAAAATAGTTCAGTTTCCAAACCTGGAAAGATTTGAATTTCTGGCAGTGTCTTTATGGCTTGTCATCATTCTGCCTAATACACTGTTTATGCTTTGGGCTGCTTCAAAAGGTTTAAAGAGAATTTTTAACCGAAGGCAGAAAAGCTTTGTCATCATCACTAGTGTATTTGTCTTGATATGTTCCAGTTTTTTTCAAAAACGCGCCAACATCAATGAATTTGTTGATTTTGTAGGATTGTTTGGGTTTTATTCGATTTTCGTCTATCCCATTCCCCTAGCTGTGATTGTATGGATCTGGAAAAAAACGAAAGGTGGGGACAAGTCTAGATGATAAAAGTTATTTGGATTTGTTTATTTTTCATCTTAAGTGGTTGTGTCACCCCAAAACAACTAGAGGAACTCGGGTTAGTGACAGCTGTCGGTTATGATAATGAGGATGGGATGTTAAAAGGTTCCATCATCTATTATGAATTCGACCCCTTGCATCCAAATAATACGAAAATGGTCACATCCCTAGCACACACGAGTAAAGGAGTGCGCCAAAAAGAAAACTTGGCTTCAAGTAGGAGACTAGTATCTGGGCAATTGAGGGTGGCGATTTATGGAGAGGAGTTAGCGAAAGGTGGAATAATATCAATTATTGATACCTTATCTCGAGATTCGGAAGTTGGAACGATGTCTTATCTTGCGGTAAGTAAACCACAGGCATATGACCTTCTTCAACTCTCTCAAGAATCAGAAGATGTAACTAATGCTGGTACTTTTTTATATGACATGATTACTCAAAACGTAGAAGCGGATTCGCTGCTTTCTCCAACTTTGCATGAGTTTATGCAGTGTTATTACAGTGAAGGACGTGATCCAGTTCTTCCTTTATTAAATTTCAAAGACGGAACAATTATTATCGAAGGTATTTCACTATTTCAAGAAGATAAGGTAGTAGGTCAAATAGATAGCAGTGATTCTTTTTATTTGAAGCTGTTGTTGGATCCTTTTGAGGCGGGGAGTACGGAAGTAATTCTTCCTAAAGAAAAGGTTAAGGAGTTTATTCTTTCAAGTAACAATAAACAAGAGGAAAGTGTATATCTATCACTTGATCATCTTAGGAGCGATACTGACATAAAGTTGCAAGATAAACAAACCCCATCATTTTCAATAACCATTAAAATAAAAACCCGAATGCAAGAGATATCAGAAAACTATGATTTAGGTAATCCCGAAGCCATAAAGAGAATGGAAGAGACTATAGGAAAAGACATGGAAGGGCAATTAATAGAGGTACTCAATAAAAGCAAAGAGATGGGCGCAGATCCTATTGGATTTGGTAATTATTATCGAGCAGAAGTAGGGTATGACTCATTCAGCAAAGAGGAATGGAGAGAACATTATCAGAACGCAGAGTTTAAAGTGAAAATTGATGTCGAAATCTTACGCACCGGCGTGATGGATTAAAAGAAGGGACAAAATCCCTTCTTTTTTATTAAATTTGAAACTTTTTCCTATAAGGGTACGTCTAAGAGATAGTTATTTAAATATAGAGAAGAGAGTTTGTTACATTTAGGGGGAAAAAATGTGAAAGCATTGTTGTTAGTTAAAAAATGTTTGTTATTGATGGTGATCGGTCTATTTTTATATCCGTCATTTTCAAGCGCAGAAACAAACTTGGAAGTGAAAGTGGAATTCGGTGTAGATAACAAAGTTCAAATGGGCAAGGGTCATCCGATCAGGATTGAAGTGGTGAATAAAGGGGATGCGATTAAAGGTGATATCGTCGTATTCTCAAGCCCTACATATAATATGTCCGGAAGTTATGTCATTCCGGTTGAGTTAGAAGCAGGAGGATCCAAAACGTTGGAACTAGCAGTTAAAGGGACCTCTGATCATATGTCTTATAACTACTCAGGGACAAGGAATAACTTTGTCAGTTTTTATGAAGGCGGAGTAGAAAAAGGAAAAGAAGTAAAGATAAAAGGTAATGCAAATGCTCAACCAAGATATATCGGAGATAACAGAGTGGTACTAGGAGTACTCAGCAATAAACATGATGCCGTCAACTTCTTGAAACTAGTAAAGTATCAAAATGAAAGTATGGAATTGCTAAACATCGGCAGTGAGAACATTCCCAATGAATCATATGGACTGGAAATGTTTGATATTCTTTTGGTTCACGATTTCCCACTGGCCACACTTACAGCTCAGCAGCAACAAGCTATTAAAGACTGGGTAAATAACGGTGGTTCTTTGATGTTTGATACAAAGGTAGGCCTTAGTCAAGATTTAGGGGAACTGCAGGAGTTTCAGCTTTTAGATCCTACAGATGAAACATCCCTTTTAAAATTGAATAAAGAAAGTAGTTTTCCAGATCTTCCTGTATTCACTGGTGATCTATTAATAGAAGATACAACTGTATTGACAAAGGATGGAAATACGCCGCTTGTTCTTATGATGAACGCAGGGACGGGAACAGTGACCCAAATAGCAAGTAACTTGGCTTCTCCTCTTTTTGGAGAATGGAGTGAAATAAATACTTGGTGGGGGAGCGTTCTTCAAAAGGTTACATCCAAGAGTCCGAACTACCATAAAATGCCTGTCATGGAAGAACTAAGTCACCAATTAAGTCCCATAGGCGAAGCGTTTCCAGGTTCTATCGTTTCGGTACCACTTTTAATAGGAGCGTTTGCAATATATTTAATCTTAGTAATTCCGGTTCTGTATATTATTTTGAAAAGAACAGACAAACGTGAACAGGCATGGTGGATTATTCCAACTGTAGCTATCTTTACAAGTATTGCTGTCTTCGGAATTGGTGCGAAGGACAGAATTTCAGGAACACAAGTGAATGAAGCAAGTATACTTCTTTTGGACAATGAGACGGCAACTGCCAGTGGCTATGGAGTAGCTAGCATTCTTACTAATAGTGGCGGCGATTACAAAATGGAAACGGGAGAAAATACAACGCTTTTCCCGATGACATACGGTTATAATGACAATTTCGAATTAATGAAGAACTATGCATACGTCAGTTCTTTATCTAAAGGGACAGAAATCACTTTCAATGATGTGGAGTATTGGTCAACGCGTACAAGTATTGGTAACGTTAATGCCTTGTCACTAGGGAAAATAGATCATGCCCTTTCTATAAAAGACGGCAAAGTACAAGGTACCATATCCAATCAGATGCAGTATGAGTTAAAGGATGCTTTTCTTTTATCAGGTCGCGACTCTGAAGCACTTGGAGATATTAAAGCAGGTGAATCCGTAAAACTGGAATATGAGGTGTCTGGGGGGAACATTGCCAATGCTTTGACTGCTCCAAGCAGCACTTCTGCTACTAAGGCATTTCCGAATTTCCAAAGTTATTATAATCAAGGTCCTGGAGCTAATCAAATTGAAAAAGATGAACTTGAAGACTACAAAAAGTTCCAAATGCTGGACTTACTTGTCAATAGAAAAGATATTTTCTCTATCGCCTCTCAACCTTTATTGGTTGGTTATGTAACAGAAGGAGTAATGGGGACGAAGGTGGACGGTAAATCCGGAAAATCAAACGCCTCTCATCTTGTGGTTTTACCAGTTACAATCACTAATTCAGGTGGAGGAAGCTTTAGTTTTACAGAAGAACATTTGTCTCCTAACCTTGCAGTGACAGAAGGTGAAACAGGCATGGTCCATCATAACGGACTGGATTTCGGCGAGCCATATGTATACCTTGGTGGCGGGACGTATGACTTTATCTACAACCTTCCTGATATGGTGGATATGACGAAAGATGAATTAAAGGAAGTAAAACTAAAACTTCGTACAAGAGACGGTAACGTAGAATACTTTATATTCAATCAAAAGACGAGAGAAGCGGAACTTCTTGAAAATAAAGGATCTGTCACTTTGGAAGGAAACCTCGCTGATTATTTCGATGAACAGGGGAGTATAACAGTTCGTGTAACGATACCAAATAATTATGACAGAGATATACAAGTACCGGGAGTACAGGTAGAAGGAGCGTTAAAAGAATGATAGAGACCATTAATCTTACAAAAAAATATGGTAAATTTACAGCATTGGATTCGTTAAATTTAAAGGTTGATAAAGGTACAGTATTTGGGTTTGTCGGACACAATGGAGCTGGAAAATCTACCACATTTTCCATCCTATCTACCCTTCTTGCACCTACATCCGGGACTGCTTTTGTAAACGGATATGATGTGACGAAAAATCCAAAAATGGTTCGGAAGTATATTGGGTATATGCCTGATTTCTTTGGGGTTTATGACCAGTTCAAAACAGATGAATATTTGGACTTTTATGGAGCAAGTTATGGAATTCCTTTAGAAGAAAGACAGAAGCTGATTCCTCAGCTTCTAGAGCTTGTAAATCTGACAGATAAGAAAGATGCTTACGTAGATGTGTTGTCAAGGGGGATGAAGCAACGTCTTTGTCTTGCAAGAGCATTGATTCACGACCCGGAAGTATTAATTTTGGATGAACCGGCATCAGGACTGGATCCAAGGGCAAGGATTGAAATGAGGGAAATATTGAGGGAATTGAAAAGCATGGGGAAAACCATCATGATTTCTTCTCATATCCTGCCAGAACTTGCGGAGATGTGTGACGAAATTGGCGTCATTAATGGCGGGAAGCTTGTTGCTACAGGAAGAGTGGAAGAAATCCATCAACAACTTCAAGCCAATAAGGTCCTGAAAGTACTCATTCTTAAAGATATTGATAAAGCCATCAGGTTTTTTGAAGATATACCTAGTGTTTCCAACATTCAACTAAGCGAACAACGAGAAAATCTCCTCTCCTTCTCATTTGAAGGGACCGACGAGGAACAAGTTGATTTGTTAAAGAAAGCATTAGATTCTGGTTTGATGATTCTTAGTTTAAGTCAAGAAGAATCGAACCTGGAAGATATCTTCTTAGAAATTACAAAGGGTGTGGAATAATGAAAGCTCAACTTATCAACCCCATGTTAAATAAAGAGTTCAAGTTACGCTTCAGGAGTTTCAAAAGCTTCTTGGGGATATTATTCTACCTAGGTGTGCTAGGATTAATCGCCTTATTTTATATTTACATGGAAACTAGATTCAACACGATGGGTATGTTCCGGGCAGAAAACAGTAAAAACATGTTCATGATCTTAGCTTTTGTGCAGTTGGCTTTAATCTTCTTTATGACCCCTGGATTGACAGCTGGAATCATAAGCAGTGAGCGGGAAAAACAGACATTGAACATTCTTTTGACCACACAGCAATCTTCTACAAGTATCATTATCAGCAAGCTGGTGTCATCCCTATCATTTTTATTATTAATTGTAATCTCGAGCTTGCCGTTATATAGCATCGTATTTTTATTTGGTGGAATTTCACCAAAGCTACTGATATTGACTTTCGGTGTTTATTTGCTCTCTATGGCTACTTTGGGAAGTATTGGCGTTTTCTTCTCCACGCTAATACGGAAAACGATTGTAGCGATGGTATGTACGTATGGTGTAGCATTTTTCCTTGCTGCGGGAACAGCAATTATTACCATGTTCACAATTAGTTTTACGCAATATGGAGCAACTGGAGCACAGTCAAACCCACTTCCATACTTTATCGCCATGTTTAATCCCTTTGGTGTCATGCTAGCTCTGTTTGAGCCTGGTGCAGCAATGGAATTGAAGAATGTGACTGGAATAGATATGCACCTGGGTATAGGGTTGATCATTTCATATATCACTATATCAATCGTTTTGATTTTACTTAGTATTAAAAAGTTACGCCCAAATATGAGATCACGAAAAGGGTAGATGACCTATGAAGGAAAACGATCAAATAATCAGGTTTCTCATTTCCATCAGAAGAAAGCTCAGATTTCAACGCCTTTCGAAACAGACGCAATTTGCCATCTTGGCATTTTGCGTCAGCTTTTTAAGTGTGCTCATCGTAGCTAGAGTTGTCGTAACTCCGTACTTATTGGAAAAAGCCCTTTGGTCAGCAGGAGGCGTCTGTTTAGCAGTATTTCTCTTCTACTGGAGAAAAAGACCTTCAACATGGGATGCTGCAAAATATTCCGATGAATTTCTTGAAGAAGATAGACTTGCCACAGCCCTTGATTATGTTAAGGATACCTCCTTGGTCGCACAACTACAGCGTAAAGAGGCTTATCACCATCTCAAGAGAAAAGAAAATGATATCAAAGAGGCAAAATTAAAACATTTTCAACCGAAAATATTACTTATGACCTTGTTAACCGTTTGCGCCATTACCCTATTAATTTTGTTTCCCAACACCAAAATGCAGGAGGCCGAGGCGGTAGAGGCGGAACGTGAAATTGTAGAGGAAACGCTTGAAAATGTAAAAAAAAATGCCGAGGAGTTAAAAGATAACGTAGGCATTAACGAAGAGTTAGAAGAGCTCAAAGATCTTAAAAATGAGAAAGATGCAGATGAGCTATTGAAAGAGCTGATGGAAAAAGAAAATAACTTAGCTGAAAAAATGAAAGAGCTTCAAGAAAAAGAAGACAGCTTGAAAGAACTTGCAAAAGATCAGCCAGATAATTCATTGGCGAACCTTGCATTAAATAAAAAAAATGAGGAACTAGAAAAACTTCTTAATGAAATGAAAAAAAATATCGGTTCCTTATCTGACCAAGAGAAGAAAGAGTTGTCGGAACTTTCGGAAAGCCTTTTAGACCAAGCGAATTTGGATATGGAGGGAATATCTGAGGAGGAACTGGAAGCATTATTAGAGCAACTCGAGGAGATGTTGCAGGACATATCCGCTCTTTCAGATATGGAAGCTTTACAAAATGCCCTCCAAGCAGCAGCTTCTAATCAACACGGGATGATGTCGCAAGCTGGGTTGAACCCCTCAAAGCTAACTTTATCTAATTCAAACAACCCTACCGCAAATCAAACTGCCCAAAACCAAAATCAAGGTCAAGGTCAGGGCCAAGGTCAAGGCCAAGGTCAGGGACAAGGACAGGGTCAAGGCCAAGGTCAAGGCCAAGGACAGGGTCAAGGCCAAGGACAGGGTCATGGCCAAGGACAGGGCCAAGGTCAAGGTGCAGGAGGAGGCAGCCTAGGTCAAGGCCAAGGTCAAGGTGCAGGAGGAGGCCTTGGGGCTGGTGTTGGTGTAGGTGAACAAACCTTTACCGTTCCCTCCAATGTTCAAAGCGATATCCAAAATGAAACAGATGGCGGTCCAACCGGAGAGGGACAATCAGAATATGAAGATGCTCCTGATTCTCCGACCTTAAGAGGGGAAGCTAGACCGTATGGAGAGGTATTCTCTTCCTATGAAAAGTCCTATAGGGAATCACTTGATAGGATGCAATTGCCAGCAAAGTTAGAAAATGTCGTCAAACAATACTTTAGTGAAGTGGATCCGAAGGGAGCAAATTAAGTGATCAGTTTGGAAGAGAAAGAAAAGGAACTCCAATATTATCAAGATACATTGCATGAAGTGAAACAAGAAATCGGAAAGGTGATTGTTGGACAGGAGGAAGTGATTGAACAACTAATTTGGGCGATGTTGTCAGATGGCCATGCTTTGCTTGAAGGAATGCCTGGTGTGGGGAAAACCATGCTTATTCGTACGATATCTGAAGTTTTAAGCTTTGATTTTTCAAGAATCCAGTTTACTCCTGACTTGATGCCATCTGACATTACCGGTACGAAAATGATTGAGATTCATGAAAACGGAAAACAATCCTTCGTGTTTCATGAAGGCCCTATTTTTTCAAATATTGTTCTTGCCGATGAGATAAATCGTGCCACTCCTAAAACACAAAGTTCCTTATTGGAAGCGATGGCGGAGAAGACCGTGACCATCATGGGTGAAACGAGAAAGGTTTCCTCTCCATTCTTTGTGCTCGCAACTCAGAACCCTATTGATATGGAAGGAACGTATCCGCTGCCCGAAGCGCAAATGGACCGTTTTCTTTTGAAAATTAATATGGGCTATCCAAAGAAAGAAGAGCTATATGAGATTATCAAAAGAACAACAGGTACGGAATCCTATCAGGTTCAAAAACTCTTAACTACGGAGAAGATGCAAAAAATCCAGTTGGCTGTAAAGGAAGTACTAGTCTCACAGGAATTGTTAGACTATACTGTACAACTCATCATGGCAACACACCCTGAAGAAGAATATGCCAGTGAGCTTGTGAAAAAATATGTCCGATATGGAGTGGGCCCGCGTGGTGTCCAAAGTTTAATCAAGGTAGCAAAAGCAAGAGCTTTTTGCTCTGGCCGCTTTCATGTATCTAAAGGGGATATCAAGCTTGCTGCCATTCCAGTCCTTCGTCACCGCTTATTCTTAAATTTTGAAGGGGAGGCTTCAGGGGTGAAAGAAGATCTTATTCTTGAAGATGCCATTCAGTACACTGATAAAGTAATGAATGTAAGGTAAATGTTATGTTGAATTCAATGATAACCAAGCAGCTACAGGCCCATACTCTTCAAGCAGGAAAGCTTAAGAGAAGCTGGCATAAAGGAACAAGAAAGTCGACAAGGTTCGGAGCCTCCCATGATTTCTCTGATTATCGCATGTATGAGCAGGGAGACGACCTTAGGCAAGTGGATTGGAATATTTATGCACGTACGCAAAAGCACTACATTAAGAGATACCTAGATGAACAAGAGCTCTCTGCTTCCATTTATCTAGATTGTACAAATTCTATGGCAAGTTCCCCTGCCAAATGGCAGCTAGCCAAAACACTTACAGCTTCCTTTGCCTACATTGGGCTAAGTCAGGATGATCGTATATCCATCATAAGTGTCCATGGAGAGCAGGCTCCTTATTTATATCGTAAAGGTAAAGGCCATCTCTATCAAATGCTTCAATATGTAGAGGAGATAAAAGCGAAAGAGTCCTCCCTACTATTCTCTGAGGCTGCTTTAAACCATGTGCAAAGGAAAAGCAGTGTATCCATTGTTATCAGTGACTTATTGGAGCCTCTTGACTCGGTCATCCACACTTTGAAAATTATCCAAGCTAATCGACAGCAAATATATTTGTTGCAAGTGTTAGAAGAGGATGAAGTAGACCCAAGTTTTGATGGCGACTATATGCTGATTGACAGCGAAACCAATCAGGAAGTAAATGTGACAGTTTCAGATTTTACAAGGAAGAGTTATAAAGAAAAGATGCAACAAAGGATGGAGTTCCTTGAGAGCTTTTGTTTTGAAAGGGGAATCTCATACCTTGTGTGCCATACAGGAGAGAAAGTAGAAGAAATTTTATTCAAAAGGATGACCTCTAAAGGTTGGATTAGGTGATGGGGATGGGTTTTACAGCACCAATATATTTTTTGTTCAGTGCATTTTTACTTTTAGTTATCTTGATGTATTTTTTCCGGAAGCAGTATGATAAAAAAGCGATTCCTTCTGTTTTGTTATGGCAGGAATGGATGAACGAATTTGAAGCCCAGGCATGGTGGAGGAAGCTACAGCACCATCTGCTGTTATATCTTCAGTTATTGGCTCTTTTATTTCTAATTTTCACTTTGACGCAGCCTTTCTTTGAGAAGGAAGGAATAGAAGGAGACCATCTTATTTTCATTGTGGATACATCCGCATCCATGACCGCACTCGAAGGAGAAAAGTCGCGCCTGGAGTTGGCCAAGGAGAAAATGGTGCAAACACTTGATAAAGGGGATGATCAAGAAATGACCATTATAGTTGCCAAAGAGACCCCTGAGATACTATTGGAAAGGTCTCAGTCACAAAAAGAAATAGTTAAACTTGTAGAAGACCTTGGACCTACTTACGCTTCAGCAAATTTGATGGATTCCATCAATTTGGCTAAGAGTCTACTAGGAGAAGAGAACGGAAACATACAGCTTTTAACCGATAATTTTTCCAAAAAAACATCATTGGAGCTTCATAAGAACACGACCTTTTTTGCACACAACATAGGTGAATCCCACCTGAACTTAGCAATAGAAACATTTGGGATAACCATGCGTGAAAACAAAGTAGTTGGTGTAGTTACTGTGAAAAATGAAGGGGACGTTTCCGCCGACTTTGACTTATCTATCTATAATGATGGGGAGGAAGTCTTACAACAAGTTACAGAGAAGGTGGAAGGCAACAAAGTAAAGACTATTTATCTTGAAGAACTGCCACCTGCGACAATGTATAGAGCTGTCGTGAGTGGAGATAAGCAATATAAGTTAGATAATGAGCAATTCGCTTTTCTGGGGCAGCAACAAGACCCTACAGTTTACGTTCATAAGGATATTCACCCATTTGCGAGAAAGGCTGTTGAAATAGCAAGCACCAATGTCATTCACCTTTCCTCAAATTCAACAGAGGAAAATAACTTCGATGGTGTCCATCTAATTAAAGGGGTGGCGAGAAGCGACTGGCCTTCTGGTCCTAAGTTAGTGTTCCTATCAGGTGAAGATGGTGAAGATGAGGTAGAACTTACTGGTGACGTATCGGCAAATATGGCAGATCCATTAACGCAATCAGTGGAAATGGAGAATGTTTATGTGGAAAAGGCATTTACTTCAAAAGAACTTTCTTCATTAGATGTAGTTGCAAGCCGGGGAGAAACGCCGCTGATTCTCTCAGGAATTTATGAAGGTGACCCTATAATAGTGGTTACATTTGAACTTGGTTCGAGTGATTGGCCGCTTCATGCGGGTTTCCCGTTATTCATGTTCCATTCTATTCAGGAATTAACACAGAACAAGGGCATGTTGGGATATTTTTATCCTGGTCAGACGATGGATTATTTTCCCGCATCTGATGTTAGAAAAGCGGAAATCCTCAATGAGGATAATGAGGTGGTCTTCGCTTACAATACCTTTGAACAACCAATTGAACTTCCTCATACCCCAGGTTTGTATACACTAAGAGAAACAAAGGACCAAAAAGAGAAGTCCAGGACTTTTACTATCATGTTAGAGGATACAGAAAAGTCGATCCAGACAGAAGAGAGCTTTACCATATCGGCAGAATCCTCTGTTGATCAAGAAAAGGAGACAACAACAAGCAAAAACATATCTTATTTGTTTTTAATACTTGCTCTTGTCGTACTATTGGTAGAATGGGAGGTTTACAGACGTGGAATTTCAAATTGAACACCCTCTCATGCTTTTATTCCTTATTCCGGTCCTAATCAGTCTTGTTCTGTTTTGCCGTAAGAAGAAAACAAAGCGGAAAAAGGAGTACGTGATCATCTCCTTACGAAGCATTATCTATTTGTTACTGATACTTGGGTTATGTATGCCATCTTTTCTTTCCTCTGTAAATGGGACACATACCGTTTTTCTTGTTGATCAGTCCGACAGTGTAAAAAGGATGGAAGGGGATATCCTTTCCTCGATTAATCAAGCAATCAAGCAAAAAAAAGAAGAAGATAGTTATAGCATTGTTACGTTTTCGGAAAAACCGAAACTTGAACGTTCCTTTACCAATCAACAAGAGACGATTCAACAACTTTCTATAAATGACAGTTCTCAATTCACAAACATAGAAGAGGGATTGGAATTTGCTGCAAATTATATCCCGGAGGATCGTAAAGGAAGAATTGTTTTGATGACTGATGGAGTAGAGACAAATGGGAATAGTGCAAGGCAATCCACCTTCTATTCAGGGAGAAATATAGAGATGGATGCCATGGCTTTTCAGTCACCATATGTGGAAGATGTGTCGCTTCAATCCTTTCATACGCCACAATCAAGCTTTGAAGGGGAAGTGGTCCCCTTCCAAATTGGTTTAGAGGCCAATGTGGACACAACAGCCACCCTGCATATCACTCATAAAAATGAAACCATTATAAAAGAAGAAGTTGATGTGGCAAAAGGGTCGAATAACTATTCCTATTCCATTCCATTAACAGATCCTGGATTGTACACATTTAAAGCAGAAATTTTTCCTAAAGCAGATGAAATTGTGGAAAACAATATCTCTCATTCTTTAACACAAGTATCGGGAGAGCCTAAAGTACTTATGGTCGACCAAGAGGGTGAGGGGGATAATGTGTTTCGCGCACTAGATGCAAGCGGCTGGAAAATTGATCGCATCCATCCAAGCCTGTTGCCGACGACACTAAGTGGTTTCTTGGCTTATGAAAGTATTATTTTCCATAATGTTTCCGGTCATTTATTAAGTGCTACTCAAATGGATCTAATTGAAACCGCAGTAAAGGATTTTGGTGTAGGCTTTACCATGACAGGAGGCAATGAATCCTATGGTCTCGGTGGATATTTCCAGACACCGATAGAGAAAATTCTACCGGTCGAAATGGATGTAAAAGGGAAAAAGGAAATTCCTTCACTTGGTTTAATCATTGTACTGGACCGTTCAGGAAGTATGATGGGAGAAAAATTTGATTTAGCGAAAGAAGCTGCAGCTCGTTCAGTGGAACTGTTAAAAGAGGAAGACACATTTGGATTTATTGCGTTTGACACGGAGGCTTGGGCAGTCGTTGAGACAGAACCGATCAAAAATAAAGATGAGGTTATTGAAACCATTCGTTCAACAGCATTGGGTGGTGGAACAGATATTTTTCCAGCCCTAAACCAGGCTTATCAGCAATTGAATGAGATGGACCTAAAACGCAAGCATATTATTCTATTAACCGATGGACAATCCAATGATGGGCCTTATGAAGAAATCATCGAAGAAGGGTTAACGAACAATGTAACATTATCCACTGTAGCGATCGGTGGAGATGCAGATACGTCCCTGTTGGAGGAACTTGCAGAAATAGGAACAGGTAGGTTTTACGAAGTATATGAGGCTAGCGCAGTACCAAGTATTCTTTCAAGAGAAACCGCCCTTACTACCAAAACATATATTGAAGACAATCCGCATGTACCGACTGTCTATGCAGGATATGAATGGTCCAAAAGATTTGAAAGTGGGACACCGTTTTTAAATACGTATATTGCAACCACCTTGAAATCCAGGGCAGAACAGATCATATCAAGTGAAAAAGAAGACCCGATCCTCGCTCGTATGAATTACGGCCTTGGGAGAACGATCGCCTGGACCTCCGATGTTTCCGGAGCCTGGAGTGGTGGATTTCCATCGTGGGAAGAATGGACCTCTTTTTGGAACGAAATGGTGACATGGTCATTGCCATCCTATGAGCAAGGTGCTTATGACATCACTACCTCCGTTGATGGAGGTAAAGCTTCTGTGAAGGTGGAAGCAACTGAGGATCTATTAATGCCGGTTTCTATATCCATATCAAACAATAAGGGGCAGATTATAGAAGACGCTAAAAGTAAAATGGTGGGACCTGGCCAGTACGAAGTAGAATTTACAGCCATTCCCGATATTTACTTCCTCAACATTACACAAGAAGAGGAAGGGGAGACAGTCTCTACCTTTACAAGCGGCATGGTTGTCCCTTTTTCCACGGAATTTGAACAAAGGCCTGTAAATGTGGAGTTGCTTGAAAGTATTGCTTCTAATCAGTATGGAATGCTATTACAAGATCCTAAAGATGCCTTCCGTCCTTTTCATAAAAATGTGTATCAATCTCAGACGGTTTGGCTGCCTTTTATCATCCTTGCTTTTTTCCTGTTGATAATTGAAATCTTTGTAAGGAGGTTTGGATTGATGCCCCTTGCCTTCTGGAAAAAAGGGAAGCAGAAAGAGGAAAAGGTCAAATCAGAGAGAAAATGGAAAACGCCTGTAATTAAAAGAAAGAAAGAGCCACTAATATCAAGTCAACCTGTAAAAAGAGAAGAGCCGAAAATGGAACAAATGAAAGAATTTAAACCACGAAAAGAAACAGAAGAAAAACCAAAAGAAACAAAAGCGACAGAGGATCGTATGAATCAACTGTTAAAAGCAAAGAACAGAAAACGTAGATAAAACAAAGAGGTTGACAGTAAAGTCAGCCTCTTTGCTTTTTTCTTGATGGTATGTGGAATATGGAAAACCAGTTGATGATGGTCTGAAACGAAATGTTCTTATCTTTCTTGTTTAAATAAAAGAAGCAAAGGACGGCTTGTATTAGGCAGAGTAATGAAGATAACATAAATTTCGTGGAAATAGAGACTTCCATAAAATAGCCAAACGCAATAGGTCCAAGCGCTATACCGACAAATCTGACCGAACCGTACAGAGCCGTCACAAATCCTCGCGCTTCTTTTCTTACAGAATTAGTGATGATGGCATTCATACATGGTAAAACAATACCAATGGAAGTACTAATAAAAGAAATGATCAAAATTGTCCACCAAAGGCTTTCATTAAGCATTATCACTAGTAGAAAAAGACTCAGAAGCAAAAAATTCACAATAAGAATTCGATTGATGTAGTTGCTGAACTTTCCAATTACATTTCCAGTAAGAAAAGAAGCAACCGTCAAAAACAAAAGCGGGAAAGACAGTATAACCCCATTCATAAATCCATGCGTCTCAAACTGACTCTCCAAACGGTCAGAAGAATAAAATAAAATGCCAAAAAGCAGGAAAAGACAAAGTGCACCTGCACTATAACTAGTAAGTAAATAAAACTTATTCTCTTTCATAACCCCTGCTAAATGGCTTACATATTTCTTGAAAACCAATTTTTCAGAAGATGAAGCCTCGTCATTAACATAAAAATAGAACAATATAAACAAAATACTGCAAGCAAGAGGAAAGACAAAGAAAATATAATACCACATGAACAGTGCTATAAGTGCTCCAATCAAAGGTGATACTACTTTCCCCATACTATTGGTTGTCTCCATTAAACTCAATACCTTCAACTGTTTACTTCCTGAAAACAAATCTGCCACTATTGCCATTGCAATTGGAGCTGTACCAGCCGAGCCTATCCCTTGAAGAACCCTGCCAAAAATGATTCCCTCAAATGAAAAAGATGTTTGTAGGATGGAAGCTGTACCTGAAACCAATCCGCCAATACCATAAAGCAAAAGAGATGCAAGGATAATATGCTTTCGGGAGAACCTGTCTGACAAATAGCCGATGAAAGGGATGGTGACTGCTCCCGCGATGGAAAATATCGATAGGATAAGGCTGGCTTGTACTTGAGTCAGGTGAAGATCATGACGGATTTCAGGCAGCACTGGAATAAGCATAGAATTTCCAAGCACAAGAATAAAGGAAGTAGACGTGATGGAAAAAATACTAATATTCTCCGATTCTCTTCGCATCTATATACCTCCAGCGTAGTAAATGTGATTTTTTTATGAATTTGATGAGCAGTGCCTTTTATATCCCAGTGATAAATGGTACGATTTGAATGAAAATGGAAAATACCAAGTGAAAAAAGGTGAAGCACGTGTTAAATTATAGTAAAATACTGGTAATTGGATTATCTGCTGTCATTCTGGCTGCTTGTGGTGGTAATATACCAGATACTACAGATTGGAAACTGGCAAATTTTAAGTACATAAATCAAGATAACGAGCAGGTTAGTTTAGAGGATTTGAAAGGTGAAGTCACAGTCGCAAATTTGGTCTTTACCAACTGTACAACTGTTTGTCCTCCCATGACGGCCAACATGGCCAGGTTGCAAAGGATGGCCGATGAAGAACAATTAGATGTTCAATTTCTATCTTTCTCTGTTGATCCTGAAGTTGATAGTCCTGAAGTACTTAAGGAGTTTGGAGATAACTTTGAAGCGGATTATACTTCTTGGGACTTTTTAACAGGCTATACTCAAGAAGAGATAGAAGCGTTTGGAATGGATAACTTCAAAACAATTGTAGCTAAACCCAAAAACGGAGGAGAAGTAGTCCATGGAACCAGTTTTTATTTAATTGACCAAGAAGGGACAATCATAAAAAGTTATGACGGGTTGGATGTCCCTTACGAGGAAATATTGGAACATGTAGAAATTCTCTTAAGTCAATAATGAAGTAGTTAGGATCACTCTTTTTTATTCCGAGTGATCCTTTTGTTTTTTATCAAGCTCTTCTTCTCTGCTGGCACTCAATCCATCAGTGACTATTACATGTAATTCCTTTGAAAAGAGCTCTTTGGAAACCTCTTCGTTGCAAGCAAGTATTTCTTTTTCCTTCAATTTGAAAGCCTCCTAACCTTTTCATTTTTGAAAAATACACTATAGTATGTTATAAAAAGTGTACTGTCGTATAATGTAAGTAACGATTTAATTCCTTAAAAACAATAAGGAGAATGCCTGATGGTTAAATTTTGGAAAATAGCCTTACTGGGCCTTATAATAATTAGTATGGTTAGTTGTTCTGCAGAAAATTCTTCCAGTTACGTTTTAGAAAAAGCGAAAGAAAGAAGAGAAAGCCAAAGTGAGAGAAAACTTTTTAAAGATTTTTTTAAAGAAGAGTCTGTGGAGAATCAGAATACTATAATAAATATCGAAGAAAAAGAGGAAGTTACGGAAGAGTTTTTTGACAGGTCCTTTAAGTTGGTCTTTTTCGGCGATTCCCTTACGCAAGGGGTTGGAGATGAGTCTCAAAAAGGCGGATTCACTTCCATTATCAAGCAACATTATGAAGCTAAACCATATATCGATAACGTAAGTGTCACCAATCTTGGTGTCAGGGGAAACCGTACAAATCATCTTTTAAAAAGACTTGAAGACCCAGAAGTGCAAGAGGCTCTTGCAGAAGCCGATGTGATCTTCATGACAGTTGGCGGAAATGATTTAATGAAGGTTATCCGTGAAAATTTCTTAGATTTAACCTTTTCACTTTTTGATAAAGAACAAGGATTTTATGCCGAAAGACTGGATAGCGTCCTAGGGGAAGTCAGAAAACATAATGACTCCAGCAGAATTTACCTTGTAGGACTATTCAATCCTTTTTATCACTTTTTTCAAGAAATAGAAGAAATGAATGAGGTAGTGACTAATTGGAATGCTACAACCATTTCAATTCTTGATGAATATCCTAATACAGCCTATGTACCTATACAGGACATCTTTATTGACCCTGAAGAGAATTTACTTGATGATGATCAGTTTCATCCGAACCAAAAAGGGTATCAATTAATAGGTATTAACATTATTAATGAAATAAAACGATTTAATGAGGAGACCTCATTGGAAGAGATGTTAGAAGAAGAGTAGTGGAGAGGATTATGGTGAAAAAAGTTATAAATTGGAAAACGGCATTTCTAAGCTTGCTTGTTATAAATATTTTGATTGCCGGAATCGCTATATTTTTGGTGCTATTGCCTAAACACTCGAAATTCAACCTATCCAGCAGGGAAGATGATCGGAAAAGGGTCGCATTTACCATCCAGTCTGATAAAGAAGACTTAAATGAACTTATACGTTATTATTTGGAAAGAGAAACGCGACGCCCTTTGAATTATGAAGTGGTACTGACTGACAGAGTGGAGCTCAGGGGTGAAATGACTGTGTTTGAAAGAGACATTCCCCTGACCATGACATTTATTCCTGAAGTGCAAGAAAACGGCGATGTTGTATTAAAACAGGACTCCATGTCGATTGGAAGGCTGCAAGTACCTGTGTCCATGGTTTTAAAGTATGTCGGTGATAATTATCCATTACCACCATGGGTAAAGATTATACCGAATGAACAGAGCATCTATGTTTCTTTGCAAGAACTCGAGCTACAAAGTGATACAAAAGTGGAATTCACAAAATTCGATGTCGAACGCGACGACATCGAATTCAAACTCTTAGTCCCTGTTGAGGACTAACTCTAAAAAGGATCGGGCATAGACTGCCCGGTCCTTTTTAAGCTGAAAAAAGCTAAAAAATTTTGGTTGGTTGATTAATCGCCGCTGTTCCTTTCCGCAAATAGCTTCGCTTTCCGCGGGACGGTGCTTGAGCCTCCTCACTTCGTTGCGGGGTCTCAACCTACCGTTACTCCCCCGCTGGAGTCTACGCCATTTGCTCCAATCCACAGCTGAAAGTTACTTAAACAATTCGTTAATGCTTATTGCGGTAACTCGATCAGATTTCTTTTCAAATACCCTTCGATAAATGAGGTCACCTTGTTGATTGAAGTGGAAGGCGCGTAGACGCCCGCGGGAGGAAGGGACAGGGGAGACCCCGCAGGCGAAGACGAGGAGGCTCCCGGACCGCCCGCAGGCAAGCGAAGCGCCTGGAACGGAAATCAACGGTACTATATTCTTATTTATCTTTTTAAACCATTTTTATTTTATAAAATTTATTTGGTGCTACAGCGCCAAGGGGCTTAGTAATATAATCCACCCAATTTTTTTGGAACTGGGCATATGCCTTTACCATTACGCTCCCCATGAATACATTATGTATTAGGAAAGAGGGGGAGGTGTAGAGCATGGGTGGTTCTGGTTATGGATCAGGCTTCGCGTTAATAGTTGTTCTGTTTATTTTATTGGTGATTGTTGGTGCGGGAGTCCTCCACTATTAATTACTAATGTTCGATAAGTTCCTTTTGTAGAGGAGGTGACAGCTATGAGTTGGTGTGGTTGCGGTTACGGTCAAGTAGCAGGTGCAGGATACGGCGGTGGTTACGGAAGCTCTTTCGTATTAATCGTAGTATTGTTTATTCTATTAATCATCGTTGGTGCTGCTTGGTGCTAATGAAATAGAAAATGGTGCTCAATCACAAGTTGATTGAGCATTTTCCATGTTATGGCGCTAAAAAAATTGCTTCCAAAGGTGGACGATTGTTGACAAGTCCAACAGCCACGATGGTATAAGAAACATCCGGTTTCAAGCTTACCCTGTTTAGGGGGAGTACGATATCTTTTGTACCTGCAATTCGTACTTCAAGATCGACAGTCATCGGCGTAAGTCCGAGATAGTCTGATATGCCGGTATAAGGAATATCAGAAAAAACTACATCGCCTTTCTTGACCCCAATATCAACAGACGGTGCATCAGGGGACAAGTGCCAAAAACGCAGCTTAGATTCACTTTGAGGTATAGACGGATCATCTTCTACAGGTATTAGCTGAAGACTATCCCTTGTACCAGCTATTGCAACAGTAAAAGACTTACCAGTGCTTGCCTGAAGGGTACCTTCAGATAGTTTTTCACCACTTTGGAAAATTTCTATTTTAATGTTAGTTGGTTTTATTTCTACATAACTGCTGCTGTTCGTATAACGGAGATCTGTCCATCTTGGATTGTTATTTACATGAACATCCACTGCCGCTGTTCCTGGGGATGCATGGAGGACTCTTAATCGTGAGCTAACACTCGCTTCAGGGTTTCTTTTGGGTGGTTCCTGAATAGAATTCACCCATTGCTGCAGATGAAAGTAGTGCATATGATAAAAATAAATATGACGTTGTGGATCTATATATTTATAATAATCAGCCAGTAATTGATATTGTCCTGCGAGGAAGTAATTTTCATCATGGTTCATGTTTGCATACACCCTCCATTTATTCCTGATGCTAAATGGATATGCAAAGAAAAGTGAAATATTAACAATATTACGCATTACTAAGAAAAAAGGATAAAAGGCGAGGTGCGCCTTTTATCCTTTTTGGTATTCTGCATGCTTGATGAAAGTGATTTCCTCATCTACATTGCCACAAGTAGCACATTGGATTTTTTGTGAAGGCCCTTTATAAGGGATATGAAAAGGATCCATGGTGCCGGATGTATATTCCTCCACAACCTCACCTGATTGAGGATTTAACTTTACGGATTTTGCCACTTGTTCGATGATGTTAAAACGTGAACGGTTAGTTTTACAATTTGGGCATAGATATGGGGATGCCATATTAAATCCGCCTCCTTTAATAGTAGCTTTTTCAAACCAGGTAATTTTTATGCGAAACCAAAAACAAACGGTCCTACTAAAGTAGAACCGTTTGTAAATCATGCTGCTTTTTCGTTTGAGATATCATTTGAATCAAGTTCGAAATCTGTCTTTCTAGCTGCAATAGCTTTTACATAGAACAACCCAATAATAATGATTGTAAACATAGCAGCACCGATATATGATGCTTCAATTGGTAAACGGAAGCCTATTGGAGCATTTAATATATATGTCGTTGTTGCCATTGTCATAAATATTGCTGGAATCATGGCAATATAATATTGTTTCCTAGCAATGAATAGATACATGGCGCCTACCCATAATGCTATAACAGCGGTGGATTGATTTGCCCAAGAGAAGTATCTCCATAATAATTCAAAATCAATTTTCGTCAGTACAAATGAAATGACAAACAAAGGAGCTGCAATCCAAATTCGGCTGAAAATTTTCTTTTGTGAAATATTGAAGTAATCAGCAATAATCATGCGAGCACTGCGGAAAGCAGTATCACCAGATGTAATAGGAAGGATAATAACCCCGATGACCGCCATCGTTCCACCGATAGCTCCAAGCATTGTTACAGAAACTTCACTTACAACTGCACCAGGTCCACCATTGGCTAAGATTTCGCTCAATCCTGCCGACCCATTGAACAAACTCATACCTGCTGCTGCCCAGATCATGGCAATGATACCTTCTGCAATCATCATGCCGTAAAAAATTCGACGGCCTTGCTTTTCATTCTGAGTAGTTCTGGAAATAATAGGTGTTTGCGTTGCATGGAAACCAGAAAGTGCCCCACATGAAATAGTTAAGAATAATAATGGGAAGATAGGCACGTTATCTGGGTGCATATTGGTGAAACTTAATTCGGGAATTGGAGCTCCTGTCACAACTAATGATATTCCCACACCTAAAGCACTTATTAATAATAGTGCTCCAAAAATAGGATATAAGCGACCGATGACCTTATCAATCGGTAGCATTGTTGCGAAAATATAATAGATGAAAATAGCTAAAATAATTATACCTAGTGCAACTTTTCCTTCTGCTAGCGTATGAATTAATCCCGCCGGCGCCGTTACGAAAACGGTTCCAACTAAAAGTAAAAGTAAGATAGCAAATGCATTGACTGTATGCTTCATAAATTTTCCGAGGAACTTACCGGCAAGTTCAGGCAAATGGGCACCGCGGTTTCGAATGGATATCATACCAGTCAGGTAATCATGAACCGCCCCGGCAAAAATACACCCTAAGACAATCCATAAAAATGCCACTGGACCATATAGTGCACCCAAGATCGGTCCGAATATTGGTCCGACCCCTGCTATATTTAATAACTGAATCAAGGAATTTTTATTTTGACCTAACGGAAGATAATCAACCCCGTCTTGATTGGAATAAGCGGGTGTTTTTCTAGTATCTTTAATACCGAAAACTTTTTCTACAAATCTACCATAAATAAAATAACCTACTATTAATAAGGCAATACCTGTTAAGAATGTATACAAAATGAAGACCCCTTTCTCTTTTATGGAGTATCCTCATTATAAATGAAAAGGCTTTCATTTGTTGTTTGAGTGGCCAAGATGTGCAAAAACAGAAATAACATGTCGGTATCGAATACTGACATGTTATAGTTCGAGTTTCTTTCTTAATGCTTTTACGTAATTACGGCTTACAGAGAGCTTTTCGGAGCTGCCAGTAAGCTCCAGCATATATGCGCCATTGAACCAAGGTGTCAATTTTGTCACATAATTTAGATTAACAAGATAGCTTTTATGTATCCGGAAAAATGGGTAGACTTGCAATCTTTCCTCCAAGTCCTTTAAAGCGAGTTTTGACTCAAAGTTGCGGGTGTTTGTATGTATTCGTGAAATTCGATCGTCTCTGCTGATATAAAGGATATCAAGAGGATCTAGGTAATAAATTTCATTTTCATATTCCACTGCCAGCTTAGAGGAAGCAGGTTGTTGTTGAGTTTCCTTTTCTGGTGCTAAATGTTTAATAAGTCGGCACACGGTTTGGGATAATTGCTCCTCATCGAAAGGTTTTAATAGATAATCAACCGCTTCATGTCGAAAAGCATCCACTGCAAAATTAGGAAAGGCAGTGGCAAAAACAATAAGAGGTGACTTTTTTAACTCTTTTAAATGCTTGGCGACATCCAAGCCGTTCATTTTTGGCATTTCTATATCTAAAAAGACGACATCGGGTTGATGTTGCATGCAGAGTAAAAGAGCGTCTTCACCTGTTGCTGCTTCTCCTATTACTTGCAGACAATCATGCTCTTCTAATAAATGCTTTAGTTCATCACGGCTGTATGGTTCATCGTCCACGATGATTGTTTTTATGTTATCCATTTGTTTTATCATCCTTATTTAATTTTTTGGCAATGGTAAAAGAAACAGTGGTACCAATGCTTGCTTCACTATTAAAATGCAATTTTGCTTGATTGCCAAACATCATTATAAGTCTTTTATTAATATTGTAAAGGCCAACCCCAGTACCAGTAGGGGAAGAGACCTGATCTTGCCCAAGTTCACTTATTCTTTCCCTGGTCATGCCTATTCCATTGTCGCTTATAGAGATGTAAATATCAGATTCGCGCTCTTTTATTTCGATAATTAAATGTGCATTTTCCTCCCTGTCTTTAAGTCCGTGTTTAACCCCGTTTTCAACAATTGGCTGCAAGGAAAGGGGAGGAACAAGATAGGAAAGCGCTGATTCATCAACATGATAGGTTACGGTAAGACGATCGGAAAACCTGGCTTCCTCTACAGACAAATATGCCTGAACATGTTTTAACTCTTCCTGGACAGTGGTCCATTTTGCAGTTGTCGCCGTCAGGTTTTGACGAAAGAAATGTGAAAGAGAAATCAGTAGTTTTCTTGCTTTCTTAGGATCGGTGCGAATTAATGAAACAATTACATTCAAAGAATTGAAGAGAAAATGGGGGCTGATTTGAGCTTGAAGAGCTTTGATTTCAGCTTCCTTTACTAGTTTGGATGCATTTTCAGCTTCAGAAATTTCCAACTGATGACTCATAAGGGAACTGAGTCCGGTTATTAACTGGATGACCACATTATCTATTTCTTTGTCTGAAGAAAAGTAAAATTTGAGTGTTCCCACTGTTTCATCCCTTTTCTTTAACGGAGCAATAACCACAGCACCAAGTGGACAAGACGGGTCCTGACACTGTATGTCATTTTTACCTGCTACCAACAAATTTCCGTATCTCAGTACTTGTTTCGTGCTATGAGTTTGGATGGGGGAGAGGGCTTTATGATGATTATTGCCCAATCCTACATGTGCCAGAATCTTCTCCATATCTGTTATGGCTACAGCACTGGCATTTACTTCCCGATAAATTATCTTGCACGTCTCTTTAGCAGATTCCGGCGTTAATCCTTTTCTGAGGTGTGTCAATGTATTCTCTGCTAGCGACAAGGCTTTTTGAGCTTGTACTGCTCCCACTTTTTCCTCTTCGTTAATGACGGTTAAGATGATGAGGAAAAAGAGGGCAGACCCAACCCCGTTAGCAAAAATCATGGGAAGTCCGATACTTTCCACAAGGGCGAGAGCCTTCGAGAATGGTTGAGAACTAAGGAGAATGATGCCCATCTGAATGGATTCAGCTAATGCTCCGGTCAGAAGCGCAACTGCAACGCTGATTCTTTTCCCCTTATACTTGCTTCGTATGAAACCTGCCAAAAGGCCTGCTACTACAGCAGAAAAGCCACATGAAAAAGCAGTGAAACCACCAAGACTCATGCGATGTATACCAGCAATCAACCCTGCGCCAATTCCCACTTTATATCCACCGAGAAGACCAGCCATCACAATTCCTATCACACGGGAGTTAGCAATTGCCTCTGAATCGTTTAGTTCCGTGATCCAACGATTGAAACCTAATGTTTCCGTACTAAAAGCGAGACCAGTATAAGTACCGATAATACCGAAAAAGCCAAAAAACAGAATAGCATATGCTTGCTGTTTTCTATCAATTTGCTGCCGATTGATCAACTGTCTGAAGAAAGATAGCCTAGTCATGATAAAAGCAACGGTTACAATAATACCAAGTCGCTCTAACATGGTTAACAATAATTCAAACATACTTCACGCCCCACTTAAAACCTGATGTGCTAATGGTAGCATAACCAAACCTTTCCGTTAAGATTAAATTCAGTTACAGAAAAAAGCATGATTTCCTCCAAGGAGATAATCATGCTTAGTTTCTATTTTGTTTAAAATGCGCTTGTATTTGCCCTTTTAACATTTGTTTTTTCCAATTTTCATTCTCTTTTTCTTTCTTTTTCCACTCTCTGCGTATTTCATGAGTCTGGACGCCTTCTTCCATCTGATTGGCAATTTCCATCAGCCTTTCGACATCAGAGAAGGAATACTTGCGAATGCCCGAGCCTGATCTGGCAGGAAAGATTAACTTTCTTTCCTCGTAATATCTAATCTGTCTTTCTGATAAACCAGTAAGATCGCGTACCGTGCCAATTGAAATGACTTTTCTCTCTTTCAAAGATGGATCTTCCTGTGTCATAGCCATTCACATCCTATTCTAGAGCTCTTACAGTTATTATAGTACATTTCTTTCGTGAACTCCTGTGTGTTTGTAAGAAAACCTTACACTTAAATGATGTTTTTTATATTTTCCGTGTGATAACTTCTGACAGAAATAAAGAATTCAACTTATATGTTAATTAAACTGTAATAAAGAGAGGTGAGTGGAATGGCAAAGATACTAAACAAGGCTATCAAGGATGCCAAAGAGTATTATATAACCAAACTTGTTAATGCGGGTTTTTTCATGAATCATAGTGTTCTTTCCACCTACACGTTAAGTGAATTGAAAAAAGAATATACGAATTTAATTGAAAAAGGGAGGAGATAAAGTTGCAGGGGTTTCTAAATACTGATTCATTTAAACTTGCTAATGATATTATTAAACTGGATTGCCGACGAGATCAAATATGGGAGGAACTTCTTAGAAAAGAAGGAGACCGTGCTTTGGAAATATTGAGGTTTGTCCAAAATTCTAAATAAAAGAGGCCGGCTCCAACGTGGGAGCTGGCCTTTATTGATTAGGAAGGTAAGATCGATACAAGTAGAACAAATACCGATCGAGGGAAATGGAATTCTTGCGGTGGATAATGACAGGATGTTGGTGTTTGGTTCGTCTATTTTGTTGCGAAAATAACTTTGCCAAATGTGTAAAAGATGGGCGGGCAACATAATCACTCAGATAAGCGGGCTTAGTAGCATCTAATTTTCTGGTGCCATTCAAAAACTCAATGATATAGGCTTCATCTTTTATTCCAAGTCCGTGCCCAAAATACAAATCGTCACCCATCACCACGGCATTCTCACCTCTCCACCAATAGGTCAGTGGATTGAAATCAGGGTTTTTAAAGTAAACAACATCACCAGGAATCGTATAGTAAGTGTAGACAGATTGCATGACAAGATCTGAATCAAAATGCCAGCTGTAAAGTAACAAGTCTTGAAAGTATTCATTAAAAAGTTTAGGCCCGATTGTATTTAAGATGGCGTGATAATAGAGAATAAGGATGGCAGTTGCGCACTCATACGCATAAAATTGACTGTTTTCAAGAATATCGGTTATGGCATCTGATGGATTGACATCTTCTCGTAATAAAAAGCCGCCAGTCTCCGTTATATTCCAATAAGCAGGGTTGCCTTGTGAACCAGCAAACGTTTCAAAGCGTGCTTCTCCTTGTGCCATTAATGCGGCACTTGCTACAATATTATTCCGTAAGGCTATCTCAAATCTTAATTCCTCCATAGAATCATAAGAATATACCTCTGAATCATTAAGTAAGCGTTGAAAAATGGTCTTTTCAAGACCTTCTAGATTAGAAAGAGTACTTTCTGTAATTGATTCTCCGTTTATGACAATCATGTCATCCCTCTTTTCACAAATACAGTATAATCCTCATTACTAATTAACATATTCAAGTTAATGGCATTCATGATTGAATAAACATCAAAAGTGCTGTGCAAACCTTCACGATTTACACAGCACTTTCGATTATTGCTTATTTTTATCTAAGGACTGTAATTGTTCCTTTAATAACTCTACGTCCAAGTTTTCACCAATAATGACAAGATTCAATGGAACTTTAACCAACTCTTTTAAATACAGTGGAGTGCCATAAGAATATTGAAACAAATAAATACTGTTTGAATGATCGAAAGTAAGATACCCTTTGATGCGGTAAACGGAGTCAGGTAGGTTTCTAAGCCAGTCTTCAAACTCATCTAAGTCTATTTTATTGGAAAATTGATACACGAATGTTTTCAAATGAAGAGAATCCTTCACATGTGCACTAGAATGACTTCCTTTTTCTATCTGTTTCGTTCGCTTCCAGCTGTTTTCCGGAATTTTAGCATAGGTAGTTAGCAGTGTGGAAGCATGTGGATTGATGGATTGTAATTCAAACACAATGTTCGAAACTTCTGATTCACTTACTAAATCCGTCTTATTTAAAATAAGCATATCTGCATGTTTCACTTGTTCTCTTATCAACTGTTTTACTTGAATAGAAAGGTTGTCACGATCTTTCCATCGCAAGACATCTAAAAGGGTGATTATACGAGCTTCAGAAAATTTGTTAGCGAAAATAGGGGAAAGAACTGTGTCCAGCACTTCTATTGGGTGTGCCGCACCTGTCGTCTCTATGTAAATGGCATCCAAATCTTTATCTAGTAAAAGCCCCTGCATAGTGGATTCCAATTTTTCCTGAATCGTACAACATATACAGCCGTCAAATAATTCAGACAGTGGGGTTTCGTCCGGTATGGAATCGGAATCGATGGAGACTTTGCCAAGCTCGTTCATTACCACCGCCACTTTTCTATTTTCCGCTTGTTCCTGTTGCAGCATTTGAGTCAAAAGGGTAGTCTTCCCACTCCCAAGAAACCCTGCTAATATATAAACTTCAACTTTTTTGCTCATAAACGGTACCTCCTGAATTATGTAACCTCATTTTACCATACCTATTATCTTTCTGTAATCCGAGCATTCCATTAGGAAATCCTCACTGATATTGCTATAATTCACGTAAATATATTTTATAAAAAGGTGGGTACTACATGATGAATAAATTAGAGAAAGCAACGTTTGCCGGAGGTTGCTTTTGGTGTATGGTTAAACCTTTTGACGAACAGGATGGAATAGAAGAAGTAGTCTCGGGCTACACAGGTGGACATAAAGAAAATCCTACTTATAAAGAGGTTTGTTCGGAGACGACAGGCCATTATGAAGCGGTACAAATTACGTTCAATCCTGAAATATTCCCGTATGAAAAATTACTAGACGTTTTCTGGAGCCAAATTGATCCCACAGATGCAGGTGGCCAATTCCACGACCGTGGAGATTCGTATCGTACCGCCATTTTCTATCATTCCAATGAACAAAAAGAAATCGCAGAAAAATCCAAGCAAGACTTAAACCAAAGTGAGAGATTTAAAGATCCAATCGTAACAGAAATACTTCCTGCCAAACCATTCTATGCAGCGGAAGAGTATCACCAAGATTATTACAAGAAAAATCCTTTCCGCTACAAGATGTATCAAGCAGGATCTGGGAGGGCGGCATTTATTAAAGACCATTGGAAAAAAGATAAAAGTGAAGACTTGAAAAAGAAGCTAACCCCTATGCAGTATGAGGTTACACAGAATAACGGCACGGAACCACCTTTTAAAAATGAGTTCTGGAATCATACAGAAGAAGGAATCTACGTTGACATAGTTTCAGGGGAGCCATTATTCTCTTCTCTTGATAAATATGATGCGGGTTGCGGTTGGCCAAGCTTTACCAAGCCGATAAACAAAGAACAAGTAAAAGAAGAGATGGATGTAAGTCACAGAATGGTACGGACGGAAGTTAGAAGCAAAGAGGGAGATTCGCATCTTGGTCATGTGTTTGAGGACGGTCCTGTAGACAAAGGCGGTTTAAGGTATTGCATTAACTCTGCTGCCCTAAGATTCATCCCTGTGAGCCAAATTGAACAAGAGGGTTATGGAGAATACAAAAAGTTATTTTCATAATGATTCATAGAACGGAGTGTACATCACACTCCTTTTTTTATGAATTAGAAAACATGTTGATTTCCGTTCCAGGCGCTTCGCTTGCCTGCGGGCGTCTTCGCGCCTTCCACTCCAATCAACAAGGGTATATCATTCTCCAGTTGATAAAAAAGGCGGTTTACTTCATTAAAATAAGGTATTATATTTGTTGAATAGATTTTTTTAGAACAATAGAAGTAGGTGAACAAAGTGGGGAAGTATCAATTGGATAACAAAGGTAAAGTAGCTGTGGCAAAGTTTCATGAAAAACAGACACCTGCTAAATTTGATAAAAAGCAGCAACTTGAAAAAATACGTGCGGAGTATTTGAAAAAGAAGCAAAAACTAACAGATAAATAATATGAATGGAAACATAGGAAGACTAAATCTCCCTATGTTTTTCTTATTCGAAGTAAGGTCTGATTTTAATATTGATACTACAACTATTGTAATTAACGAGGTTTGTAGAAAACTTAAAGAATTATTATAATCATTTTTCTGGTTATTCAATTATCAGGGCGCCATTCTTGAATAAGACGGAATTAACGGATAGAAATGTAGAAGGTAATGTAAATTTTACTTTATTTCTAGTATTTAAATTCTATATTTAATGAGTAAATAAGAGTAAATAACGTTGGATTTTTTGGAGGACAGTTTATGGCAGGAAAATATGAAGTTTTAAATAATACAAAACCAACATTGGATGAATATATCTATTTATGTTCGAGTGTGGGATGGGAAGATTATATGAATTTTGATGTTGCTGAAACATCAATCCAAAATTCAATTTTTTCAGTTACCGTTAGAGAGTGTAATGAAATTATCGGAATGGGAAGAATTGTTGGGGATGGTGTGATTTATTTTTATATCCAAGATGTAGTGGTACATCCTGAACATCAGGGAAAAGGAATTGGTAACGAAATTATGGATGCGTTAGTAAGTTATCTGGAAGAAAATGCACCGGCTAAGGCATTTGTAGGGTTATTTGCATCAGAAGGAAAAACTCAATTTTATGAAAAATATAATTTTAATGACTACTCTCCTAATATGACAGGAATGTTTAAAGTAATTAGGAAGAACAAAAAGTAACTGAGGTCCTCTTCAACTCTCGGTAGTTTTAATTGAAAATTATTTTTAGTTAATACCGATCATATTTCTTTATTATTCAAGAAAAGGGCGCGGTCCTAGAACAAGGATAAGCGCTCATTTTCTATATTTTAGGGACATATTTTGTAATGAAAAAGGAAATTAGATAGTTCCTCTTGAATTTTTAAATTATTCCGGAACAGAGCAGTTTAGTTGAACAACTTTTCCAAAATTACGGTATTAAGTTTAACTTGTTTCTACAAGATTATAAGAGTAAGGATTGCCCGAGAATATAGTGTTACAGCATACATAAAAATTTCGTTTATTGGCAAAATTAACTTGGACACAAAATCTAAGGAGCATTCTAATGGAGAATTTGGTTAAAGAAATACAAAATATGTTTTCTGACCATGCTGATTTTTTCATGGAGAAGGAAATAAAAGATAGCACACCTATTTATCTTATGGGATTTAACACCCTAATTGATTTAACCAAATCAAAATTGTATGTTCGCCAAATTGCAGGAACTTCAGCTTCGGTACAAGAGCTTTTTATAAACCTCAGTGATCAGCTTGAAATTGATTCCGAGCAAATTATACATGCGTTATTAAAAGGGAAATTAGTGATTGTATCAGAGAAAGATGAACGGAATGCCATAGTCGATCCAATCTCCCGAAATCTAACAAGAAGCATTGCTGAACCTCTAAGTGAAAGTCCTCTTCTATCGTCTGTGGATGCCTTTGGCGAGGATATTGATACTAACATCGGGCTGATTAGAAAACGGTTGAACACTGAACGTCTGTATCATGGTTCCTTTGAAATTGGAGAATTTGAGAGTAGAAAACTATCAATGCTTTATATCAAGGGAAAAGCTCCGGATGCTCTAATTGGGGAAATTAAGAGGCAGATAAACCAAATTGACACAGATATTGATACGGTAGAAGATCTCAATAAATATTTTGGTGAGCGCAGGTTCAGTATCGTAAGTCATGTTTTTCAGACAGAATTACCGAATGAGGCAACTCACTTCTTGAAAAAGAACAGAGTTGTGCTCTTTTTAGATAATTATCCTTTTGCGCTTGTATTTCCTCAAACCTTAATGGATATGTTTAATGTTTCTAGTGATCGAAATTACCCAACAGTAATTGCGTATGTTATTCGAACACTAAGGGCCATCGGGGCAATTGTAAATGTCCTGCTTCCCGCATTATATGTTTCTGTCGTATCTGTCAATCCTGAGGCATTGAAAATAGACCTGGCTTTATTTGTCTCGGAAAGTAGGCAAGGCATACCATTTCCGGCATTAGTTGAAACTATTACAATGGTAGTTTTAGTAGACTTAACACTTGAAGCGATTGTGAGGCTTCCAAAAAGTGTAGGTCCAACCATCACAATGGTTGGAGGAATCATCCTTGGCCAGGCGATGGTGGAGGCAAAATTAGTGAGCCCATTATTAGTAATTGTAATTACTGCAATTGTCATTTCGGGTTCAGTGGTTTCGGGTATACAAAATTCCTTGTACATCCGTCTGTTAAGATACCCTATATTAATTTTGGCCTCTATTTTTGGGCTGCTAGGTATGTTTATTGGTTTTCTTTTTATCCTTGTATATCTGGCGAGTTTAAAATCGAACGGTATCCCTTACACAACGTTTCATATTAATAGAAAAGGTGACGCTAAATGATTCAAAAATTACAGATTGGATTTATCTTTATTATTATGTATGTAAGTTTAAACCATTTGTTTTATCCGGATCTCATTTTGCAACTAACGAATTATGGACATTGGGGAGTGGTTTTTTGTCAAGGTTTGCTTCAATTATTTTTAATTTGGATTTATATAAAAGGATTGAGTTATTTTCCTCAACAGGATGTAATTGATATTTGTTTGAAAATCGGCAAACCAATTGCATTCATTCTTCTTATTCCATTTGTAATTTCTTTAACAGTTTTGGTTACCATTAATAATCGTTTACATACTGATGTTATAATTTCGATATTTTTACCGCGCACCCCCTCCTGGCCAGTATTGGTACTTCTCTTTTTCATCACAACATATATCGCCTTAACAGGTTTAGGGACTATTCTTCGTGCATCCTTTTTCATATTCTTTATGGTTATTCCTTTGTTATTAATGATAACTTTCACCTCCTTTATAAATATTGATTGGTACAACGCAGCTCCGATACGGCCACCTTCTATTAATTTTTTAATAGAAAAAAATTTCTTCTATCTTATGGGATATTCGGCTTTCTTACCCCTAGGATTCATGGTATACAAAACTGCATTAACTTTTCGTTCCATTTTTCTAGCATGGATGTGTGTAATGTTCTTCTCTCTTTCTTCGGTGTATATCCCACTATTGATATTTGGTCAAGAATCAGCCATTTCATTGACCTTTTCTATGGTTCGTGCAATTTATACTGTGGATGTCGATTGGTTCTTTTTAAATAAGCAATCAATGTTCTTGGGTTTATCGCTGATTGGTTTCACTGTCATACTGAATGCCGTTTTACTCTGGGTTATTGGAAGAATTATGCAAAAATTATTAAGATGGATAAAGGTTGAAATTTCCTACTGGATTATTGCTTTTTCTGTGGTCGCTTTTTTAGGTGCATTAATGGTCCCAAGTCTTGCTTGGACAGAAAGAATCTTTTTTTGGAGTGTAGGGGCCCAGGTCTTTTTTATGATAATAATTCCATTAACGATTTATATCTATGGATTTATTATAAAAAGGAGAACAGCGTTTTATGAAGAGGGTTAAAGCTTTGATGATGTTAATGTTTCTAGTTACCTTTCTCAGCGGATGTTGGGATATTAAGGATATAGATAAAAGAGTTCTCCCGTTGGTAATTGGTATTTCCAAAGTTAACAATGAGGACTATAAGGTAACGGTGCAAATCCCCATAACAAAAAAAGACGGCGAAATTTCGAGAATAGTAACAAGTATAGATGAAAATGTTTCTAGTGCCCTTGGACAAATAAAAACAAACTCTGAAAATGCGGTGGATTATTCACATGTGCGATTGGTTATAATACAATCGGATTTATCAGATAACAAAGAAGAATTAAAGCAACTTGTGACGTTTTTGATGACCTCAAGGGAATTTCCTACAAACGCACAATTGGCTTTTACAGATGTTCCTATTGAGGAACTGTTGTCAAATATTAACGACAAACTAGGTGTTGATTCCACTTCTTTATATGATTTTTTTAACAAAGGGGCTGGCTGGGCACCCGAGATTTTAAGTACTCGTATTTGGGAAGTGTATCGTAGTATGTTTTCATACACTGAAGATATAACCATTCCTATTGTTGATCCTGGAAAGGATACGGTAATAAATTATAAGGGCGCTGTTGCCTTAAAATTGGGTGAACTTACTCAAAGAATCGACCCTAATGAAACCCAATTAATTAAATTGTTCCAAAACAAAAATGCAAAAGGAAAAATAGAGAATGTTGGTTTTGCAAGTGTTATGGTTACAAGTAGCGCCATCGAAAATAAAACGTTAATAGAAAGTAATAAACCCGTAGTGTCTATTAACGTAAAGTTAAAAATACACGTTTTGGAACGAGAAGCAGGAATCTCGAATGAACGGATCAAAAAGGACCTAGAAAAGCTTATTGAAGAACGGTTTAATAAGATGTTTGAAAAAGCTCAAGAAAACAAAACTGATATTTTTGGATTTGGTCAATATTTTCGAAATCAAATTCCATATGATGATTTAAAAAAATGGAGAGAAGGGTATTATCCTGATTTAAAAGTGGATTTTCAAGTCCACACCAGTATGGAGTAACATTGGATTTATATGTTCTTTTTTTGGAATATATTGCAAGATAACAATAAAAACAATACGCTAGAATTAACCGGCCAATCTATAATTAATCTAGTGGGTATCAACCTATATTAAAGTCACCAATTGTGGCCTCAATTCTTGTTAAACAAACGGGCGCCATTCTGGAACAAGAATTGGCGCTCACTTTACTTTTTAGGGCAAGATTGTTAAATAACGTAGTGGACGAAGTATGCTAAAATTAGGAAGAGATTGTGAGGAAATGTACTTAACATAACGTGGCAAGGGCAAACTGTAAAATAGGTGCATAGTGCTAATGGCTGCAAATCAAGAAAACGATTAGTTGTTGCCCCACTAATCGTTTTCTGATTCGGTCATTATATAGAAGACTGGTTAGAAGAATATTTAAGGTTTTTATCCCTTTACATCATTCGTTTGCCCCATTAATGATAAGAACAGGGGACAGTGCGTCATTTCCTCCTCCATAAAACTCTATTTGGTTTTTATTAAAGCCTGGAGTGGTTGTGGCTTTCAGTCTGAATTGAGTTTTCCCACTTTTATTGATATGCGACAATGCGCTGGCCGGCAGGACCAAATCGATGTACCCGGAGGCAGCAGGTGATGGGATGCTTGCGATGTTATTCAGGCTGGCAATTGCGGAATAATCGCTTTGTTCAATCGCCGCGGTACCAAAGGTTCCATTTTTGATATCAGCTTGAATCGATGAAACCGTTCCTGTGAGGGTCTTGGTATATAGGCGGATGACTGCAGAATCAATTGTTGTTTGCCCCAGAGTGCTCGTATCGAATGAAATAATGCCTCTATATGTGTCTGTGTTGTACATTCCTTTATCTCCTACCTTGATGTCGCCAATTCCTTTTCCATCAGCTGTGAGTTGGCCAGCAAATCCATCTTCCAACGAAAGTGAAGGGATTGATATGCCTTCACTTGGAGGAGCGGATTCATCGATGACATAGATTTCCTGCTTAATGGACTCTGAGTTCTTCGATGAGTCACGGCTAAAAAATCTAAGAGTGGTATTCTCTGTGATTAGAATCGGTTCTGTGTACAATGCGGATTGAATGGTCGGATCTGAGCCATCTGTTGTGTAATGAGTAGAAGCTTCTTCATTTACTTGTAGCGTTACCTGTACCGGTTGGTTATACGTCCCTCCCTTTGGATTTGCTGCAGTAATCGGTGCAGTTGTGTCGCTTTCGCCACCACCGTCACTAGTAAAAGAGTCAAAGAACTCCCACATCATCCGACTTGCATCAGGACCTTGAGGGTCGGTATAGCTTCCTTGTGAGCTACCGCCGGACCAGGCATGCCCCATGCTTTGGACCGTAACCTTTTTCATCCAGACATTTCCGTCTCCGCCTTCGTAATCACTGACACTATAACTTCTGCCTCCTGACTCCGTGAAGTTCTCCGTTCGCTCAGGCTGGTCATTGATCCAGCCATCATTCGTTCCGTTCTGAGCTAAATCATTTGTGATAGACCATTGTGATATGACCTGATCACCATTAACAGGATAGACCGTATAGTCCGAGGTTCCATGAAAGACTATGACGGGCATTACTTTTGCACGACTTCCCATTGCCTGATAGGCAGCATTTCCCTGCTGACTTGGATTTGGACCGCCGCTTGACATCGCTGTAAAGGCACCGGTCATACTTGTTGCTGCTTTATATTCGAGACCTGCTCCGACACCAATACCTGAAAAGAGATCAGGATAAGTGGCCCCCATGATGACACTCATGGCAGCTCCAGCTGAAAGTCCAGCTGCATACACTTGATTATCCTGAATTGAATAGTTATTCTTTATCGTATTTACCATGCCGGCAATGATCGCAGGCTCCCCGCTTCCCCGTGACTGATGTGCTGTTTCAAACCAGTTCCAGCACTTATTTGAGTTTCCGCTGCTTGTTTGTTCCGGATACAGAACTAAGAAATTTTTCTCATCTGCCAGCGCATTCATCTTCGTTCCAGTGGCAAACTGACTGGCATCCTGTGTGCACCCATGAAGCATGACATATAAAGGGTAGCTCTTGTTGGAACTGTACCCATTTGGAACATACAGCTTATAAGGTTTGCCACCGTATGAACCGTTAATAAACTGACTTGCAGCAGAGTAGGAACCTGGAAACAGTGTACATGCACATATCAATACTAAAGCAACCGACATCAGCCACAAACGTTTACCTGACATAAAAAGAAATCAACCCCTTAAAATTGATAATTGAAGTGTATAAGAGAGGAGTTACAAAAGAGTTACAATCTTTGTTTGAGAAAAAGGAGTAATCACAAAAGCACAAGAAAGATTCTTTGTAACAGGGGGCTGGCCAAACAGAGTGGGAACCGACCTTGGCTTACTGCTCTATACGAAGCCAGCTGTCCATGGAAGAAAAGGTTGTAGAAGTTACACTAGATTGAAATAATTGGTATTAAGCAATAGGGCAGCATTCCTGTAATGAAGAAAAAGAAAATTACTCCGTAATCAGGCGCTAAGAATTGAACAAGAGAAATGGACTGTTTAAGCAGTCCATTTCTCTTGTTCTTATATAGTTAAAAAGAAGTTTTGTTAGTTATTATGTCTTAGAATGGTCCTCAGCAACACTATTATGAGTAAATTGTAAAAACAAATGCAATAGCTAATCCTAAAATGAATAGTAGTATTCTTTTTACTAAAGTTGGGGAAAACTCAATTAGTAGATCAAATATTAGTTCAAATAAGCTAAAAGAACCGCCCATCGACATATTATCAATAGCCTTTTTCTTACCAAACACAGAAAACCACATAAGCAAAATGCCTAAAATTGCAATAATCCCTAAAAGTATCTTTAACCACATATTGTATCTCCTAAGATGTTTTATCTTGATGTTAAATTATATAGTATTTTTTAACTAGCACCATTCTTTACCAGTTAAAAGTTTACTCAATCCCTAATCTGCCGCTTATCTGTAAAAGGTAAGTGTCTTTTTAATTATGGAAAAAATGATTGTGTTTATTAATTTGCTTTGAAATAATTGGTATTAAGCAATAGGGAGTTTAGTTCAATAGGTGGTTTAAAAAATGAAGGGACTGTATAAATGGATTACATAGAACATTTAAGGTCAATGATAGGAAACGAGAAGGTTATTATGGTTGTTGCGGGTGCATTTGTTTTTGATAAAGAAAATCGAGTGTTAATGCAAAAACGTTCTGATAATGGTCAGTGGGGATTTCCAGGAGGATTTATGGATTTAGGAGAAAGCGTTCAGGATACTGCTAGAAGAGAAGTTTACGAAGAAACGGGACTTAAATTAGAAGAACTTGAGTTATTTGGGATCTATTCTGGTCCTCAATATGATAAGACATTTTCTAATGGCGACTAAGTATCACTTGTTCTAATATCATTTATCTGTAAACAGTATACTGGGAGTTAGTTAAAAGTAACGAGGAGTCCATACAGAATAGATTTTATTCACTTAAAGAGCTACCAGAGAATATATTCACTGAACATAAGATGCTTATCGATGATTTATTATCAAAAAAACAACTACCGATTATTGGATAATAATTCTTCAACTATCGGGAGCGATTGCAGAATAGTGGCATCGTTCCTCGCTTTAGAATTGGGCCGTTTAGATTAAAAAGGTTCACTTTAGAAATGGAAATTAGGTTGTTTAATCCTAACAAAAAGTTGGGATTTTTGAACTTAGACAAATGGCAGTCGCTTTCCTTTTTAATGAGGAACAAGAAGTTTTATTCCTTCAAAAAAAGCAACAAGATACTTTCCTCGCAGGGTTTTTAGTTCCTATAGGTGGTCATATAGAAGGGGACGAAATGAATGAACCACAAAAAGCGTGTTTTAGAGAGAATGAAGAAGAAACTGGTTTAAAGAAAGATTACATAGAAAATCTTACACTTAGATATATTTTGCTTAGAATAAAAGACAATCAAGAAATTCGAATACAATATGTTTTCATTGGAAGTGTGAGTAAAAATAATACTCTATTTGAAAGTGATGAAGGGTCGCTATCTTGGGTTGGTTACAAAGATATTCTTGACTATAATGTATCAGCTACTACCAAAGAAATTGTTAAACATTACGACCAGGTAGGCAAATATAACGAAAAAGTAAATGTAGGTTCGATGAAATCTTTAAAAGGGAACCCTGAAATTACTTGGGGACCTTTGGAGGATTGGGAGTTGCCGATTTTCACCTAACTGGAGCTCTAATTGAAGAAATGTATAGTAGTTATCTTGAAATTGAGTCTTCGGCAATCGGGCGCGGTCCTGGAACAAGGATAAGCGCTCATTTTCTATATTTTAGGGACATATTTTGTAATGAAAAAGGAAATTAGATAGTTCCTCTTGAATTTTTAAATGATTCCGGAACAGAGCAGTTTAGTTGAACAACTTTTCCAAAATTACGGTATTATTTTTAAAGTGTGGGTGATGATTTTTAAGTGAGTAAAATTAAAATACGGGTTCAAGATACTATCATAGAAATCGAAGAAAACGAAAGGTATTATATTGAAGTTGAGGGTAGAACCTTTATCGGTACAATCCTTGAGAATATGGATTTTGATTACGACGGTCGGGTATTCTTTTACATCCTCACTGAGGAAGAAAACGAAGATTATCAAATAGTAGAAAATGAAATTAAAAAAATAAAAAAACTTTAAGTAAACTATTGTCTCCTTGTGCTAAATGGGTGCTTAAGTGAAAGAAGAATTAATTGATTCTAAGATTGAGATCATGATTTAGTATTCCATTATAGGGCGCGATCCAGGAACAAGGATCAGCGCCATTTTTGTCGTGGCCAAAGGGAATTTCATATTGTAGGAATTTTTAGATTATGAAATAATTGGAATTAAGCAATCGGGCAGCATTCCTGTTTAACAAGTATTGGAGATGTTAGGGGTATAAAATGAACGTTATTTTTCGTTGGGTTGTTATTATTTTTCTTACTTTCATTACTGCTTCATTGGTCAACAAAGGAATAGATTTATGGTCTCTTGGAACAAATGTAGATGGCGATGGCATTGGAGTACACTTCTTTGGTTTTGAAATAAATGACCGAGTAAAAGAAGCGAATATCCATACATATGCAATAGGTTTCTTTGTTGCAAGTTTAATTACTTTGTTGATTCTCATTGCACTTGTTGGAAAAAAAATCTTAAAAGGTAACACAGCAGTAAGTTAACTGTTGATAGATATTCAATTAAATAGTAGCTTTTGTTTAATAAGATATTATATAAAATTTTTAACAAAACGGTCGCATAATTGGAGCATATAAAAACAAAATAGATTAAATCTCTAAGCATCAGTGTGTAGACAAAGCTTAAAATAATGAAATTCTCTAGTTGATCGTAGTGGAAGGAGCGAAGACTCCTCGAAAATACTAACGCATTTTCTTCGTGCGATGAATCGCTGTCGAAGTATTCCTTGTCCTGCGGGAGGAAAGGACATGGAAGACCCCGCAGGGCGTAGCCCGAGGAGGCTTCCGGACTGCCCCCGGAAAGCGAAGCTCCTGAAACGGAGATCAACTCTTCCAACAGATAACCTAACTAGTTTATAGTTTGTATACGGTCTTTAGCTTGGAGAACTAAATTTCTCTAAGCCTATTTGATGTGGAAAAGGTTATGGAATCTGTTGAGATTTGCCATTTGCATTTCACATTTGCGTTATGATTTGGTTTTTTTCTTCACTTGAAACATAATGCTTTTTCTTAAATACAGAATACCCCTTTTTGCGGATTGAACCTAGTATTGCGCGATATAAATGTGCTGCTCCTTTAACTGGAGCTCTCGAATGAATAGGATATAAATGAATTGTACTTAACGCTTGTTCATAAAGACTTTCCGCTTTGGTCGCCATCTCTTCCCATACCGAGATGAACTTGTTATTTACGATATGTTTATTCAAGTCATCCAATGAATACCCGGCTTTTTCCAACATTTCAATAGGTAGATAGATTCTGCCACGCTCAAGGTCTTCTCCAATATCCCGAAGAATATTAGTTATCTGCATCGCCTGTCCAAGCGCAATAGCATCCTCTCGCAATATATCTTTATTTTTTGGAGCAAGAATCGGAAGGAGCATCAATCCAACGGTACTTGCTACATGATAGGAATAATGCAGTACTTCCTCCTCCGAATTATACAACTTTTTATATAAGTCCATTTCTTGCCCAACTATCATGTCATGAAAAGATTGAACATCCATCTCGTATCGATTGAACACATCTTGAAGAGCTAACCACATTGGATCTTCTGACGGCAATTCGCCTTTTAGAAAGTCAGCAAACATCCCTCTAAATGCAAAAAGCTCTTCTTTCGGATTCATTCCTTCATCAACAATATCATCGACCTGTCGACAAAATGCATAAACAGCCCAGACTGATTGCTTCTTCTCTTTAGGTAGAAGCATAAAGGCTTTATAAAATGTTTTGGAATGTTGTTTAATAATAGTTTCACAATGTTGATAGGCTTTCATTAAATCTTTCATGAGATTCACATCCTTTGCAAATGAATGGTAGGCAAAAACATGAATAAGACGGTAGCTTTAGCGTTTGAATAAAAAACATAAACTGTTGCTGCATAATATTAATAGATATCTCTTTTAGAAAAGGTTACAAATGCAATGATCAAGCCAGCAATTCCCCAAACGGCTAGAACGCTCATCGAGAAGCCTAATGTCATTCCTTCGATAGGAGTTGCTATTCCACTTATATAGTTTGTGAGGTCTAAGTTTAAAATAAATAGATATTTTGCACTTTCCCAAGAAGATACCATGTTTGCTAGAATTGCTCCTGCAATGAGAGATGAGAGCATGATTCCCATAACAGTTGCTGTGCTTCGTAACAGAACAGATAGCATAAATGTGAGTGTACCCACAATCAGACAAACATACCATACCAGTCCAAACTCCATTAGGATAAATTGCCATTGAGGAACAATATGAACGTTGGTTGTAACCAGTTCGTCACCAGAGATTGAGAAACCTGTCAGTAAAGGCATGTTCCAGCCACCATAGCCAAAGACTATTCCAGATATTCCATAGGATAGGACAGCTACGGATAAGACGATAAAAGAAATGGATAATACCATCGCTAAGTACTTGCTTAATAGAATCCTCCATCGTTTTACTGGTCGTGTAAGCAACAGCTTGATCGTACCGCTACTTGCTTCAGATGATACAAGGTCAGCTACAATGATCATAACGAGCAGTGGTAAAACAAGGTCAATGGAGTTTTCAGCAAAAATTCGCATAAACGTTGGTGCACCCGGAGCACGGGGATCAATGTCATTCTCTAAATAATATTGCTGTTGAGAGAGTCTGATCTTCAAAAATTTTCGCCATTCATCTTGTATTCGGTTTGAGCTTAACTGGTTCTGTGTTTCAGTAATTTCTTGCTGCAGAACCGTTCGCCAATCCTGATTGCCTATATTTTCACTCTGCTCTTGAATTTCTTTAAACTGTGCGTAAGTAAAGAGAGGAACCAGAAAGGCGATAATTAAGATGATGACGTATAACCTTTTTTTTCTAAGAAGCTTTAACATTTCATTACGGATAAGATTAATCAATACTTTCGCCTCCTGTTACTTCTAAGAACAAATCTTCTAAAGTAGGAAGCTGCGTTCTCATTTCTTTAACTTTTACACCATTCCTTACAAGCTTTGCATTCCATTCTGGTAAAAGTTGCTCATCTAATAGAGTAATCAATGTTTCATGTGTACCTTCTGTAACTAGGGTTTCTTCGGACAAAAGTTGTTTGGCAAGTGGTAAGGGTTCTGCTTTCCAGATTACTCGTTCTTTTTCCGCTAACAAATTTTGAACAGAATCCGTACGTAGTACAGAGCCTTTCGAGATGATTGCCACTCTGTCACACATCAGCTGAATCTCACTTAATAAGTGAGAAGATACAAGAACGCTTAAGTTTTCCTCACGTGCGAGCTGCCGGATGAATTCACGCATTTCACGAATACCAGCAGGGTCGAGACCGTTTGTAGGCTCGTCTAAAATAAGGACTTTCGGTTTTCCTAAAAGTGCCTGTGCAATACCGAGTCGCTGTCTCATTCCAAGTGAATAAGTACTTACTCTGTCGTGAATTCGATTCGATAATCCAACAAGTGTTATTACTTCATCTAATCTTGACTTTGGGATGGTTTTATCCATTCTTGCAAAGTGTTCAAGGTTTTCCCATCCTGTAAGGTAAGAATAAAGTTCAGGATTTTCCACAATACATCCTAAATGTTTCATTGCTTCAGTAAAATCTGTCCGCACATTTTTACCGTTGATTTTTATCCTGCCAGAAGTAGGGGAGATTAATCCGACAATCATTCGGATTGTGGTAGTCTTACCAGCTCCATTCGGTCCTAAAAAGCCAAAAACCTCTCCAGGTACAAGGGTAAAAGAAACATCTTTAACGATTGGCTTGCCTTTTATACTTTTGGTCAAATTTTCAACTTGCAGCGCTGGGACTTGGCTCATGATTTCTTCTCCTTTTTTTCAAAGTTAATCAAAGAGGCTACACGTTCTGCAATTAGCATATAACCTTCAGTGTTGGGATGGAATTGATCAGTATATAAATAGTTTTCAACCTGTAACTGAAAAAGATCAAAAGTAGGAACGTAGACTATGTCTTCAAACCCAGCTGCTGTTTCAGCTGATTGAAAATTCCAATCTCTTACAATAGAAGATGTCGTACTTGCATCAGGAATATTACTAAAAGGGTTGTACAATCCAACATGGTAGATGACTGCATCATCATTAAGCTCTCTAAGCTGGGAGTAAATCTTTTTGACGTTATTTAAATAGAGCTCCTTATTGCTGTTAATAGCGTTTATGTCTAACGATTCTAAAGCGGCGCCCTGCTGAAATAAGTCATTACCGCCAATTGTCATAACAATAACATCTGCTTGTTTGGTTTGACGCTGTATCTCTCTTTGCTGAAGCTGATTTAACAGGCCGCTGGATGTTTCTCCTTTAATGGCGGTATTGAAAAGGTTGATTTCTTGATTTGTCTTCTCTTTTAATTGATCCGTTAAGTAACCGGTATACCCTTTGCCATCGGCGTCACCAGTACCACGGGTTAAAGAATCACCCAATGCAAAAATGGTGAGAGTGCCATCTTGATTACTCGATAATGGTGGTTCAGTTTTTTTCTCTGAATGTTCCAATTTTTCATTGGTAGAGAATTGATCCACGAACGTCCAACCGAGACCAAACAGCCATAATAATGTAGCTGCGATAGAGACCGTTGATATGATTGATAAAGTATATTTTTTCAAGCTACTTTCATCCTTTCCTTAATGTAATAAATCTGCAGATCTCAAATAGTAAATGGTATAGACTCACTTATTATATATACTGGAAGGTTAATTATCAATTTCTAATGTGTATCAATATTATTGGAACTACAATAATGAGTTCTTTTAACTTAAAAACCATAGTGGTTTATGCTGTTAGCATGGATTATATTTTTAAGTGAGCTTCCATTTCTTGTATATGTAGGGCTATTGAGAGAATTCTATGCTAGAGGGTGTTACAAATCGGATATATGCTCCATATTCTGCTATAATTATGTCGAGAAGCAACCGTTACACCGTTCATCACAATCTTGGGATGTAATTTAAACTATAAATTGTTTATATAAAGTAAAGGACAATTAATTAATCAACTGATTAATTTAGTATGGAAGGAGGCATTTTGTTTTGTCCAACTCTATGAATAAAAAAAGACCCGGTCGACCTAAGTTGACGGATAGCCCTAATACTAAAAATCAAATTTTACATACTGCATCACAACTATTTATGACGTATGGCTATGAAAATGTATCAATGGAGCAAGTTGCAGAATCTAGTCAAGTCACCAAAGCAAGTGTTTATTATTATTTTAATAACAAAGCCACCTTATTTACGACGGCGGTGTCTAATATGTTTAATCGAGTTAGAAAACATACTGAGCAACTTTTAGAGAGCCACAAAGGGCTTAAACAAAGATTATACGAAGTGACAGTAGATCACCTAAAAAGACCTCACGTTGACTTTGAAACATTGCTAAAAGAGGCTTCTCCTTCTCTTTCTGAAGACAATATACATGTCATTCGCACAGCGGAAAGTGGAGTGAATGATGCACTTGAAGCTATTTTCAAGCAGGCTGTTGAAAATGAGGAAATTTCTACAACCAACCCCTTGTTGCTGGCACATGCCTTTTCTACCGTTACTATGATCCGCAATAAAAAAGCATTGATAGAGGAGTTGGGTGGAGCAGAAAAAACGGCAAGTGCATTAGTAGAACTATTTTGGAATGGGATTGAACCTAGGTAACTTCCATACGATATATGCTACAGTGTTAAAAATAGTAAACTCTGGAGACGCACCACTTCAATAAGATCTATAACTAAATTAAATTTTTATGAAACAGTGCTTAATTAAAGGAGTTGTACAAAGTGAATGAAAAGAAAGATACAGAAATAAAACGCTCTTCAAAAGCAGAAAACATTCTACTTCAGATTAATAGTAAAACTAAGCTAGGTGACTTACGAAAAATCGCAAAGGACATCAAAAAAGATCACGAACTAGCTATGGAACTTTGGTCAACCGAAGAGTTTATGCCCAGACTATTAGCAATCTTAATTATGGACAAAAAACTTCTTTCACAAGATGTGCTAAATAATTTTGATAAGGATATGCAGATTCACACTTTTGATGAGCGAAATAACTTAATGGATTGGTTAATGGCTAATCAGCTCACCAAAGATAAGAAGAACATTGCATTGATGGTGTCATGGAAAAATAGTCCTGTTGCTCTTCAAAGGAGGGCTTTCTGGTATTATCAAGCGCGATTGAGATGGACTGGGCAAACCCCTCCTGTTAACACCGAAGACTTACTATCTGAAATTGGTGCTAATATTACACAGGAAGAACCTGAAGTTCAATGGGCTATGAATTTCACCGCAGGCTGGATAGGTGTTTATGATGAAAAGTATCGAGCACGTTGTATGAAAATTGGTGAGAAAACGGGCCTCTACAAAGATGAAATGGTATCAAAGGGATGTACTCCCAATTATTTGCCGGAGTTCATAACGATTGAAATTAACAAACGAATGAATAATTAGTTATTGAAGAAATGCCGGGCAATGATTGCCTGGTTTTTTTCTGTCAAAATTCAACAAAATAACAGAATTATTGCAGGATAATAGAAAGGACATGGAGAATTAGTAAATATTAAAGAAAAGAAACAACAGCAACAAAGGACGATGGAGTGGGGGATCATACAATGTCAGTGGTAAGTGTAAAAGAATTAAAGTTTCAAGATTTAGTTAACAAAAATAAGCTTATGTTTTTTGTGATTTTTATATCATATGGTGCAGGACTTCTAGTGAATTTCTTCGTACCTGCGGCAACCTTTATAACCGTGACCTTATTTGTTGCCTTATGCTTAGGGGGCGTTTTATTAATACTGACTAGATGGAATAATTGGTTCCACTATTTAGTTCCTTACTTTACAGTAGGAGTAACATTTTTAGTGTTTTTTATCATTTTAGTAAACCGCGGAGCATCTTTATCAGGATTTGTTCTACCTTTTTTTGTTTTGATGCTTGCAACCGTTTACTTTAATAGAAATGTGTTTATTGTTGGAGGGATTGGGAGTTTAATTTTATTTTCTTACTCTCTTTGGTCATTTCTAAACGGCAACCTGATGACAGATGGACAGCTAGGAAATATCGTCTTGTTATTCTTTTTACTGTTTGTTATTACTTTTGTTCAAGTGAAAATAGGGAAGAAACTGTTTGCTCAATTTGAGGGGATTGTAGACGCGATGCAAGCTGTAAATGAAGAGCGTCAAAAGAAGCAGGAAGCCTTTCAGCAAGATGCGATGACTTTGATTGAGCAAGTCAATAAAGTCCATGAGCGCTTGAACATGAATATTCAATCACAAAAAGAGGTGTCTTTAACTATACAGGAGCTTTCTGTCGGAAGTTCAAAACAAGCAGACCAAATTGGTGGGATAGCGGAACAGACGAGTGATGTATCCTCCTTGATGGACAACGTTGTAGATAAATCGAATAGTTTATATCAAACAACCAATACAACAAAATCCACAGCAGATCAAGGGAAAGTGATGGCAGTTGAACTTCAGGAAAACATGAAAAGTTTTTCTCAAGATGTTGCTGAAATGGACGCGGTATTCCAGGTTCTAACGGAAAAAATTGATGAAACAAATATTTTAACGCAACACATTAAAAACATTACAGATCAGACAAACTTGCTGGCTCTTAATGCTTCCATTGAAGCTGCTAGGGCAGGGGAAGCCGGAAGAGGGTTTGCGGTGGTAGCTGAAGAGATCCGCAAGCTTGCCACATCAACCGGTGAAACGACAAAAGAAATTACAGAAAACCTTTCTTCACTTCATCAAACAAAAGAAGAGGTGTTAGAACAGTTACAACTTAATATTGCAAAAATGGGGAAAAACTTGGAAGCAACAAATCAGGTCAACCAATCCTTCCAGCAGATTAGCGAAACACTGAAAACATTATTAACGGATGCACAACAATTTCGTGATTTTGCCGGAACTGTAAAGGAAAAAACGGCTAATACAGACTCATATACGAGTGAATTTGCAGCATTGATGGAAGAAGCGACTGCAGGTCTTGAGGAAATCAGTGCGACAGTCGAACAAGTTACAGAGGATAACACGCATATTGAAGAGACATTAAAGAGCATGGTCAAAGTTATTGATAAAATGGAGGAATATAAATAGATTTTTGAAAAATGGGCATATGCACATACAGGACAGCCACCTAGTTCATAGAGTAACAGTGTAAATATTAAACAGGAGTGATGACCATGCACGATTACTGTTACTACACTTGTGGACCATGCGGCTATCCATCTCAAGTTGCCCCGGCACATGGCTGCGGAAATACATTCGTTTTGATCGTAGTTCTATTCATTTTGTTAATCATTGTTGGAGCTTGCTATTGCAAATAAGATAAGATTCAGGAAGTATCACTCGCGAAATTGGAGTGATGCTTTTTTATTTGGAGGTTAGATATCATCTAATACTGTTGATATCCGTTCCAGGCGCTTCGCTTGCCTGCGGGCGGTCCGTGAGCCTCCCTCAGGCTTCGCCTTCCGGGGTCTCACCTGTCCCTTCCTCCCGCGGGCGTCTGCGCGCCATCCACTTCAATCAACAAGGTTACTTCATTCACCTTAGCTTAAAAAACCATCTAACCGGTTTTTTTGAAAGTGTATTTTCATATCTTAACGTAATTTCTAGCTGTGGATTGGAGCTAATGGTGGAGACTCCAGCGGGGGAGTAACGGTAGCTTGAGACCGCACAGCGCAGCGAGGAGGCTCAAGCACCGTACCGCGGAAAGCGAAGCCATTTGCGGAAAGGAACAGCGTCGATACACAAACAACTAAGACTGTTTATTTATCCATAAATTGAACGAAAGATTTCGTTCGAGTGAACATAGAATGAAAGTAAGCTAGCTTATCGACAGCCTGGATTTACTAAGCCTCTTAAAGGATGGGGCTACCATTGCTAGTAAACGGTTACAGGACAGTTGTGGAAAGGAGTAATCGTTTATGGATCAATCCTATCTTATTAAGCCTTTATTAGATAAAGAGTACCCTGTGATTAGCCACGGCAATGGAGTATATTTGTATGATGTTACCGGGAAGAAGTATTTGGATGGTTCTTCTGGTGCTGTAACGGCAAGCATTGGTCATCATGTACAAGCTGTAATAGATGCGATGGCCGACCAAGCAAGCAAAGTATCATTTGTTTATCGATCCCAATTCAGCAGTGTTCCTGCAGAAAAACTAGCAACAAAATTAAGTTCCATCACACCAGGAGATATTAATTGGTCATTTTTTGTTAATAGCGGCACAGAAGCTGTGGAAACGGCGATGAAAATATCCATCCAATATTGGCAAGAGGTAGGTAAAACAGACAAAAATCAAATCATCTCCCGTTGGAAAAGCTACCACGGTATTACGATTGGAGCACTGTCTTTATCGGGACACGCTGATCGCAGGAAGAGATTTGAGCCTTTGTTGGAAAAATCACCTGTTGTAGAGCCACCTTATTGTTACCGTTGTCCCTTTAATTTGGAATACCCTTCCTGTGGGTTGAAATGTGCAGAGGACCTGGAGCGTGCCATCCTGGAAATCGGAAATGAAAATATCGCAGCTTTTGTAGCGGAGCCGGTTATAGGAGCAGCAGCTGGAGCAATTTGCCCTCCTGAGGGGTATTATCAAAAGATTTCAGAGATATGCAAAAAGCATGACATTCTTTTTATTGCAGACGAAGTGATGACAGGCATCGGAAGAACCGGGAAAATGTTTGCCATGGAGCATTGGCACGTGACACCGGACATCATCTGTATTGGCAAAGGCATGAGTGCGGGGTATACACCTATTGCAGCAACACTTGTCAGTGAAAGGATTGTTGAAAGCATTCTAAAGGGATCTAAGGTGATAATGAGTGGACATACGTACAGTGCCAATCCTCAATCGGCCGCAGTCGCATTGGCGGTTATAGAATACATCGAAAGCCAAAATCTTGTAAGCAATGGCGAACAACTGGGAGATTATTTATTGCAGAAATTATCTCAATTAAAACAGACGTACTCTTTTATCGGTGACGTTAGAGGCAAGGGGCTATTACTTGGATTGGAGATAGTAGCAGATCATGCGACAAAGTATCCGTATTCCCAGGAAAAGGCGGTCACTCCAAGGCTTGTGGAGCTTGCCCAGAAGAATGGATTACTTATCTACCCTGCATCCGCGGGTATTGAAGGAATCGGAGGGGATGCAGTCATTATTGCACCGCCACTTTCAATAAACCAACAAGAAATGGATGAACTGATTACCATCCTAGAACTGACACTAAACGAACTTCAAGCAGAATTGTAAGGAGTGGACCGGGATGGAAAAAGTGGAGAATACATTTAATAAAATCGTTGAGTTGGAAAAGGTCCATCATTTATTTTTTGATGGAATGACATTGATGTTCGGGGGCTTTGGGGGAGTGGGGACACCTCCAAAACTGGTTGATACACTGTTGGATTCAAGTGTGAAAAACCTGACCCTAATCGGAAATGACGCCGGGTTTCCAACGATAGGTATTGGAAAAGTGGTTTGTGCGGGAAAGGTAGATAAATTAATAGCCTCCCATATCGGCTCTAATCCTGTTGCAGGCAAAATGATGACTGATAATAAGTTGGAAGTCGAGTTCAGCCCTCAAGGGACATTGGCGGAAAGAATTAGAGCCGGTGGAGTTGGGCTGGGGGGCATCCTGGTTGATGTTGGGATTACAAGTGAAATAGTAACAAGAAACAAGCAAATACTTACATCGGGCGGAAAAGATTATATCCTTGAACCGGCGCTTACTGCAGACCTTTCCATCGTTTTTGCCAAAAAGGCAGACCCTTATGGAAATCTTATTTTTGATAAAAGTGCCAGGAACACGAATCCGCTTGTGGCGATGGCAGGGACAAAAACCATTGTGGAAGTAGAGGAATTCGTTCCCTTAGGGGAGTTGGATCCGGAAGAAATCGTTGTGCCTGGAGTATATGTGGATTATATGGTTCAAAGCGAGGGGGTGAACTGGACATGGGTATGGGAGGAAACATACGGAACTTAATTGCCAAAAGAGCAGCGAAAGAAATAGAAAATGGAATGGTCGTAAACTTGGGAATAGGTATTCCGTCATTAGTACCCAATCACTTGCCTGAAAATATCCATGTCTTTTTCCAAGCCGAAAACGGTGTATTAGGGATGGGATCCACTCCATTGCCGGGAGAAGAGAATGAAAATTTATGCAATGCAGCAGGATATCCAGTGTCTGTCAGGCCAGGTGCATCCTATTTTGATAGTGCGCTTGCTTTTGGAATGATCAGAAGAGGGAAACTCGATATTACCATTTTGGGATCGCTCCAAGTTTCAGAAAAAGGAGATCTAGCAAACTGGATTGTACCGGGCAAAAGGGTACCGGGAATGGGTGGCGCGATGGAGCTTTCCCAGAAAGCTAAAAAAGTGATTGTCTTAATGAGTCATACTGATAAATTTGGAAACTCAAAAGTGGTTAAGTCGTGCAGCTTGCCTGTAACAACACCAGATTGTGTGAACATGATAATTACCGATTTAGCAGTTTTTGAGATTAAGAAAGATGGAATGTTGCTTACAGAATTGATGCCGGGAGTTAATTTGGAGCAGGTAAAAGAAAAAACAGAAGCAACCTTTACACTGTCACCAGCAATTTTATAATGGTAGCAATTTGATGGATGGAAAAGGGGGGATGAGATGGAACAGAAATTGATCAAGGAGTGGTTAGGCAAAAACAAGGGAAATGCTGTCAAGCTCCTAAGGAAACTTATTCAAGAAAGAAGTATCCAGGGAAGGGAAAGTTCCGCTCAAGCAGTGGTGGTTGAAGCGTGCCGGGAACTAGGCTTGGAAATAGATATTTGGGAACCGGATATAAAGGAAATAAGTGCTCATGAAAACTTTGTATCGACGCGCGACAATTTTGAGGACTCCCCCAATGTAGTAGCAATTTGGAGAGGAACTGGTGGAGGCCACTCGATCATCCTAAACGGACATATCGATGTGGTTCCTGAAGGAGACATGCTGCAGTGGGATTGTGACCCGTATGAAGGTAAAGTTCAAGATGGGAAGGTATACGGACGTGGGAGCACAGATATGAAGGGAGGAAACGTTTCCTTACTTCTTGCTATAAATGCATTAAAATCGATCGGTGTAAAACTTAAGGGTGATGTTATTTTCCAAAGTGTGATTGAAGAGGAGAGTGGAGGCGCCGGAACGTTGGCGGCAATTCTACGAGGTTATTCTGCAGATGCGGTACTAATCCCTGAACCTACCAATATGAAGATATTCCCTAAACAACAAGGATCGATGTGGTTTCGGCTAAAAGTAAAGGGGAAATCGGCTCATGGTGGCACGAGGTATGAGGGGGTAAGTGCTCTTGAAAAGAGTGTGGTTGTTATGGATAAAATAAAAGAACTGGAAACGCTTCGTAACAATAGAGTCAATGATCCGCTTTATAAGGGTATTCCCATTCCGCTTCCTATTAATTTAGGTAAAATTGAAGGAGGAAACTGGCCATCGTCTGTTCCTGATCTGGTGGTTTTAGAGGGAAGAATAGGCGTTGGACCAGAGGAAACGTTAGAAGATGTTAAACAAGAGTTAGCTGCTTCGTTACGTTCATTGAAGGAAGTTGATACGTGGTTTGAAACCCATCCGGTAGAGTTGGAGTGGTTTGGGGCTCAATGGGTGCCAGGAACGGTTGAGGTGACACATCCGTTTGTAAAAGTGATAGACCATGCATATAAAGAGGTTGTTGGAAAGTCTGCCATTGTGGAAGCCTCGCCTTGGGGAACAGATGGTGGATTGTTTACCCAACTTTGCAACATCCCGACAGTCGTATTTGGGCCGGGTACAACAGAAGTTGCCCATTATCCAAATGAATATATCTCCATTGATCAAATGATGAATGCTGCTGAAGTTATTGCGTTGGTATTGATGGATTGGTGCGGAATCTCCGAAGAAGCATAAATGATGGGATCTCTTACAATAGAGATTCTTTTTTTTATATTGAGGTGGTGGTGTGATAGGAGAGTATTGTTGAGTTATGTCGATTTCTTGATATAATTTGTTTTTTATTGATATATCTCCAAAATTCTTGATATATCAATAAAATTCTTGATATATCTCAAAATTTATTGATATATGCCAGAACTTATTGATATATTGATTTTTTTCTTGATATCCGTTCTTCCCCCTGTGCAGATACCTTTACCTGCCCCAACTTTCCTCCATTTCATTTACACTATTTTACATATCCTGTCGTAATTAGAAAACACTATCAAGTATATGAAGACCGGAGGCAACTTAATGGTGACATTTTTTACTATCTTACTATTTATAAGTATGATGCTTTTCACTACCATTTTGGATTGTTATTACTATGAAAGTAATATCTTAGATTGTTTTACACATTTATTCATTTTTGATCCGGGATTAAGAGAGTGGATGGTTTATTTGACGTTTATATTTGGGATTCTAGTTGCTGTCATCCAAGATGTACGTTTCAAAAATAATAAAGGCAGGGGCAAAGGTGCTAATGGGAAATAAAGAAACAATATCATTATGGCAACTATTTATCTTAATGCTTATTTTTGAAATGGGCAGCGCCACTGTTGTAGGGATAGGAGGAGAAGCCAAGCAAAATGTATGGATGGCCATTAGCCTGGCAGGATTAATAGGAGTAGGGTATATATATGTGCTGCATTTCATGCTTGGTAGAAAAAAGGGATATAATCTATTTGCTCTTATTGAATTCTGTCTTGGCAAGTGGGTAGGGGGAGCAGTAAGTTTTCTTTATATCATGTATTTCATCTACATTTCCTCAAGGGTTTTGCGGGACTTTGGCGAACTAATTGTGTCCACCATTTTTATCTATACACCAATTGAAATTATTAGCATAACTATTATGCTGACGATTGTTTACATGTTGAATTCAGGCATAGAAGTGATGGCAAGAACCTCTGAGATTTTTTTTCCCTACGTGTTCTTATTTACATTTTTAGTAGGAATATTTATTTTGATGTCAGGCGAAATCCAATTCGAGAACCTTAGGCCATTCCTCGATGAGGGCATTAAACCAATTTTTCAAGCAATTTTTCCTAGCCTATTGACATTCCCATACGGAGAGCTTATTGCTTTTGCGGTTGTATTACCACTCGTCACAAAATATAAGAAGGCAAAAGGTTTTGCTATAGCAAGTATCATCCTCAGTACATCAGTGCTTGTCTATTCATCTGTCATTCAAGTGATGACACTTGGGCATGAAATGAAAGAAAGGTCGAATTTCCCACTCCTTTCGGCAGCACGAGAAATCTCATTATTGGATTTTGTTGAAAGGGTGGATATTGCGGTTGTCTTTGTGGTTATGTATGGCATTATCGTGAAAATAGGAGTTTTCTTTTTTGGTGCATTAAAGGGTTTAGAACATATCTCCAATAGAGAGTACCGCAAATACCTTTTTCCTGTGGGTTCGATAATTTGTTTGTCTTCTATCATCATAACCGATAATTTCGCTGAACATATTGAGGAAGGTTTACAGATTGTCCCTTATTTTGTCCATCTTCCTTTTCAGTTCGCTTTGCCGCTTTTATTACTTGTGATCGTGCTGATCCGTACTAGGAAGAAAAGTGGCAAAAAAAGGAGTGAAGTGGAATGGGAAAGCTGAAAAAAATTCTATTAGGGGAAAGTGAGAATATCAGTTCTACGGATAAAGAGATATATTCTGAGGAAGAAACTTCAGAACCACTACTGCAATCACTAAAGGATAATGACGAAATCATACAAAAAGAATTTTCACTTTCCATTGATTTTCATTATTCTACTTTAGTAGTTGGAAAAAGGGATGCCATTGCTTATTATTTCGATACGTTAATTTCAAAAGACAGATTAACTGAAGAAATTTTCGAGCCGCTCGTTGCAGCAGAAGGATCTGACACGGTTTTCCAGACTGGGAATTTAGAAGAGTTTAGAAAAGAATACTTTGCTTCTGTTCCATATAAATTTGCTGAGAATTATCATCAGATTTTTTGGAAACTTCTCAATGGGTATGCAGTCATCGTTATCGATGGGATAGAGAAAGCTTTATGTATCAATTTGGGAAGCATTGAAAAAAGAAGCGTATCAGAGCCAAGTACCCAAACAATCATCAGGGGACCTAAGGACAGCTTTACAGAAACAATGAATACAAATATTAGTTTGATCAGACGCAGAATCCGCAATCCCAACCTTTGTTTTGAACAGTACCGTGTAGGACAGGATACAAAAACGGCGGTAGTGGTAGGGTATATAAAAAACATTACCAACGAGGATCTAGTACAGGAAGTGAAGAGCCGGATAGAAAAGGTAAATGTAGTTGGTCTTTTTGATAGTGGGAACATCGAGGAATACCTGACAGATAAATCAATGACACCTTTTCCGCTTACTTATAACACGGAAAGACCAGATAATATTGCGGCGAACCTTATTGAGGGAAAGGTAGCAGTGTTAGTGGATGGAAGTCCTTTTGCTTTAAGTGTGCCTACCGTATTCACGGATTTTTTTATTTCAACGGAAGATTATTATCAACCTTTTTTTATGGCTTCTTTCATCAGGCTTATCCGTTATGTGTCATTTATGCTTTCTTTGTTGTTGCCATCCTTGTATGTAGCCATATCTACCTATCATCACGAGCTAATTCCCACGTCGCTCTTAATTAGTGTCCAAGCTCAAAGGGAGGGAGTGCCTTTTCCGGCAGTAATCGAAATACTTTTGATGGAACTTACTTTTGAGGTGTTAAGGGAAGCTGGGGTCAGAATGCCAAGGGCCGTTGGGCAGACGGTTTCCATTGTTGGTGCATTGGTAATTGGACAAGCAGCTGTGGAAGCGGGATTGGTTTCAAGCGTTTTGATTATTATTGTCGCTTTAACAGCAATTGCAAGCTTTGTTTCCCCTATATATAACTTTTCCATTGCTACGAGGATTTTAAGGTTTGCCTTTATCTTAATGGGTGCATTGATCGGGTTGTACGGGGTACTTCTTTTGGTTGTCATCATGGTTATCCATTTAACGGGTTTACGATCATATGGTGTGCCGTATCTGGCTCCAGTGGCTCCTCTCCTATTGGAAGATCAGAAAGATGTTTTTGTCAGAATGCCTGTTTGGGATAATATTACCCGGCCTTCCTATTTAAAACCCAAACATACGAAGAAAACTACTGATCAAGGAAACAACACTGGCCCATCACAAGATAAGGGGAATTTCTCATGAAGAAAAGGTTATGTATTTGCTCTGTCTTAGCGTTATTAACTGGATGTTGGGACAAAGTCGAGCTTAATGAAATTTCCATCGTCACAGGCATTGCAATCGAAAAGGGAGAAAATGCAAAATTCCGAGTCACTGTCGAGACGATAAACGCCCCGCAACTTTCCGCTGACCAGCCTGGTAGCGGAACACCTGTCATTACTTTTCAAGAGGAAGGGAACTCACTTGCGGAACTCTCAGAAAGAATGAATGTCGGACTTTCTAGAAAACTAATCTATTCTCACACTAGAATCATTGTAATTGATGAATTACTTGCTAAAGATGGAGTAGGTGATGTATTGGATTTCTTAGAAAGGACGGGAGAATTCCGCAATGACTTTAACATCCTGATATCTAGAGGTACTAAAGCCTCTGATATCGTAAAAACAACCTATCCGTTAGAATTGGTACCTTCTATTAAAGTTCATAAACAAATTGAGGTGTACTTAGAAGAATGGGGCGGGGACCCGTATGTGCGCCTTACAGATTTTATTTCCTCTCTTACTTCAAATGGACGACATCCGGTGACAAGTGCTGTTTCCATACAAGGAAAGCCGGAAGCTGGGAAGAATATTGAACAAAATTCGAAGACGGAGCTTGATTCCACTGTTGTCATCTCGGGTCTTTCTGTTTTTAAAAAAGACAAACTGATTGGGTTTTTATCTCGTTAAGAAGCAAGAGATTACCTCTGGACACAAGGGCTTAGCAGGACCAGTCTAACTGTGCCATGTTATGAAGAAGGCAATGAGGAAGAGGACAATTTTCTAGATATCCGCATTATCCATTCCCATTCAGATGTGAAAACGATAGAAGAAGCTTCTGGTGTGAAAATAAAAGTGAATATTAGTGGAGAAGCAAAAATACAAGGAACCCAATGTCATCAAAACCTAGAAAAAATAAAAACATATGAAAATCATGAAGATGCCTTAAATAAGTATATAGAAGAAAAGATTTTGGCAACCATTCAAAAAATGCAACATGATTATAAAGCTGATATTTTTGGGTTTGGGGAGGTATATTATCGTACATCACCAAAGAAGTTTAAAAAGGTTGAAGATGAATGGGACGAAGTTTTTTCAGAAGCGGAAGTGGAGGTCCGTGCAGATTACCGCATCAAACGTTCTGGAATACGAAACAAGAGCTTTTTAACAGATGAACCAGTTTCTGGTCAATAGAAAAGAAATAAATGGGGGAATTTCCTGTTCGATGACGAATTGAATTAGGAGGGGGGATACAATGAGTACAAAATCAGGTAAAACCATATGGATAAAAAATGAAGCCATTTATGTGGGCGCATATGAGGATTATTATAATAAAAGACTGAAAATAGAAGATTTCAGAGGGAATATAAAGCAAATCATTGAAAGGATTGAGGAATGGAGCAAGCAGCCATTTGTGGAGAAAATAATTATAAAATCGAGAAAAGAAAATGTAAGCACACTGATGGAAAGAGGATTTCTATTGGAAGCTTCTGTTCCTGGATACTTTCTTGGTGGAGATGGGTATTTTTTGTGCAAATACAGGAAGGTTGATCGATATAACAGTGATAGATGGTGTGAGGAAGATAGTATCCTTGATTCGGTTTGGCAAAAGAAAAATCAAAAGGATGTACTGCTTGATTCGAATTTAACGTTACGTGTGGCAAAGACATCAGATGCTCAAGCTTTATCCTTATTTTACAAAGATGTTTTCCCAATCTATCCTGTGCCAATTGAAGATCCAAATTTTATTATCGAACAAATGGAAAGTAATACTCTCTTTATGCTTTTGGAGGAAAAAGGAGAAATCATAGCGGCTGCCTCTGCGGAAATGAACGAAACATATAGAAATGCCGAAATTACGGACTGTGCGACATTGCCTTCCAAACGTAAAGGCGGTTACATGAACACTCTCATTCGTGAACTTGAAGCGGAATTAGTGAAAAGGCAAATTTATTGCAGCTATTCGATTGCCAGGGCGCTTTCATTCGGGATGAATGCTGTCTTGCACAATCTCGACTACACGTATAAAGGAAGATTGAAAAATAACTGTTATATTTTCGATAAGATTGAAGATATGAATGTGTGGAGTAAAGATCTTTCGCTCAATAATGCCCAAAAACCGGCACAGAATGCCGAGAAATAGGCGGTGCTGTACATGCAAACACATACACTATCTAAAGAGATGCTTATCGCTATTTTAGATGGAATTGATGAAGCCATTCACGCTGTAGATAAAGACGGTATCACCATTTATTATAACAAGGTGGCAGCGGGCTACGATGGCATGAACGTAGAGGAAGTACTAGGAAAACATCTTTTACATGTTTTCCCTTCCTTGACGGAGGAAACCAGTACGTTGTTGAAAGTACTGAAAACGAAAAAGCCAATCTATCATGAAAATCAACGATATGAAAATAGAAAAGGGCAATTACTTGAAACGGTGAACACTACCATCCCAATTCTAAACGGGGAAAATTTATTAGGAGCAGTGGAAATTGCCAAAAATTATGGACATTTAAACACACTATCTAATAAACTGATGGACTTGCAAGCGAAAATTAATAAATCAGAAGGAGCAAAGAAGTTCTTACCTTTCCAAGCCACCTACACATTAGATAACTTCATCACGGATGATCCGGATTGTATATCTATGCTCCAAGACGCCATGTTATTTGCATCCTCACTATTACCTGTTGTTATTTGGGGTGAAACAGGGACAGGAAAGGAAATCATTGCACAAGGGATTCATCATCAATCTCTTAGAAAACACGGACCATTTATTGCGCAAAATTGTGGAGCGATACCGGCTACATTGCTAGAAAGCATTCTGTTTGGTACGGAAAAAGGCAGTTACACCGGTGCAGTTGACCGCAAAGGACTTTTTGAGCTGGCAACGGGGGGAACCTTATTCCTTGATGAAATGAATTCCATGCCGTTAGAACTGCAGGCCAAACTGCTGCGAGTCCTTGAAGATGGATCCATAAGGAGAGTTGGAGGAACGACTACGATTAAAGTGGATGTCAGGATTATCACTGCAATGAATGAGTCTCCCGAGACCTGTGTAGAGAATGGATCATTTAGAGCAGACTTGTATTATCGATTGAACACTTGCCCGATATATATCCCACCATTAAGGGAACGACCTCATGATATAAGCCTTCTATTGCAAAAGAAATTACAAACCAGAATTTCTTATCTGTTGCCTAAGGTAATTGAAGAAATCTTTGGTTCTTATCATTGGCCAGGTAATGTAAGAGAATTAATCAATACGATAGAATATGTCCTATTAAAATCAAAAAGTGAAACCATATCTACTAAACATCTTCCTGCAAAGTTGAACAAAATAAAGCAGAGAGCTTCAACCTTAAAAAGTTTGGGTTCATTAAGGACAGAATTACAGAAGACAGAAGAATCTATGATCCGAAATGCCATGGATCAGACAAATGGGAACGTAATGAAAGCCGCAAAGATCTTGGACATTCCTCGTCAGACCCTTCAATACAAACTGGCTAAACTGGAAGAGAAATCTAGTGCTACTAAAGTGCCGGAAATCCGGCATGCAGATTAATAACAAGTTTCTCCTATTCTACATATATAAGTAATAACTGGGCATCAGCGTAGTTGGCACGGTTATTGCATGGTGTAGAACAGGGAGGAGATAGAGATGAAAATGGATCTATATAAGCCCAAACGGCATTGGAGTGAATTTGAACTCTGGAAAGATGTAACAGAAGAACAATGGAATGATTGGATATGGCAGTTGACCAATACAATCCGAACACTTGAGGATTTAAAGAAAGTCATTAATTTAACACCGGAAGAAGAGGAAGGGGTAAAAATCTCCACCAAAACCATTCCTTTAAATATAACGCCATACTACGCTTCGTTAATGAATCCAGATGATCCTAGATGTCCTATACGGATGCAGTCTGTACCAATTTCAAAAGAAATTTATAAAACAAAATACGATCTCGAAGATCCTCTTCATGAGGATGAAGATTCGCCAGTCCCTGGCCTGACGCACCGTTATCCAGATAGGGTTTTGTTTCTGGTTACCAACCAGTGCTCCATGTATTGCCGGTACTGTACACGCAGAAGGTTCTCCGGCCAAATAGGAATGGGAGTACCAAAAAAACAATTGGATGCCGCCATTGCTTACATCGCTTCAAATGACCAAATCAGAGATTGTTTAATTTCTGGGGGAGACGGTCTTTTGATCAATGACCAAATCCTTGAATACATCTTAAAGAACCTGCGTGCCATTCCGCATCTTGAGATTATCCGGATAGGAACAAGGGCACCCGTCGTCTTTCCTCAACGAATTACAGAGAACCTTTGCAACATCTTAAAGAAATATCATCCTGTCTGGTTAAATACTCACTTTAATACTTCTATTGAAATTACAGAAGAGTCTAAGCTCGCTTGTGAAATGCTCGTGAATGCAGGTGTACCTGTAGGTAATCAAGCGGTCATTTTGGCCGGGATCAATGACAGTGTGCCAATCATGAAAAAACTGATGCACGACCTTGTCAAAATCCGTGTCAGACCTTACTACATCTATCAATGTGATCTTTCGGAAGGAATCGGACATTTCAGGGCCCCAATTTCAAAGGGACTTGAAATAATTGAAGGGTTACGTGGACATACGAGCGGGTATGCTGTTCCGACATTTGTAGTAGATGCCCCTGGTGGCGGTGGTAAAATAGCTGTACAACCGAATTATATTATCTCTCAAAGTGCGAACAAAGTAGTGTTAAGGAACTTCGAAGGCGTTATCACCACTTACCCGGAACCAGAAAATTATGTCCCAGGAAGAGCAGAAGCCTATTTTGGAGAAATTTATTCAAACATGGAGGATAAGCGTTCTAATATAGGGATTGCAGCACTGATGAATGATTCCCAATTCAATCTTGTTCCAGAAGGATTAAATCGTTTGAATCGACGCAAGGACTATGAAACAAACCCAGAACACTCTTCATTAAAAGATAAACGCGACAAACGGGATGAATTAAAAGAAAAGAAATTCCAAGCCCAACAGAAGAAATATATAGTTGGAGAAGAAGAAAACAAGAGTGAATCAAGTTAGGAGGGTACTTGATGAAATGTAATTGGTGTGAAAGCTCACAAGCAACCTCTTCATCCGGTACAGTTTATTGGGAACTGCCCGATGGAACAAAAGCCGTGACTATAACAGAAACACCCTCTGTCATTTGTGGGGATTGCGGTATGGAATATCAAGAAGAAACAACTTTGAAGGAAATAGAGGATCAATTGTTTTTGATCAACACGAAGGTATTAGAAGCAGAGCTCAGTTACAAAGAACTTATGGCTAAACCCCGATTGTTAAAAAGAAACTACTTTGACTTTTCAAGCTAATGGTTGTCCTTTACCCTCATTCTAATGTAGAATGAGGGTAAAAAATGGGTGTGAATGCAGTTTGAGAAAGTCGTTTTACCATTATTTAATGAAGTTTCGTCATGCTTTGAAAAAAGATGACATCAGTATATTTGCCAATCATGCTTACGACGATCATAGTTTTCCAAAAAACTCAGAGGACTACCATGAAATCAGCAGCTATCTAGAAATGAACGGCCAATACTTAGACAGCATGTCTACCTTCGACAAAGCCTGGGAACTATACGAAGAAGATGTTTAATAGCTATGCAAAATGCACCTTTTATGAGGGTGCATTTTTTTTTGAGAAAAGTTTAAATCCTGTTGATTTCCGTTCCGGGCGGTCCGTGAGCCTCCTCAGGCTTTCGCCTTCCGGGGTCTCACCTGTCCCTTCCTCCCTCGGGCGTCTGCGCGCCTTCCACTACAATCAACTAAGGTACTCCATAAACGAAAGGATTTGTGCGAACATCTAACTTAATTAACTGTAAAAGCACTAACATCTGTTCTCTGATTTTCAGCTGTGAATTGGAGCAAATGGCAAAGACTCCAGCGGGGGAGTAACGGTAGCTTGTGACCCCACAGCGCAGCGAGGAGGCTCAAGCACCGTCCCGCGGAAAGCGACGCCATTTGCGTAAAGGAACAGCGTCGTTTAGCCAATAACCGATTCCTAAGTCTCGTTTTTTATTATTCTCTACGTTTATGGAGAATGAGATTAATAGGGACGGCCGCCTATTAACACATCGGTACAACCACTTTTTGCCCTAACACTTTGGCGAGTTGGCATCTTGCTGCATATAATACATTACTATTAAAGCCACAGTGATAAATGGGGAGAAATTATATGGGGAAGAACAAAAAACCAAATAAACCGAAATATAAAATCGGCGACATTGTCGTCATCACCATCTATGGAACTGTCGGTAAAGTGACGGACATGAAGCAAATTGATGGTGCGTACGTATATGAAGTAAATTCAAGTGATGGGCTATATCAAGAAGAGACACTTGCCTTTGTATCTGAATACGAGGGAAAAGTGCTGGTAACCGAACGACTTGATATCAAGTATATGTATTTTATCGGTGATATTGTCCATGTTGCAGGTTATGGGAAAGAATTATTTAAAATAGTCGGTTTCCGCACGGAAATATGGCGATACAAAGAAGACTCATGGGAAGACATTATTTATGAACTGACTAGATTGTCTGATGGGGAATGGTTGGAAGCGGGAGAGGAAGAATTGACAATGGTTGTCCATCACGAACATGCTGAAATACTTATCCACAAACTTGGATTGTCCTATATGTTCAACAAAGAAAATACAAGCTTGGAGTTGTATAATCCGATGACTGGATCAAACAAACATTTCAAAAAAGAAGAATACAACAAGGAATATCAAAGGATAATAGATGGACTTCTAGATGTCTATAATGATTATAAGGTGCTGTATGATATCTTCGGCGATGAAGAATACATGGAAGTGATGAATCTAGTCATGAAGAATTTGAAAAAATACATGGATGGCAAGAAACATAGTCAACTAGAAAAATAGTGTGGAGAATTGAAAGATCAAATAGATAAAAAATGGACCTCCAATAATTGCAGTCGCCAATACTAGTTTGTCCGAAATTTTATCTAACAGTGGCAATAAAACTTCCTCTTCTCCCAATCTTTCTAAACTTGCTAAATAGTTCTTCATATTAATCTCCTCCTAATTTGTGACGGCTTGTCCTTATGTCCCCAATGTATGCACACATGAACTTTGATATGCACTTTTTCGGAATTTTTGAAAACAAAGATAGCAATTATCCAACCTGATGGATTAATATAGAGAGTAAGACATATATCTTTAAAGACGTACATAAACCTTAAAAAAGGGGTGATATTGTGAAAGAAATCGAAGTGGTCATTGACACAGAAGAAATAGCCGAGTTCTTTTACAATGAGCTGGTAAGGCGGGGGTATGTTCCAGCTGAAAGCGAGATAGAAGAGTTGGCGGATATCATGTTTGATTATTTATTAGAGAAATGCATTATTGATGAAGAGATAGAATAGGAATCGATAAAGAAAAAATCATACAAGCATTGCTGTTTCTTAGGCGAGATCGTAGCCTTGGGGGCAGCTTTTTTAGTTTTTTTGCAGCTCCCCGTTTATGTCGGAACCTCATAATTTTTACTTATCAAAGAAAACCCCATGAAGCTCAGATATCCCAGTAAGCTTCATCAAATTATAAAGATGAGTTTTCTCCATATCAGCCGGCTCTTGGGTGGAAGGGAGATGGAAAAACGGTAACACCTCCTCAATATTATGGAACCAAGCAACAGGCACAATGGATGGATGATCAAAATCCGCCCAAGCTGCATCTATGGTCGGACTATATATTTTACTGGAATCAGACTTAGATGAAAAAACGGCAGGAAGGTAATCTTCCCTTGAACCGGTATGGGATTTCTCCTTGCTAAAACCTAAAGCCCCCTGCAGGACATCCGCGTTCTTAAACAGAAGTACATAAAGCTTTTTTCCTATCTCAATACGGTTGGAAAGGTTGGAGAATTGTTGTACTCCAAGGCCTGTCAATAGAGTTTTTGAAGCCTTCCGGTAAGGAAACAACACTAGTGTAAAGCCCAGTTTTTCCTGAAGCTGGTAGGTTAAACTAGATAAGACTTTTTGCTGAAAATAAGCATTCTGAAGGAGGTTAGACTCTATAAAATTCTGTTCATTAATGATCAAGGAAACGGTAAGCAGTTCTTTCTTGCTGTTGTCATTCAAAAAAAGTGTCCATATCGGAATCATAAAAGGTGAAACATGAAATTCGGAGAGTAGATAAAATAGAGGTCTCCCGGCTTTTTTACTTTCTTCATAAAGGAGCAGTTGTGGGTAAGCATCTTGAAAAATGAGGTGATTGGCTTTTTCAAGAAAACGAAATAGGATGGAGGCCTTCTCGTAGGAAAGCAAGGTCGATATGTGACTGGCTTTCAGGTCTGTCATATTCCAGCCGCCATTTCTTGATACCATGTGAGCCAAGAAACTCCAATGCACTTCAGGGTGTTTAAGATAAAAATCCAAATAGGCTTGAGTTCGTGTAACATTGTTTCGATTAAGGCTTGCAGTCTTGGTGCGGATTTTGACCAACATATCTTTTTCTTTTAATGAAGGTGAATGGTTAAAGGGGGAATTTGTCCATTCCTTTTTGAGTTGATTTTCTTCTGTAGTAGTCCATAATTTTACCAAATCATTATTCGGCTTGGATATTGTTCCTGTAAACCACTTCCCAAACATTAAATCACCTCGCATTATCGTATGAGGATTGTAGTGGTTTCATGTTAAACAGGCGAGTCATCTGCTTTTATTGCAAAGATTTTCACGTTTCGACAAAACTTTTTATAATTTGATGAAGGATTCGACACCCCTTATTGCTAATTAGTATATATAGAAATGGTTGAGGGGTGAAAAGGATGTTGGCTCTTAAAAGAATGATGAAGATGGGGACAGGGGAATATGATGTGACCATTATGCAAACACCTAATTATGGAGAATCAAAAGGGTACAATCCCATTTTCCGACTAACCATGGAAGGAAGCAGTCATCAGGATATAGTGGATCAGGTATATAAAAAATTCAATGTGACAGACTCTATTCCACGTGATTATGAAGGCCGGTTTATTGCTACTGGAGATATTATCATGATTGATGAAGGTACTTTGGGAATTACTTATTACCGGTTGGAATTTGGAGGCTGGAAGAAAATAAATCGTGTCGCAGTACGCTAATTAGAGTAAGGGCAAAGGTCAACCTTTGCCCTTTTGTCTTTATATATGATTTCCAGGACCGTTTTTTCGGCCTTTAGGAGAATGCTCTTTTTTGTGGGCGGTATGTTCCGCTTCTATTGCATCAGGACTGATATGGTTATTCTTCTTTTGCCCATTAATTCTATTACGGTGTTTCTTTCCCATTTATTTCAGCTCCTTTTTAGTTAATGGTAGACGCCATTTATATAATTTTAGCTTTGCTGCTTATCTCGTCTGGAAGTGTGAGGCTCAGCAGTTTTCTTTTTTGTTGTGTTCGTTGCATTTGCATGTTCTACAGCTTGCTTTAGCTTCTTTTTCAATTAGATCACCTTCCTGAAAGGAGAATTTCTTTCTCTTTTATTTTCTACTGCAACTGTAAAAGAATGCGCTTTTTTATGGAGAGATTCTTTTGAAACAGGGGTAATATATGGTATAGTAGTCATTGTTGTAAAGTAACAATGGCAAGAGCAATTAGGAGGTAACATAATGAGTGTACATATTGGAGCAAAACAAGGTGAAATAGCCGAAACGATCCTACTACCTGGAGATCCGTTACGTGCAAAATACATTGCAGAAACATTCCTTGAGGATGCAGTCTGCTACAATGAAGTAAGAGGAATGTTAGGCTATACAGGTACTTATAAGGGTGAAAGAGTCTCTGTTCAAGGTACTGGCATGGGAGTTCCATCTATTTCCATTTACATTAATGAACTTATGAATGAATATAATGTGCAAAACTTAGTTCGCGTAGGAACATGCGGAGCTATCCAGAAAGATGTAAAGGTTCGTGACGTAATCCTTGCAATGAGTGCTTCCACTGACTCACAAATGAACCGTTTAACATTCGGTGGAGTGGACTATGCACCGACTGCTAATTTCGATCTTCTCAAAAAGGCTTATGACGTTGGAGTGGAAAAAGGTCTGAATTTAAAAGTTGGAAATGTCTTCACGGCAGACATGTTCTACAATGACAACGGCGAGCTTGAAAAATGGGCGAAGTACGGAATTCTTGCAATTGAGATGGAATCCGCAGCGCTTTATACTTTGGCTGCAAAATATGGCCGAAATGCATTATCTGTTCTAACAGTAAGCGACCATATCCTTACTGGAGAAGAAACAACATCCGAAGAACGCCAATCTACATTCAGCGACATGATGGAAGTGGCATTGGAAGCTGTAATAAAAAAATAAAACACACTAGCCCTTGGGAATTCACTCAAGGGCTTTTTTATAAATTTAGAAAAGATTAAATCAGTTGATTTCCGTTCCAGGCGCTTCGCTTGCCTGCGGGCGACTGCGCGCCTTCCACTCCAATCAACAGGGTGACTCCATTCACCTTAGTAAAAAAGCTATCTAACTTAAAACTTACTGAAAAACCAATAACGTATATTTACATACTTTATAGCTGTGTATTGGAGCAAATGGCGGAGACTCCTACGGGGAAGTAGCGGCAATGTTGAGACCCCGCAGGCTTGCCGAGGAGGCTCAAGGTCGCCCCGTGGAAAGCGCAGCCATTTGCGGAAAGGAACAGCGATTTAACCAATCAGCTAAGGTAATTATGTATAGTGAACCGAGCGGCTTTGCTCGATTATTCAAAATATGATAAAGGATGATACTTTATGATGCACACTTTAAATCTACAAACACATAAGAGGGATGAGTGGCAAGATATCACGGCTAAGGTGGAGAGTTTGGTTCAAAAATCAGGGGTAAAAGAAGGGCATGTAATGGTATATTGTCCGCATACAACTGCAGGAATTACTATTAATGAGAATGCAGATCCAGATGTTGTAAAGGACGTTGTGATGCGACTGGATGAAGTATATCCATGGGAACATCCTAAATACCGGCATATGGAAGGAAATACTGCAGCTCACCTGAAAGCAATGACGCTTGGGAACTCCCAGCAGGTAATCATCCAAAACGGAGAGCTTGTTCTTGGTACTTGGCAAAGTATTTTTTTCTGTGAATTTGATGGACCGCGTCATAGAAAAATCTATATTAAGGTGATGAAAGACGCTGAATAATCGCATGATGTAGTCTAGTGACTTTTTTCTTATCTTCTATTTTATCAGTAATATCTTTTTACGGCGTTATGGATTAATGGTACACTGTTTAAGTATGTTTCACATGAGTGAAACTTTTATTGCTAGAACCAACCAACTCATAATGATTATATTAGAATAGTAAAAAGGTGATTATTTTATGAAAAAGAAACATTTTTCTGTCCTGGTGATATTACTATTGTTAACAGGATGTTCCAATCAATTGGACGAAGTTAACTGGAAGTTCTGGGAGTATTTTACCAATGATACGGCAGAAGAGGTTGTAGAGGAGACACCTGTTGAAGAAGAACCGGTGGAGGAAGAAGAACAACCGGAAGAAACCCCACAGACCGAAGCACCGCCTGAAACAAATGAGAACCAGTACGTCTTGGAAGAACCGTTTTTCACCGTGTTGAATGAGGAAAAGGTGATTGAAAACACGGATAACCTATTAGTGCTGGTAAATAAAAATCAGTCCTTGCCAACTGATTATGTTCCAAGTGATTTGACTATTCCAGATGTTCCTTTTTCTTTTGAAGGTGACTATGAGAAAAAATACCTTAGGGAAGCAGCGGCACGTGCATTGGAAGAGCTTTTTGCTGCAGCAGAAGCTGAGAATGTAGAAATTTTCGCAGTATCTGGTTATCGTTCCTATGAAACGCAGTATGGAATTTATAATACTTACTTGAAAAAGTGGGGAAAAGAAAAAACCAATGCTGTTTCTGCGATACCAGGACATAGTGAACACCAAACAGGTTTGGCTATGGACATTTCAAGCAGGTCTGCAGCGCTAGACTTAACAGAGGAATTTGGCGAAACACCTGAAGGGAAATGGGTGAAAGAGCATGCAAGTGAGCATGGGTTCATTATCCGATACCCAAAGGATGGGGAAGTTATTACAGGTTATCAATATGAGCCTTGGCATCTTCGTTATGTTGGCAAAGAGGTAGCAGCTTATATGGATGAACATGATCTAACCTTAGAAGAATTCTTTGACCGTGCGATAAAACAATAAATCAGCGTTTACGGCTGATCTAGGTTCCAGCAAATATTTCATCAACCTTGAACCTCAACCATTTAATTTGGTTGAGGTTTTTTAAAGTATCCCGCTTGAGAGGACGTAAGAACAGAGGAGGCCAAGAGCTGATAGGAGGCCTACGATGGGTCCGCCTTCTTCAAAGGCTTCAGGCATCATGGTGGAAGCGACCATCGCAATAATTCCGCCTGCTGCAAGTCCACTAACAAGATAAATGTAGAGTTCATTTAACTCTTTAAAAACTACAAAACCGAATACAGAACTCAATGTGGTTAAAATAAACACGATGGTCCAAAGAAACAGTATTTTTTTTCTAGAGTAACCATCTTTCCTTAGACCTACAGAACTTGACAAAGCTTCTGGAATATTACTAATAAAAATCGCAAGGACAATAACCCAGCTAACCGTATTGGATTTTATCAAGCATACCCCGATAATGACAGATTCTGGAATGGAGTCCATGATAGAACCGATAAAAATAGCCATGCCAGAATGTCCTTCGCTTTTTTCCTTTGAACGTTTGCGTTCTTTTCCGCCTTTTTTAATAATCACCATCTCTAAAAGAATAAACAATGCAGCACCTATTAGAAATCCAAAAATGACATAGCTGTATCCTGTTTCCACTTCCACTTTCCCCATTAGCTCAAATGATGCAGCTCCAATGAGTACGCCAGTCCCAAAGGCCATAATAAATCCAGTTAGTTTTCGAGGGATTGGAATATATAATCCAACTAACGCTCCAAGTATTAAAGCTCCGCCTGCAACTGCTCCCCATAACAAAGCGCCTGTCATAATTCTCACCTGACTTATCATTGAAATTCTTATAGTACTAATGTGTACGAAAAAAAATACAACATACTTTAAACGTGTTTTTGACAAAATATAAAGGTACTTGTTTCAATTGTTAGGAGGAATGAATTTGAAAAGGTTTTATCCTTTTGTATTAATAATAGCTGTCATTAGTATGTATTTACTTTATATGAGTATCCCTGAAAATGTTGCGGCTTTTGGTGAAAGGGTGGGGACGGGGCGGTATTATGCACAAACTTCGCTTGACTCTGAGTATATATCCGACATGCGAGCTCCTAAAACAGTCATTAAAGCAATTAAAAATGGAAAGTGGGTAGAAATTAACTATCCCGTACCCCCAACAGACGTGTACATTGATATTGATAAAAATAACAAATATGCAATTGATCACCAAATGAACATATATGATTTAAAAAACAACAAGGCAATTTTGGAACTGCCAGATAAAGCAGTTCATCAATTAACAAAAGACATGAAAAAGCTATATAAAATTCATTATGGAGATCTGATTACATGGAATGAAGCAAATAGCGCATTGCCTCGATATAGCAGCTTCACCGTATTGGATTTGGATACAGGGAGAACCTTCGAAGTTCAAAGAAGAGCAGGCTCCTATCATGCAGATGTACAGCCTTTAACAAACGAAGATACGAAAATAATGAAAGAAATTTACAGAGGAACATGGAGTTGGGATCGCAGGGCCATTCTCATTCTATCTCAAGACCATAAATATGCTGCCTCTATGCATGGAATGCCTCACGGTAAAGGTGCCTTGCAGAACGGCTTTCCAGGTCATTTCTGTATACACTTCCAGGATAGCATCACCCATAAATCACGTAAAATGGATCATGCACACTCCATTATGATTAAAAAGGCTGCAGGTGAGTGGTTAGATCATACAGAAAAGCTGTCACCTGCTGAAATTGTGGATGCTACTGTTTTATCCATCCATCAACATGACTGGTTTATTCTTGCGTCCGTTCTAGATGATAAAAATAGAGTCTTGTTGAAGGAAAAAGTGAAGTTTCTAGAAGAAATTGATCTTGTTAAAAGGCTTTCTGACTTGCCTACCGACCGTGATTATGACACAAAGCTATATTATCCAATCACCGTCAAACTATATATCCATCGGGATAAAACAGGTACAGAATCAAGGCAAGTCACTTTTCAACTTTACAGAGGTTCTATTGAAGAGCCGTGGACAGTGGATTTAGACAACTTGATTCAGCAGCTATAAAAAATGGTTGGGAGGCTCCTGGACAGTCCAGGAGCCACCTTCTATTTTTTCGGTATTGTTTTAATAATTTCTATTGGTACCTTGGTAATAGGGACTATTGTTTCTTTTGGTATTCTTATTTCCACAATTCCATCTTGATATTTTGCCTTGGAGCTATTCCCTTTGACCATGCATGGTAGAGGAATGGTCTGTTTGGCCCCGTGAGAGGGTATATTATCAATAAATAATGTAGTCGTATTATGAGATGTTTTAATCTGGGAGAGCTGATCTTCAGATGCAACGGAAAATCGAACAAATACTTCTTCGTGGGTTTCAAATACTTTTGCCTCAAATCCAGGTTTCTTCTTTTTGGTCTTTTTTGCTTGAGCAGATCTTAGTAAATCGAAAGACTGTGCAAAAAAATCGGTGGAACCAAATGTTTGTGTATTTGGTGGCAATTTTCCTTGCATTGCTTTTGACATCCAGTTTTCCACATCTGTTTGCTTAAATATATCCTGCTTCATGTAATCCTTTGGAAATGGAAACATCTTGTTCCAAGGTAGCATAGTAATCCCTCCAGAAAGACTTTTCTTACTTTAAACTATTCTCCTTTAGCGGAATATGTTAGAACCAATTGTTTGACGTTCACCCGTTTTTTTACTATACTAAATTAATCTCGAATTCAAGATATATCAGAGGAGGAGTGGCTGATTATGAAACATATATTTAAAAAAGGGACCAATAACCGAGTGTTACTTTTGTTGCATGGAACAGGAGGAACGGAGCAGGACCTTCTTCCCCTAGCGGATATGATTGATCCTCAAGCATCTGTACTAAGTGTAAGAGGTAATGTATCCGAAAATGGCATGCCGCGTTTCTTTAGGCGTTTGTCAGAAGGGGTGTTTGACGAAGAAGATTTGATCTTTCGTACAAAAGAACTTCATGAATTTTTAGATGAAGCAGCGGAAAAGTATGAATTTGATCGAACTAATGTCATAGCTGTTGGCTATTCCAATGGTGCCAATATTGCCGGCAGCCTGCTTTTCCATTACAAAAACACGCTAAAGGCTGCTGTGTTATATCATCCAATGGTTCCAAGAAGAGGACTTGAACTTCCAGACTTAAGCAAAACTCCTGTATTTATCGGGGCTGGAAAAAATGATCCGATCTGTCCTGCAGCAGAAACGGAAGAACTAAGCAAGTTGCTAGAAGAAGCGGGATCAACTGTCGAGGTTCACTGGGAATATCAAGGACATCAATTAACACACTCAGAAATCCAAGCATCCAGAAAGTGGTATGATTCCTTCTGAAAGAAAGCGGAGTGAGATAATTTTCACTCCGCTTTCGTGTTAATAAATGAGCAAACCATTTTCTTTCCATTGCTTCATATATTAAACTGAAGTTAGAAATAAAATCTGTACATACCTTTGGAGGAACAGAATGAAGATTATTGACCAAAAACATGTGCAAGCCGAATTAGACAAACAGATAAATGTGGAAGTATTCGTTCATTTGGAAACGACTAACGGGGCCTATGCCGGCCACCACAATACTGGTCAAGCAGTGGGTGCATTCATACGCAATGTCCCATTGAACTATGAGCGTGCTAAAATAGTTGGAAACGGACCTTATAGAATTGGACTGAAGCTTCAACACGGCTGGGTCTATGCAGAAGGTGTTACACATTATGAAGTGGATGATAAAGATCGACTGCTATTGGCTGGCTTAAATCCTGAAGGGAAACTGGCTGTGGCATTGCAAATCAGCCGGGAGCCATTTTAAGGGAAGGGAGAGAAAAGAATGGAAGCAGAAAGACACGTACTGGTAGTATTTCCACATCCAGATGATGAGGCATTTAGCTCATCTGGCACCATCAAACAGTTTACCCAAAGCGGAGTTCCAGTTACCTATTTGTGCGGAACACTTGGGCAAATGGGACGAAATCTTGGCAATCCCTTATTTGCAAACCGTGAGACACTTCCCGAAGTGCGCAGAAAAGAATTATTGGATGCGTGCAAAGTCATGGGAATTGAGGACTTGCGTATGCTTGGCCTTCATGATAAAACGTTGGAGTTTGAGGATGAAGAATACCTTGCTGACATAGTTCATAAAGCGCTAGTTGAGTTGAACCCAAGCTTGGTCCTTACTTTCTACCCAGAACACGGCGTTCACCCTGACCATGATGCTATGAGTAATGCGGTTGCCATAGCAGTCAGAAGACTTCCTGAACAGGACAGACCAACTGTTTATGGAAAAGCTATTTTAAAAAACAGCGTAGAACTGATAGGCGAACCAGATGTGATGATTGATATCCGATCCGTTGCAGAAGAAAAGCTGAAAGCCATCAAAGCACACAAATCCCAAACAAGCGGATGGGTGGAGCTGATGGAGAAACAGTTAAAAGAAAACGCACCAGAAATAGAGGATTGGTTATACCGAGAAACATTCTGGACGTATAAAGTATAAGAAAAAATCAGGAGATCAGGGCTCCTGGTTTTTTGTTTTTGTGATGAGGACCTCGGTGACTAGGGAAAAGGAGAAGAGGGGTCCTCATCGATGGCATGAAGACATGAGTGACAAGGAAAACGGAGGAGAGAAGTCCTCATCGGAGGTATAAAGACCCGAATGACAAGAAAAAAGGAGCAGAGGGGTTCTCATCCCCAGTTAACCACTCACTTATTTGAAAATATTCCCTTTACCCCCAAATCGTTCTAATATACTATTAAGGTTAGAGCAAAGATCTATTGGGGAAGGATGACTAGCACTTGAAAATAAAGAAAAAGATATTATGGTTGGACCTATGGCAGATAGGCGAACAAGAAGCATGGCTCTCTGATATGGCAACAAAAGGCTGGGAACTTACAAAAATGACAAGGCTGACAGCACACTTTAAGAAAGCCGTACCTCAGACAATTACCTTCAAAACAGACATTTTTAAAGAACCTATCAGTCAAAATCCTGAACAACTGGAACAATATGAACAAGCAGGATGGAATTATGTTGCTTCAAGAGGCCACCTGCATTTTTTCCGAAACAATCCTGAAAGTTCCGAAAGAGAAAAACATACAGATCCAATCCAACAAGCAGAGTCTTTGAGACTATTAAGAAGCAGTTTAAAGACAAGAGCATATTTCATTTCTTTACTCACATTGATAGGCATAGCTTTAGCTGTATTCATGCTTACATTAGATCCTGTAAGAAATTATCTAGATGATGAATTTTTGTTTCCACTTGTGCAAATCCTCATTTTCTTTGGTATAAATTTGTTGATTTTAAAGGGACTAATCCACTTAAATAAGTTAATAAACATACTCCATTCCAACAAAGGAATTCAACCAGCGTCTGACTTTCGAAAAAAATATTGGCAAAAGAAGATAATAGGATTAAGCCTAATTACGTTTTTTGTAGTTGTTTTCCTATATGAGGTTAGTAAATTGGGCAATACAACTGCGGCAAATAGTTATCCACCTCTTCCAGAAGGGGAAGTACCTGTCGTCCAGATGAAAGATTTTACTGATAGTAACAATCAAGAGCCCTATGTTTATGAAAAAGATAGTAATCGTGACAATTTCTACTCTGTAAGTTCCAGCATCCTTGTACCAGAGCAAAACGAACTCAATCAACTTGTCGAAGTAGAAGGGGAGCAATGGGAAGATGGAAGTGGACCTTACCGGCCTTCCTTGACCTCGCGTCAATATGTTGTGAGGAACGATTTTTTAGCCGAAAGACTATTCCAACATTTAATTGACAGGGAAGAAGAGCTTCATAGAGGTGATGCTACCCTTACTAATACAACTGCATTTGATGAACTGTACGTATTAGAGAATTCAATCCTCTCGAGAAGGGGTCATATTATCTATTATGTTACCTATTTTGGCAATGAATCTATTGAAAAAATCATTCATGCAATGGAACAAAAAATAACGGAGTAAAAGCAGATGAGCTAATAGCCTCTGCTTTTTTATTATGAAAATAGAATCTTCAGAATTATCAGTTGACATTTCTCCCCTTCAAGGTTATTTTAATGATGTTGAACAATATTACATATTGTATGATGTCGGAATAATTTCGTTATATTAAAAAAGTGAAAGGGGAAATATCGATGATCTTACATGATTCTGAAACCCTATCTTTATCAGAGATGCAACTCCTTCAATCCTCCAGGTTGAGAGACACCGTACAGAAAGTCTTTCAACATGTTCCTTTTTATAGACAAAAATTAACCAATTTTACAATCACACCTTCTGATGTTCAAACCATCCATGACATTCACAAATTACCCTTTACCACCAAAAAAGAACTGCGTGAGAACTATCCTTTCGGACTGTTTGCAATTCCGCGAAGTCAAATAACACGGCTTCATGCTTCATCAGGAACTAGCGGGAAGCCAACAGTTGTGGCCTACTCCCAAGAAGATATAAATATGTGGAGCGATATTGCAGCACGTGCCATTTCCATGGCTGAAGGAAAAAAAGGGAAAATCCTTCATAATGCTTACGGGTACGGTCTTTTTACGGGAGGACTCGGACTGCATTATGGTAGTGAAAGGCTTGGGATGATCACAATTCCGGTTTCCGGCGGGAACACAGATAGGCAAATCCAATTAATCCAAGATTTTAAGCCTTCGGTTATCTGTGGTACACCTTCTTATGTGCTGAACATTGCTGACAGGATGGTAGATTTAGGGATTAATCCAAAAAAGACTTCTTTACAATATGGAATTTTTGGAGCAGAGCCTTGGTCGGAAGAGATGAGAAGAACATTAGAAGATAAATTAGCAATTAAAGCTTGCGATATATACGGATTAAGTGAAGTAATTGGTCCTGGAGTGGCAATGGAATGTCATGAGGCGCAGGATGGTCTGCATGTTGCCGAAGATCATTTTTATGTAGAAGTAATAGATCCAAAGACCATGGAAATACTGCCAGAGGGTGAAGTAGGGGAGCTTGTGTTTACAAGTCTTACAAAGCAAGCCATGCCAATCATTCGATACAGAACCGGAGACATAGCTTCTATTAAAAGAGAGACATGTACATGCGGTCGGACGACAACAAAAATGTCGAGAGTTAAAGGAAGAGTTGATGATATGTTAATTATTAGAGGGGTTAATATCTTTCCTTCCGAGATTGAACATACATTATTGCAAATAAAAGATTTAGCACCACACTATCAGATCTTCGTTTCACGTGAGAAAAACTTAGATACTGTCGAGGTTCAGGTAGAAATGCAAGCGCATACATTTCTGCAAACAGACTCAGTAAAAAGACAGGAAATGATGAAGATCATTGCCCAAAAGGTGGAATATGATTTGAAGTCCAAATGTTTGATTCATGTAAAAGCAAGCGTGGTGGAACCTAGATCTATCCCCCGGTCTGAAGGAAAAGCGGTTCGTATTGTCGATCGAAGGTTTTCGCATTCTTAAAGGTTCAGAACTTTCAGTGTTGATAAACGTATAACATTATATTATAATGACGTTAAATAAACGTTATAGAAATAGGAGGCGGCGAAAATGACCAACTCATTATCGTTTGACCGCTTGACGGAAGATGAGAAACATGAACATTTTATGCAACGTATTCATGCGGGAGAAAAGATTGAAGCAGATGATTGGATGCCGGAAGAATACCGTAAAACATTAATTAAACTGATTTCGATGCATGCAATCAGCGAAATAATGGGAGCGCTTCCAGAGAAGGAATGGGTACCAAAAGCTCCTACGTTAAAAAGAAAGCTTGGGATCATGGCGAAAGTTCAAGATGAAATGGGACACGGACAACTTCTGTTGCGAGTGGCGGAAGATTTGATGGAGCCTTACGGGAAATCCCGTGAAGAAATTATGCAAGATTTATTTTCAGGAGATTTAAAGTTTCATAATGTGTTTCACATGGAAGCACCGACTTGGGGTGATGCAGGTCTTATCGGATGGCTTGTTGACGGAGCGGCCATCATATCACAGACGAATATGTTAGATGCATCCTATGGACCATATGCAAGGGCATTAAAGAGAATATGTGCAGAAGAAGTTTTTCATGCTCAACACGGTGAAGCTATTATTATGGCGCTTGCAGAAGGAACAGAAGAGCAAAGAAATATGATTCAAGACTCTATTAATCGCTGGTGGGAAGCTTTGTTAATGTTCTTTGGACCGGCAGATGCTTCGACAACTGGTACATCAAAGCAAGATATTACCATGAAATATAATATCCGCACCAAAAGCAATGAAGAACTTCGCCAGGACTTTTTCACTAAATACATCCCAAGAGTGTTATCGCTTGGCTTAACTTTGCCGGATGAAACGATGCATTTTGATGAAAAAGAAGAAAAATGGATTTACAAACAACCCAACTGGAACAACTTTAAAGACATTATAAGAAATAAAGGCCCCAAATCACAGGATCGTCTGAGATTAAGAGTGATTGCACACGAAAATAATGCATGGGTTCGTGAAGCGTTAAGCTCCGAAACAACAGCAGGGTGAAGGAGGAGCTTAAAAATTGAGTACAAAAGGCTTTTATAAAGAATTTGAAGTGTTTAGTAAAAGAACTCACACAGCTCCGATGCAATATCAGTTCAGTCTACTTGCTCCCAACAAAGAAATTGCGCTTGTCATGGCACAAGAAAACTTTATGAGGCGGGAACCTGCCGTGGATATTTGGGTGGTACAACGCGGTGATATTCGGAAGATGTCTCAAGAAGAACGTCAATCTTTGCAGAGAATTGACAATAAGGACTACCGAAACACGAAAGGTTATGGGTATTTGAAGAAAAAATGGCGCCACTATGAGCAGGGGATGCTTGATGAACAGGAAATCATGTCTTGGGGAGGGAAGAAAAAAGGATGAATATAGCAACTGTAGAAGAAGCCAAAAAGGATGCATCCTATTATAAAGCCCTTACAGCGTTATTATATCAACTGGCCGACGACGATTTTATTATTGCCTACAGGGGATCGGAATGGCTGGGCCTTGCACCGCATATTGAAGAAGACGTTGCTTTTTCTTCCATAAATCAAGACACGATGGGGCATGCTGCCATGTATTATCAACTGCTTGAGGATCTAGGCGAAGGAGATATGGATGCACTTGCACATGGAAGAAAAGCAGCAGATAGGGTGAACGCCGTTCTGTTGGAAAAAGTGAACGGATCCGGTACTTATCTCACCGAACCTAAATATGACTGGGCTTACACAGTTGTAAGGCATTATTTTTACACACAAGCCAAGAAAATTAAAGTGGAGGCATTGAAAAATTCCTCCTATGAACCTCTGAAACATGTGGCTGTAAAAGTGAATATGGAACTTTATTATCACTTATTGCACTGGAGAACCTGGTTCAGACAATTGTGTACAGCAAATGGTGAAGCTAAGACTAGAATGAAAGCGGCCATTGATAGAGTGTTAGAAGAATTTGATGGTGTACTGTCATTAGGACCTAGTGGTGTTCAGATTACACAGCACCAACTAATAGATTCAGAGGGAGATATTCGCCTTCGCTTTACAGAAGAAATGACGAATATGTTTGAGAAAGTGGAAATGAGCTTTCCTGCCAATATGGGAATGAAAAGTGGAAACGGCAGGAAGGGTGACCATACCAAGGATTTGGATGATGCCCTCTTAACGTTGAGCGAAGTCTATAATAGCAATCCAGCAGCAGTGTGGTAAGCTGATCCACCTTTTAGCCCAACAAAAAGGAATGATGACATCATGCAGGAAGAAGTAAATATCATGAAGGTTTGGGATGCCCTGCAGCAAGTAAAAGATCCTGAAATAGATTCTGTCAGTGTGGTCGATCTCGGTATGGTGGAAGCAATCGATGTAAAAAATCAGGAAGTGACGATTCAGATGCTGCCTACATTCATGGGATGTCCAGCCCTGGAGATTATCAAAAAGAATGTAGAAAACGAGATTAATAACTTAGCATTATTCAAAAAGGTGCAAGTTTACTTCATCTATCAGCCACCATGGACATCTGACCGCATTACTGCACAAGGTAGAATTCATTTACAAGATTTTGGAATTGCCCCACCGCCAACACTGGATGACTCCGGGGAATGGCATGTGGATTGCCCTTATTGCGGATCGACCTATACAACATTAGATAACATCTTTGGCCCGACCGCCTGTAGAAGCATTCTTTACTGCAAAGGATGCAAAAATCCTTTCGAAGCAATGAAACCTATTTCAACCATGATGTAAGTACCCCTGCCTTACAGAAAAACTCTGTTGGGCAATTACATAAATAACGGCTCTTTGAGAATAATCAGAGCCCATAAAAGGAGAGATTTTGAATGGTAAAATTAATCGCGCTTTACAAACACCCGGAAAACAAGGAAGCTTTCGATCAGCACTACTTTGACACGCATGCACCTATCACTGCTAAAATCCCTGGCTTACGCAAAATGGAAGTAACAAAAGTCGTAGGCAGTCCAATGGGCGGAGAAGGCAAGTACTATTTAATGTGTGAAATGTATTACGATAGCCATGACGCGTTAAAGCAAGCGATGAGAACGGATGAAGCGAAAGCATCTGGAAAGGATTTAATGAGCTTCGCCGGCAATCTTGTCACTTTGATGATTGGTGAAGAAGTGAATGAGTAATACGTACGAATATATCGAAGTTTCCATTGAAAGCTCGATAGGCATCGTTAAACTCAATAGACCAAAAGTGTTGAACGCAATCAACCGGCCGATGGTGACAGAAATTGTGACCGTTTTAGAAGATTTTGACCGTAACGATGAAGTGAAAGTCATGGTCCTAGCTGGAAACGGCCGCGCGTTTGCGGCGGGTGCAGATATCGATGAAATGGCAGAGGCTACAGCCATTGAACTGGAGCTCTTAAATCAATTCACCGAATGGGACCGCCTTGCTTGGGTAAAGAAACCTATAATTGGTGCAGTTCAAGGGTTTGCCCTTGGGGGAGGTTTTGAACTCGCACTGTGCTGTGACATTCTATTTGCTGCTCATGATGCGGAATTCGGCTTTCCTGAAATTAGCCTTGGCGTCATGCCTGGGGCTGGTGGAACCCAGAGATTGACAAAACTAATGGGGAAATCCAAAGCAATGGAGTGGCTGCTCACCGGTGATAGAATGAGTGCAAAGGAAGCCTTGCACTATGGAGTGATTAACCGGGTCATCCCAAAAGAATTATTAATAGAAGAAACCATGCGTTTTGCAAAAAAAATAGCAAAACAACCACCTCTTTCCCTTCGTTTGATCAAAGAATCTGTCCATAAGGCAGTGGACTATTCCGTCTATGAAGGGATGCAATACGAACGAAAGAATTTTTATCTTTTGTTTGCATCCAACGATCAAAAAGAAGGCATGCGTGCATTTAAGGAAAAACGCAAGCCTAAATTTGAAGGGGATTAAGGGGGAGATACCATGTTTGAAACCATTAAATATGAAATTGAGAACCAGGTTGCATGGGTCATCATGAACCGACCGGATAAATTGAATGCGTTTACAGAACAGATGAACAAAGAGATTACGAAAGCAATAAAGCAAGCAAGTGGAGATGAGAATGTTCGGGCCATCGTCATGACAGGGGAGGGCAGGGCATTTTCCTCTGGCCAGGACCTTGCAGAAGTGGATGAAAATATGGATCACGGACATGTGCTACGTACAAGGTATGGGCCGATGATGAAACAGCTGGCCCGTTGTGAAAAACCTGTCATTGCAGCTGTTAATGGTGTTGCAGCAGGTGCCGGTTTCAGTCTCGCCTTGGCATGTGATTTTCGAATTGCTTCTGAAAAAGCGAGCTTTGTCCAGGCGTTTATACATGTCGGGTTGATACCTGACTCTGGAAATCTGTATTTTCTCCCTAAGTTAATAGGAACTGCAAAAGCATTGGAGTTAGCTATTTTAGGAGAGAAAATAAAAGCAGAGCAAGCCAAAGAACTCGGACTTGTTACAAAAGTGGTCCCTGTAGACAGTTGGAACGAAGAAGTGGAAGCTTTTGCAAACAAACTTGCAAGTATGCCGACACAAGCAATTGGCCTCATTAAACGATCCATACAAGCTAGTTGGAGCGTTACGTATGAAGAATATTTGGAACAAGAAGCATATGGTCAGCGAATTGCGGGTTTATCAGAAGACCACAAAGAAGGGGTAACTTCTTTTATTGAAAAAAGAAAGCCGGCTTTCAAAGGTAAATAACTGATTTGAAATATAAGAAAACTTAAAGGAGATGAGAGTATGTCTACAGTTAAAGAGCAAAAAATGGAACAACTTGATATGAAACGAGACACTTATCAACTTATTATCGCGGGTCAACGCATGGACAGTTCTACAGGAGAAACGTTTACCACATACAACCCTGCAACAGGAAAAGCGGTTGCAACAATAGCGAAAGCTTCAAAAGAAGATGCGGAGAAAGCTGTCCAAGCAGCGCGTCAAGCATTCGATAAAGGAAAGTGGAAACTGTTCCCTTTAAACAAGCGTGCAAGAACGTTAAATAAAATTGCTTCTATCATGCGCTCCCGTTTCAACGAGCTGGTAGAGTTAGAGATTTTAGATACAGGGAAATCCCTTGCAGCTGCCCAAGGGCAAGTCATGCAAGCAATCGAAGACTTTGAGTTCTATGCAGGTGCGATCGTGGGACACCGTGGATCTGTGAATAATGTTCCAGGTCAATTCCACAACTTCACAGAAAAAGAACCAGTAGGTGTTTGTGCGCAAATCATTCCTTGGAACTATCCATTAATGATGGCAGCATGGAAGATTGCCCCGGCAATAGCGGTAGGTTGTTCCGTTGTTGTAAAACCAGCTACCCTAACTCCGCTAACTGCCATTGTCTTAGGTGAAATCTGCGTAGAAGCAGGAGTTCCTGAGGGAGTTGTCAACATCATCCCTGGTGCCGGATCTGAAGTTGGAAACTATTTGGTTGAGCATCCTCAAGTAGACAAAGTAGCATTCACAGGCTCTACTCCAATCGGAAAAGACATTATGGAGAAAGCTTCCCAAACACTTAAACGAGTAACATTGGAGCTTGGCGGCAAGTCTCCTAATCTAGTATTTGAAGATGCAGACATTGATGCTGCTGTAGACGGATCCTTATTTGGAATTTTCTATAATACAGGTCAATCTTGTGAAGCGCGTTCTCGTCTGTATGTCCACGAAGATATTTATGACGCGTTTATGGAAAAGTTCGTAGAAAAAGCGAAAAAGCTTTCTCTTGGCGATCCTTTTGCAAAGGAAACCCATATTGGTGCCATCATCAATCAAGGTCAATTAGATGTCATTGATGGGTATGTTCAATCTGCAAAAGAAGAAGGAGCAAACATCGTTTTAGGTGGAAAAGTGGCGAAAGTAGAAGGCTATGAAAATGGTTTCTGGTATGAGCCAACCATTATCACGGGTGTTACGCACGAAATGAAAGTGGTAAAAGAAGAGATTTTCGGACCTGTAGTGGTTGTAATGCCATTTAGCGATGAGAAAGAAGCAGTTAAGCTTGCGAATGACAGCGAATATGGACTTGGTTCAGCTATTTGGACAAAAGACCATGGCCGCGCAACCCGTGTTGCGAAACAGATTCAAGCTGGAATCGTAATGGTCAACTGCCCATTCTCCGCATTCCCAGGAACACCATTCGGCGGATACAAGCAATCCGGCTTCGGACGTGAACTATGCATTGAAACCCTTGATCTTTACACAGAAACGAAGAGCATCATTTCCTATTTTGGAAACCGTCCGCTCAATCCGTTTGGCGTATAATTAGAATATATTTTTTCTTTGGAGCAAAGGGGCATGGTCCTCTTTGCTTTTTTTACAGCATGATGAAGGAGGAGAGTCTACATGGAAAAAGTAGTGGTCATCGGTTCAGGTGTCATGGGACGTGGCATCGCATATGTAAGCGCCCTAGGCGGGTACCATACAACCTTGATTGATGTAAAAGAAGAACAACTCGCAGGAGCTAGAAAAGAAATAGAAATCATCATCTCCAAAGGGTTGGAAAAAGGAAAATTAACAGATCAAGCAGCAGGAGAATTAAGGGATAACCTATTTTATTCTACACAACTTGAGGAAGCCGTGAAGGTAGCAAATCTAATAATAGAAGCAGTACCTGAAAACATGGATATCAAGAAATCTGTTTACGAACAAATAGACAAGGTAGCTCCCGCACAGTGTTATTTTGCTTCCAATACCTCTACGATGAGTCCAACTGAAATAGGAAGCTTCACATCAAGACCCGAGAAAGTTATCGCGATGCACTTCTTCAACCCTGTACATAAAATGAAGCTGATAGAAATTGTCCGTGGTTTGGAAACAAGCGATGAAACCGCTGAATATATCCGATATGCAGCAGAACGGATGGGAAAAGAAACAGTTGTTGTAAATGAATTCCCTGGTTTTGTGACAAGCAGAATCAGTGCACTTGTTGGGAACGAAGCCTTTTATATGCTCCAAGAAGGGGTAGGTACTCCAGAAGAAATCGATAAGGCAATCAAACTTGGGCTCAACTATCCGATGGGTCCATTTGAACTTGGAGACCTGGTGGGATTGGATACACGTTTGAATAACCTGAAATATCTTCATGAAAAGTTAGGGGAAAAGTACCGCCCTGCACCTCTGCTGGAAAAGTATGTGAAAGCCGGAAGACTTGGCAGGAAAAGTGGTAAAGGAGTTTATGACTACCAATAAACAACGAGAGAGGTGTCCAATATGAAGGAAGTTGTAATTGTAGATGCTTGCCGAACACCGATTGGAAGGTATAAGGGTGCGTTAAAGGCAGTTCGCCCAGATGACCTTGGAGCAATTGTAATCAAAGCCCTTGTAGAAAGAAACCCGAATGTCCCGGTAAATGAAATTGAAGAAGTCGTGTTCGGCAATGCCAATCAAGCGGGGGAAGATAACCGCAACGTCGCGAGGATGAGTGCTCTATTGGCTGGTCTTCCGGTAGAGGTGGCCGGCACCACGATCAACCGTTTATGCGGCTCAGGTCTTGATGCCGTGAATTATGCCGCCCGAGCCATTATGGTAGGAGAAGGCGATATTTTTATAGCCGGAGGGACGGAAAGTATGACAAGGGCTCCGTTTGTCATGGCAAAGCCGGAAATGGATTATCCCCGCGGCAACATGGAACTGATGGATACAACCATCGGCTGGAGATTTACTAATAGAAAACTTGAAAAGATGTACGGTGTAGATACAATGCCGCAAACGGCAGAAAACGTGGCAAAAGAATTCTCCGTCTCCCGTGAGGATCAAGACGTATTTGCCTTTGAAAGCCAGCAAAAAGCAAAAATGGCAATGGAATCTGGCCGCTTTAAGGATGAGATGGTTCCCGTCTCGATTGTTGATAGAAAAGGTAAGGAAACAATTGTTGACTGCGACGAACATCCGCGCCCAGATACAACTTTAGAGAAACTTGGGAACCTGAAACCAATTTTTGGCGAAGGTACGTCGATTACTGCCGGCAATGCGTCAGGTGTGAATGACGGTGCATCGGCATTGCTACTAATGAGTGCAGAAAAAGCGAAGGAGCTAGGGTTAAAGCCGTTAGCGAGGTATGTCACGTCTGCTGCTGCAGGTCTTACTCCTTCTATAATGGGAATAGGGCCAATTTACGCTACCAGAAAGGCACTTGAACGGGCAAATCTGTCTGTGGGAGATCTAGACTTAATTGAGTTAAATGAAGCATTCGCATCCCAATCGCTGGAATGTATTCGGCAACTGGAATTGGACCCTGGCAGAGTGAATGTTAACGGGGGAGCAATCGCGTTCGGACACCCTCTTGGTGCCAGCGGAGCGAGGATACTTACTACGCTTGTGCATGAAATGAACAAGCGTGACGTGCGATACGGCCTTGTGACAATGTGTGTAGGGGTAGGCCAGGGAATTGCGACAATAGTGGAGAGACCACAAGAATCATAGGGCTTGGTGCCCTATGATTCTTTGGGGTATTCTCTTGGAGGAAGCTTGGGTAAGTTTGCCGTTCCATCTTTTCTATAACGCGTTACTCTGTTAAAATGAAATTACTGTAATATAGCGATTTATCTTATGTGGTAGAAAGAGGATGCTAGAATGAATACAAGATCAATGATTTTTACTTTATATGGTGATTATGTCAGGCATTATGGAAATAAAATTTGGATTGGAAGCTTAATCAAATTATTAAATGAATTTGGTCATAATGATCAAGCCGTGCGTGCGGCAATATCACGCATGAATAAGCAAGGATGGGTCCAAGCGGAGAAAAAGGGAAACAAAAGTTATTATTTTTTAACAGAACGCGGCGTGAAAAGAATTGACGAAGCTGCCAAGCGTATTTTCAAGCTGAAGACGGATACTTGGGATGGAAAATGGCGCATGCTCATGTACACCATTCCAGAAGAAATCAGAAGTGTTCGGGATGAACTTCGTAAAGAGTTGGTCTGGAGTGGATTTGGAACATTATCAAACAGCTGCTGGATTTCGCCCAACTCCTTAGAAAAACAAGTACAAGATCTTATATCAAAATATGAAATTGAAGAGTATGTAGACTTTTTCATTTCTGAATATCAAGGACCATACGAAAATGAACGACTTGTCATGAAAAGTTGGGATCTGAATGAGATAAATGGAAGGTACCAACAATTTATCCAAGAATATAGTCAGAAGTATATCATCGACAAAAACAAGATCGGGAAAGGTCAAATGACAGACGCCGAATGTTTCGTGGAGCGGACGAAGCTTGTCCATGAATACAGGAAGTTCTTGTTCGTTGATCCGGGGCTGCCGGAAGAGCTGTTGCCAGATATGTGGCTTGGCAGTCATGCTGCATCTTTATTTAGTGAGTATTACAAAGAATTGGCAGAACCAGCTTCCCGCTTTTTTGAAGAAGTCTTTGAGGACGGTAACGAGCTGGACTTGAAGGATAAGAAGTATGATGTGATGAATCATCCTTATATTATGGAGTGAGGTGAGCATTTCCACTTTGGATGGTGGAAGTGCTTTGTTTTTTGGTGGATTAGTTGTTTACATAACATTATTATGATTGATTCAATTTGTGTCGATTTTTGATGAAAGGTAGAAGGTTTGGTATTTGTGGTAGAAGGTCGACCAATAGGTGTAAAAGGTTCAATTTTAAAGGTAGAAGGTCGCTCCAATATGGTCGAACCTTTCAAATGAACCCCAAACCCCAGAACCAATCACCCATTTTCATAAAAAACCAAACAAAAAAACCGAGCCATCTAAATCCAGCCCGGTTCCGCACGCAACTCCATTCTATCAATCTCCAAGTTCCTGCTGATAATCTTTCCCTTTTTGCACATATGTATCAATGGACAGCTGAATGAGCTCTAAATCCTTGTCTGTTAATTCTCGAATCACCTTACCAGGGGACCCAACAACCAATGAACGCGGTGGAATTTTTTTACCAGAAGGAATCAATGTATTGGCACCAATGATACTTTCTTCCCCAATATCTGCTCCATCCAAGATCGTAGAACCCATTCCTACAATGCATCGCTTCCTAACTGTACAGCCGTGCAGAATGGCAGTATGTCCAACTGTCACTTCATCCTCCACAACTAACGGAAATCCTTCATATAAATGAGCAGTTACGTTATCTTGGATGCTGCATCTTTTTCCAATGGTTATTGGTCCTTCATCACCCCGAAGAACGGCGTTGAACCAAACAGTTGATTCTTCCCCAATTGTAACGTCACCGATAATTCGCGCGCCCGGTGCTACAAATACTGAATCATGAAGCTGCGGTTTCTTCCCACCAAAAGGATAAATCATTCATCACTCACTCCCCAAATGTTATTGTCTAAATATTAAAATTAGTATAACATTATTTTTACGAGGGGTGAAATAATTGATGAATAAACTACGAGAAATTCTAAAAATAAACTTTCCTATCATTCAAGGCGGAATGGGAAATATCAGTAATGCGCCATTAACTGCAGCGGTCTCTAATGCAGGAGGACTTGGTACTATAGGGGCAGGAACGATGAAGCCAGAAGAAGTGGAAGAAATCATTAAACAAACGAAAAACCTTACAGATAAACCTTTTGCAGTGAATGTCGCGTTGTCGGTTTCTCCTTATACAAAAGAAGTTCTGAAGCTCATTATTAAGCATCAGGTCCAGGTGGTGTCCCTTTCAGCAGGGAACCCCGCTCCATTTATTCCTAAGCTAAAAGAACACGGAATTACGGTCATTTGTGTGGTGGCTTCACCTAAGCAGGCAATAAAAGCAGAAAATGCCGGAGCTGATATTATTGTGGCAGAAGGATATGAAGCTGCCGGCATCAATTCAAATCTTGAAACAACGACTATGACATTGATTCCACAAGTGGTTGAGGCGGTGTCCATTCCTGTTGTCGCAGCTGGGGGAATCGGGAATGGAAAAGGTCTCGCCGCAGCGATCGCCCTTGGTGCCTCTGGAGTGCAGATGGGAACAAGATTAATTGCAACAAAAGAAGCACCTTTTCACAGTCATTACAAGAACTCTATCTTGGAGGCTGATGATCAAGGAACTGTCATTGTTGGTAGAACTGTTGGGAGAGTAAGAAGGGTCATCCGAACTCCATATGCTGACCTACTTCTAAAAAAAGAACAAGAAGGGATAACGCTTGAGGAGTTTAATTTATTGACTACGGAGGAACATCATATCAAAGGGGCAGTAAAGGGTGAGTTGGAGCAAGGTTTTATTAACGGCGGTCAAATATCAAGTATCATCAAAACGATCCCGAGTGTAAGGGAACTACTTGAGCAAATGGTTACAGAAGCAAAAGAGCAACTTCATAAAGCGATGGCACAATTCTAAGTAACAGGAAACCTCTTATCCTTTTAGAGGTTTCTTTTTTATTTACAAAAAGAAAAAGGATTTTAGGGGAAAATGGCGTATTTATTGTAAAATAGTAAATTTATTTAAATTTTTCGAATATATTGACACTATTTGTTTATTGGTGTTAATATAACGTTGAAAAAACGAATAACGTTTTGTCCATCATAGACAACAACATAATGTAAACGGTTTCAAAAGCTTACATATTTTTATGTAGCTTATAAACATATATAAGGGGGATAAGGATGAAAAAGTTCAAGATGAAATCTATTTTGGCAAGTATGGCATGTGCAGCCTTGCTAGTGGGCTGTAGTTCCGATTCAACAGGTGGGGATGCAGAGGATACAGTGGTTGTTGGTGTGACTCAAATCGCTGAGCACCCTTCATTGGATGCTGCATTTGAAGGGTTCAAGAAGGCACTAGAAGACAATGGCTACAAAGAAGGCGAGAATGTCAAATTTGATGTTCAAAATGCTCAAGGAGATCCAAATAACAATAAACCGATTGCAGACAAGTTTGTAGCAGATGAAGTGGACATGATCTTTGCTAACTCCACTCCAAGTGCGCAAAGTGCTTTGCAGGCGACAAAAGATATTCCTATCATTTTTACATCTGTAACCGACCCTGTTGGTGCAGAACTTGTAGAATCTTTTGATAAGCCAGGTGAAAACATCACAGGTACTTCAGATACACATCCTGATGCCATTGCCACTACGATCAATTTCATGGTAGACGAGCTTGGCGCGAAAAATATCGGAGTTATCTATAATACTGGAGAACAAAACTCCGTTGTACAGGTCGAAACAGTGAAAAGTCTTGTTGAAGAAAAAGGCGGAACTTTAGTAGAAGCATCGGTTTCTACTTCAGCAGAAGTTCAACAGGCTGCAGAATCATTAATTGGAAGAGTAGATGCTATCTATATGCCTACAGATAACACTGTTGTTTCAGCTATACAATCACTCATTACAATTGCAACGAATGAAAAGATTCCTTTGTTTGCAGGAGACCTTGATTCCATGGAAGCTGGAGCAGTTGCGGCAAGTGGATTTAACTATTACGACTTAGGTTATGAAACTGGCTTAATGGCAGTTCAAGTTCTTAAAGGGGAAAAAGATCCTTCAGAAATTCCAGTATCCTACCCACAAAGCTTGAAGTTAACAATCAACACAGAAGCTGCGGAAGCTCAGGGCTTGGAAGTGCAAGATGCTTGGACTGAGTTTGCAGAATTCTATGATGAAAAATAAGCATTTTTAAGACAACGAGGAGATGATTCTGACATGATAACAGCAATTTTTGGTTCAGTCGAATTGGGAATCATCTACGCAATCATGGCCCTAGGGGTATATCTTTCCTTTAGGGTCCTTGATTTTCCCGATTTGACGGTAGATGGTAGCTTTGTAACTGGCGCTGCGGTTGCTGCGACAATGATTGTCAGCGGATATAGTCCTATCACAGCTACAGTGGTGGCGATGTTTGCAGGATTTATCGCAGGATGCATCACCGGTTCCTTACATACGTTTGGAAAGATTAATCCACTATTATCAGGTATTTTAATGATGATTGCCCTTTATTCCATCAATTTGCGAATAATGGGAAGATCAAATGTGCCGTTATTAAACAGTGATACTTTTTTCACCAACATCCGTTCCTGGTGGGGGAATACCGGAATAGATGAATTTTTAAACAATATCTTTTCCACTATCGGATTAGGAGCTTTTGTTCCTAGAACGTGGGGAATTATTTTCATCATGTTGATTGTCACGTTTGCAATTAAAATCATAACTGATTTATTTTTGAAAACGGAAATCGGTTTGGCAATTAGAGCGACCGGTGATAATAAGCGGATGATTCGTAGCCTTTCTGCCAACACAAGCGGACTGGTTATTCTTGGTCTCGGGATTTCCAATGCCATGGTTGCATTTTCTGGTGCATTGATTGCCCAGCATGGCGGATATGCAGACGTTGGGATGGGAATCGGGATGATTATAATCGGATTGGCATCTGTCATTATTGGAGAGGCTATTTTTGGTACAAAAACGATTGCATGGACGACTTTTGCTGTAATAGGTGGGGCCATCATCTATCGTATTGTTGTGACGCTTGCATTAAGGGTAGAATTCTTAGAAACCGGTGACCTGAAAGCCATTACGGCAACGATTGTTATCTTGGCCCTTATCACCCCTAAATTCATTGATAGCTACAAAGATCGAAAGAGAAAAAAACAGAAGATGCTAAAACTGGGATCTTTACAATCTGCCAATGAAAAGGGGGATCAACGTGCTACATTTAACACAGATTAACAAAATCTTCAATGAAGGAACATTAGATGAAAAAAATGCGCTTGATACCATCAACCTTTCCTTGAAAAAAGGAGATTTTGTCACCATCATCGGTAGTAATGGTGCCGGTAAGTCCACCTTGATGAACATGATTTCAGGGGTACTGACGCCTGATACCGGAAAAGTAGAGATTGATGGCCGTGATGTCACCTATATGGCAGAGCACAAAAGAGCCAGATATATTGGAAGGGTGTTCCAGGACCCAATGGCTGGAACGGCTCCTACAATGACAATTGAAGAGAATCTGGCTATGGCTTATTCACGGAATAAAAATCGCACATTAAAGATGGGCGTGACTAAAAAGAGAAAAACGTATTTCAAAGAGGTGCTGGAAACCCTGCACCTTGGTTTGGAAAATAGATTAAGTGCTAAAGTTGGATTGCTTTCAGGTGGGGAAAGGCAAGCACTGTCCCTTTTGATGGCAACGTTCACTGAGCCTGATATCCTCCTTTTGGATGAGCATACCGCTGCTCTTGATCCATCTCGTGCAGAACTGATTACCAATATCACGAAAGAAATTGTTGCAGATAAAGAATTGACGACATTGATGGTAACTCACAACATGCAGCAGGCACTGGATCTTGGTAATCGCTTAATTATGATGGATAAGGGGCAAATCATTCTGGAAGTGGGAGAAGAGGAAAAGAAAACTCTTACCATTGAAAGATTGCTTGCTGAATTCCAGCGAATACGCGGACAAGCAATGACCAACGACAGAGCATTGCTAAGTTGAATACGTAGAGGGGAAAATGACCAGGTCATTTTCCTCTTTTTTATTGTTTAAGAAGATCGAATTGTGGTTAGTCTTCAATGTAATTCTTGATTGTTTGGATGAAGACCTCAGTGCGAAGAAATCAGGAGGGGAGATGTCCTCATCGGCGTTATGAAGACATCAGTGACGAGAAATCAGGAAGAGAGATGTCCTCATCGGCGTTATGAAGACATCAGTGACGAGAAATCAGGAAGAGAGATGTCCTCATCGGAGTTATGAAGACCTCAGTGACGAGAAATCAGGAGGAGAGATGTCCTCATCGGAGTTATGAAGACATCAGTGGCGAGAAATCAGGAGGAGAGATGTCCTCATCGGCGTTATGAAGACATCAGTGGCGAGAAATCAGGAAGAGAGATGTCCTCATCGGCGTTATGAAGACCTCAGTGACGAGAAATCAGGAGAAGAGAGGTCCTCATCGCCAATATGAAGCCCTTGGTGACTAGGGATTTTATTGAAATAGTCAAAGATGTGCGCAAAGGGAAGATCTAGCCAAGTCCAATATTTCAAGGCTCAAGCACCGTCCCGCGGAAAGCGAAGCCATTTGCGGAAAGGAACAGCGGTGATAAACCAATCTACTTAACTACTTACCATTTATGATTGACTATTTATAAAATTTCTACAATTTATTGACGGTTCATTTAACGAAATGTTATTATAGCGTTGAATAAACGTTATACGTTTTGGGGTGAATACATGAAGCCGGAACTAACGATAGGTACGAAACATTCCATTCAAATCACTGTTACCAACAAAATGTTTGCCCAGTTTGAAGGGGAATTAGTACATCCAGTGTATTCCACCGCAATGATGGTCTATCACATGGAATGGGCTTCAAGACAAATAATTTTAGAGGTTTTGGAAGAAACAGAAGAAGGAATGGGTGCAGAAGTTAAAGTAAAGCATCTTGCACCGGCAACAGAAGGGACCGTTTTAACAATAGAAGCAACGGTAGTGGGTCTTAAGAAAAACTTCATCATCACAAAAGTACAAATATTTTCTAAAGACCGCGTGATTGGTGAAGGGGAAGTTACGCAAGTGATATTACCAAAAAGTAAAATTAATGCAATGATAGACTAAAAGAATATTAGAAAAAGGGTGGTTGCTTTGACAAATATGAAAACGCTTACTTCTGAAGTTGGGGGAATGGAAATGTTTGATAAAATTCAACAACACCAACAGGTAGTATTCTGTAATGATCCAGATACAGGACTAAAAGCCATTATTGCTATACATAACACAACATTAGGGCCTGCGTTAGGTGGATGCCGGATGCAGCCATATCAATCTGTGGATGCGGCTTTATATGATGTTCTTCGTCTTTCAAAAGGAATGACGTATAAATGTGCAGCAGCTGACGTTGATTTTGGCGGGGGGAAAGCGGTCATCATTGGTGACCCGAATAAAGACAAAACGCCTGAACTATTTAGGGCGTTCGGTCAATTTGTCGAATCGTTAAATGGTCGTTTTTACACTGGAACCGATATGGGAACATCACCGGAGGATTTTGTGCATGCTTTAAAAGAAACAAATTGTATAGTCGGGGTGGATGAGGTGTATGGCGGAAGTGGGGATTCCTCCGTTCCAACAGCTCAAGGGGTTATCTATGGAATAGAAGCGACAAACCTGACAATATGGGGATCCAAAAACCTTTACGGAAAAAGTTATGCAATCCAAGGCCTTGGAAAGGTTGGAGCTAAAGTGGCAGAGCAGTTGATGCATGCTGGAGCGGACATTTATGTATCTGACATCAATGAATTTGCCATTACCCAACTCGTGGCCAAAGCGAAAGAAATTGGAGCAGGTATTAAAGTGGTTGGCGGAGATGAAATCTATTCTGTTGATGCAGATGTGTTTGTACCGTGCGCCCTTGGTGGAATCATTAACGATCAGACGATAGAACAGTTGAAGGTAAAAGCGGTAGTAGGTTCTGCCAATAACCAATTAATCGAAAATCATCACTGTGCCATGCTGCAGGAAAAAGGGATCCTCTATGCTCCTGACTACATCGTAAATGCCGGTGGACTGATTCAAGTGGCAGATGAATTATATGAACCAAATAAAGAACGTGTACTCCGCAAAACAAAGGCTATCTACAACTCTTTGATGGATGTTTATAAAGAAGCAGAGAAAATGAATATTACGACAGTGGAAGCAGCAAATAATTTCTGCGAACAGAGGCTAGTAGACAGAAGCAGAAGAAACAGCTTCTTTACTCATTCCAAGCGACCGAAATGGTCAGTACGAGTTTAATAGAGGGGGAAATAAGTTGAACGATCAATTTCCTATCATTCAGATTATCGATAATCAGGGGAATTTCCTTGATAAAACGTATGAAGAAAGAATCACGGAAGATCTGACGAAGTCCATGTATAGACATTTACTCAGAATTCGTACCTTTGATAAAAAGTGTATGAGTCTACAACGCCAAGGCCGTATCGGAACCTATGCACCTTATGAGGGGCAAGAGGCTTCCCAGGTTGGAAGTGCGATGGCATTGAATGAAGATGACTGGTTATTTCCTTCCTACAGGGACCATGGGGCAACTATGACGTTCGGCCACTCCCTTCGTAATATCCTTCTATTTTGGAACGGCAGAAATGAAGGGTGCATTCCGGCAAATGGGAAGAAAGTCTTTCCGCCGGGAATTCCAATCGCGACGCAACTGCCGCATGCGGTAGGCGCAGCCTATGCAGAGAAAAGAAAAGGAACGAAAAATGCAAGTATCGTTTATTTCGGGGATGGAGCAACTTCTGAAGGGGATTTTCATGAAGGATTAAACTTTGCAAGCGTTCTTAAGGCACCGGTTGTGTTTTTTAATCAGAACAATCACTTTGCCATTTCGGTACCCCTATCCAAACAAATGAATACCGAAACCATTGCGCAGAAAGCCCTTGCTTATGATATGAGAAGCGTCCGAATTGATGGTAATGATGTTTTCGCCGTTTATTTTCATACGTTGGATTCATTAGAACAAGCAAGAAACGGGGAGGGACCAACCTTAATTGAAGCGGTAACATGGAGATACGGTGCACATACGACAGCTGATGACCCGACCAAGTATCGGGATCAATCTGAAAATGAAAAAAGACGAGATAATGACCCGATTCTTCGGTTGGAACGCTTTTTGAAAAATCAAGGTTGGTTTACAGAAGACTGGAAAGAATCAATGTTAGTGGAGCTATCTCAGGAAGTCGATAGTGCAATTGAAGAAATGGAGAATTTTCCAAAGGCAGACCCTGCTGACATGTTCGACTACGTTTTTGAAAAACCGACGTGGGGAATTGAGCAGCAGAAAAAGGAACTTCTTCAACTGATGAGAGGTGAAGAATAGTGGAAACGGCATTGAAAACGAAAACAATGACAATGGTTCAAGCGATTACGGATGGACTGGATACTATGCTTGAAGAAAATGAAAACGTGCTTCTTATGGGGGAAGACATTGGGGTAAATGGCGGTGTTTTTCGTGCTACAGAAGGATTGCAACAAAAATATGGCGAAGACCGTGTTATCGATACCCCGTTAAGTGAAGCAGGTTTCATCGGAGCTGCAATCGGAATGGCGATAAATGGTTTCCGTCCGGTTACAGAGATACAGTTCCTGGGTTTTATTTATCCTGCCTATGAGCAAATCATGACCCATGCATCAAGAATCAGGGCAAGAACAATGGGGCATTATACCGTCCCTATGGTCATACGTGCACCATATGGAGCAGGAGTAAGGGCGCCTGAAATTCATTCTGACAGTACTGAGGCGATTTTCACCCATATGCCTGGAATTAAAGTGGTTTGCCCGTCAAACCCGTATGACGCGAAAGGTTTATTGATTGCCGCCATCGAGGACCCAGATCCTGTACTATTTTTGGAGCCGATGCGCTGCTATCGTTCTGTAAGGGAAGAAGTGCCAGAAGGAAAATATACAGTTGAAATCGGAAAAGGAAAGATTTGCAGGGAAGGCGAGGATGTCACTATTATTGCGTGGGGAGCGATGGTTCCCGTTGCCCTTCAATCTGCAAAAAAACTAGAATCTGAGGGTGTAAGTTGCGAAGTGATAGATCTTAGAAGCCTCTATCCGATTGACAAAGATATTATTGCAGAATCTGTACAGAAAACGGGTAGAACGGTTATTGTGCACGAAGCGCATGCGGCGACAAGTGTAAGTGGAGATGTACTTGCCATTATCAATGAAACATCGTTCCTCTATCAAAAGGCGCCGGTGGAGCGAGTGACAGGGTTTGATGTTCCTGTTCCTTATTTCGGCTTTGAAGACTACTATCTGCCAACTGCTGACAGGGTGGTTGCAGCAGTAAATAAAGTGATGAAGTTTTAGTAAAAGGGGGTTCAACGGATGATCGAGGTCAAACTTCATGATATTGGCGAAGGCATGACACAGGCTGATATTTTATCTTTTTTAGTTAAAGAAGGAGATAAGGTTAAGCCAGATGAGCCTCTGGTTGAGGTGCAAACAGATAAAATGACTGCTGAAATACCAGCACCACTTGCTGGAGTAATCAAAGAGATTTTGGTAAAAGAAGGGGAAACCATTCCAGTTGGGACCACCTTATTTCTATTAGAAGCTGAATCAGCTGGAAAAGAGACAATAACTTCTATCAAAGATACACATACAAACACTTCCACTAAGGTTACCGAAACAACAAGAGAGCAACAACCGCCAACAAAGCTCCATTCATTTAGAATCATGGCTGCCCCATATACTAGAAAGATCGCAAGAGACGCCGGGGTTGATATTGAACAAATTGAAGGAACCGGCCCTGCTGGTAGAATCACAGATGAAGATGTATATAGATTCATAGAAAGTAAAGAGCAGCCTGCACCTAAAGTGAAAGTGAAAGAACAGCAAGTTCAGCAAGTTCAAACAAAAACAGAATCTAATGATCAGCAAGAATCTCCAACGATCATTCCATACAGAGGACGAAGAAAACAAATAGGCAAAAAAATGTCACAGTCCCTCCTTACAATTCCGCATTGCACCCATTTTGAGGAAGTAGATGTGACAAACATATTAGAACTAAGAGAAATTTGGAAAACAAGCAATCAAAGCATATCAGCGACTGCTTTATTCTTAAAAGCCATTTCCATCGCCCTTAAAGATTATCCAATCTTTAATGCAAGATTGAATGAAGAAGAAGAGACAATCGAATTGATCAAAGAACATCATATTGGGATAGCCACTGATACTGAAGATGGACTGATTGTCCCTGTGATCCGTAATGTAGAGAAAAAGTCACTAAAAGAAATCCATGCCAATTTAAAAGAATTAACCAAAAAGGCCCAGGAGAATAAGCTTTCCATGAAAGAATTGACTGGAGGCAGTTTTACTATCAGTAATGTTGGTCCTCTTGGTGGAAGTATCGGCGCCACACCAATCATCAATCAGCCTGAAGTGGGCTTGATCTCCTTCCATAAAACCAAAAAGCGTCCGGTTGTAAATGAGCAGGAAGAGATTGTTATTCGGTCTATCATGAACATTTCCATGTCATTTGATCATCGTGTGGCAGATGGAGCGACAGCAGTAGCCTTTACCAACAGGCTGACTCAACTTTTAGAAGAACCAAAATTATTAATGCTGGAGCTGGTTTAAATGGTCGTAGGTGAACTTACTCAAGAACGTGATGTAATGGTGCTTGGCGGAGGCCCTGGAGGTTATCACGCTGCAATCCGAGCGGCTCAGTTAGGTAGACAGGTTACCATCATTGAGAAAAATAAGCTTGGCGGGGTCTGCTTAAATGAAGGATGTATCCCGTCTAAAGTACATACTGCAGCTGCACAGTCTTTCCAACGGATGAAACCTTTTCAGCAACTTGGGCTGGATACTAGCGGGGTTATATTCGACCTGCCAAGGTTACAGGAACACAAACAAAAGGTAGTCGAGCAACTACTTCAAGGTGTTGTGGCATTATGTAAAGCAAATAAAATCGAGATCATAGAGGGGGAAGCCTCTTTTATATCCTCTACTAAAATCGGGGTGGAGAACGGGCATCAATATGATACTTTCACTTTTAATGATGTAATTATTGCAACAGGGTGCCATAAGCAGCCAATTGCTGAAATAAACCCTCAAGCTCTAACACCTACTTCAATATGGAACCTGGAAGATTTGCCAAGTGAGCTTATTTTATATGGTAACGATGATTTCACCCTTGAAGCAGCGACAACCTTTAACAGTTTAGGGTCGAAGGTGACTTTGATTATTCCAACAGGTCAGCATGAATTTACATTTGATCCTGCCATAAACAAAGAACTGCAGAGGCAGTTAAAAAAGCAAAAAATAAAGCTCTATAAGGCTCATAAAATCCCTCAGTTCAGGTTCAATGAGGTTCAGTGGGAAGTGAGGTTTGAGCAGGCTAAGAATGAATCAGTCATGCTGGAAAGTTCGCACCTTTACTGTATGGAAGAAAGAAAACCTTCAACGGAAACACTTGGTGTTCAGCGCGCAGGCATTCATTTGAGCGACGAAGGTTTTATAAAAATAAATGAATCATGTTGTACAAATGTACCATCTATTTATGCCATCGGAGATATTACAGAAGGCCCTGCCTTGGCCGTTAAAGCGATTAAACAAGGAAAAGTCGCGGCAGAAAATATTGCCGGGCAACATTCCGAGTGCGATTTTACATTTCTTCCTAGAATCGTTCAGACCATTCCTCCAATTGCAACAGTCGGAATGACGGAAACAGATGCGGTTGAAAATGGATTTGAAGTGAAGATAGGGGAAAGCACTCTCCAAACAAATGGGTATGCAAGCATTCTTGGACAAAAAGAAGGCTTCAGTAAGACGATTACAGATGCGAAAACAGATTTAGTACTAGGTATTCATATGATGGGAGCCCAAGCGGTAGAAATGATCAGTACCGGAACACTTGCTTTAGAAATGGTTGCAAGACAAGAGGATATGCTGTTTCCTTCTTACCCTCATCCTAGTGTAAATGAAAGCATGTGGGAGTCGGTGGAAGATCTTGAGGGGAAAGCCATTCATAAGGCCCCGAGAGTGACAAAACAAAAAGTAACATCCTCATGACACGTTGTCGCGTCAAAGCATTCTAGCTTTAAACGAGACTCTTGCAGACTATGAAAATTATAGATTATATTATATTCAGAATAATAATATTTTTTAGATAAAAATCAGGAGGGGTATTTATGAACGTAGAAAAAACGATGCAAGAAAAAGATCAAGCAGAAGAAGTTTTTCCAGTAAAAGATGTGGATTATTTGGAGATCTACACAGGCAACGCTAAACAAGCATCCCACTTTTTCGCTACCACATTCGGTTTTCAACCTATAGCCTATTCTGGATTAGAAACAGGCAACAGGGAGACGGTTTCCTATGTGTTAAAGCAACGTAATGTACGACTTGTCATTACAGGTTCTCTTAAACAGGATACAAAAATTTCTGAGTTTGTTAAAAAGCATGGAGACGGAGTTAAGGATATCGCGCTTGTCGTGGAAGATGTTGAAAGTGCTTACAACGGAGCGGTGGAAAGAGGAGCAATTGCGATCCAGCCTCCACAAGAGCTGACAGACGAGTACGGAACATTGAAGAAAGCAGTAATTGGTACATACGGAGATACCATTCACACATTGGTTGAACGTAAAAATTATACTGGAGTATTCATGCCTGGATTTAAAGCATATACGAACTCCACACCAGTTAAAGATGCAGGAATTATCGGAATCGATCATGTGGTAGGGAACGTAGAGCAAATGGAAGAATGGGTTGCTTATTACGAAAAAGTGATGGGCTTTAAAGAAATGACTCATTTCACAGATAAAGATATTAACACAGAATATTCCGCGCTAATGTCTAAAGTAATGCACAATGGTGGCAGAATTAAATTCCCAATCAACGAACCTGCAGAAGGAAAAAGAAAATCCCAAATCGAAGAATACTTGGAGTTCTATAATGGTGCCGGTGTTCAACATATTGCAATTTTAACGGAAGATATCGTTCAGACAGTAAGCAAACTAAAAGAAAATGGTGTTGAGTTCCTTAATACTCCTGATACTTACTATGAAATGTTGTCAGAAAGAGTAGGGGAAATTGATGAGGAAATCGCAAAGCTTCGCGAGCTGAGCATTCTCGTTGACCGAGACGATGAAGGTTATCTACTTCAGATCTTTACAAAACCTATTGTTGACAGACCAACTCTTTTCATTGAAGTGATCCAACGTAAAGGTGCAAAAGGCTTTGGTGAAGGAAACTTTAAAGCATTATTTGAATCCATTGAAAGAGAGCAAGAATTAAGAGGAAATCTGTAAGCAAGTTACTATGGGGAGGACCAGTTTCCTCCCTTTTTTATAGGAGGTAGATTAACAAATGGCGGTAAAAGTAAAAAGCCGAGAAATACTCCAACATATTGCTGCCTACCCTTTAGGGAAAAGCTTGCAGGATATACAGTCAGAATTAGGAATCGTGAATATAAGAAACATGTCTGAAATTGAAAATGTGTTTGGTTGTTCTCCATCCGTGAAGAAACAATTAATGCAAAGATTAGATCATTTATTTACATACCCGGACGGTTCCGCAAGAGCTCTTTCAAGCAAATTGGCGGATTTTTTAGGGGTAGCCCAAAATCAGTTGTTCATTGGAAATGGTTCAGATGAAATTATCAGGCTGCTGATCCGCGCTTTTCTGAATACAACAGAAGAAGCCATCATGGCTGATATTACATTCCCGAGATACAAAACCAATGTCTCCATTGAAGGTGGCACCCCGGTAATCGTTCCATTAAAAGGTGGCGTGCATGATCTGACAGCTATGCTCGCTACTATTACAGAAAAGACAAAAATGATTTTTGTTTGCAATCCTAACAATCCAACAGGGACAATTGTAAATAAGGATGATCTTATTTCCTTCATTGAAGAAGTACCAGAACATATCTTGATTGTGTTGGATGAGGCGTATTATGAATATGCAACAAGTGAGGAATATCTTCAATCCATCCCTTTGCTAGAGAAGCATGCTAACCTTGTTATATTAAGAACTTTTTCAAAAGTATATGGCCTGGCTGGGTTACGAATTGGGTATGGCATCATGGATTCTTCCATATTAGCAGAATTAAACAAGGTGAAAGAGGTTTTCAATGTAAATCAGCTTGGTCAAGCAGCTGCAATGGAAGCCATTATGGACCAGGAATTTAGAAAAGATTGTATCCTTCGCAATGAACGAGGTAGAGCGTACTTAGAGGCTGAACTAGAGAAATTAGGTTATACCTATTTCCCTACAAATGCAAATTTCATGATGATACATATCGGCAAAGACGGAAATGAAATCACACAACAACTTCTTGCAAAAGGGATAATGGTTAAGTCAGGAGCAGTCTTGGGGTATCCAAACAGTATAAGGGTCACCATCTGCTCGATGGAAGATAACCGTTATTTTATCGAGACATTAAAAAATTTGTAGCAAAGTGCAGGTGACAAACATGGATATTCAACCAAGCAATCTTGCCTGGAAAGATGCATACAAGCTGATGGTAGGGTCTATCTTGCCAAGACCCATCGCGCTAGTTTCTTCTATTAATAAGGAAGGAGTTGCGAACATCGCTCCTTTCAGTTTTTTTACTGCGATCAGTGCAGAGCCGATGTTGGTCTGCTTTTCTCCAATGCGAAGAGGCACAGATGGGTCGAAAAAGGACACTTTACTTAACATCGAAAGCACAAAGGAATTTGTGATTAACATTGTCAGCGAAGAAATAGTGGATCAAATGAATATCACAGCAACAGAGTTCCCAAGCGATGTCGATGAATTTGAAGAGTCAGGTTTTACGAAGGAGCCTAGTTCGGTCGTTGCACCGCCACGGGTTAAGGAAAGCCTTGTCCAAATGGAGTGCTCTCTGCATGAAGTGTTGCATTTCGGTGATCTACCGGGTTCAGGCAGCCTGATTATAGGCAAAGTAGAGAGTTTTCACATATCAGATGACCTGTATTTTGAAGGTAAGATTGATACAAAGAAATTGAACCCTGTAGGAAGAATGGCAGGAAGCATGTATACCAAGGCCATTAGTGATATGTTCGAGCTTCAACGCAAATAAGGAAATGTGAGGGTTTGTCATGAAGTATATTACTTTTAAAAATAGCTATGGTGAGATAAAAGCCGGCTGGATCAATCATGACATTGTTGTCGACATGAACGAAGCATCAGATGGTTTATTACCAAGTGACCTTCTTACATTGATAACCCAGTATGAGAAATATAGAGATATCGTAACACTTCATTTAGAAAGTGATCGTACAAAAGGTAGATACAAAATAGAGGAAGTCACCCTACTAGCACCTTTACCTAGACCTGTAAGCGTTCGTGATTTCTATGCGTTTGAGGAACATGTTAAAACGGCGCGTGCAAGAAGGGGACTGGATGTTATTCCGGAGTGGTATGAGATTCCTGTTTTTTATTTTACCAATCACTTGGCCATTAAAGGACCTGAGGATGAGATTGATAAACCATCAGGGTGTAATTGGCTCGATTATGAGTTGGAAATCGCCTGCATCATTGGAAAAGAAGGCAGAAATATAAAAGCGCAGGATGCCAAAGAGTACATTTTTGGCTATTGCATCATGAATGATTGGAGTGCGAGAGACCTTCAGGCAAAAGAAATGAAGGTTGGTTTGGGACCGGCAAAGGGGAAGGATTTTGCGACATCCCTAGGGCCTGTCATTGTGACACCTGACGAACTTGAATCGTATAAGACAAGTAAAGGATATAACCTGGAAATGACCGCTTCTGTAAATGGTAGGCTGCTTTCTAAAGGGGATTTCAAGCAGATCCACTATAGCTTTGCTCAAATGATTGAAAGAGCTTCAGCCGATGTTACCTTATACCCTGGAGAAGTGATAGGATCAGGGACGGTTGGTACCGGCTGCATCCTGGAACTTGGTACAGAAGTACACCGCTGGCTAGAACCAGGGGATGAAGTAGAACTTACCATTACAGGTCTAGGAACATTGAAAAACACAATAAAATAAGTGTGTTGTTGCAGAAAGTAATATCCAGCAATAAGTGGATTGGAGCGGAAGGCACTCGACTCCGGCGGGAGGTAGCGGTAGACTTGAGTCCCCGCAACGAAGTGAGGAGGCTCAAGCACCGCCCCGCGGAAAGCGAGTGCCTGCAGCGAAAAGGAACGTTCAAACTTTAAGTAACAACTAAACAATATAATGAGGTGAGCTCATGTATTATCGTAAAATGGGAGAAATACCACATAAACGCCACACGATGTTCAAAAAGGAAGACGGGACATTATATAGAGAACAAGTAATGGGTACCAAAGGATTCTCAGGTACACAATCCATCCTCTATCATCACTACCTGCCAACAGAAGTGGTGAAATCCACGGTACTTGGCAGCTATATGCCGGAATATGAAGAACAAGATGCCCTGAATCATCGCCACCTACTAACCACTTCATTAGAGACCAAAGGAAATGCACTAAATTCCAGAGAGTATCTATTAGGAAACAGTGATCTATTAATAGGAACAGCGCTGGTCACAGAAAAGATGGATAATTATTACCGAAATGGTGACGGAGACGAACTGTTATTCATCCATTACGGTTCAGGAAAAGTAGAAACCATGTTTGGGACGATAACATACCGTCCAGGAGATTATGTGACCATCCCAATCGGTACCATCTACCGCGTCGTACCTAATGAAGAAACTAAAATACTCTTCATTGAATCATTTAGTCAACTAACCACACCTAGAAGGTATCGCAATGAATATGGACAGATGTTAGAACACAGTCCATTTTGCGAACGTGACTTCAGGGGTCCGGAAACATTAGAAACATATACAGACAAAGGCGAGTATGAAGTAATCACCAAAACAAGGGGACATTTGCATTCACATGTACTTGGTCATCACCCACTTGATGTTGTGGGGTGGGACGGTTATCTCTACCCATGGGTATTTAATATAGAAGATTTTGAACCGATAACAGGCAGGGTTCATCAGCCACCTCCAGTCCATCAGACTTTTGAAGGACATAACTTTGTTGTTTGTTCCTTCGTGCCTAGATTATACGACTACCACCCAGAAGCGATACCGGCTCCGTATTATCATAGCAATGTAAACAGTGATGAACTGCTTTATTATGTGGCAGGAAACTTCATGAGCCGCAAAGGGATTGTGGAAGGGTCCATTACCTTACACCCATCTGGAATTCCGCATGGTCCTCATCCTGGTACCACTGAAGCTAGTATCGGAAAGAAGGAGACCTTGGAGCTGGCAGTGATGATAGATACATTCAAGCCTTTGAAGGTTGTTAAAAAAGCTCACAGTATTGAAGATAAAAAGTATATGTTCACTTGGATAGAAAAATAATTTTTGCGAACCACCAGGCTTTCCAAAAAAGCTTAGTGTTTTCATGGTTTTTTTATCCATAAAAGTAAGATTTCCTGTAAAGAATGTAACATAACAGTACTATCCTGTAATAAAAAAGACGGTTTTAAAACTTGTCAACACCATTTTTTTAGTATAATTTTAATGTGTTTCATTTTACTGGAAAAATGCTTGAAATACGATTCTTTTAACCTTTCTTAAAATCCGTTGATACATAAAGATTTTCGGAGTATATGGATAATTATAGAAAACCCGTATATTTAATATCCACATTATTCCTCTAATATTACACAAAACCCATGATATGATTTTCGTGTAGCAAGAAAGCAACACAAAAAACTTTCAAGGGGGAAACACACCTATGAAAATCAACAAAAAGTCAATCATCACTGCTGTAACTACTGCAGCTGTATTAACAGCAGCACCATTCGGAATGAATGCAAAAGCAGAATCAAACGCACCAACAAAACCAACATGTGACTTAACAAACAAAGTCACTTCATTTAATAGTAACAAAGCATTTACTAACCAAGAAGACGCAAAAGCATTCTTAGATGGTTACGTAAAAGATCTTGAAGAAAAATATGGTGTTAAAGTAAACTTAAATGGCGCACCATCTGCTGAAGCAGCGGAAAAAGAAGCACCAAAACAAGCTGAGCAGAAACCTGCTGAAAAAGTAGAAGCTCCAAAAGAAGAAAAAGCGGAAGCTCCTGCTGAAGCACCGAAACAAGAAGAGCCAAAACAAGAAGCTCAAGCTCCACAACAACAAGCTCCACAGCAAAATGCTGAAAAACCAGCAACTGAACAAACTGCAGGTGCTGTAAGTGAGTTTGAAAAGAAAGTAGTAGAATTAACAAACGCAGAGCGTGAAAAACAAGGTTTAGCTCCATTAGAATTGGACGTAGAATTAAGCAAAGTAGCGAAAGATAAGTCTAAAGACATGCAGCAAAACAATTATTTCTCTCATAACAGCCCGACTCACGGATCTCCGTTTGATATGATGAAGAAATACGGAATTCAGTACAACACTGCTGGGGAAAACATTGCACAAGGTCAACAAAGCCCTGAAGAAGTGGTAAATGCTTGGATGAATTCTGAAGGTCACCGTGCTAATATCATGAATGAAAACTTCACTCACATTGGTGTAGGTCATGTGGAAGAAGGTAACTACTGGACTCAAATGTTCATCGGAAAATAATATAGGCACAAATTAAAAGGCAGCCACTCGGCTGCCTTTCTCTATGTCTTTGAATTAATGCTTTGGTCACAACGCTCCATAAAGAAGTATGCTTTCTTTATTTGCTGAGCAACCTTTTGGACGCTATTAGGGTTTATTCGGTTGACTCCAATATCTTGAAGATATGCAAATGCAACGGCCAAAGAAGGTAATAGATAGTCTGAACTCAAAAGATTGGCATCATATTCGATCAAGATTTTTATTTCTCTTTTTAATTTAACTTTATAATTTTTGAACTGTATAACCAGCTCTTTTTGCAATTTTGCTTTCTGTTCATAATTTGATAGTTCATAGCTTTCAAGTAAATCAAGAAGGACTTTTAGCTCACGGCGAAAATAGTGTAAAGAAGCACGGACTTTTTCCATATCATAATCATTCATAGGTATTACCTCACTTAAAAATTATAATATGACTTTTTTCGACAATTTACTACATAAGTCCTTTTTTTATTCCTATAAGAATAGTTATATTTATTTTACAGGTACTGTTGTTGCCATATATCTTTTTTGAAGGACATTTAAACGCCATGAAAGCCCGACAGCTCCAGCTGCTAATCCACAAATTAAGCCAATCCAATAGCCAAATGCTCCATAGTCAGTAAAGTTTGCTAGTAAATATCCAATTGGCAAACCGATGATCCAATAAGAGACAAAAGCTAGCATAAACGTAACATTGACATCTTTATATCCTCTTAATGCCCCTTGGATTGGTGCGGCAATCGCATCTGATAGTTGAAAGAAAATGGCGTATAAAAGGAAAGCGGTTGTAAGTGCAATCACTTTTGGATCCTTTGTATAAAGAAAAGCCACTTCTGCTCTAAAGAAATATAGGAAGACAGCACAAATGGAGGAAAGAAGAACTGCCGAAACTACGCCCATGATGGTGTACTGTTTGGCATCATGAATGCGTCCTGCCCCAACTTCAAAACCAACCAATATGGTTAACGCCATAGAAATGCTTAGCGGAATCATATAAAGCAGGGAAGCGAAATTTAATGCCACTTGGTGAGAAGCGATCGTTACTGTATCAAAAGAACTCATCAAAAGTGTAACAGCTGAGAATATACTGGTTTCAAAAAAGATGGAAAGTCCTATCGGAACCCCGATTAATAAGATCTCTTTCCACTTTGAAAAAGAAATAGGATATAGTTTCTTGAAAAGTGGAAACTTCGTAAAAGGCTTTTTCTTTAGGACAATGTATAAAGAAATAATCATGATAAGCCAGTAAGTAAGTGCAGATGCCACTCCTGCGCCAATTCCGCCAAGGGCAGGGAGTCCAAGTTTCCCGAAGATCAATAAGTAGTTCAGTAAGACATTAATAGGTAAGGACAGCAGTGTGATGATCATAGATGTTCTCGTGTGTCCTAGGGCGTCAATGAAACATCGAATTACTGTGTAGACAAACAATGGAATGATCCCAAAGCCAAGTGCAATTAAGTAATATTTAGCTACATGTCTTACTCCTATTTCCAAGTTCATTCCAGAAAGTATCGGATTAATCAACAAAGCGCCCATTAATATAATAAGTAAACTCATGGCAAATGCAACGTACACACCTTGCGTGATTGAAAAAGGGACACCTTCTGTTTTTTTGGCGCCAACCAATTGCGCCACGATCGGAGTGATGGAGAGTAATATTCCACTAAGACCTGTGTAAACTGGAACCCAAAGTCCAGAACCAATTGCCACACCGGCTAAGTCACTTGCACCGACGTTTCCAGTCATCATAATATCGAAAAGGTTCATGGAAAATAAGCCAAGCTGAGTAATGAGAATTGGAACGACAATTTTAATGAAAAGATGAAGACGTTCTTTATAGGAGAATACTTGATGCATAACAAAGCCACGACCTTTTATATGAAGTAATTATGTAATAATGGTATGGATTATATCATAAAACATTTATTTAGAGTGTAGAAATAAAATATTTGAAATTTAAGACAATGACCAGACAAAACGTTCTTAATCAGGAAAAATTATTTTGTTGACACATTTCTATAAACCTACTAGAATAGGTTTATATTAAAACTACATATGCACAAGCCCAATCAAAGGGGAGTAGCTATGAGAACGATATTGCCGTCATGACGTGACTGACTGAATCAGCACCGGCTTTATCGGCAACCTTGATGTTGTTAGCAAGACCTTTGCCTAAACTGGAAATTGGACAGTTCTAGGTAAAGGTCTTTTATGTGTTCATAAAAGCCTTAACCTGTTTCTTAGGAAAGGCTTTTATTATGTAAAAAGGAGAGGAAACCATGGAATTATCATTATTATTGGAATACGGCTGGGTTCTTCTTGTCTTGATTGCACTTGAAGGTATTTTAGCGGCTGACAACGCACTAGTACTAGCAATTATGGTTAAGCACCTCCCGGAAGAAGCACGGAAAAAGGCTTTATTTTATGGCCTGGCAGGAGCACTCGTCTTTAGGCTCGGGTCTTTATTCGCTATCTCATTCTTAGTAACCATTTGGCAGGTGCAGGCGATTGGTGCCGCATACTTGCTGTTTATCGCACTAAACCATATATGGCGACGGTTTGCAGTGGCAAAAGTGGAGCATGCTGCTACCGTTGATACGCCAAAAAAACAGTCTGGTTTTTGGATGACAGTTTTCAAAGTAGAAGTTGCAGACATTGCATTTGCAGTTGACTCTATTTTAGCAGCTTTTGCATTAGCGATGACATTGCCAAAAACAAACCTTCCTCAAATCGGGGGTATTGATGGAGGTCAATTCATCATTATCTTCCTTGGTGGATTTATCGGCGTAGTTATCATGCGTTTTGCTGCTACCTTGTTCGTTAAGTTGCTAAAAGAAAGACCAAGTTTGGAAACTGCCGCATTTTTAATTGTAGGTTGGGTAGGTTTCAAACTTGCTATGTACACATTGGCACACCCAAGTGTTGGCGTGCTTCCATACCACTTCCCGCACAGTCCGTTATTTAAAGCGATGTTCTGGATTGTCTTGATCGGTATCGCTGTTGGTGGCTGGATTGTTTCCGGAAAGAACAAAGTAGTGCAAGAAGTGGATAGCATCAAGTAAGCTAACTCTTTTTACTTCAAGTAACAAGCAATAATTGATATAATGTACTAGGCTGTTGACAATCTAATGTCAGCAGCCTTTTTCAATAATACGATATCTACGCTCAAAATGTGGGATACTAAATGGAATAAGTTAAAAGGAGACTGAAAGATGTTTGCTATAGATCAATTACCTACAGCTATTCAAGATAAGATTAAAAAAAATAAAGAAAACGATGGTACAAGCTCCCTTATAGGATCAGCAGGGTATACATCAGCTGATGATGATGTATTGTTTGATTGTATCATTGCTTTATCTATGGGGAAGAACGTCCTGTTAAAAGGGCCAACAGGATCGGGGAAAACGAAGTTGGCAGAAACGTTATCTTCCATTTTTTATCAGCCGATGCATAGTATCAACTGCTCTGTAGATTTAGATGCTGAGGCACTACTTGGCTTTAAGACCATCCACAATAATGATGGAAAAGCGACGATAGAGTTTGTGCCAGGTCCAGTAATCAATGCAATGAAGCAAGGAAACCTTCTTTATATAGATGAGATAAATATGGCGAAACCAGAAACTTTGCCAATTTTAAACGGAGTGTTGGATTACCGTAAAACGATTACGAATCCTTTTACAGGGGAAGTTGTGAAAGCAAATCAGAACTTTGGCGTGATTGCTGCCATCAATGAAGGATATGTGGGAACGGTACCATTAAATGAAGCATTGAAAAATCGTTTTGTAGTTATTGATGTACCTTATGTACAGGGAGAAGTGTTACTTCAAGTATTGAAAAGTCAATCCAAACTGGAAGATGAAAAATTGCTTAAGAAATATGTAACATTATCAGCTGACCTTATCGCGCTTGTTGAAAACGGAAATCTATCCGAAGAAGCTGCGTCTGTGCGCGCACTATTAGACACTTGTGATCTTAGTGTATACTTACCACCACTTAGAGCGATTAAGCGTGGTATTGTCGAAAAGTTGGAAGATGATAGAGAAAAAGCCGCTATCTTAAACATCGCACAAACTTTGTTTGAATGAGGAGATTAACTTGAGACCTATCGTTTTTAATGATAAAAAAATTGATTCCTTTCTATTTATGGAATTATCGGACTTAGCGACTTCCCTTTCTAAGAAGAAAGATCTTGAAGTGGAATATGCGTTCAAGTCCTACTATGACCCATATATGAATAAAATGTTTATCAGTTTATTTTGGGATAACCATCCGACTTTCGAAAAACTGCACGGCATGAAAAGCGATGTGTATTTACGAAGTGTGGGATCTGTTGTACATACTGATTATAAAGTGATTAAACAGCTTTTTGCCTTTATGAAAAAAACACATCTATCAAGCTTTAGCAGACAATTGTTTATTCTGATGGAAGACATAAGGCTTGAGGAACTTTGCAAACGAGAGCGGCCAGGCACCACTAAAACCTTCATGGTGAGAAGAGTGGAGTATCATAAATATTTCAGAAGCCAACTTACAGTTAATATGGAAAGAAATATTATGACTGATGCGCTGTACAATTTGTTGTATCTCTTATTGACTACAGACAATCCTTTGGAGGAAGTACCTCCATTAAATGAGGAGTTAGACCTTGCTATCCCATTTCTCCGAGTAGAGATTGCTAAATCTTATGAAGCAAGAAACACGAAAGATATCCTTCGGAGTGTCGAAATTATCGTTGAAGTATTGGAAGACCTCTTGGAGAAAGATATGCTTAATACGTATTTTTTCCTTCCGGACTTTTCAGAGATGCCTGAAGTAGACAAGTCCCCAACCTTTGATGAAATGAAAAGAAAAAGCGAACTGAAAAATGACGACATAAAACAAAAGGATAACGAAGACGACGAAGAAGATGTACATGAAGACAAGCTACCAACTTGGCATCGTGAATCAGAAAGCAACAATAAAAGCTTCCTCCAGTTTGATATGGAACAAGGAACGAAAACCGATCTAATGGGGGAAGGCGTGCGCGAAGGGGAAGACGGAGACCAGGCAATGGGCTTTGTTCAAGGCGAGAGTCAGCAGACGAATAAAAATGATTATTCAAAGTTAGAAGCGCTGGACGTTCTAAATGATACAAAAAAAGAAGGAGGAAGCGGTGCGGAGTTTGGGAAAGAGAACAAGTTCGCCTATCCTGTCTTCTTAAAGCCAGAGAATATATCATCGGAACATTATGATAGGTATGATGAATACAAACTGTTTGTCTCCACCTACCAAAAGAAATTAAAACAACTGATACAGAAAACGTTGGAACACAAAAAAATCATGCCAAGAAGTGATCTTCCATTCGGCAGATTAAGCAAAAAGCTCTTACCTTGGTTTACAGAAGAAAATACAAGAGTTTTTTATAAAAAAGATAATCCCTCCATTGAAATTGATGCTGTGTTCTCCCTTTTGGTTGATTGCTCAGCTTCCATGTTCGATAAAATGGAACAGACCAAATATGGAATCACGCTTTTTCATGAAGCCTTAAAATCCGTCTTTGTCCCGCATGAAGTGGTAGGATTCTGGGAAGATACTAATGATGCAACAAAGACAAGCCAACCAAACTACTTTAAAACAGTGATAGACTTCAACTCAAGTCTTAGACGTGCGTCAGGGCCAGAAATCCTCCAGCTGGAACCTGAAGAAGATAACAGAGATGGTTATGCAATCAGACATATGACCAAAAGACTTGTACAACGGAGTGAAAAACAAAAATTTCTACTTGTATTCTCCGACGGGGAACCTGCAGCGATGGACTACGAAAAGAACGGCATAGTCGATACACATCAAGCTGTGATGGAAGCTAGGAAAAACGGACTTGAAGTCATCAACGTATTCTTGGCTAACGGTGAAATTGATGAGGGACAAGTAAAAACCATACAAAATATGTATGGCAAGTATAGTATTTTAGTTCCCGATATTGAAGAGTTACCAGATGTGCTCTTTCCACTTTTGAAAAAATTATTGTTAAAAAGTTTATAAAAAAAGCAATTAGGCTAACTCTAAGAAACAAGGAGTTAGCCTTTTTTGTCGGGAGTGACATCATGAATAGTTACATAAAATCAAACGCTATGTTTATGGCAAGCGGTATTCTTTTTACCATTTTTCTCTTTGTAGCATTATTGATCAGTTTAGAAGCTACGGAATCATGGGACAGGATGATTGGTGAAAGCCTTTATAGAATAGGTGAAATGGATGGATTCTTTATCTTTTTATCTTATATAGGGTCGAAGCTGTTTTTCTACCCAGCACTTATTGTCTTGACCCTCTTCATTCTATTTAAACGAAACTGGTATTTAGCCTTATTTCTTTGGGGTAATCTAGTAGGGGTTCGATTGCTAAACACATTATTAAAGACGATTTTTTCAAGAGACAGACCAAGCTTAGATCATGTAGTAGAGGCAGGGTATTATAGTTACCCTAGTGGACACTCCATGAATTCCATGGCATTCTACGGGGCTATCGCATATTTGTGTTATTGGATGATTAAGAAAAGTTGGCTAAGGAATACATTGATGATTTTTTGTTTCGTATTAATTGGACTAATTGGATTTAGCAGAGTTTATTTAGGCGTACACTACCCCCTGGATGTATTTGGCGGGTTTGCAATGGGGGCTTCATGGTTATTGTTAATGAGTGGGATTTATTCGAAAGTTGTACATAACAAGAAAATAAATTCTTTCCATAATTGAGGGTGAAAAATTTCCAATAGGAAAAAATACTCTTACAAATACTAAAGGAGATGACTAGATGAATAAATGGATTATTACAGCTTTTGTAATGACCTTAACTATTGGATTAGCAGCAGGTTGTGGAACTGATAATGATAATTTATCTGCCCCTCCTGAAAATGCTCCTCAAAATGAGGGTACAGCAACAGATGTAGAAAACGAACAGAGTACAACTGGACATAAGTTTACCAAGTTCGACCTGGAAGTGGAGTACGAAAACAGAGTAAAGTATGAAGCAGAGTTCGAAGCAGAAGGAAATGGAGAAGCAGAAATTGAGGATGATATTAATGAAGTGTCATTAAAAGGGGACGAGGCATATACGGAATTGTCACCTCGATTGGAACAATTGAAATTTGATAGCAGTGAAGATCAACAAGAAGTAATGACACAGGTGTTGGAAGTATTCGGTTTAAAAGATGACTATAAAGAATTTGAGCTTGAAGTAACATTTGAGGACGGTACCATTAAGAAATATGAAGAGAAGAAATAACCCGTGAGAATTGGCAAAGGGTCTTCCCTATGCCAATTTTTTATTGCTTTCCTTTCCAGACTCTTCCTTTAACCGAAGGGCGGGGGACCTCATGGTCGTGATGAAGACCTCAGTAACGATGAAAAAGAAGGAGAGATGTCCTCATCGCCGTGATGAAGACCTCAGTGACGAGGAAAAAGGTCAAGAGATGTCCTGCCGTGATGAAGACCTCAGTGATGAAGAGAAAGTTCAAGAGATGTCCTCATCACCCGTATAAAGACCTCAATCCCGAGGCTACTTGAGTATATACTTACAAACAGAAATTTCGTGTGGCGAATTAATTCATTCCATGGTATAGTTTTACTTACAACAACACAAGTGATCGGAGAAACTATCATGTGGAAAAACCGGAATGTATGGATTATTTTAATAGGTGAATTTATTGCTGGATTAGGCTTATGGACGGGTATTATTGGGAACTTGGAGTTTATGCAGGCATTGGTTCCTTCAGACTTTGCCAAGTCTCTTATTTTGTTTGCGGGATTACTTGCAGGAGTGATGGTAGGCCCTTTAGCTGGTAAGATTATTGACTCAACAAGTAAAAAGCGAGTAATGCTAATATCAGGATTTGGCCGGATGATTAGTGTAGTATTTATGTTTTTAGCGATTGAATATCAATCTATTCTCTTTATGATCATTTTTATGATTGCTATTCAGTTGTCTGCCGCATTTTATTTTCCTGCGTTGCAATCATCTATTCCGTTGATTGTGAAAGACAAAGATTTATTAGAAATGAACGGGGTGCATATGAATGTATCCACTGTTTCTAGGATTGCAGGGACAGCACTTGCTGGAGCGATGCTAGTCATTATGAGTTTATCTTCCTTGTATATGGCTTCCATGGTTGCTTATGGAATATTATTCTTACTTACCTTTTTATTGAACTTTGAAGAACCAAACCAAAACGATTCACTAGAAGGCAAGAACAAAAAATCCGGAGACTTCAAAGAAGTACTGCCTGTTTTAAAGGAAACGCCGATAGCTCTTACCGTATTGATTCTAACGTTTATCCCGTTCTTATTCATCGGCGGTTTCAACCTGATGGTCATCAACATCAGTGAAATCCAGGATGATCAAACGATTAAAAGCTGGATTTACACGATCGAGGGTGTCTGCTTTATGATTGGTGCATTTGCCGTAAAACGCATTTCCAATGATAACAATATGGTACCGTTAATGTTTTTCTTTGTTACGCTAATCGCCATTTCTCACCTGAGTTTGTATTTTGCAGACATTAAATGGATGACACTATTCTCTTTTGGGTTATTCGGCTTGGCAGTTGGATGTTTCTTTCCAATTGCAGCAACTATCTTTCAAACAAAAATACCGAAAGAGTACCATGGACGCTTTTTCTCATTCCGGAATATGCTGGACCGCGTGTTGTTCCAGGTAGTACTTCTTGGAACCGGGCTTTTCCTCGATACTATAGGACTTCAAATGATGGCTATCGTTTTTGGGATGCTATCCTTAACATTGATTTTGATATATGGTTTAAGACTATTTCGCCAACCGGTTGCAGTTGCCGAACAGAAAACACCTTAAATGGTGTTTTTTTGTGTTCAATAAAGGGAATGGCCCATAAAGAGTGAATATATTAGAGAGAATGTCCTGAAAACTTTTTATTGGAGGGAACACAATGGAAAAATATTCGATGTACATAAACGGAGAATGGGTTAATACCGAGGAAGTAATTGAGGTGACGAACCCAGCTACTGGCGAAGTGATTGGTACGGTACCTAGCATCTCAGAGGATCAACTGGAAAATGTGGTGCAACATGCCGAAGAAGCCTTTCAAACTTGGAGGAATTATACGGCATATGAGCGTGCAGATATTTTAAATAAATGGTTCCTTTTATTGGAGGAAAATAAAAAGCATATTGCAGAAACTCTTACAAAGGAGCAAGGCAAACCGTTCCGGGAAGCATTGGGAGAGGTTGGTTATGCGAATAGTTTTGTAGATTGGTATAAAGAGGAAGGGAAAAGAATCTATGGTGAGACCCTTCCATCTTCCTCCAAGGACAAAAGAGTACTGATTCAAAAGCAGCCGGTTGGTGTTGTTGCCGCCATTACGCCATGGAATTTCCCAGCCGCAATGATTACAAGGAAAGTTGCTCCTGCCCTAGCTGCTGGATGTACGGTAATCGTGAAACCAGCCGGACAGACTCCATTGACTGCCCTACTCTTGGCAAAATATGCAGACGAAGCAGGAGTACCTAAAGGTGTTCTTCAAGTCATCACCGGAAAATCTTCCGTTATTGGCGAGTCATTAATGAAACATAAAGATGTAAAAAAGCTTACCTTTACAGGCTCTACGGAGATTGGTAAGAAATTAATGGAACAAGCATCTCATACAGTCAAGAAACTATCATTGGAGCTTGGCGGACATGCCCCGTTTATCATATTTGAGGATGCGGACCTGGAAAAAGCAGCAAAAGGACTTGTTCAGTCAAAATTCAGAAATGCCGGTCAAACTTGTATTTGTGCCAATAGAATATATGTACAGGAGAGTGTAGAGGAAGAATTTACTTCACTTTTCGTCAAAGAGGTTTCTAAACTAAAAGTTGGAAACGGGATGGAACGTGGAATTGATCTTGGCCCACTGATTGATGAAGATGCATTGGAAAAAGTGAGAGAGCATTTAAGCGATGCCAAAGAAAAAGGTGCAGCCGTTGCTTTTGGTGGCGAAGTGAAAGAAAAAACGTTTATGGAACCGACAGTCATAACTGGCGTAACAGACGAAATGCTTTGCATGAACGAGGAAACATTTGGTCCTCTTGCACCAATTACAACCTTTAAAGAGGAAGAAGAGGCAATCAAGAGAGCTAACAATTCTCCTTATGGATTGGCTGCGTATGTATTTACCGAGAAAATGTCCAGAATTTATCGAGTTACGGAAGGGCTTGATTATGGCATTATTGGTGTCAATGATGGGGCACCTTCTGTTGCACAGGCCCCATTTGGCGGGTTAAAAGAAAGTGGTATCGGCAGAGAAGGCGGACATCACGGGATGGAAGAATATTTGGAAGTGAAATATGTTTCCATAGGAATTTAATAAACTTTAAAGCCCTTGATTTTTACATAATCAAGGGTCTTTTTCATCTTTTCTAGTTGCTGATACATAAAATATTTCGTATTCCTACTTCTTTCCTATATAATAAAACTATAAATAATTGAAACCTTTCCCTTGTTAAATACGTAAGAAAGGTATAGTTTATCTTAAGCCTTTAAAAAAGGTGAGGAGTGAAAATATGAAACGGTTCTTACTGCAAAGTTTTATTATTATCCTATCGTTTAATTTAGCGGCCATCGGTTTTTTAATAGTATTTCTTTTAACAGGTAATCAAATTCAACTTGGTATTCTTGGCGCTTTTGGTGGCTTTCTTGGAAGCTATTTGGCGTTGAAGAGAAAATTGCTACCTAATAATGACCTGGAAAAGATTGAACGAAAAGAGAAAAAATATGTTACTGCTCAATTAAGAGAAGCGAAAGAAAAAGCAAAGAAGATTAATAGTTCAAGGTTTAGAGTACGCTCTATTTTTGTTTATCAAACGATAACAAAATTATCTAAAATCTCGACTAAAATCATTAAAATGGTGGAAAAGGAACCGGTTCGGTATCGTACAGCACAAAGCTTCTTTCACCATCATCTGGATTCCTCTGCTATCATCACTGAAAAATATGTGCACCTATTAAATCAACCAGTGCGAACTCATGAAGTTTCTCAAGCGCTTCGAGAAACAGAAAGTGCTTTAAAACAATTAGAACGCAGTATGGAAAAAGAGTTGATGGCAGTGCTTTCAGGGGATATGAATAATCTTACGACAGAAATTAAACTGATGAATTATCAACAGCTTGATACAGATAAGAGAATAATTGAGAAGAAGTAGCTTATGGGGTGAGTGACAATGAAAAACAATGATCAAGTAAAAAACCAAGTAAAAGAAGATACACTGAATGACTTATTAAGTAATCCATTCGAGACACCGAAAATGGAAAACGAAATGATGACGCAAGATCTAAATGAGGTTCAATCAGAACCAAAAAAAGAAAAGGTAATGGATACTCTTTCTGAAGAGTACAAAGCGAAAGCCATTGATATTGCAAAACAAATTGATCCAAATGATCAACACGCTATATCTTCCTACGGTGTCACTGCACAAAACGAATTGTCCACTTTTTCTAATTCCATATTGTCTCATGTTCAGGCAAAGGACGCAGGCCCGGTAGGAGAAGTGGTTTCTGAATTAATGAAAAAGATCAAAGAAGTAAAACCTGGAGAACTGGAACCTCAGAAAAAAGGCTTCTTTGGTAAATTTTTTGGAAGTGTCAATAATTCAGTACAACAACTTTTTGCGAAATACCGTAAAATTGGTTTTGAAATCGATAAAATTTCAGATCAACTCGAAAGCTTTAAAAAGGTGTTACAGCGTGACAATATTATGCTTGAATCTTTATACGACAAAAACAAAGATTATTTCCAGGCATTAAACATTTATATCGCTGCAGCGGAGCATAAATTTGATGAAATTCAAGGGACCATCATTCCGGAGCTAGAACAGAAAGCAAGGCAAACGAATAATCAAATGGATGTACAGGCCGTTAGTGATATGATGCAATTTGCAGACCGCCTTCAAAAGCGCACACATGACCTAAAAATCAGCCGCCAAATCACCCTGCAAATGGCACCGCAAATCAGAATGATCCAGCATACAAATCAGACCCTGGTGGAGCGAATTCAATCTTCCATTCTAACAGCAATACCTCTATGGAAGAATCAACTGGTTATTGCGGTTTCCTTATATAATCAGCAAAAGGCAGTAGATACTCAGAAAAATGTTTCTGAGACTACCAATGAACTGTTATTGCGAAATTCCGAAATGCTCAAACAAAACACGATTTCGGCAGCACGTGAAAACGAACGAGGTCTTGTCGACATCGAAACACTGAAGAAAACGCAAGAAAACCTAATCGAAACACTAGAAGAAACCTTACAAATCCAACAAGAAGGCCGAGAAAAACGCCATCAAGTAGAACTAGAACTCGTCCAAATGGAGAACGACCTCAAAAACAAACTACTAGAAGTCCGTTCCAAAGCGAAACGGGAATGATTGAAACATATAATAAAAACAGGTTTGATTCTTTTAAGGATTACACCTGTTTTTTTATGGATACCATAGCTTAACCTCATTCATTTCATTAGTTTGTGTATTCCAGCTAAACAAAAGGGCTTATTCAACAAAAGGGCTAGATTGTGGCGCAACAAATTGTGAAGATTTGTTCGTCTACATTTTATTTAGGAAGCATTAGTCTTGACATATAAATATATTTAAGGATATTGTAGATATAATAAGTCTACAATAGAGGTGTTAAAATGAAATTTTCAAAAGCGACTAATTATGCTTTACACACCATGCTTTCTCTCGTTACTTCTGCTTCGGCTGAGCCAATAGGTGTCCAGAAACTGGCAGAATCACAAGGTGTTTCAACAACTTATCTGTCCAAAATTTTAACCAAGCTCGTAAAAGCAGGAATGATTGAATCAATTTCCGGAGCTCATGGAGGTTATCGATTATCTCGTCTAAAAGATGAGATTACATTTTTAGATATCATTCACGCCATAGAAGGTACAGCTTCCTTATTTGAATGTGATTTTGTTCATGGAGATGAATGCTTAATTCAAGCTGAAATGAAAGAAGCAGAAGAGAAGATGAAGCAACATTTAAAAGAAATTAACTTAGTGGACATAGCTCAAAAGCAAATGGGAGTTTAACACAAGTAAATTTTTTAGATTTTTACTTTAAACATGAATCTTTCAATTAATAAAAGATATAATGGGTCTCTAATATATTTCAGGGGGGCGAAAACGATGAATTTTTCTACACTCGTAAGAGCTCCACGAATCTATTTACCTTTTATTATGGTTAATTACAGATATAATATATCTATATTATCTATTTAGGTGGTGTAATTTATGATTTATGAATGTGCGATTATTGGAGGCGGTCCTGCAGGGTTGAATGCAGCCCTTGTACTGGGAAGAGCAAGACGAAGTGTAGCATTGATTGATAATAATCAGCCTAGAAATGCTGTGACACATGCCTCTCACGGTTTCATTACAAGAGACGGTATAACACCGTCCGAATTCCGTCGTATTGCTTATAAAGAATTGTTGAATTACCCTTCTGTCAATCATCTACAAACTGAGATAGTTTCAGTCAACAAAACAGCTATGGGATATGAAGTAGTTGATATATCAGGAATTCTTATTCGGACAAAAAAATTAATTGTGGCAACAGGGGTAAAAGAAAATTTTCCTCTCATCGAGGGCTTTTATTCGTTCTATGGAAAAAGTTTATTTAATTGTCCTTATTGTGATGGATGGGAACTGCAAGATCAGCCAATTTTCGTTGTTTCCGAAAATCCATCTATCTTCCATACGGCGAAACTGCTCTTCAATTGGAGTAAAGATTTGGTTGTTTGTACAAATGGTCTTACACTTTTATCGGAAGTGCAAAAAAAGCAACTGCAATCAAAAGGGATTACTGTGATAGAGAAACCCATTCTAGCCTTTATTGGCCAAAACGGTAGATTGGAACATATTCGCTTTACAGATGGAACTCACACTTCGAGAGCTGGAGGCTTTGTCATGCCACAATTTGTTCAAAGTGCACCGTTCAGAGACCAGTTGGGGTATGAATTGACAAAGTCGGGTGGGATCAAAACAGATGAATCAGGCAAAACATCAATACCTGGTTTGTATTCTGCTGGTGATGCTTCCTATGTAAAACCATCTCAAGTGGTTTTTGCAGCAGCTGATGGGAGCCGTATTGCTATGACCGTTAATATGGATTTAACAGAAGAAGAGTTTGAATGACATCAAAACCTTTTAAAGGTTGTTTTAGTCTATGTATTTCCTTAGTTGTTAGCTCACTATTTTGTTCTTTCTAAGATTGTATATTGAAAATTCATTTCCTTGGACTTCATGCTAATGAACATTATCGATATGATGAAAAGTAGTTCTAATAACATTGTTAAAAGGAAAAAGAAATGAATCGTTTTGCAATATATTTGCTAGCTTTAGGAGCCTTTGGAGTTGGAACCGCAGATTTACTTACATTGCACCCCTTTTAAGTAGTTTAGCTGGCTTCTCTATAGAAAAAATAGGTATTCTTCTTGCCATTATGATCTGGGGAACATCTGCGTGGTTAACCACTCTTGCAAATCAATTTTACTTAATTTCTTTGAAACCGCAGTCATCAGAAATTGTCTTGAGTTTCAATACTGCTTTAATGAATATTGGTATGACGTTAGGAGCTGGCTTAGGAGGAGTGGTAATTGAATATACATCTGTTTTGAATTTAGGGTGGATTGCGGGATTAACAGTATTACTAGCGTTATTAACTGCATCTATTTCTTTTGGATTGGATAAAAGGAGAAAAGAAAACTTTGTGAATAGTTGATTTATAAATACCTAGAATTGTGTTGATTAACAAAAACCTTGTCTTATCCAACAACGAGTGAAGAGAGCTAAATAAGTAAGATTCAGCTTCAACATCCTTTGACCTTCAACAATCAGGCGCGTTTATCGAAAGACGCGTCTTTTCGTTTATCGGGCCTAATTCTTATATAGATAGAAGGAAATATTAGAAAGTGAATGGAAGCTCTAAGATATTCAATTAAAAGGGTTTTTCAGGAGGTTTAAAAACATGCAACAGCGTACAGTTGGTATTTTACTATTTAACGATGTAGAAGTATTAGATTTTGCAGGACCATTTGAAGTTTTTTCTGTAGCGACCTTACCTATTTCTAATGAAAAGCCGTTTATTGTCAAAACAATATCTGAAAATGGAGACTTAGTTACTGCAAGGAATGGTTTGAAAGTTTTTCCTGATTATAGTTTTGATAACCATCCTTCATTAGATATAGTGATTATTCCTGGGGGTTATGGTGCAGAACAGATTGAAATAAACAATCCTACTATAATTGAATGGATTAAAACCCAGCAATCAAGAACAGAGTTTCTGACTTCAGTCTGTACTGGTGCGCTGCTTCTTGCAAAAGCAGGAATTCTTGATGGAAGAAAAGCAACAACGCATTGGATGGATGTTGATAGATTAAAACATGAATTTCCTAAAGTTTCAGTCCAGCGTGATGTTAAGTTTGTCGATGAAGGATCAATTATAACCTCTGGAGGAATATCAGCTGGAATTAATATGTCGTTTCATCTGATATCTCGACTACATGGAAAAGATGTAGCTGAAGATACAGCAAAACGAATGGAGTATGAAATTAAGTTGTAACTTTCCAATAACTAATGAAAGAGGGTTGATACTTCTGACTGGTAGTTTCTTTTGTTTAAGGACTTCTTCAATAGGAGCGCTATACTGGAATAAGAAAAGGTGCATATTTCTGTGAATAGGGCATAATTTAGGAGGAAATCGAAGCTTTAAGTGATTCATATTACGTGGAGTTAGCTGTATAAGTTCATAAGGTGCTATTAAAATGAGGTGTTCTCAATGATATTGGTAAGTTCTTGTTTAGCAGGGTTACAGGTAAGATATAACAGTACACATTGTTTAGATCTTAAGATCAGTAAACTAATAGAAGAGAATAAGGCGATACCTGTATGTCCGGAATTGCTTGGTGGATTTTCAACCCCCAGAGAACCTGCTGAAATAATAGGTGGTAACGGGGATGATGTATTAAATGGAAAAGCTAAAGTTGTCGAGAAGTCAGGTAGAGACGTTACGGAACTATACATAAAAGGAGCTTACACTACTTTAAAAAAAGCTAGAGATGTTAATGCAACAGTAGTTGTTCTTAAGGAGTATAGTCCATCCTGTGGAAGTTCAATGATTTATAATGGTGAATTTATAGGGGAGAGAATTACTGGGAATGGAGTTACAACTGCTTTATTAAAAAGAAACGGTTTACAAGTAATGTCAGAAGAACAATTTGCAGATATGGTTTTGATGTAGAAGTACAATACTTTGAAGCAAAACTTCTGGACGGTGTTCCAGAAATTAAAGATCCTGATCATTTGGTTTTCGATATTGATTGGAAGTCTATTGATGAAATTAAAGAATTGGAGCTTTCTTATTCAGAAGATAAAAAATTTCTAATTAAATACTTAACAGCGAATAATTAGCCATATTTTTATCAATTTAACTACAGGGAAAGACCTGAGGTTTTTAAAGAATATAGGAGTGGTTGCAGCAAAGCGTAGTCGCTCCTTACTTAAAAATAGGGCAGGATAGAGAAATAAGATATAACAAAAGAAAAGGATTTTGCAGTAATTTTTTATAACGGGGAATGATCTTAATTAAGAAATGTTCCCTTTTTGGTGGTAGTGCCCCGAAATGTTGAAAGGGATTAGTTTTTTTATAGAAAACATAGTATTCTAAAGACTTTATTCATAAGTTTTAAAGAATAAAAAGAAGACCTGCATTTTATACATGGTCTTCAAATTTTTCTAACTTCTAAACTGATTTTTAAACTGAATTTTGAAGAAAAACACTGGTACCAATGCCTTTTCTCGATATTTATAGAGATCTAACAGTTTTCCTATTTAAATGGTCAATTCAACATATTCATTCCATACGGCAGTAATAAGATTTTCACATACTTGGTACTTGCTTTACTTTTATGTGCTGGTTTAAAACTGAAAGTGAAATCAGATATATAAACCTTTGAAAAAATGCAACAGTCTTCTTAAGGGGATCTTTCACAATCGTTCAAGAAGCTCTTTCGTTGTCAAGACTATGGCAAATTCATTGTGAAGGGTAGCAAGAGAAATGTTATGGATGGTTTGGGCATCTATGTAGGTACCCTTATAATTAATGCCAAATGCGGCCGTAGCATCTTCTATAAGGTAAGTGTTAAATCCTAGATTTCCGCTCATCCTGGTGGTTGTTGAGATACAGTGGGGAGTAGTTAAGCCTGTAATCACCACTTCTTCAATCTCTCTGTCATGTAAATATTTTTCAAGTGAGGTGCCGATAAAAGCACTGTTAACCTCTTTAGATATCACTATTTCCTTTTCGAGAGGTTTCACAATTTCTTTGATAGCTGATCCTTTATGGGTTGGGTGGAAACCGGAGTTGCGATTCTTTGAAATATGCTTAATAAAAATGACTTCAGCATCCCTGTGCCTCCATTCATTTAATAGTAAAATTAGATAGGTGCTTTTCAACCATAATTTGGTAAATCCGTACTTAGTCGGACGAATAATCTGCATTTTTTCGAACTCTGAACCCCTGTTATAACCTTGGTTGTTGTTAAAAGGTCTTCTGGCAAAGTAGTTGGTTACTCTAAATGCTTAGGGGGAGGTATGACATGCTCATGCCTATTTACCTCTGAAAAAATAGAATGAATATCTATTTCTTTAGTGATATCTGGGGGCTGTTGACCCGTAGGAAATTTATTATGAATATAATCTAATATAACCTTAATATCTTTTTTAGTGGCATATTGGGCATATTCTTTTAGCACATACCCTAATTGTCCACTAGGTTCGATGGTTGCTGTTTTCACATCACTAATCCTAGAGATGCTATCTTAGCGTAACCGCATTTCTAATTGGTCAACGGTGATTCGCAATTTTTTTAGATTCTTTTCAATGATTTCTCCATTCTCTATAACATCTATTCCTTTTCCTGTTAAGAAGGTTTCGAACCTATCAAATTTGATCTGCAACCGTTCTATTGTTATTAAGACTAATACTAGTAATAATGCGATTAAAAAGGTTATCCAAATGTTTTTTTCGGTTACTGGCTGAATGATTAAATTCCCTATAGATATCATGAGGACTGTTTGTGCAACTGTCAGCTGAGAAATGGATTTTCTTCCAGCTAATCGCAAAATAAGAAACCCAACAATCACAATAAGTACCGCTTTCCAAATCCAATCTAAATCCAAGACAAGTGCCTCCTAATGTAACTTCTTACTAATTAGCCTAACAAATAAATGACAATTTATTCAAATCCCTCCGTAGTCATACCTATTTCCTTATATTATTTAGTGTCTCCAATGGTATGCATTTTTTGCTTAGATCGAATTGTGTAACGTAAGATAAACTTGCTTCCGTCTTTCATTGCATAGTAAATTCAAAGTTATACCATTAAAGTGCGCTAACCTGTTACAAGGATCAGCGCTCATTTTTTATTAATCAGGGTGTAGAATATCAATTGTTGGAATTTATAGATTATGAAATAATTGGAATTAAGCAATCGGGCAGGATACTTGAATAAGGGTTTTATATTTTTATGGTTAAATTTAAAAAGTTAAGAAGTTTTAAGGGGAGGAGAAGATAATTATGCTTCAACCATTTGTTTTTTCTATTGTATTTGCAATTATTTATATGTTAATTACACTCAATTTAGGTGAAATGGCGGGTCAAGATACTGTGATTCAGTTGAATTATGGACTTATTATTGGAGTATTAATTTGGATTGGAATAAAGATTACAAAAAAATTTGAATAAATATGTTTAACAACAAACTATGAGCGATTGCAGCAAAGTGGGATCGCTCCTCCTTTTAGAATTGGGCAGAATTGTCTAACAAAGGTGTTTTCTTATTTCATTTAATTGCCTAAACTTTTTTTTGTGAAAAAAAACCTTTAATGAAGTAGATCAGTCCGTTTATAAAAGTAATAAAGCCAAAACCCAATCCTCCGACTGCTCCAGCAATTCCATCACCAGAATACACACCCAAAGTAATCATAGTAATAATATAAATCAATGGAGTAGCGACTAGAATAACTATTAAACTCGCTTTAATAAGTTTTCCCCTGTCATTTGCGTAATTCTTCGTAATGTACCAATTAACTCCAATTAAGAAGCTTATAAACAACAAAATACTCAACACTTCCATTTATATCCTCCTTATACAAATAATTTTTATTAGTATGTTTTCGAAAAATATAGGAGCAAAGTTGTAATCTTAATGCTCTACGCTTCTTTATATAATGTCAGCTGATAATAAACAAAATTTTATTCTAGGGCCTTGATTGTGGAGTGTCTCTAATTAAGTAATAGAAGTTGTTTGGCTTTTCAAAAATGAGAAAATCACTGGTAATAAGAATAAGATGACGGAGTGATTAGAAAAAAAGGTGGCCCTATTCGGGTTATTTGAACAGGACTCCCATTTAATTGATTAATGACATAGGAGGCATAATAATATTAACTTTATATTTACTGGTTGAATCTAGATTATTTTCATTAACTGATATGTCATGAATTGTATAGGGTATTTGAGCACATGTCCATTTTTAAGGTGGGATACCTTTTTCATATTTAGAAGTATGTTTAATTTCTAAATTATAACACCCTTAAAAAATATAAATCCCTGGTTCACATTTTAAAGTTAATTCATCTGCAAAAATACTTCATTTCAAATGCTAAGACCTTAGAGTCCCAATAATTGAATTTCCATTTAGTCACCTTAGATATGAAATATGATCTACTCTAATTCTATAATCAACTACTCGCCAATATTTATTTAATGGTTGTCCTTTAGATTTATATAAATGAACACGATAGTTAGTTACATTATCTGTCGGATGAATCTTTAAACTTGTAACATAATTATACCTGCCCCTAATAAATCGATAACAGGGGTCAGAGTGCCTTTGTCAAGAACTTGGAAGTTGTAGAAGAAACTTCCTAATTGTTTAAGCCCCTAGTTGAAGTTAGAGTCTTATTTTATTGAGTTATTAAACTTTTTTCAAAAGCCGAAAAATTTATTAAAGACATTTGAAAGAAAATAGGCTACAATGAATTCGTTGTTAATATAAGCTTTTAAGGTTAAAACAATAAATTACAATTTCATATTTTAATTGATACGATACAACATTTAGGTGCCTTTGTGAAGAAAGGTTAAAAGGGAAGCTGGTGAAAATCCAGCACGGACCCCGCCACTGTAAGCGTTGAATATTGCCGAGTATATCCACTGTGCAAAAGCATGGGAAGGGTCGGCAATGTGCTTGAAACGCAAGTCAGGAGACCTGCCTAATTGTTTTTAAGGATTCTGCGAGGAAAGAATGCTTAAAGTGACATTCATTTATTTTTATTCAGTTTTCATATTTATAAGCGATTCTTCGTAAGAGCTTTTAAAAGGACTGGATTGGATGGCCCTTTAAACGTCTTTTTGCTATCAGCAGAAAGGCGTTTTTTTAATGGAGAAATACAGGGAGGTATGTTTTATGAGTGGGAAATCAAAGCAAAAAGGCTTGACACTGGTGTACACCGGAGATGGAAAAGGTAAAACAACTTCAGCAATTGGACTGGCAGTTCGCGCAGTAGGGAGGGGGATGAAGGTGAAGATCTATCAGTTCATCAAATCACCTGAGCGTACATACGGGGAACAGATTGCCTTGAGTAAATTAGGAGTGGAGATGGAGCAACTGGGGATTGGCTTTACGTGGACCAAGACTCCTGAAGAGCATCGAGAAGCACTTCGCATCGGTTGGCCAAAAGCGAAAGAAGCTGTCATGAGTGGAAAGTATGACATAGTCGTCTTGGATGAATTGAATAACGCTTTATCTATTCAGGGTTTTCCGGTAGATGATGTTTTACCATTAAGAGAGGTCTTAGAACTTATCAGGAACAAGCCTGAGCACGTTCATCTTGTCATAACTGGAAGAAATGCACCTGAACAAGTCCAAGTTGCAGCAGATTTGGTCTCAGTTGTCCATGCCGAGAAGCATTATTACGATAAGGGGATCCCGGCAGTCAAAGGGGTGGAATTTTAAGAGGAAGGTGGGAAGAAAATGGGGAGAAGAAGAATTCTCATAGCAGGAACTGGCAGTGGAGTAGGAAAAACAACCATCACTATCGGCTTGATGGCTGCCATGCGGAATAAGGGTCTTCTTGTACAAGGGTTTAAATGTGGTCCAGATTTTATCGATACCTCATACCATACGGCGGTGACAGGCAGGAAATCGCGGAATCTGGATAGTTGGATGCTTTCATCTGATTGTGTGAAAGAAGTATTGGTGCGGGGAAGTGAGGGTGCTGATATTTCCATCATAGAAGGGGTGATGGGCTTTTATGACGGGAAGGATCCCCTTTCAAATGAGGGAAGCAGTGCAGAAATTAGTATCCTCACCGGAAGTCCTGTGGTGCTTGTGGTGGATTGCTCCGGAATGGCTAGGAGTGCGGGTGCAATGGTCAAAGGGTATCAGACACTATCTGACCAAGTGAACATTGTTGGTGTGATGGCGAATAAAGTGGGAAGCGAAGGACACTTTCACTTAGTTAAGGCTGCAGTTGAATCTGAGTGTCAGATTCCCGTAATAGGCTATCTGACAAGAGAGTCAGAAATTGAGATGCCTGAGCGTCATTTAGGCCTTGTTCCATCTATTGAACGAGGAGAACTTGAAGGTTTTTTTCATGCATTGGGTGAGCGTGTTGCAAAAACGGTGGACGTGGAGCGCTTATATAAGCTGGCGGAAGTAGCTTCCGAGCTTCCAACCAAAAACAAGCTTTCCATTTTCACTTCATATCCAAATAAAAAGGTTCGAATAGCTGTTGCCTATGATGCTGCTTTCCATTTTTATTACGAAGAGAACTTGGAACTTTTGCAAAGCAGAGGAGCGGAATTAATCTATTTCTCTCCCTTGGAAAATGAAGTGGTCCCAAGTGATGTGGATGGTGTCTATCTTGGCGGAGGCTTCCCGGAGGAATTTGCAGCTAGGCTTTCATCAAATACCAAAACCATGGATAGCATCTATCAGGCAGTAGTGAAAAGGGAAATCCCAACCTTTGCGGAATGTGGAGGCTATATGTATTTATGCGAGGAAATTGTGACTGCAGGAGGGGAGACTTATCCAATGGTAGGGGTAATTCCTGGTATTGTGCATATGCAAACCAGGTTAGCTGCCCTTGGGTACAGGGAAGTCAAAGGGTTGAACGGGAATTTTCTCTTGAAGGAGGGAGAGGTGGCAAGGGGGCATGAGTTCCACTATTCCACCTTCCATCACGAAACAGAGCTACCCGCCGCCTTTGAAACAAAAGGAATGAGAGGAAGAGGCACAGACGGGTATGTTACTAAAAACTTAGTCGCTGGTTATACGCATATTCATTTTGGCTCCAATCCAAGTGTTGTAGAAAACTGGATTCAAAGATGTTTGGAGGTAAAATTGCATGTTTAAAGGGACGCCACTGATGATCCAAGGAACGCATTCCGATGCAGGAAAGAGCGCTTTGGTAACGGCATTGTGCAGAATATTTGCTAGAGAAGGCTATAAAACCGCACCGTTCAAATCGCAAAACATGGCGCTAAATTCCTATATTACTAGAGATGGCAAGGAAATTGGCAGGGCACAGGGCGTTCAGGCGGAAGCGGCTGGTGTGGTGGCAACCACTGACATGAATCCCATTTTGATTAAGCCTACAGGCGAATATCAATCGCAAATTGTGGTGCATGGGAAACCTTTTCAAAATATGAAGGCAGGTGAATATCGGCAAGAATTTTACGAGAAAGGTTTGCAAGTTATAACAGAGAGCTATCTTCGCCTTCAAAAAGAATATGAGATCCTTGTGATAGAAGGGGCGGGCAGCCCGGCTGAAGTCAACCTAAACGATCGAGAGCTTGTGAACATGCGGATTGCCAGGTTGACCAATGCTCCAGTTATTCTGGTAGGTGATATAGAAAAGGGTGGCGTATTTGCAAGCCTTGTCGGTACATTGCAACTCTTAGAAGAGGAGGACCGCAAAAGAGTCATAGGCGTTGTCATCAATAAATTCAGGGGAGATGTATCCCTCCTCGAACCTGGGTTGGAATGGTTTGAAGCATATACCGGCATTCCGGTATTGGGGGTGATCCCTTATGTAACTGGTTTACATATAGAGGCGGAGGATTCTGTCGTCCTTGATAGTTTTTCTAAAGATAAAGATGAAACGAAAGACTTGGATATTGCAGTGATCCGCTTCCCATACATCTCAAACTTCACTGATATGGATCCCCTCTTTTCCGAGGAGGATTGTCATGTGAAGTATGTGCAAAAGGCAGAAGAATTAGGAGAACCGGACTTGGTCATCCTCCCAGGCAGCAAAAATACACTAGGTGATTTGCAATTCTTGCATGAAAGTGGCCTTGGGAACCGGTTACAGACATTGGCAGCACAAGGGACAAGAATTTTTGGGATCTGCGGTGGTTATCAAATGCTTGGTGAGGAAGTTGTAGATGAGTATGAGATAGAATCTTCGCTGAAAGTGATTTCCGGACTTGGTCTCATCCCCATGACAACACATCTGGAAAAGGAGAAGAGAACTGTTCTTTCCGAAGGGATCCTAAATTTCAAGGGTAAACAATTTTTTATAAAAGGTTATGAGATTCATATGGGAGTAACTACATTGCATGGAAGAGAAAATGTAATGCCGTTTGCAGTATTGGCAGACCGGACGGATGGGGTGCAAGTTGAAAATATCATAGGTACATACTTTCACGGAATCTTCCACAATGACAGTTTCAGAGAGGAACTGTTGAACACTTTAAGACAGAAGAAAGGCCTCTCTCCCCTAATAGGCAGAACCTCTTTTGATAGGAAAAGAGAAGAGTCGTTTGATAGATTGGCAGATGTTGTGAGCCTGCATCTTTCTATGGATAAAATCAAGGAAAAGATGGTTGAATTTGAAAGGACGAACAAAAAGGAGGTAGTGCAAACGCATGGGAAAAGTGTATAACATAAAGCCCATTAACTTATTACAAGGGGAGAAAATGACGGACTACTTAAACTCCTTGACTAAGCCCATTGGAAGTTTAGGGGCTGTGGAGGAAATCGCCATCCAGCTTGCTCAGATTACAGGAGAGGATTTTCCTGAGGTAACTCCAACAGGGATCATTGTTTTTGCTGCTGATCATGGAGTGGCTAGTGAGGGAGTGTCCGCATATCCTCAGGAAGTGACTGTACAAATGGTTCACAATTTCCTTGACGGGGGAGCGGCCATAAATGTATTAGGGAAGCAGATCGGGGCAAAAGTCGAAATTGTCGATATAGGGGTAGCGGCAGATATGGAGCGGGCCGAACTTCATATGAAAAAAATCCGTCATGGGACAGCAAACTTCCTAAAGGAAAACGCCATGACTAGAGACGAGGCATGGCAGGCGATCGAAGTTGGAAGCGACATGGCAACAAGAGTCATTGAGAACGGGGCGAAATGTCTGATCATCGGGGAAATGGGAATTGGCAACACCACAAGCAGCAGTGCGATCCTGTCAGTCTTAAGTGGTTTAGATGTAGCGGATGTTATTGGTGCTGGGACGGGGATTACCCCCGACCAATTAAAATGGAAAGAGCAAGTTATCCGTCAGTCGCTTCAGGAACGAAACCCAGACCCGAATGATCCAATCGATATATTATCTAAAGTTGGCGGCCTAGAGATTGGCGGGATGGTTGGCGCTATCTTGGCGGCAGCGGAGCGGAAAATACCAGTTCTTGTTGACGGGTTCATCAGTACGGTAGCGGCTCTTCTTGCCCAAAGACTCTACCCTGAAGTAAAGGGATACCTTTTCATCGGTCATCAATCCATGGAAGCTGGTCATAAACATGCTATCAGGCAGCTGGAAAAAAAGCCGATCCTGGATCTTGGTCTCCGACTTGGTGAAGGCACGGGAGCTGCTCTCGCTTTTCCAATCCTAAAGGCAGCAACAGATATCGTAAAAGATATGGCGACATTTGAATCAGCAGGAATTGCAGAAAAAATCTAGTAAAAGCAGAGGAGAAAAACAGATGAAACATATCAAACAAAAATGGGGAATCATAGGTCTTGTTTTCATTTTATTCATCGGAATAGTAACAGGATGTGGATCAACCTCAGAGCAAACGAATGGCAATTTAAATGATTCAGTCGTTGAAAATACAAGCGGTGAGGAGCAATCGCAGAACTCCGCCTTTCCTATCACTATAACGGACGATTCAGGTCAGGAAATCACCATTGAAACAGAACCAGAAACCATAGTTTCTATGCAACCAAGTAATACGGAAATCGCTTATGCTCTAGGTCTTGGAGATAGAATGATTGGTGTTTCCGATTATTGCAATTATCCAGCGCAAACCGCCGATGTGGAAAAAGTGGGAGGCCAAGACATGAATGCGGAAATGATTCTGACGTTGATGCCTGATGTGATTTTTGTGACGGATTATCATCACCAGAATCATGAGGCACTCCTGAAACAATATAGGGAAGCTGGAATAAGTGTTATTGTGATTGGTAGCGAATCCTCGTTTGCGGATGTATATGAAACAATCGAATTGATTGGAAAAGCAACGGGTACTTCGGGAGAAGCGGATAAGCTGGTTGCCGATATGAAAGAACGACTACTCGCAGTGCAAGAAAAAGCCAAGCAAGTGACGGAAGAGAAAAAAGTTTGGGTCGAGGTTTCTCCTGCTCCTGATATTTTTACGACAGGTCAAGGGACTTTCATGCATGAAATGCTGGAGTCCATTCAAGCGGAAAATGCTGCCGGCAATCAGGAGGGCTGGGTAAAACTTACGGAAGAAGAAATCGTACAGTTAAATCCAGATGTGATCATTACTACCTATGGCTATTATGTGGACAACCCAAAAGAGGGGGTCATGACTCGCTCCGGTTGGGAGGAGGTACCTGCCATTAAGAATGGAAATGTCCATGATGTGGACAGTGATACGGTAACAAGGCCAGGACCTCGTTTGATTGAAGGAGTGGAGCATCTTGCGAAACTTATCTATCCGGAAATCTTTGAATAATAGGCTGTTTTGGATATATCTTGGTAGCGGAGGGTTTGTACTTGGTGCAGCCCTCCTTGGTTTATTGAACAGCAGTGTTGCCATTCCAATTCCGACCATCTTGCACATTTTATCGGAAAATACACTTGGGAAGGGCTGGCTGCCCGACATTCCCAAGAATGAAGAAATGATCATTTGGCACATCCGCTTTCCCCGAGTGTTGCTGGCCATGTTTGTCGGGGCATCCCTTGCCCTTGCCGGAGCAGCTTTTCAAGGATTGTTGCGGAATCCCCTTGCTGATCCCTACACCATAGGGGTTTCCTCTGGAGCTGCATTGGGGGCGGTAGCCGTACTTTTCTTCAACATCTCCATTATTGGGCTGGGAGGCTTCACCCTTCCTGTTGTGGCCATTCTCAGCGGACTATTGTGTTTACTCCTTGTGTTTGGGCTAGTCAGGTTGAGCAGCCGGGGACTCGCAATCGAAACCATCATCCTAGCGGGAATCATCATCAGCGCGTTTATCAGCTCCATTATTTCATTGATCATTGCCCTTGGTGATAAAGAGTCTATGACTCAAATCATTTATTGGCTATACGGAAGTGTGGGGATGAGAAGTTGGAGCCATGTACAGCTTATTTTTCCGTTTATGATGGCCGGATCCATCCTTTTATTCCTGCATTATCGGGAATTGAATGCAATGGCCCTTGGGGAAGAGGCAGCAGATCATATCGGGGTGAATGTGAAAAGAGGGAAGATACTCATCTTATTTGGTGCTTCGCTTCTGACAGGTTCCGCTGTTGCGGTGTCTGGATCCATCGGTTTTGTGGGACTTGTGATCCCTCATTTAGTCAGGCTATTAATTGGGCCTAATCACCGACACGTACTTCCTTTATCTATGCTGATTGGCGGGGGATTTCTGGTATTGGCGGATCTATTCGCCAGAACCATCATTGCGCCAAAAGAACTGCCAATTGGTGTGATAACAGCGTTGATTGGTGCGCCAGTCTTTGCTGGTCTTCTTATTAGAGAAAGGATTGGAAAGGGGAAGAAGAATGATTGAACTAAAAAGGCTAGTTGGTGGATATAGCCCAGAAAAACCGATAATCAACGGTGTGGACCTGGCAATTAAGAGAGGCGATTTCTTTGCGCTTCTTGGACCAAACGGGAGTGGAAAGACAACCCTCTTCAAACTTGTGACAGGTCAGCTTCCTTTATTAGAGGGGGAACTGTTGTTATCAGGCAAACCACTATCTTCTTTTACAAAGTTGGAAAAAGCCAAAAAGATTGCGGTGCTCACACAGGAATTACAGGTTTCTTTCGATTATACTGTTGAAGAAATCATCAGTCTGGGACGATACCCACATCAAAAAGGTCTCCTTAAGAGCCTTAGCAAAAAAGACAAAGAAATCATGCAACAGGTGATGGATGTTACAGGGGTGACCATACACAAGAATAAGCAATTCCGCAAATTGAGTGGTGGAGAGAAGCAGCGGGTCTTACTTGCAAAGTCTCTTGCGCAGGAACCAGCGATACTTCTGTTGGATGAGCCAACCAATCATCTTGATATAAAGCATACCTTTCATATGTTGGATCTTATCAAGGAATGGCAACATACAAAAGGGCTTACTGTATTTGCCATCCTGCATGACTTGAATGTGGCATCTTTGTATGCTGATCGTTTGGCTCTTTTACATAATGGGAGATTTCTGGAGGTGGGGGATGCTGACACGCTCCGAAAAGAGGAGCAGCTCGAAAAAGTATATGATGTACTGATTAAAGCAGGGTCGCATCCGGTTGTCCCGAAGCCACAGCTTTTAATGACGCCAAAGTTGGAGGATAAAAAGGAAATTTATAGTTTTGATGATAATTTTAAATTTGACATGGATGATAAGTGCATCCATGTGCAATCCTTTAAGCCGTTAAGAAGCATCTCCAATGGAGTGATAGGAGAGGGAATCCAGTGGCATAGACATTTCTGCAACTTTCATGTGGAGAAAAATTATAACTGTGATAATCCTGTAAAAGATATCGAGGAATGGCTTTATCAAAAGAAAATTCCGACTGAGCAGTCAGTCGGAATGATGACCGCAGTAGAGCTTTCAGATGTTGTGATATACAAAAAAGAAATCAAGGGTATCGCGTTCATGGCAGTAATTACAGCCGGGGTAGGCAATGCGGTGGATATCACAAACATCGAATTGTGTCAGTCACCGGTGACCATTGGGACCATTAACATCATGCTTTTTATCGATGCGCATTTAACGGATGGCGGGCTTGTCAATGGAATGATGTCTGCCACCGAGGCAAAAGTAAAGGCGCTCCATGATTTGGAGGTACAGGATCCAATTTCGGGTACCATTGCAACAGGGACATCCACTGATGCCATGGTTCTCGCCTTCACCCAACAAGGTGAAAAAACACCTTATGCTGGATCTGGAACCCTTATTGGGAAGGGGATTGGTCACCTTGTCTATGAAGGGGTAACAAAAGCCATTCAAAAATACCGGAAAAGAATAGGTCAACATGCATGGTAGATAATGTGTTCTATTTAAATATGTTTGTTTTGGGAGCAGCGATTGTGTTGGAACTAATCTTGGGGGATCCGCGATGGCTGCCACATCCGGTGGTACAGATGGGAAAACTCATTTCTTTCTTGGAGAGATCCTTGAACAACGGTCAGAAGCGAAGGTGGAAGGGAGTTCTTCTGGCATTCATCGTGGTCCTCGCTGTTTATGGAATTGTATTCCTTGTGATAACGCTATCCTATAAGATTCATTTTTACGTAGGCGTTTTGTTGGAAATTTACTTTATATGGACAACCATCGCCATTAAGGGATTAGCTGATGCAGGAAAAAGTGTCTGGATCCCACTAATAAAAGGTAATTTGGAAGAAGCTAGGTTATCCCTTAGTATGATTGTCGGGAGGGATACAGAAAACTTGACAGACAGTGAAGTGGTCAGAGGGACGGTAGAAACCATAGCAGAGAATACAGTTGACGGCATTACTGCCCCTTTGTTTTGGGCAATGCTTGGTGGTGCCCCTCTTGCCATGGCATATAGAGCCGTTAATACTTTAGATTCAATGGTAGGGTATAAGAATGAAAGATTTCTGGATTTTGGATGGGCCTCGGCAAGGTTGGATGATATGGCTAACTTTATTCCCGCAAGGCTGACAGCTCTATCCATTTGGTTATCTTCTGTTTTTATTAAAGGCTCTAATAGAAAATCGGGATGGCTCATTACCATGCGTGATGCAAAGAAACATCCCAGCCCCAATAGCGGTTGGCCGGAAGCGATGACTGCAGGCTTGATGGGGATCCAGTTGGGTGGCTTAAATTATTATAAAGGTATTGAATCTAATAGGAAAACGATGGGTGATTTTCATAGAAAGCTAGTAGCAGGGGATATCCCTACATCCATCCTATATATGCATGGTGGTTGGAGCGTGTTTGTAGGCTTAGAAATTCTATTACTATTTTTATTGGGACAGAAATGAGGGTTGAGAGTGAAGTGGCCAGAACACGGAGGTCAGCCAGAAATGATGAAGAAACTCTTGAAAGCAGAAGAGCTGGAAGTCTTGGACTTTAGTGCGAATCTTAACCCCTTGGGGCCACCACAATGGCTGCAGAGGGAGTTGGAGGCACAGTGGAAAAAACTGCTGTATTATCCAGATCCGAACTATTCTTTTAGCACTAGTGCATTGGCTTGGATGGAAAGAATCCGGGATAAAGAAATCCTTCTGACGAATGGGGGAGCGGAAGCTATTTTCCTTGCAACAAAGTATTTTGAAGGAAAAAGGGCTGGAATTGTGCACCCAGCTTTTTCAGAATATGATCGGGCGTGCAGGCATTATCATCTACAGGTGACAGATATCTTAACATCGCATGAAGAGGATTTTCGATTGCCAATGAATCAACTCCTGGAATCATTACCTGATTTGGATGTACTCTTCCTTTGTCGTCCCAACAATCCAACAGGGGTGGTCATTTCCAAGGCGGAAATAAAAATGTTACTGGAACAAGGGCTTCATCATCAAACTTTCCTGGTTATAGATGAAGCGTTCGTAGATTTTGTCCCACATGAGGCACTTACTCCATTGTTAAAGGAATACCCTAACCTGATTTTACTACGCTCTTTGACAAAAATGTACACGATTCCTGGCCTTCGGTTAGGTTATATGATGGCCAGTGAAGCAGTCATAAATGAAATAAAGGATTTTCAGATACCTTGGAGTGTGAATGGTTTAGCAAGTGCAATCGCTCCACTTTTATTAAAGGATAAAAACTTTGTTGCCAAAACCGTCAGTTGGCTGGAAGAAGAGACAAGGAAGTTACGTGCTTTTATTGAAAGTAATGACTTTTATCTATCTAACAGTTCGGTTAACTTCTATCTCCTTCAGGATAAAAGAAACCCGGAGAAAACGGAGACACTTTTCACTTTCTTGTTCCAGCACGGTATTTTGGCAAGGCATACACATAATTTCAAAGGATTGGAAGGTAGCCATTTAAGGCTTGCCGTACGTTCGGAGGAAGAGAATGATAAATTGATTGCCATTTTAAAAAAATGGAGGGAGCAAAAATGATTATTTTTATCTCTGGAGGGGCTAGATCAGGAAAAAGTCATTTTGCCGAAAAGTTTGCTCTATCCCTTCATAAAAAAGATCCTTCTACCCATCTCGTTTATATAGCTACTTCAAAAAAAAGCGATAACGAAATGGAGAGAAGAATAACGATGCACAAGGCTCAGCGTGGTGGGGAGTGGGAAGTAGATGAGGTACCGGTAGAGGTTGGCAGAAGTATGATGCAAGCACGTAGGGGCGATGTGGTACTGCTGGATTGCCTGACCATCTGGCTTAGTAACATGCTATTTGCTGAAATTCCATGCAAAGGAGCAGAGCTGGTTCCAGTGGTTGAAGAGTGGATGACTATCGCAAGGGAAAAAAGGTTGACTCTGCTAATCGTTTCAAATGATCTGAACGAAGAACCTTCCTCACCGTATAAAATGGTCCGCTCCTATGTATATGCATTGGGATTACTTCATCAATATATTGTTAAACAATCTGATGTGGCGGTACAGGTCAGGGCTGGTATTCCAAAGTATTGGAAAGGAAAAGGGGTGTTATGTTGAAAAACAGCTTGTATGGTTTAGGCTTAGCTCTCCAATTTTTAACCAGGATTCCTGTACCTGTTGAGTGCCCTTGGAACAAGGAGACTAGCAGGTGGGCTCTAAGATGTTACCCCCTGACAGGTATGGTGCTGGGAGGAATTCTATTTATAACTGTAGCTCTTTTGAATGGTAATGTGCCAACTTGGATGATGGCATTGCTTATTTTGACCATCTGGATTTGGGTTACAGGAGGGCTGCATCTTGATGGCTGGATGGATGTGGCGGATGCTGTTGGTTCCAATGCAACACTTGAGAAAAAATGGGAGATCATGAAAGACCCACGGGTTGGAAGCTTTGGAATCTTAAGTTTATTGTTCCTGGTAGTATGGAAAACAGTTTTCATCTACTTACTACTACATGAATCTTATTTAAATACTATGTGTTTTTTGGTCATCCTTGCTTGTTCAAGAGGCATTGCGGTCTATTTGATGTATCTTTTTCCAACTGCTCAGCAAGAGGGACTAGCGTTTGAATGGAAGAAGAATATGACCAGGGGAGATTTGTTCGCCTCATTCCTGCCTATAGCTGCACTGTTATTACTTCTTCCAGAGTATTTTGTGCTACTGCCTGCGTACGTCTTATTCACATGGTGTTATGGCAAATGGATGATGAAACATTTTAAAGGAAGCAATGGTGACCTGATGGGGACAGCCATTGAAGGAGGAGAACTATGGGGGTTGATCGTTATGTGGATCTATATCTCATTCGTCATTGGATAACAGCTTGGAACAAAGACAAACGTTATCTGGGACATACAGATGAGAATATCATGATGGACGGGCTTGATGAATTGGATTTACTTAAAACAGAGCTTGAAGGTCTTTCATTTGATGCTATCTATTCTAGCGATCTAATAAGATGTCAAAGAACTTTGGAATACTTGCGTCTATGTCATTTTCCAAACCTTGATCTAAGATTAAGAGAAATGAATTTTGGAGATTGGGAAGGTAAGAAATATGAAGAGTTGAAGGAAGATTCTAGTTACCAGAAATGGCTTGATAATTGGGAATTGCATAGCACACCATCTGGTGAAAGCGGGCAAATGTTCCAAGATAGGGTGGATGCGTTTGTATCGGATATGCTGGATAAATACAGGTTCTCTGGGAAAAAAGCAACCATTCTGATAATGACCCACGGTGGAGTGATTCGGTACATGCTTCGTAAATTCAATGCAACAGAATCTTTTTGGGAATCGCCTGCTGTTGCACATGGAAAAGGCTTATTTTTAAAATTGGAAGACAAGGAAGGAGACTGGGTGTGCAACTCTTTATCGGTGGTGCCTATAGCGGAAAAAGAAAAATAGTGAGAGCCCTTCATTCCGGTGAACTAAACTGGGTATCCTCCTATTATGGTCATAACTTTACCGACTGGAAATCTTATTGGGAGAGAGATACCCTTATTGTTTTAGAGGGTTGGGAAAAATGGATAACGAAGGCTCTACTATCTGACCAAAATGATGATTCCATTCGGCAATTTTTTTATTCCTTTCTTTTGGAGTTGAAAGAGGAGGAACGTAAGACGGGTAACCAAGTAGTTATAATCATGTTGGAAATGGGTCGCGGAATTGTCCCCGTCAATAAACAGGAAAGAAGACTCCGTGACATAGCAGGATGGATTTTGCAAGATGCCGCAAAGCTTGCCGATGAGGTATACTATGTTTGGCATGGGATGAATGAAAAACTGAAGGAGCGAGTATAGATGTTTGAAAGGAAAGAAACAAAAACCCAGACTTTAAATCTGGGTTTTTGACTTTTCATACCACTGCTGCATTATCGAGAAGTCGGGAATAAACGTTGTACTACTTCTGTAAACTCATCAAAGATTCCAGCAACAGGTCTGCCTTCTCTAATATCATTCGTATAACCTTCCATACGATCGACAAACTCTGGATTTACAGATACATACACATTGCGGATGTTGCTATCTGATTTACGCACCTGATCTGCTATCTTCTTTTCCACATCTTTCGTTAATTCCTTTTTGCCTTTCCCTTCCAAAACAGCTGCCACATAGGCGTTGCGGTTAGTTATGAGAACACTGCAGGATTCTACCTCTTTTAAATCTGTAATATGTTTGGTAGCTTCATCTGCCACTTCAAGTCTTGGTTCGTTGGTATCATTAACTCTACGTGGGTTGATGTCACCATTTCTTACATTCCTATTGTAACGCCCCATGTTATCATAATTTACGTTTAGAGCGTCATCAGGATTGTCATTTCTTGCTGTACCATAGTCATCTACATTCCCACAGCCACTCATCACCATCGTCATGACTAGGCCAGTTACTAAAAATCCTTTAATGTTCATTTCTCTACACCTCTTTCATCATATTTACCTTTATGATTCAACAAGAGGAAAGGAATTATTCGGTTTTTTTGTTTGAGAATAAGGTAAGATAAGAATAAGTAAAGTTGTTTATGGGATGAAGAGAGGTTAGCTATGATAACATATGACACGCAAGAATATTTACATTTCTATAATTTACATACTTTGAGTTCTATACATACTGGTGAGATGCTTACCCATGAACACCACGATATTTTCATTCAGACATTATTACCTGAAAAGAATAAAGGACTAGTCACCATTGTCCATGGTTATCTTGATCATTCAGGAGCACTTTCAAATATCATTCAAACTTTAGTTTCCGAGGGATACGGTGTCATTACGTTTGATTTACCTGGCCATGGCCATTCAAATGGAGACCGGGGAGATATTAATGATTTCTCTGAATATGTCCAAGTCCTCCATGCCGTCCATTCTCACATCATACAAAAAGGAATAACTCATAAAAGATGGTCAATAATGGGACATAGTACAGGTGCTGCCATCATTCTAAATTACATGAACGAGTATGCATGCCCATTTGATAAGGTAATTCTGATTGCCCCCTTGATTCAGCCATATTTGTGGTCATTTTCAAAATTTGGTGTTAAACTCATTGGGGAGAAAAAATTTCATCTTCACAGGACATTTAGAAAGAACTCTTCAGACCAAGAGTATTTAGCACGTGTGAAGAAGGATCCTCTTCAATTCACGAAGTTACCTATTAGATGGCTTCAATCTCTAGAGCGGTGGAACAGCAGTCTGTCGAAACAACTTTCAGGGAGTGAGAAAGCCCTTTTTATCATTCAGGGAAATAAAGATACGACAGTTGATTGGAGGTATAATTTAAATTTTATTTTTAAAAAATACCCAAACTCCACATGTGTTCTTATCGATGGAGCTAACCATCAACTTTTTAATGAAACGGCAATGATCAGGGAAATAACTTTTACACATATTAAAAGATATTTATCAGCCATTGGGGATAATAAGGATAAAAGAGAATAAAGAATCATAAAAAAGGTGGAGTTATAACATGGAAGAAACAAAAGCAACAAACGTACAAGTAGGAGATACAATTCAGATTAATAAGGGTACTAAAAAAGGCAGTAAAGGGACAGTAATCGTTGTGAGAGACAGCTCGGTAATTGTTGAACTAGGCAAAAACCCCAATACTGGGGAACCGATACGTACCGTAATCAACCATAAAAATTATAAAGCACTATAAGCAAAAAAGCACCGGACATCAATCCGGTGCTTTTTTCGATTATATTATTGTGCAAATACGTGATTACCAATTGTCTTCGTTACTTTTCTTGTACGAATCCATTCATCACTTGTTTTGTCAGGGTTAAAGAAATACAGGGAGTTGTTGCCATCTCCACGGAAGGCAATCGCTTCTTCCACAGCTTTTAATGCTTCTTCATCTGCTGCTTTATCAATTTGACCATTGCCAACAGGTGAGAACTGATAAATTCCACCAGCAGACGTTTCATATACGACGTCCTTGATAGAGTCAGGGAATTGCTCACTATCTACTCGATTTAAAACTACTGTTGCCACAGCGACTTTACCTTCATACGGCTCGCCTTTGGATTCCGCATGTACAAGACGTGCCAACAATTCTTTATCGTCTTTTGATACTTTTTCTGGTAGTTGTAAAGCTTCTCCAGGAAAAATAAGATGGTTGTTTTTATCATTTAATTTTTGCATTTCCTTAACGGAAACACCGTACGTTTTACCTATATTCCATAGCGATTCGCCAGATTTTACTTTATGTGAACCAGCTGCTTGTGCATCAAATCCTGTTCCGGCTAATAATGCTACAGCTGCAGTAGAGATTGCAATAAGTTTTTTCATATAAAGAATTCCTCCTTGTGTTGTGTATAATCATCAACTCTCGGACACTCTAGAAAATATCGTAACAAGTATATACAACTATTGCACTGTATAAATGTTGGCATGGGATGATATATATTGTAGATATTACCTGTTTTTCACAATTAAGAGGATAATTATGGAACAAAGGTGGGAAAATAAGTTCATTACGCCAATTATATCCTAATTCAAATTGATGGGAGATGTTGTTTTGCGCTATATAGCAAAGTATCCAACAGCAGTCCACAGCTTTATTTTATCCTTGATGTTGATTCAAGGAACCTATCAAATGTTGCAAGCTCATTACGGAAGGGGAGTAGTACAGCTTTCGATTGGCATGATTATCTTGTTTTCTTATTTCATTCGCTATGAAATAAAGTTGGATGAAACTAAAGTCTTATACGAAATACTGTTTTTAGGTCATACGTTTTATTCAAAGTATCTAGCTGCCAGTGATATAAGGAAGATGGTTTTTAAACGAGTAGGATGGTCAGCAAGAGGGGCATTCATTTATACAGACAAACTTTTACCCATCCGATTAATAAATTTTAAACCTGATAATATGTATGATCAATTGCATCTGTTTGGAAAGAAAAATGGAATTTCCATAGTATGTCGGGAAGACTTTATAGAGCACAATCAAAATGTCACAAAAGAAAGCTGAAGCATACAATAGTAGCTCCAGCTTTTTAACGTTGTGCTCGTATTACACTTAATTCAATATGTTTCTGTGATTCATACGTTAGTTCTTCATGCTGGTGCATCACTTCAAAATACTTCTCTTCTATTATTTGAGAAGGGTTGATATCTGGTTCAGATGGTTCTAATTCTTCTATCTCTAGTGGAGTGATTTCCACCTTCTTAAATCCACATTGTTCAAGTGCTTCTTTCCAATCCTTTTCACTGAAAATATTAGGCATATTATAAAATTGCTTCATTTTGTCTTCCAACTCATGCTGCATGGTATCTTTCTTCGTCATTTCAAATGCTAGCAGAACACCGTCCTCTTTAAGCAATCGATGCAATTCAGGAAGTGTTTTGACTGTATCGGTAAAGGATAAAACAGATTCAGAAAGAATTAAATCAAAAGTGCTATCTCTAAACTCTGTTTTTTCAATATCCATTTGTAGGGCAGTTATCTCAGCTTGATGTTCTGTAAATCGATGGTTGGCTTTTTCAATCATTATTGGATGATTGTCGATGGGTGTAATATCTACGTTCATTGCATCCAGGAACAAAGACGTTTGTCCCGTGCCACAACCAATTTCGAGTAGTTTCTTATCTTCAAGACTTTCTTTTAATAGGATGGTTTTTGTAAGCTCCAACCCTCCAGGATGAGCACCACCAATCCCAAGTAAAGCCAGTAGATCCGTATACGCTTTATTACTCATACATTTTCACCTCACCTAATCATATGAGAAAACAGTTGTGTTTGTTCATTAATAAAAGATGAGGTAAAATAGTTGAGAGATAACTGTGGAGGTGCAAAACAAATGATACATAATTCTTGGGATAAAAAAGAAACGGTACAGCACGTAAAGTGTGTACATACAGACGCAAAAAAATATCTAGTGAGCAGTATGCTGACTGTCGGACAAACGTACGAAGTGAAAAATGAAACGGAAGAGTTTATTTTCGTAAAAGACAACAGCGGCCATATTGGCGGATATTATAAAACTTATTTTGAAAAAGCATAACATTTAATGATACAAGGCGCTCACACGTCTTGTTTTTTTGTATTTTCATTCGTTATTTGGATTAGACTTGAAAGATGAGGGGAAAAGAGTAGAGGGGTGACTTTTTTGAAAAATTTCATGTTAACTATTACCTTGTTGAGCGTTTTTATAACAGGTTGTAATTCTGTTGTGGAACCGAAAAATAACAATGAAGTATTAGAAACGAACGCAACACCTGACAAGGATGTGAAAACACAACAGTTTAGCGTTGATAACAAAGAAGTAATAGCGACCAATTTAAACGTGCCTTGGTCCATAACCAAATCAGGAGATGTATTTTTCATAACAGAAAGAACTGGGAAGATTCTAAAGATAGATAAAGCCGGCATGACGAGGGAAGATGTTCAGCTTGATAAGCAGTTATTAGTTTATGGGGAGGGTGGATTGCTTGGCATGGAACTTCACCCTGACTTTCAGGAGAATGGACTCGCGTTTGCTTATCATACATATGGGACGGAAGAAGCAGTGAACAATAGGATTGTTACGTTAAAATACGACGGGACAGCTTGGAAAGAAACAGAAGTTCTCTTGGAAAACATCGATGGCGCAATTTTTCACAACGGCGGCCGGATAAAAGTTGGGCCAGATGACAAGTTATATGTAACAGTTGGAGATGCCAATGAACCTGAGTCTGCACAAAATCAAGAGTTGCTAACAGGCAGCATTCTCCGCCTGAATCTGGATGGTACGGTACCTGAGGATAATCCAATTCCAGGATCATATGTTTACAGTTACGGCCATCGAAATCCACAAGGGTTAGCATGGGACAAAGATACAGGTGAGATGTATGCATCAGAGCATGGGCCTTCTGCATTTGATGAGATCAATCTTATTAAAAAAGGGAAGAACTATGGATGGCCAACTTATACAGGAGAAGAGCATGCGGAAGAAGTTGAAGCGCCATTATTTCACTCTGGTACAGATACTTGGGCTCCATCTGGCATTTTCGTAGAGAACGGAATTCTGTATGCAGCAAGCTTAAGAGGAGAAATGGTGAGAGCTTTTGACATTAGCTCGAAGCAACAATCTGTACTATGGAAAGAAAACGGACGAATTAGGGATGTGTGGAAGGAGGGGGATTCCATTTATTTTATAACCAATAACACAGATGGAAGGGGAAACCCTGTCCCAGAAGATGACCAGCTGATTAGGCTAGATTTATCATTAGATTAGTTAAAAAAAAGAATTTTAGTTGGTCATTTGCCACTATTGTAGGGGGAAGAAAACAAGATGAAAAACTATATAAAGAAAAATAAATTGCTGACTTTTATTCTAGTACTCATTTTTATTGTCATACTCACAAGTGTCTATCACAGTTATAAGCCTTTGCCGGAAGGGGTTTCATTTGAAGGAGACGTTCACTACGTTTCAGAAGTTGATTTCCTCTATGATATTACTTACGGTGATAAGGATGACTTTCAGAAGGAACATGCGATATTTGACCGTATATATGAAGTGATAGATGAAGCAGAAGAATTTATCGTAATAGACATGTTTTTATTCAACGGATATCATGATGGAGAAATGGATTACCCTCCGTTAAGTTCAAATTTATTGGAAAGTATTATTTCCAAAAAGAAAGAAAACCCAGATATGGACATTGTATTTATAACAGATGAAATTAATACGACTTACGGGTCACATGAAGCGGAAGAGCTCTCAACCCTTAAAGATAATGGTATTAGAGTAATTGAGACAAATGTTAAGGTTTTACGGGATTCTAATCCGCTTTATTCGGGTGTCTGGCGAGTATTTTTTCAATGGTTCGGTCAAGGTGGTTCAGGCTGGATTAAAAACCCGATGGCCGAAGATGCACCTGAGACAACCGTACGCTCCTATCTAAAACTTTTAAATATTAAAGCAAACCACCGAAAGGTAATTGCGACAGATAAAACCGCCATCATCTCATCAGCAAATCCACATGATGCCAGCGGACTCCATTCTAATACAGCATTTGAAGTGTCTGGAAACATTATTAATGATGTTTTAAAAACGGAACAGGCAATCCTTGATTTTTCCGGGGGTGGCACTTTACCGAAGTATAGTGGACAGGCGGAGAAAGGTGACATTGCAGTTCAGTTGTTAACGGAAAGAAAAATATTAGATCATGTTCTAGAAGAAATAAAAAAATCCAAAGATAAGGAAGAAATTTGGGTAGGGATGTTCTATCTTGCGGAGAGAAAGATCATCGAGGAACTAATTGCTGCTGCAGATCGAGGAGTAACGGTAAATTTAATTCTTGACCCTAATGAACATGCATTTGGCCAACAGAAAATTGGTCTTCCAAACCGTCCAGTTGCAGCAGAAATGGTAGAAGAAGGAAAAGGGAATATTGAATTAAGGTGGTACAATACCCAGGGTGAGCAATACCACCCTAAAATGATATATTTTAATCGGGCTGAAGAATCTACCATTATCGGTGGTTCTGCAAACTTCACAAGAAGAAATCTTTATGATCTTAACTTAGAAACTGATATAAAGATAACTGCCAATAACAACGAACAGGTAATGAAGGATATGGACGATTACTTTTTAAGGTTATGGAGCAATAAGGACGAGATGTACACTCTCCCATATGAAACCTATGAAGAGGACATACCTATTGTAAAGAAAGCTATGTACCGCCTTCAGAAAATATTTAGATTTACAACTTACTAATTAATGCAGTAGCCAAGTTAATTGGGGTGGAAGGGACAGGGAAGACCCCACAAGGCCTAGGGTGAGGAGGCTTCCGGACCGCCCATGGAAAGTGAAGCGCATGGAACGAAAATCAACAGTCAAATGTAATATTTGATATAAAAAAAGCTGTCCAGATTGCTGGACAGCTTATTGTATAGGTAACACATATAACAAAACAAAAAAGAAATGCAGTACAGTTCCGCCTAACACAAAAACATGCCAAACCGCATGATGATACGGAAAAGCCCGCCACACATAAAAAACAGCTCCTAAACTATAAACAACCCCACCAGCAACAAGAAAGGCAATACCTCCAGTCCCGACAGTAGAAGTAATATCATTCCAACCAAATACAGCCAGCCAGCCCATCAATACATACAGAAGGGTAGAAGCCAAAATAAACCTTTTTACAAAAAACACTTTAAAGACCGTTCCCGCTATTGCCAGTCCCCATACTATTCCAAAAAGTGTCCAACCTAGGGCACCATCCATAATAATAAGAGTAATGGGAGTGTAGCTTCCCGCAATAAAAAAGTAAATGGAGGAATGATCAAGTATTTCAAAAACGTTCTTGGCCTTTCCCTTAGGCAATGCATGTAATAATGTAGAGGCTGTGTAAAGCATAATCATGGTTATACCATAAACAATGAAAGTAGCCAGGTGAAGGGGAGTACCGTTGATTGCAGAGAACACAATCAATAAAACAAGTGCTGCAATACTTGTTAAAATTCCAATCCCGTGTGTGACTGTATTTGCAATTTCTTCTCCTTTTGAAAAGGTATGTGTTTGCGCCATTTTTATCATCTCACTTTTGTTGTTTAATGAACTAAACTAAATCTTCTTTTCCATCATAACAACTATAAGTACATTTTTCCAATAAAAAAGCATGTCATGAAAGTGAAATCCACTTTGCATGCCATGCTATTTAGGAGGGAAGTGCCGGTGTTGTTGTAATTGCTATCTATTTTATATAAAATACGTGGGAAAAGACTCGTTTTTATGGGAGTCTCAAATCCTTCGGTCATTTGGAGGCATGGTTTTTTACCAAAACTTCGGTCAAAATCGGAAAAACTTTGGTCAACTTTCGAAAAACTTCGGACAATTGCCGCGTTGACCACCGTCCATCTGTCCCCTTGCCCCACGTCGACTCCTCGTTATCCAACAATCTTACCCATTTTATAGAAGCGAATCTTCCGTAACTTTCACTTTTCTCAGTTTAATAAACCGAATGGTATGCAGGACAATTACTTTTGAAACTGCATAGGTTGGTACAGCTAGCAATAGGCCGAGCAGCCCAGCAAACTTACTAGCTACTAATAAAAGTAGAATAATTGTCAAAGGGTGAACATCCAATTTCTTGCCCATTACTTGAGGCGAGATAAAATTGCTCTCTATCTGTTGGACAATTACCACCACTACAAGTACCCATAATGCCATAATTGGTTCATCGAAAAAGGCTACGATAATACTTGGAATCGTACCGATAAAAGGGCCGATAAAAGGTATCACGTTAGTAAACATAGCGATCAAGGCTAACACGAGGGAATATTCCAATCCAATGATTAAAAACCCAATATAGATTAATACCCCAACAAATACACTGACGATGATTTGTCCTTGAATATAGGAACTCAAAGCAATATCCATGTCTTTCAGTACATTTCTACCTTCACGTTCATGTTGACGAGGTATAATCTTTAAGACTTGATCAGGTAATCGATCCCCATCTTTTAACATATAAAAAAGAACAAAAGGAATGACTACCAGCAGAATAAGGAATCCTGTAATGGCGCTGATGACATTTACTACATTAGAGCCGAACGCTGTAACATATGCGTTCAGGTTATCAGCAATCTTCCCTGAAATTTCCTCCAAAGAGAAACGTTCATCCTGCTGAAACCTTGCAACATATTCATTTTCTTGTAATTCAATTGTGTAATCTCTAATATCATTAATTATTTCCGGTGTATTCTTTACAAGACTATTAACCTGTTGTTGTAGAGTAGGACCAATAAGGAACAAAAGTAAAGTTATAAGTCCAATAAACATAAGGTAAATACTTAAGATTGCCAACGCTCTTGGTACATAGCGATCCGCAAGGTTAACAAGTGGTCTTAGTAAATAATACATAACACCTGCAAGAATAATTGGTGCAAATAGCGTGCTTATCATCACGGTGAGAGGGGTGAAGATAAAATCAACCAGTGATGCTAAGAAAATAATTAACAGTATGACAATAATTCCATAGCCAACTTTAAACCACTTCGTTTGCGGCATTCCTACACCTCATTCATTCTAAATATAATCGACCTATTAATTATATAGGTAAATGGTGAATAATACTAATACGAAACTATGTTAGGAAGGTTTCACAATTTGAAAAAAGCCCTTTAGAGAAAGGGCCTTTAACAACTTTAGGAATGAAGATCAGCTAATTGCTGTTGTACACTTACATCCTCTAAATATTCATCGTACGTCATTTGTTTATCAACCATACCTTTTGGTGTGATTTCAATGATTCTATTTGCAATAGTTTCGATGAACTGATGATCATGAGACGTGAAAATAATGGAGCCCTTGAAATTAATTAATCCATTATTTAGAGCAGTAATAGATTCTAAATCCAAGTGGTTCGTAGGGTCATCAAGCAATAGTACGTTTGACCCTGAAAGCATCATTTTAGAAAGCATACAACGTACTTTTTCCCCTCCGGATAGCACACTTGCTTTTTTCATTACTTCTTCACCAGAGAATAGCATTCTGCCAAGGAATCCACGCAAGAAGCTCTCAGTTTGGTCATTAGGCGAATACTGACGTAACCAATCCACAAGGTTCATGTCCACACCTTCAAAAAACTTTGAGTTGTCTCTTGGGAAGTAAGCTTGGGTAGTAGTGATTCCCCATTTAAAAGTTCCACTATCTGGTTCCATCTCACCAGAGATAATTTTCAAAAGAGTTGTATTTGCAATTTCATTTCCACCAACAAGGGCAATTTTATCATCTTTGTTCATGATAAAACTTACATTATCCAACACTTTTACGCCATCAATCGTTTTAGTTAAACCTTCGACACGTAAAAGGTCATTTCCAATTTCACGTTCGGGCGTGAAATTCACGTAAGGATAACGACGGGATGATGGTCTGATATCATCCAAAGAAATTTTATCTAAAAGTTTCTTACGTGATGTTGCCTGTTTGGATTTAGAAGCATTAGCACTAAATCGGGCAATAAAGGCTTGAAGTTCTTTAATTTTTTCTTCTTTTTTACGGTTCACATCAGATGCCATTCTTGATGCAAGCTGACTGGACTCATACCAGAAGTCATAGTTACCAACATAGATTTGAATTTTCCCATAATCCAAGTCAGCAATATGTGTACAAACTTTGTTTAAGAAGTGACGGTCATGGGATACAACAATGACTGTATTCTCAAAGTTGATAAGAAACTCTTCTAACCATTGAATAGCTTTAATGTCCAAGTGGTTGGTAGGCTCATCTAGTAATAATACATCAGGTTTACCAAATAGAGCTTGTGCCAATAGTACTTTTACCTTTTCGCCACCAGTGATGTCGGCCATTTTCTTTGTATGAAGATCTTCAGAAATTCCTAAACCTTTTAAAAGGATTGCTGCTTCTGATTCTGCTTCCCAACCATTTAATTCTGCAAATTCACCTTCAAGCTCTGCAGCTCTCATACCATCTTCATCTGAAAAGTCTTCTTTCATATAGATAGCATCTTTTTCTTGCATCACTTCATAAAGACGACTATGACCCATAATTACCACTTTAAGAACTTCATGTTCCTCATATTCAAAGTGGTTCTGCTTAAGGATAGCCATACGCTCATCCTTATTCATGGAAACATCACCGGTTTGAGCTTCCACTTCACCGGAAAGGATCTTTAAGAACGTTGATTTACCTGCACCATTTGCCCCAATTAACCCGTAGCAATTGCCAGGGGTGAATTTTATATTAACATCTTCAAATAACTTTCGATCGCCATAGCGTAATCCTATATTCGTAACTGTAAGCATGTAATTAGTTTCCTCCAAAATTAATGTCGTTGAAATTATACCATTAATTGAGGGCGTTGCAAAAGATTCATTTAGTATAGAAGCATTAATTATGTAAATAAATATGACCGGTCACCCATTTGACCGGTCATTTTGAGTTAGTAGCAATTAATAAACATAAATATAGGCCACCATTGGAGGGCTGTGATGTCCATTGTGATGAGAATGGGTAGAACAGATTAGTTTGTATACCCCAGCTTTGTCAAAACGTACATCAATTAATGTTTCCTCGCCCTTTTTAATAACCCCATTTATATCTGTTCCTTCAATGGAATATGGATGTTCACTGCCGTTTACCCCAAATATACTTAATGTAATTTCTTTACCTTTTGGTACGGTAATCGTACCAGGGTCAAAACGGTATGCTTCTATTTCTGTACCGTCTTCTAATTTCGTCTTAAATTCAGAAGTGATCATATTAAAAACCAGCATTTCTTCTTCAGAGGGTTTACCTGTTGTTGGGACTACCCCTTTGTTAACAACATACCATCCTCCTATTCCAGCGATTATACAAAGTATAATGGTAATAAGAAAGCTTTTCTTAATCACAAAAAATCTCATGTATTTAACACCCTCCCATTTAGCTTGTCTTCTTCTACTTAAATGTGTATGCAAGGGAAGAGAGTGGGTTGTCTATATTTTTTAAAAAAAGAAGATTTTTTTTATAGTAATCATTTTTACGGGACATACTAAAAAAAAATTAATCCTGGGAGGGGCAAGTCTAAATGGATAAGCAATTGTCATCGTCTGAAATAGGTAATTTGTGGATGACATATCAACAAAAAACGATGCTTGCGAGGCTTTTAGAGCATTTTCTTGCGAACAAACAAAATGAAGAAGTACATAATTTGGTTCAAACCTACTACAATCAAGAAATAAATTTTATCAATGAATTAACGGCACTTTTTAAGCAAGAAAAGATTGTAGTGCCTGTTGGGTATGTCGAAAGCGATGTAAAACCGTCCAGCAAGCCTTTGTATGACCAGTATTTCGATGCACTTTTCCTAAGAGTGATGATGAAAATAACCATCGGTCTCAATGCCTTGCATATTAGTATGTCATACCGACAAGACATCACTGATTTATACAAACGATTTTTTGACGTAGCTCAAAATACATATAACGAGACGACTCAGTTCTTATTGAAAGATGGGGTACTCACTCGTCCGCCAATGATTCCTATGCCTGAAAAGGTGGAGTTTGTAAAGGGAGAAGGCTATATGGCAGGCTTTAATATTTTCAGTGAAAAGAGGCCGTTGAATGCTATTGAAGTTTCCCTTTTGTATCAAGGTATTGAAACTAATGTACTTGGTTTTCAGTTGTTAAGAGGGTTTGAGCAGGTAAGCAAGGACAAAGAAGTGAAAAAGTATTTTGAAAAAGGGAAAGACCTGGCGAAACAAATAATTGATACTTTCAGTGACACACTTCTAAAAAGTGATATTCAGCCACCGATAGTTGCTTGGGGAAATCCTACCCTGTCAACTGAATCACCATACTCAGAGAAGCTCATGATGTACTTGACAAACCTGCTCAGCAGTTTTGGTCTAACAAGTAATGCTCTTGGCACATCGTTTAGCCTTCGATCGGATCTACCAATGAAGATGACATTAATTGCAAAAGATATATTTGATTATGCCAAAGATGGCGGAAAGTTGATGGTTAAGAACGGCTGGATGGAAGAGCCACCACAGTCATTAAAAAGCACGAAATAAGTAAAGCCGGGCAAATTGCTAAACTGCCCGGTTTTTTTATAGTTTTAGGAAATTATTAATAATCGAATTGCGGATAGTCTCAGAGTAATATCTGATCGTCGGGATGAAGACTTCAGTGACAAGAAATTAAAAGCAGAATTGGCATCATCTTTGTTATGAAGACCTCCGTGACAAGAAATCAGGAGGAGAAAGGTTCTCATCATCCGTATGAAGACTTCCGTAACAAGGAATTAAGAGGAGAGAAGTCCTCATCGGCCGTATGAAGACCGCAGTAACAAGGAATTAGGAGATGAGAAGTCCTCATCGACCGTATGAAGACTTCGGTAACAAGGAATTAGGAGGAGAAAGGTCCTCATCGGCCGTATGAAGACCGCAGTAACAAGGAATTAGGAGATGAGAAGTCCTCATCGCCCATATGAGGACCTTTGTGACGAGAAATCAGAAGGAAAGAGGTCCTCATCACCAATATCCTCTCGGTAAAATAGTTTTTTGTCCCAAAGGTGAATGAAGGCACCTTGTTGATTGGAGTGGAAGGCGCGTAGACGCCCGCGGGAGGAAGGGACAGGTGAGACCCCGGAAGACGAAGCCTGAGGGGGCTCACGGACCGCCCGCATGCAGCGAAGCGCCTGGAACGGAAATCAACTGTGTATATATACTTCCATAACTTTGAAAAAAGGCGTCCATAAGCGGACGCCTTTCGTTATTTTGGGAAAACTTTTGATCTGGTTAGGAAACGCACACCTTCAGGACCTTCTAGGGAGAACATGCCACCTCTTCCAGGTACAACATCAATAATCAGCTGTGTATGCTTCCAATACTCATACTGCTTTTTATTCATGTAGAAGGGAGCAGTGCCTATTTCGCCAAGAAGAACATCAGAATCTCCAATCATAAAGTCTTCCTTTGGATAGCACATAGGAGAGCTGCCATCGCAACAGCCCCCAGATTGATGGAATAGTACAGGTCCATGTTTGCCTACTAGCTTTTCAATCAGTTCAAGGGCAGCTTCAGTAGCCAGTACTTTTTCCATTTTAAAAGAATCCTAATTTTTTTGGACTGTAGCTTACTAAAAGATTCTTCGTTTGCTGGTAGTGGGAAAGCATCATCTTATGGTTTTCACGGCCGATTCCACTCATTTTGTATCCTCCAAATGCGGCGTTGGCAGGGTAGGCATGATAGCAGTTTGTCCACACGCGACCTGCTTCAATTTGGCGACCAAAACGATAGGCAGTATTAACGTCTCTAGTCCAAACTCCTGCACCAAGACCGTAAAGACTATTATTCGCAATTTCCAAAGCTTCTTCCGCCGTTTTGAAAGTAGTGACCGACACTACAGGACCAAAAATCTCTTCCTGGAAAATTCTCATCTTATTATCGCCTTTAAAAACGGTAGGTTTCACATAATAACCATTCGCAAGGTCGCCTTCAAGCATATTTCGTTCCCCACCAGCAAGTAGCTCTGCACCTTCTTCTTTCCCAATTTCGAGATAGGAGAGGATTTTCTCTAACTGTTCAGACGAGGCCTGAGCACCTATCATCGTTTCCGTATCAAGTGGGTTACCTTGTTTGATTTGAGATACTCGCTCAAGTGCACGCTCCATAAACTTATCATAAATAGATTCATGAATCAGGGCACGGGAAGGGCATGTACATACTTCTCCTTGGTTAAGTGCAAACATAACAAAGCCTTCGACTGCTTTATCAAAGAAATCATCATCGGCAGCCAATACGTCTTCAAAGAAGATGTTCGGGGATTTCCCGCCAAGCTCAAGTGTTACAGGAATAATGTTTTGAGAAGCATATTGCATAATTAAACGACCGGTTGTCGTTTCTCCTGTAAAGGCAATCTTTGCAATACGGTCACTGGAGGCCAAAGGTTTTCCAGCTTCAACACCGAATCCATTTACAATATTCAACACGCCTGGAGGTAGAAGATCTGAAATCAGTTCTGTTAGTACCATGATGGAAGCAGGTGTCTGCTCAGCAGGCTTTAACACGACACAGTTACCAGCAGCAAGAGCTGGAGCTAGCTTCCAAGTGGCCATTAATAATGGAAAATTCCATGGGATAATTTGACCGACTACTCCAAGCGGTTCATGGAAGTGGTAAGCAATCGTGTCATTATCAATTTCTCCAAGCGAGCCTTCTTGAGCTCTAATACAACCTGCAAAATATCTAAAGTGATCAACCGCAAGAGGGAGGTCTGCTGCCAAAGTTTCACGTACTGGTTTTCCGTTCTCCCACGTTTCCGCAACTGCCAGCATCTCCAAGTTTTCTTCCATACGGTCAGCAATTTTATTAAGAATGTTGGCTCTTTCAGCTACGGAAGTTTGTCCCCAAGCTGACTTTGCTTTATGTGCTGCATCTAATGCCAATTCAATGTCTTCTGCAGTAGAACGGGCAACTTCACAAAATACTTGACCTGTAACGGGAGTGACGTTTTCAAAGTATTCTCCTTTGACTGGAGCAACCCATTCGCCACCAATATAGTTATCATATCGATTTTTATAAGTAACTTTTGAATCTTTTTCACCTGGGTTAGCATAAATCATTTGAAAATTCCTCCTCGAAATAGATTAATAGATTAGCATTCAAAACCTCAATATGTAAGCGTATACAATTTGCAACAAAAAAGAAGAGGTTAGACAACCTATTGTATAATGAATTTTAAACATTCTGATAATAAAATGCAAGAGAAAAGAATTTCTACCATCATTAACGGTTATTTGAGTCAACCTCACTTTGGTTGCAGGTCACCCTTTGTTCAGTTAAAATGAAATGGAAACTTAGAATACTCCTTCATCTATTTAACTCCAATATCCTTCAAAAACATTTTCCATATTAAACGAGGTGTACTATGTACGAACAAGGAAAAATTTTATTGAAAGAATACTTTGGCTATGAAGATTTTAGACCTGGCCAGAGCAAAATTATTGAAAGTATTTTAAATGAATCCAATACACTAGGAGTAATGCCTACAGGTGGGGGGAAGTCCATCTGCTATCAAGTGCCAGCTCTCCTAGCAAGTGGCCTGACGATTGTCATCTCCCCCTTAATCTCTTTAATGAAAGACCAAGTGGATTCCTTACTTAATATAGGTGTACAGGCGACATATATTAATAGTTCATTGAACGCAGGAGAAATTAGAGAAAGAGTTCAACAAGTAGAACAGGGCGAAATTAAACTGTTATACCTTGCACCAGAAAGACTCGAAAGCTATGAATTTCAATCGATTCTATCAGCTATTGAGGTTTCGATCGTTGCAATTGATGAAGCGCATTGTATGTCCCAATGGGGGCACGATTTTAGGCCAAGCTATCGTGAAGTGGGTTCCTTTATCAAGCGGATACCAGGAAACCCAATCATAACCGCTTTTACAGCGACAGCAACGGAACAAGTTATAGAAGACATCCAATATATGCTTGGAATAACCCCAGAACATACATATGTAACCGGCTTTTCAAGGGATAACCTGACATTTTCTGTCTTACGCGGGCAAAATAAGGACAATTATTTAGAAAAATTTCTGAAAGCGAACAAGGAAGAATCGGGGATAATCTATGCAACGACCAGAAAGGAAGTCGATCAGATATTTTCCTCCTTGACTAAGAAAGGTTACAAGATTGGTAAGTATCATGCAGGTCTTTCAGAAGAGGAACGGAAAGAATATCAGGAAGATTTTCTACATGACCGCCTGAAACTGATGGTAGCGACAAATGCGTTTGGCATGGGGATAGATAAGTCTAATGTAAGGTTTGTTATTCATTACAATATGCCAAAAAATGTTGAGTCTTATTATCAAGAAGCCGGAAGGGCAGGGAGGGATGGAGAAGAAAGTGAGTGCATTCTCCTATTCAATGCCAGGGATATCCAAATTCAGAAGTTTTTAATCGAAGAGAGTATCCGCTCCCCAGAACGCAAGATGCAGGAATATAAGAAGCTTCAAGCGATGATGGATTATAGCTATACGCAACGTTGCCTCCAAGCATATATAGTAAACTATTTTGGTCAAGAGACAAATCTCATTTGCGGCAAGTGCAGTAACTGTTCCTCAGACTTCGTTGAGCAGGATATTACACTTGAAGCACAGAAGATATTTAGCTGTATTCATCGGATGAATGAAAGATTTGGGGCGATCTTGGTTGCTAAAGTGTTAAAAGGTTCAAAAGATAAGCGTATCCAACAATTCCGTTTTGATAGCTTGCCAACTTACGGATTAATGAATAGCTATACAGAAAAGGAATTGGTAGACCTTATTAATATTTTGATTGCAGAGGGATATTTAATCCTTACTGAAGGGCAATATCCTATCGTAAAATTAGGTGCACGTGCTGTTCCTGTTTTAAAAGGAAAAGAAAAAGTCCTTTTTAAAGTGAAAGAGCAAGTTAAATCTGTCGTAGAAGATAATGAATTGTTTGAGATGTTGCGTGAGTTACGAAAAAAATTATCAAAAGAAGAGGGTGTACCTCCATATGTTATTTTCTCTGACAGCACGTTAAGAGAAATGAGCGAGGTTCTCCCAAAAGATGAATCTGCCATGATGGATATTAAAGGGGTAGGATCTTTAAAGTTCGAGAAGTATGGAGAGTTGTTTTTGCGTGAGATAGGCAGATTTATGGGAGAAGATGTGTCTGACACAAATCCGGTTAAAAAAGAAGGTACCGCCAAAAAGATCAAAATGCCGGTCATTCCCATGAATCCAGGGGAATCAAGTCATATGTTTACTTATAGACTGTTACAAGAAGAAGGGATGACTTTTAAAGAAATAGCAAAGGAACGTGATATGAGTCTTATCACTATCCAGAACCACATCTTTAAATGTGCAAGTGATGAAGGTGTAAAGGTAGATTGGGATTCTTTTATACCAAAAGAGTATGAGGAAGAAATTATTAAAGTAATCGAGGAAGTGGGTACTGAAAAGCTGAAGCCCATAAAAGAAAATTTGCCTGACGAGGTTGATTATATAGCCATAAAAGCTGTAATGGCCAAGCATGAAATAAATTAAATATATTCAGTTAAGCGTGTCTACATGTTTAGTTTTTATCATGTCGGGAATATCAAGTTTATAGATAAAACTATTAAACAGGAGGCGTTTATGATGAATGCTCGTCAACTAAAGAAACCTTTAATCGTGGCAGGAGCCGCTAGCCTCACCGGAGCAGGATTATTAGCATACAAGCCATACAGAGAAAAGATTGTTCAATACTCTAAAAAAGTTAAAAATAAACTAGTTCCATTAAAATTCAGAAAAACGGATTTGCCAATTGAAAAAGCAGGGAACCCAGATCCAGAAGATATCCAAGATAACAATATGGTCAGTGAAGGTGCCCAGTATTCGGTAGACTATTATAATAAGAAAATGCAATAAACAAAAAGGCGCTCGGTCAATACCGAACGCCTTTTTAATACTTTATACAAAGAATATTGCGTAAGCTACACCTACAACACCTAGTAAAGCCAAAGTATAAACAGGTTTTATTGGCATCTCACCATTGTTCTCCATTGCTTTTCCAAACATGAAGAATACAAGCGGGTGAACCAGGAATGGCATCGAGAAAATGAAAGGAATTAATGCGGCAGCATCAGCACCAAACATCTCTCCTTGAATTGCCGCAAATAAGCCAAAATGAGAAATAGCAGAAGATTGAGCCATAGCAGCATAGTCAATAGACATCGTGCCTAGACTCAGTAAAGCCAATCCGCCGAATACCGCACACATTTGCCAACCGAAAGAGAACTGCATCAATGCTTTTACTTCTTTTTTATCCTCTCCATTAGCTTTTCTTAAGTTGACCAATGCTAGTATCGTTAAACTAACACCGACCGCAACAATTAACAAAGAAGGAAGTATCCAAAGACTGCCTCTTTCCGCACTTATAGCAAGTACAGAAAAAACAAATATATGACCGAAAAACGGGATGTTAATCATGATTGGAGCACGTTTTGCAGCAGTTTTTCCAAAATCACCTGCTGTACATGCGCCAGTTAAACCAGAATGTGATAGAGAACCTGCCATACCAGGAGCAAGGTTTCTTGTATTGGCGTTTTTAGCAAAGAACATGATCAATGCAATTCCACCAAACATCCAGAACAACTGGCCGAAGAATCCATAGGCCAATACAGCATTCATCCCATCGATGGCAAAAGCGTCGCCTATACGCGAACCACCAACCATAAAGTTGGCCGCCAATACAACCGGGATACCTGCAATCAATAATGCACGGATGGTTGGTCCAAAACTCCAATTATAGAAAATAGCGCCTAAAGCAGCCGCAATCATCATTGCAAAGAAGATTTGTGGCAAAGCAATTATTGGCTTTATCCACATTGCAATATGATAAGAAATTACAAGTAACAGGATAATCGCTACCATTTCTACGATACCTTTATTCATGTACTGTTTCTTATTCTGAAGTTTAGCTTTGTTATCAATAAGTAGAACAGATCCAATAATTCCAATATAAGCAATCATTGGATACACACTATCAAAACTTTGAGTACCATCTGAAAGAATCATCCTTGTGATTCCTTCTAGTCCAAATAATAGGAAGAAGGCACGGACGATAAAGAACAATTGTGTTCTTGAAGTACCTAAGAAAGTCTCTTCATCTGATACGACAACCGTATCTTCCACATCCAAGTCTTTATTACCTAATATTTTTCGAAGTTCTTGACCGCCTACGAAGAAAGATACCGTCAAGGCGATAATGGTGGTTCTCGCCATAAGGTCAATAAAAGGGTATTCAACCAAACCAGGTGTCGCAACCCCTGTGTTTACAAGTAAATAGCCCAATCCTAAACCAAGTATTACAATAATAAGAATAGGGGAAAACCTAGTTCCAGCCACAACCATCCTTGATACCAATACTATCGGGACAAGGAAGAAAAGTATTAGCCAAAACTGATTGATTAATTCAATATTTGAAAATTGTTCTATCATTTAATAAATCAGACTCCTATCGTTCTTTTTTTCACAAAGAATTATCGTACAATACTCTTTGGAAAGTGTAAATCATTGTAAACGCCATCATTAAAATGTTTAACTATTCAATTTATATAAGGTGTTATATAACCTTATTATGTAAACTAAAACGCTGTATTTGAGCGTAGTTATTGTAACTACTAGGTAGTTAGTGTAAAATTCCATCAAACACACATTATAGATGGAGGAATACGACATTATGACAACGAACAAAACAGAACTCGCTACCTTTGCTGGAGGATGTTTTTGGTGCATGGTCAAACCCTTTGACGAGATGCCTGGCATTGAAAAAGTAATTTCCGGTTACACGGGCGGTAACATCTCCAATCCTACATACGAAGATATAAAAAAAGGGACAACAGGTCATTACGAAGCAGTCCAGATTGAATTTAACCCTGAACTTTTCCCTTATGAAAAATTATTGGAGTTATACTGGCCTCAAATTGATCCGACTGATGATGGAGGGCAATTTTTTGATAGAGGCAGTCAGTACCGAACGGCTATATTCTATCATAATGAGGAACAGCGAGAGCTTGCTGAGAAAACTAAACAGGAGTTAGAAGCAAGCGGAAGATATAAAACGCCAATTGTTACTGAAATTAAACCGGCAACACCTTTTTATGAAGCAGAAGAATATCATCAAAAATTTTATAAGAAAAATCCTGAAAAATATAAACAAGAACGTCAAGAATCAGGAAGAGATGCTCATATAAAAGAGTACTGGGGAGAAGAATATACAAAGTAAGTGAGGGTGGTGAAAATGCTTACCCAATATGAATAAGGGGGACTACAATTGATTCATCTTTTTACACACAATGACCTGGATGGGGTAGGCTGCGGGATATTGGCCAAGCTTGCGTTTAATGAGAAAGTTAAGGTTCATTATAATTCAGTAGGGAGTTTAAATTATCAGGTTGCGGAGTTTATGGAAGAAGCAACACCGCGACATCAAATATACATAACAGATTTATCGGTAAATGAGGAGAATGCCAAAAAACTCGACCATTTTGCAAAACAGCAAGATGGATTTGTTCAATTTATCGATCATCATAAAACTGCCATTCATCTTAATGAATATAGTTGGGCTTCTGTTACTGTTGAATATGAGGATGGCAGACTGACAAGTGCCACTTCTTTATTCTATGAATATTTGTTAGAGCAGGATTTAATAGCCCGTACTGAACCACTAGATGAAGTGGTTGAATTGATACGTCAATATGATACGTGGGAATGGGATCAAAATAAGAATACGAAGGCAAAAAGATTAAACGACCTTTTATATATGATTTCAATTGATGACTTTGAATCGAGAATGCTTCAAAAGTTAACAAGTGCCGCTAAATTCGATTTTGATGATTTTGAAACACAAATCCTTGACATGGAAGAGCAAAAACTAGAAAGGTATTTGCGAAAAAAACGCAGAGAAATTATTCAAAAGCCTGTTGGTGATAATTGGGTTGGAATTGTCCACGCTGAATCATTTCTTTCGGAACTTGGAAATGTTTTAGGAAAGGAAAATCCCCATTTGGACTATATAGCTATGATTAATATGGGAAGCAAACGTATCAGCTTGCGCACCATACATGATGATGTCGATGTTTCGCAAGTGGCCGGTAAATTTGATGGGGGTGGCCATGCTAAGGCATCCGGTTGTAGTTTAAATGAGCAGGCGTACAAGCTTTTTGTAGCGGAGGCATTCCCGTTAAATCCTCTCAAACAAGACGCGCCTCACAATGTTTTCAATGTAAAAGAATCACCTAATGGTGTGTTGTATGATTCAAAAGAAAAAGGAACATTGTTTCTTTTACCGAAAGAAGACGGGACATGGAAGGTGGAAAACAAGGAAAAGTTTTTGGATACAACCTTTTCCTCTTTTCAGGAAGCAGAAACGTTTATTAAAAGAAAATATGCAGCATGGTTGGTTAAAGACGAGGAGTATGTCAATTTCCTTGTAGAAAACATTAGAAGATTAAAAACAAACTAACATTTAGATGGTGGGAGAGATGAAATATGGCAATTAAAAGATTAGAACATGTTGGGATCATGGTGAAAGATATTCAGAAATCAATAAAATTCTATACAGAGGTGGTCGGTTTTTCTTTAAAGGGGGAATTAGATCACCCAAATGGGGAGATAAAGCTTGCGTTTCTTGGATTTGAAAAAAGGGAAGAAACGGAGTTGGAACTTATTCAAGGCTATAATGACGATCTCCCCGTTGAAGGGAAAGTCCATCATATCGCTTTAACGGTGGATGATGTAGAGGCGGAACGCCAGAGGTTGAAAAGTTTGGATGTCACCTTTATTGAACAGGAGATTACAACCTTACCAAATGGAGCAAGATATATCTTTTTTGCAGGTCCAGATGGAGAATGGATTGAGCTGTTTGAAACACCGGTAAAATAAAGAGAAGGCAGGGAGTAAAACATCCCAGCCTTCTTTTTTATTGAGAAAAATGCAATTAAACAGTTGATTTCCGTTCCAGGCGCTTCGCTTGCCCGCGGGCGGTCCGTGAGCCTCCTCGGCTTCACCTGCGGGGTCTCACCTGTCCCTTCCTCCCGCGGGCGTCTGCGCGCCTTCCACTCCAATCAACAAGGTTACTTCGTTGAACTTAAGTTTCAAAAACCTGCTAATTGAGTTAACTGTAAAGGCATTAACAAACCTTTACGTAATTTCTAGCTGTGAATTGGAGCAAATGGCGGAGACTCCAGCGGGGGAGTAACGGTAGCTTGAGACCCCACAGCGCAGCGAGGAGGCTCAAGCACCGTCCCGCGGAAAGCGAAGCCATTTGCGGAAAGGAACAGCGGCGATTAACCAATCAACTAAAGATTTATATCTTTACTTATTTCCTATCCATAGATTTCCCTTTTTCGCGTGAGCTTTTTAACATATGTTTGTACGTGAAGCCAAGACAAATGATTCCGGTGATAGAACAAGCATACCGAATGATGGACATCCAATCCATGATTGTCACCCCTAAAAGGTATTTGTCCTTATTCTCTCAAAGCTTGTTTAAATTATTCCTAGAAGTAAGGTTAGGAACTGTATTTTTTATTTAACCTCTCTAAAATCATCGTCAATTCACTCGGTTTCAACATCTCTACTGGTGACACATTCTTTTCGAATTGCAGATAATCCCCTTCAAGAAGAACCACATACCGGTTATTGATTTTCGCTATATGAACATTTTCACCAAAGTCCGCCAGCAAGCCTTTCACAGAGATATGATCTAGCTTGAATTTTAACTCAATATCTGGTGTCTGCTCAATGATAGAGGAAGAAGCCTCTATCACTTGCTCGTCGGACCACCGTTCTTGAAGTTCGCGTTTCGGTGATGTAGCCCAGGCTTCCATTGCTTGCTCCACCTTTTCCTTTTCTTCGCTTTCATCATGATAGGTTTCGGAAATTTCTTGGTGGACCATCCCCATCACTTGGTTTTTAATGATTTCTGGCATCGACTCTCCATATTCCACATACTTTAAGAAATCCTCGAAGTAACGAGAATGAGAGGACTGATGAATCTTTAATTCTCCTTCTTCTACCATTCCATCCTCCACCATGAAGGGATATTGAATGGACTTCATGTTTTTTGTAGTGATGGCCATTTGGACATTATGAATCAGCGTCTGTTCATTTGTGATGGAAGCGACTTTTTGTTCAAAGTCACATTTTAAAATAAATACAAAAGGCTCATCAAAATATTTGTTTAATTTAGCCCTGGTGACAATTAGTACGCCACCTCTTACCGCCGTTGTATCTGTATAGGTGGATGCTATTTCATCTGCCGCAGAAGAAAAAGCTTCTAAGCTTTCGGCCTGTTTGATTCGATTGAATTGATTAAAGTTGGGGTTTGAGCCAAGGTCATACCCAGGTTCCACCATGAATCTCCCAATCTTTGTTGGAACTTGTTCATTTTTAGGATGTCGATCTACCTTCCTTTTGGTGATTTTCATCAATTCCCCGTCTAGGAAAGGTTTTAATGCACTTTCTTCATATGTAGTTTCATCTAATACTGCCATTGGTTTATATTGTTTCTTGGCGTTATCTCCACTGCCTTCTACTTCAATCAGGTAAAAGGCTAATGACTTGATATCAAAATCCATTTTTATCACCATTTTCGCTAGGTATCTTTAAGCACTTTAACAAGTATAGGCAAAAGGAAAGAAAGGGTCAACAGGGACCCTTTCTTTCCTTTAATTATGCATTTCTCTGACTTTCTGATCACTAGGAAGGAAGAAGGTTAGCAATCCAATAAAGGGTAGACTTACAGTAAATATGATGGTGTTTGTTAGCCCGACCCAATCTGCCAGGACTCCAAGCGCAACAGATCCCACGGCCCCCATACCAAACGCCAGTCCTACAATAAGCCCGGAAACCAAGCCTATTCGGCCAGGAACCAGCTCTTGAGCGTACACTACTGTTACAGAAAAGCTAGAAAGGATGATGAATCCGATTATGGCAACAAGGAGATAGGCAAGTGTCGGACCTACAAAAGGCAACAACAATGCAAGTGGAGCGGACCCCAGCATAGAAAGAGAAATCACCAGCCTCTTCCCGAAACGATCTGCTAATGGTCCTCCGAAAAATGTACCTACAGCACCGGCACCTAAGAACACGAAAATATATATTTGTGAGTCAGCGATAGGTATGCCGTAGTTCTCTATGGCATAAAAAGCATAAAAGTTGGTGATACCTGCATGGAACCATGAACGAGCAAATACTAGAAAAATTAGCAAACAGATGGAAAAGGTGATGATCCGTCTATTACCAATGGATTTATCGGTTGATTTAACTGTGATAGTTTTCTTTTGTTTTAACGGTCTGTTTGAATATGCTACTTGTTGTTTGTACCAGGCAGCGATGTATAAAAGTAACATCACAGCTGCGGCGGCAACTATTGTAAACCACAACACGCCTTTTTGTCCGAGTGGCAACAGGATATAAGCTGCCATCAACGGTGCTAAAGCCTGACCTGAATTGCCTCCTACCTGGTATATGGACTGTGCCAGCCCTCTGCGGTTTCCTGCCGCCATATAGGCAACGCGGGAACCTTCAGGGTGGAAGGCGGCAGAACCTAATCCTATGAACAATACGGAAATAATAATCACCCAAAAGCTTGGTGCCAATGCCAAGCCGATAATTCCGAATAAGGAAAAAGTAAGTCCAATTGGCAGGGCATATGGAGAAGGTCTCTTATCTGTAATAATTCCCACAACGGGTTGAATAAGCGAAGATGTCGCATTTAACGCAAACGCAATCAGTCCCAGTTGTGTAAAGGTCAGCCCCATGGAATTTTGCAACACGGGGAATAGGGCAGGAACTACAGATTGTAATGCATCATTTAACAGGTGGACAAGACCTATAATAAAAAGAATCGGATAGACCGTGGAACTTTCGGGATTTGAAGTCGCTAATTTGACTTTTTGTGCCTGCATAATAAAATGAACTCCTTTGATGAATGTGGTTAGGAAAAGCCAACATATGTATATTAAATAATCATAGCACGTGAAGGAAGGTTGATGGTAGATTATTTTACGGAATGCGAAATAATTAAGATTCTGGTAAACTGTAAGAAAAATAGAGAAGGGGATTAACATGATGATTGATTTAAGAAGTGATACTGTAACAAAACCTACTAAAGAAATGAGAAAGGCATCGTATGAAGCAGAAGTTGGAGATGACGTATACGGAGAAGATCCGACGGTTACACTTTTAGAAGAAAAAGCGGCAGAAATTCTCGGAAAAGAAGCCGCACTGTTTGTTACGAGCGGAACACAAGGAAATCAAATCGCGGTATTGACACATTGCCGACCAGGAAATGAGATATTACTAGAAGAAGAGTCTCATATTTTTTATTACGAATCTGGTGCTGTTGCCGCATTGGCAGGAGTCCAAACCAGAACCATTCCAGGTGTAAACGGGATAATGAATCCACAAGATATAGAATCTGCTATACGTGGAGAAGATCAACACTTTCCTGAAACAGGTCTGATTTGTATAGAAAACACACATAATCGTGCTGGAGGGGCAGTAGTGCCTGTATCAAACATGGCAGAAATCTATAAAGTGGCACAAAGAAATGGTATCCCTGTTCATGTGGATGGAGCCCGACTATTTAATGCCGCTGCAAGTACTGGCTTATCTATTCGAGAGTTCACCAAACATTGCGATACGGTACAAATATGTTTGTCCAAAGGTTTGGGTGCACCGGTTGGTTCGATCATTGCCGGATCTAACGATTTCATTAAACGAGCGAGAAAATGGAGAAAGCGTCTCGGTGGGGGATTAAGGCAAGTTGGAATAATTGCAGCACCTGGGTTAATAGCTTTAACTCAAATGACAGAAAGACTTGCAGAGGATCATGAAAATGCGGAGTTTCTTGCAAATGGTTTAAGGGGAATGAACCCTTTGACAATAGTAAATGCGGTTGATACGAATATTGTGGTAGTGGATGTAGCCGGTTTGGGCATGAAGGCAGATCAATTTGTACAAGCATTAAAAGAGAAGGGTGTTTTGGCTGTTACGTTTGGACCAACGTTGGTTCGACTTACCACTCATTTTGATGTGAGCAGAAGAGATATGGAGACAGTTATTAATACGATTGATGAAATAGTGAAATCAAGAAAATAAAACGGTAAGGGGTACAATCCCCTTACCGTTTTATATTCTCACAAGTGTATTTACGGCATGTTCTCGGAGTTTATATTTTTGGATCTTTCCAGAAGCTGTCATTGGATACTCGTCTACAATCTCTACATAGTAAGGGATTTTATATTTTGATATTTTTCCAGTGCAATAGTCTTTGACTTCTTGACTGTTTAAGCTTTCGCCCGGTTTGATTTTTATAAATGCAGCAACCTGCTCACCGAACTTTTCATCTGGAACTCCTACAATTTGTACATCAAAAATTTTCGGATGGGAGTATAAAAATTCCTCAATCTCACGGGGATAAATATTTTCTCCACCACGGATAATCATATCCTTTAGTCTGCCTGTAATGACGACATACCCATCATCATCCATAGTCGCGAGGTCACCGGTATGAAGCCAGCCTTGGCTATCAATGGCATCTTTCGTTTGGTCCTTCATATTATAGTAGCCTTTCATGACAAGGTAACCTCTGGTACAAAGCTCGCCTTGGACTCCATTTGGCACATGTTCACCTGTTGTAGGATCAATAATTTTCACTTCCACATTATCTAAAGCGCTTCCAACAGTGGAAACTCTTCTCTCAATGCTGTCGTATGGGCGTGTTTGTGTAATGACAGGGGAGGCCTCCGTTTGCCCATATGCGATTGTAATTTCCTTTGCTCCCATATCATGAACCACTCTTTTCATAATTTCCGTCGGACAAGGAGACCCAGCCATGATACCAGTTCGTAGACTGGATAAATCGTATTTTTCAAAGTCAGGGTGATTTAGTTCCGCGATGAACATAGTTGGAACTCCGTAAAGGGCTGTACATTTTTCTTGTTCCACCGCTTTCAAAACCAATAGTGGATCAAACATAACCAGAGGAACCATCGTCGCTCCTGTAGCCACAGTAGCTAAAGTTCCCATCACACATCCAAAGCAGTGGAAAAACGGAACCGGAATGCATATTCTATCTTCAGCGGTAAGCTTTTGGCATTCCGCCACATTAATGGCATTGTTGATGATATTGGAGTGGGTGAGCATGACTCCTTTTGGGAAGCCTGTTGTCCCAGATGTATATTGCATGTTGATGACATCTTCATAATTTGTACTATTTTGCCTGGCCAGTAATTCTTCATCTGTAATGGTAGATGAATTATTCAACAAGTCATCCCATGTAAACATACCAGGGTGACTTTCGCTGCCCATATAAATGACATTCTTTAATTTAGGTAAACGAGTAGATGTTAGTTCTCCGGGAACACAGTTTGCAAGCTCTGGACATAATTCTTGAAGCATATCCAAGTAGCTTACCCCTTTAAAGTTGTCCATTAGAAGAAGGGTGGTGGATTCTGATTGACGTAACAGATATTCTAGTTCCTTCAATTGATAGCTAGTATTGACTGTTACTAAAACTGCTCCAATCTTTGCACTGGCGTATTGGGTAATTAACCATTCAGGTTTATTAGTTGCCCAAACGGCAATATGATCTCCTTTTTTAATTCCTAGATTCATTAAACCTTTCGATACTTGATTACAGATTTGCTGAAACTCTTTATAGCTATAGCGCAATCCAGTTTCCACATACACTACAGCTTCTTTATCAGGGTAACGTGCTACGGTTTCATCAAATAAATCACCAATTGTTTTATGTACTAACTCTGCCATCGTCCAAACCTCCATAATAGAAAAGTAAGTGCTAGTTAAATATTAGTATGAATCTTCAGAAAAATCAAACGAAAAAAGAGAGCAGCCCGAAGACTACTCTTGCTTCACTTCTACTTTTTTCATTTCATTATTTTCGTTTTCAACTGGAGGCTTTTGAATAATTCTTTCTTTTAACCCGATCATACTTCCACTCAAGTAGTTTAGTGTTTGCTTATATTTGCTATCAATGGAAGAAATGGCGGTTTCCAATTTATCCACCAACGTTTGTCTCAAGGTGTTGAGCTGTTCGGCAATTTTCTGGGAGGCAATATCTTGGCTGTCCATACGCTCCATTACTGATTGGTGAAACATTTCTTGAACTTGTAATTTATTATTTATTTCTTGGTAAAAATGTTCCTGATCATGTAATTTTGAATGTATGTCTTCATACAATTCTTCATATTTCTCTAACTTGGTGTGAATGCCTTGGGTCAGATTCTCTTGGAATGCCAACTGATCTAATGTAGCCTGACTCAATAGCTTTTCTTCTTCCAATGACATTTCTAATTTATCCAGTCTTTGCTTTACCTCTTTACTGCTTTCTTCATGTGATGAGATATTCTCTTGAAGTTCCTCACTTAATAATGATTGGACTTTTAATAATTCTAGAAGTTGCCCATAATTTTTATCTTGATTATTTAGTTTAAGGGTAAAATCCTCATGACTTTTTTCGTGCACAAGTACTTTGTCGTATACCTTCCGGACATTTAAATCTTGAAATGCTATCATTTCTGACAAATCTTTTTGAGCTTCTTCCTGGGAGTATAACTTATCCAGTAGAATTTGATGATTATTTTCCTGGGTAGATATACTATGCTGTAATTGTTCATTAATCTTCTTAACTGTCCGAGAAACAGTCAAATTCGTTTCTTCTTGTTGTTTCAAAATTTCTGCTAAATAGTTTTTTCGAAAATCCTGCTGGTTGGACGAGACGGATTCCCTCTGATGGTATAATTTAGGGGTGGGAAGCAGGTTGTTATTTTTCTCTCGCATAACGTAACTCCTTTTTTTAAAATAGGTTATTTAACTACACTATCTTATGAGAGTGCCATGGATTTGCGCGTGTTTTTAAGAAAACTAGGCAAAAGACTAGATTTGTCATTCCACCAAACAATAAAAAGAAGACCAACTTTCTGGTCTTCACTTTTCCGAACTATTCTTAGGTGTGGTGTAAGATGGGTAGCAAGGAGGCTAGGATATGCTTTGGCAGGAATTGCAGGTGTTTTTTCCGGCACTTTAGATAAGAAGGAGTGTTACATGGCAGGTGTTTTTTTTGAAAACTTTGGCTGAAGCGGGCAAGTCTTCAGCAAGATTATAAAATGTCTACAGCTACAACAAGTGCAATCAATAGTTGAAGAAGTAGCTGGATGTTTAGTACTAGGTCAGTGTCTGTAGTTGTTACTTTTACACCACGAGAGTTTTGAATATACGTTTGTTGGTGATTTACTTGTACGGATTTGGAGCTTTGAAGCAATTCTTGGATTACTTGCTCAGCTTTGTTGCTATCTGCGATACTTACACTGATTACTAGAGCGATAGCAGCTTGAATTGCAGCTTGAAGAGAAACAGCAATTTTTGTGTCAGTAGTTGTTACTTCAATATCGCAAGAATCTTTAATTACTATTTGCTCATAAGATTTTTGAATCATTTTGTTTACTTGGTCAGCCTCTTGAGCTACACCATCATTGTCAAGTGGATGTCTGCTTCCTGCTGCTAAAGCATTCCATTCACCATTATTTCCACAGCCATGATCATAGCCACAGCTTCTTCCACCGAATAACCAATCTTTACTCATTATTTAAATCCCCCATTTTGATAAATTTTTTATTTTTTTTCTTCTTTTTGAAGTTTTTCCATTTTCCCGAAAGAGTCCTGGATGTCTGCAACCAATTTCTTCAGCTGCGCTTTTTGCTCTTTGGAGAAGTTATCTCCACTTAGTTTCACATTGTGTTTCTTTAAAACATTTTGAAGCATCATGTTTGTTGTTGCCTGGGTGAGTTTTGAAATCTCTCGTTGCATATCTTTGCTATCTGCCATTCTTACACCCCCTTTTTCTTATCTACCACATACTATGTATTTACGAGAGAAGAGAGTGGACGCCTGTCCCCTAGCAAACGTCCATTTTTACTAGATTTAGCAAAATAGGCGTAAAAACTATTAATAATATGCAATAAACGCTAGTTTTTGATGGGCCCTTGCTGGAGGGGAAGACTTTTATTCTGTGCGATGAGGACCTTTCGTGGTGGGATGTCTTTCTCCGAGCGGTGAGGGCCTGTTTTGGGTGAAAAAGGAACGTGGGATGTCTTCATCCGAGCGATGAGGACCTGTTTTGGGTAAAAAAGGAACGTGTGATGTCTTCATCCGAGCGATGAGGACCTGTCTTGGGTGAAAAAGGAATGTGGGATGTCTTCATCCGAGCGATGAGGACCTGTCTTGGGTGAAAAAGGAACGGAGGATGTCTTCATTCGTGCGATGAGGACCTGTCTACGCACGTAAAGGAACGAGAGCTGTCTTCATCCGTGCGATGAGGACCTCTCTGCGCACAAAAAGAAACGAGAGCTGTCTTCATCCGTGCAATGAGGACCTGTCTACGCACAAAAAAGAACGAGAGCTGTCTTCATAGCTTTACCTTAAGTTAAAAGTTAAATGAAACCATATAAAAAAGAACCGTCCGTATGCAACAGGCGATTCTTTCAGAAGTATAGGTTAACTTTGGTCTGCCGGGTAGACAAGACCTATTTGTTTGCGGGCTTCTTCTATTAACTCCATCGTTTGCAGGGAAGTATTAAGAGAGTTGATGGAAGATTCTTTTTCCCCAAATTTAATAAGGCGAATAAACTCTTCTGCTTCGTAAAACATAGACTGATCTTTTTGAGAAACCGTAATATCTTCCTCCGAACCGTCTTTATATTTAATCCGTATTTTTTCTGGTGTATGGATGGTATCTAAAATGATCGTTCCTTCTTCGCCTTGTATTTCGGAAGGAAGGTAGGAGTTTGCTATTTTAGAATAGGCAACCGAAGCATCCATTCCATCATACTGGAACAAGATACTTCCTTGCCCATCGACGCCCGATTCAAGCATATGGGCCATGGCAAATAAAGCTTTCGGCTTGCCGAACAACGCCACCATTGGATAGATGGTATAGATACCAATGTCCATTAAAGCTCCATTGGAAAACTCGGGCTTGAAAGCATTAAGTACCGTACCTTCCTTGTACTTATCATAGCGGGAAGAATACTGACAATAACTCGTGACATAACGTCTTATTTTCCCAATTTTATGCAGGTTTTCTTTCACTGCCAAGAAGTTTGGAAGGAGGGTGCTTTTCATTGCCTCCATCAAAACCACGTTATTTCTTTTTGCCGCAGCTATCATTTCCGATAATTCTCTAGTATTTGTTGCTATCGGTTTTTCGCATAACACATGTTTACCTTGGTTCATGCAGGCAATCGCTTGCTTTGCATGCAGGGAATTAGGGCTGGCTATATAAACTGCATCAAATTCGTTGCTTCTTGAAAACTCATTAAGATCTGTATATGTAGTAGTTACACTGAATTTTTCCCCAAAATTCTTTGCGGTTTCTTCTTTTCTAGAATAGACAGCCGTTAAACGGAAATCTTCAGACTCTAGTGCTGCATTGATGAATGATTCTGTTATCCAGTTGGTTCCGATCACGCCAAAACGTATCAAAATAATACCTTCTTTCTCTAATAGATGTAGACAGTATAGCAGAAATGGAGGAAAAGTAGCAAAAAAAGAAGGCACCTATAAAGGTGCCTTCCTGCGTATTGAGGCGAGGGACAGCATGACCACATTCATGCCTTGCTCAAAGAGCGCGTCCGTCGACTTACACAATTCAGCTCATCGCATTTATACTATACCACAGTTTGGAGGTGAAGCATAATAGATTGTTTATTCAGATAAAAAAGCTTTTTTCAAAAAAAAGGGTTTGAACTTTTATAATAGGTAGAATAAAGGAAATATAGGACTTAATAAGTAGAAAAGGTATAATGAAGGATGAGAATAAATATATGTATATAAAATAGTGTATGCGTCTAATATGTCAGGAGAGAGTAAGATGAAAGAGTATTTACAAAATAACCAATCAAATATGCTAGAGTTGTTGGAGAAACTAGTCAATATTGATAGTGGATCGACCTCTAAAGAGGGAATAGATCAGATTGGATCTATTTTATCAAAGGAGTATCGGTCTATCGGATTTTCGGTACAAGTGTTAGAGGAAGAAAAGTATGGAAATCACCTAGTCATCCAACATCCTTTAGCAAAAGATCCCAAAATAATAATAGTGGCACATATGGATACGGTGTTCCCTAACGGTACCGTACAAAGTAGACCGTTCAAAGTGGAAGGCGGCAGGGCATATGGACCTGGTGTCATTGATATGAAAGCCAGCCAAGTTTCCATACTCTATGCGATGAAAGCGTTAATTCACTCTCATTCTAAAGCATATCAGGATGTTGTTCTTGTGCTGAACAGTGATGAGGAGATAGGATCTCCGTCTTCAAAATCTTTAATAGAGAGCAAAGCAAAAGATAAAAAATATGCGCTTATTATGGAACCTGCAAGGAAAGACGGTTCCCTTGTGACAGCAAGAAGAGGAAAAGGAAAATATACGATAAATGTACGTGGGCGGGCAGCGCATTCCGGAATTGAGCCGGAAAAGGGAAGAAGTGCGATTGAAGAGCTTGCTCATAAAGTAATACAGTTACACGCACTCAATGATCATTCTAAGGGAATCAGTGTCAATGTAGGCTTGATTGAGGGAGGATCATCTGTCAATACTGTATCTGACAGTGCTATTGCCCATGTAGACATCAGAATCACAGAACGAGAACAGGCAATACCTATTGAACGAAAATTGGAAAAGATTTGTGCATCAACAGATGTCAAAGGTACAGAGGTCGAGCTGGTAGGGGAAATGAACCGGCTACCTATGGAGAAAACGGCACGAACAGAATCTTTGTTACATGTCATTGAGAAAGTTGGCGAACAGATAGGAGTTGAGGTGAAAGACACTGCTACAGGCGGTGGATCGGATGCCTCATTTACTGCTGCAATGGGTATTGCCACCGTTGACGGGATGGGTCCGGTTGGAGGAAATGCCCATAGTGAAGAAGAGTATTTAGAAATTCCATCTCTTACAGAACGAACAGAATTATTGGCCAAAACGATTGCGGCTTTGGGTGAGTAAAATTTGAAAAAGATGACCTTGGAGAAAATCTAAGGTCATCTTTTTTTATTCTTTTCAAAAAACATATTGTATTTTTATACATACGTAGTTATAATAATTCATATTATAAACGCATGGAGAGGATGAAAATCTTGAAGGTTGGAATTATCGGAGCGAACGGATATAGCGGTGCAGAACTTATAAGAATTTTAAAGCAACATCCAGAAGTGGAGTTGAGTTTTCTGGGTTCCCATTCTACAAGTGGAACACTCATCACCGAACAATATCCCCATTTAGAAGGCATTTCTGAGTGCAGATTAGAAGAAATGAATGTAGACGATATATTGGGAAGAGCCGATTTGTTCTTTTTTGCTACTCCCTCTGGAGTTGCTAAAAATCATGTTCATAGATTTGTAGATGAGGAGATTCCTTGCATAGATCTCTCTGGGGATCATCGGTTAAAAGATTCTCGTTTATACGACAAATGGTATAAATATTCATCAGCGCCGACTAGTGTTTTACAAAAATCTACATATGGGCTGCCAGAACTTTTTAGAGAAGATATCAAAAATGCGACTTTAATTGCCAACCCAGGATGCTATCCCACAGCAACATTAATCGGTCTTGCACCTTTATTAAAGAACAACTTAGTTCACCTAAACAGCATTATCATCGATGGTAAATCTGGAGTAACCGGCGCTGGCAGAAAAGCTTCCATGGGCACTCATTATTGCGAAGTTAATGAAAATGTAAAAGCTTATAAATTAGGAAACCATCAACACATCCCGGAAATGGAACAAGTTATTCAAACCTATACCCATTCTGATGCCACAATCACATTTACACCACATCTTGTACCAATGTCGAGGGGGATAATGTGCACAATCTATTGTGACTTGGCACAATCTTTGTCCACGAAAGATGCATTAGAACTATATCATGAATTCTATCGAAAAGAGTATTTTGTTCGAATCAGACAGGAGAACCAATGGCCCGCCACTAAAGAAGTTTATAGTTCCAACTATTGTGATCTTGGAATAGCAGTGGACGAAAGAACCAACAGAATCACCATCGTATCTGTCATTGATAATGTAATGAAAGGTGCATCCGGGCAGGCAGTTCAAAACATGAACATCATAAACGGCTGGAATGAACAAACAGGACTTAAGATCACTCCAGTTTATCCATAAATAAGAGGTGAGGATATGAAAGTGGATGTATTAGCGAAAAAAGAAAAATGGATTACCGTGGAACAAGGAAATATATGCACACCAAATGGCTTTTCAGCCGGTGGGCTACACTGCGGAATAAAACGGAAACGAAAAGATCTGGGCTGGATTTATAGTCAAGTTCCTGCAACCGCTGCAGCAGTCTACACAACCAATCAATTTCAGGCACCACCGCTTAAAGTTTCACAAGAAAGTATCAACACCAACGGAACGCTTCAAGGCGTCATCGTTAACTCAGGTAATGCTAACTCATGTACAGGAAAAGAAGGATTACAAAAAGCTTATAAAATGAGAGAAGTATTTGCCGAGAAAGCCTGTCTTAATGAGAACGATGTTGCAGTTATTTCCACAGGAGTGATAGGGGAACAACTGCCAATGAACAAGATCGTAACAGGTGTGAAATCGATATCAGCACTTGTAAACGGGTATGATGCGCCATCTTTTGAAGAAGCTATTCTGACGACAGACACCTTTACGAAACATATATGTCTTCAGTTAGAGACCGAAAGTAAAGTTTATACAATAGCAGGAGCGGCAAAAGGCTCGGGAATGGTACACCCCAACATGGCAACGATGCTTGGATTTGTCACAACAGATATCAATATAGAACATGAAGCATTACAACAAGCTTTAAGAGAAGTAACGGCAGAGACATTTAATATGATTACCGTGGACGGAGATACAAGTACAAATGACATGGTGCTTGTATTGGCAAATGGGATGGCTGGAAATGAAAAATGGACGCAAGATGACGAAGAATATGCTCTTTTTAAAGAAGGACTTCAAATAGTTTGCCAATCACTCTCTCAACAGATAGCACGAGATGGTGAAGGTGCTACAAAGCTAATTGAAGTACAAGTAAATGGGGCAGTAACAGCGCACGATGCCCAAGTGATTGCTAAAACCATTGTCGGTTCGAGTTTGGTAAAAACGGCGGTTTTTGGCCAGGATCCGAATTGGGGACGGATTGTGTCGGCTGTTGGGTATAGTGGAATCACCATTGATACGGAGAAAATTAAAGTGATGATTGGACCCATCTTAATCGTGGAGGATGGGATGCCTGTTACATTCTGCGAAGAAGAAGCTAAATCATATCTTAAGAATGAAAAAATAGACATAGTTGTAGACCTTTTATCAGGAAGTGAACATGCTACTGCGTGGGGGTGTGATTTGTCCTACGATTATGTACGAATTAATGCATCATATCGAACATAAAAGGAGGCCAAACAATGAAGTCGCTCGTAATAAAGTGTGGGGGCAGTACAGTGGAGAAACTTCCACCGTCTTTTTTTACTGAATTAGTAGAATTAAAAACCAAGCATTATATTCAACCAATCGTTGTTCATGGAGGAGGACCTTCTATTTCGAATATTCTATCCACACTAAATGTGGAAACCACTTTCGTCAACGGTTTAAGAAAAACGACGGAACCTGTATTGGAAGTTGTGGAGATGGTCTTGTCAGGATCGATGAACAAGCATCTTGTACGCCAGATAATGAAAGCTGGGGGAAATGCAGTAGGGTTAAGTGGGGTGGATGGAAAGTTACTTGTTGCAAAACCGATTTCCAATGCAGAAGAGCTTGGTTTTGTTGGAGAGATTGTGGAGGTCAACGCAGAGTTATTGACTGCTATCATGCAAAAAGGAATCATACCAATCATTTCACCAGTGGCTGTTGATACAAACGGTCAGCATTATAATGTCAATGCGGATTTGGCCGCCGCGGCTATCTCTATTGCTTTCCGATCTCCGTTATGCATGATCACTGATGTTGACGGGGTGCAGGTAGGAGGCTCTATTGCTTCAAGTTTATCAGATTTAGAAGTTTATAGACTTATAGAAGAGAATCAAATTACCGGCGGGATGATCCCAAAAGTGGAGGCAGCCGTTCAATGCTTGACGCAAGGCGTAAGTATGGTAGGTATTATAAATGGCACGGAGTATGATGCCCTCACAAGCTTTGCTATAAACGATCATCGCTTTGGTACTTCATTTTATCTTGAGGAGGTCATGGAGGAAAGTGTTTAAAACTACTAGTAACTACTCACCCATCATGAATACATACAGCAGGCTGCCTTTATCCATCCAAAAAGGAAAGGGAACGCTTGTCTGGTCTGATGACAATGAAGAGTATCTTGATTTCACTTCCGGCATAGCAACATGCAATCTCGGACACTGTCCATCTGAAGTAGAGAAGGCTCTTACGGAGCAATTATCTCAGATTTGGCATACGTCCAACCTTTATCATGTTCCGAAACAGGAAGAGCTTGCCTGCCTTTTAACGGAAAAAACATGTTTTGATCAAGTGTTCTTTTGTAATAGCGGCGCAGAGGCAAACGAAGCTGCCATTAAGCTTGTAAGAGCTTTTGCTAACAAAAATGGCGATAAGCAAGCTAACATGGTGACTTTTCAACAAAGCTTTCACGGCAGAACCTTGGCTACAGTGGCTGCTACAGGGCAAGAAAAAATAAAGTCCGGATTTGAACCAATGCCAGAGGGATTTATCCACTTGCCTTATAATGATTTTGATTCTCTCGAAACTATAAAAGATATGGCTCCAACTGCCGTTATGCTCGAACTTCTTCAAGGCGAGGGGGGAGTGGTTCCGGCTAATCCTGATTGGGTTAAGAGATTGTCGGACATATGTAAAGAAAATGGGATTCTGCTTATTGTTGATGAAGTACAAACGGGAATGGGGCGTACAGGGAGTTTATTCTTATACGAACAATATCATTTAGAGCCAGACATCATGACACTTGCGAAAGGACTGGGATCTGGGTTTCCAATTGGTGCAATGCTAGCTAAAGAGGAAGTCGCCCTTGCTTTTTTTCCTGGAATGCACGGAAGCACTTTTGGTGGAAACCCCTTGGCAAGCACTGCCGGAATGACAACATTAAATGTGATATGCGAACCCGAATTTCTTAACAAAACAGGGGAGCAGAGTCGATTACTTCTAAGTGAGCTTGAAAGGTTTCAAGAGGAATTTTCTTTTATCAAGGAAATAAGGGGAATAGGCATGCTGCTTGGTCTCGAAATTAGCGGAAATGCAGTGGATTTGGTCAAATTAGCATTAGAAGAAAAACTGTTAATCTTGACTGCCGGTCCCAATGTGGTAAGACTACTTCCTCCCCTTACTGTATCAGAAGAAGAAGTAAACTCTTTTGTTCAAAAATTCACTAAGGTTCTACAGAAGTTTAGGGAGGTACATCATGGATAATGGATATTTAGTACTGGAAACAGGGGAGGTTTTCCCCGGTAAGTTAATAGGAAGTAAGGAGGGTGCGATTGGGGAAGTGGTTTTTAACACCAGTATGACAGGTTATCAAGAAATCATGTCAGACCCCTCCTATGCCGGTCAAATTATCGTCTTTTGCTATCCGTTAATTGGAAACTATGGCATAAACCCTCAAGATTATGAAGCAGAGAGCATTTACGCTAAAGGCGTCATTATGGGAGAGGCGTGTCATTTGCCTAACCACTACTCTTCTGAAGTAGCAGCACCTGAACTTTTGGAGAAATTAAACATCAGCGGCCTAAGTGATGTAGATACAAGAGAGCTCGTTAAAACCATACGTAGAAGTGGATCCGTAAAAGGATACATTACGGATTCTGTTAAAGACTTTCCCACGGTGAAAGAAACAGAAAATTGGGTGGAATACGTATCCACTTCTAAAGTGAAAAACTATCCAGGGAAAGGCCCTCATATTGTTTTGCTGGATTATGGATATAAAAAGTCTATCTTAGAGGCGCTGCTTTATGCAGATTGTCAGGTGACAGTGGTCCCATACACCACAAGTTTGCAAGAGTTGCAAGCACTTCAACCTGATGGCGTATTGCTAAGCAATGGACCCGGAAATCCAGAAGTCTTAAAAAATCACCTTCCAAAAATAAAAAACATTGCAGAAAAGTTTCCGACGCTAGGTATTTGTCTAGGGCATCAATTGTTAGCACTGGCATTTGGTGCAATAACAGAAAAGCTGCTTTTTGGACATCGAGGCGGTAATCACCCAGTGAAAGATCTTGCAACAGGGAAAGTTTTTATAACGTCCCAAAATCACAGCTATAACGTAAAAGAGGAATCTATCAATCATGAGATTTTTTCTATCACCTACAAAAATATTAACGATGGGACAGTGGAAGGCCTACAACATAAACATCTTCCTGCTCTGAGTGTTCAATTTCACCCGGAAGCACACCCTGGTCCGCAGGATACTAATTTCATCTTCGAAAAGTTTTTAACTATCATCCACGAAAAAACAGGAGTAATGTCATATGCCATTTAATGAGAAAATAAAAAAAGTGTTGGTAATTGGTTCAGGACCCATCGTCATCGGTCAAGCAGCGGAGTTTGACTATGCCGGCACACAAGCTTGTCTTGCCCTTAAAGAAGAGGGAATAGAAGTAGTCCTTGTTAACAATAATCCAGCAACCATCATGACGGATTCCGATATTGCAGATCATGTTTATATGGAACCTTTAACAGTGGAAAGTCTAGAAAAAATTATCGAGAAAGAGAAGCCGGACGGAATTATCGGAACGCTCGGCGGGCAGACAGCACTGAACCTGATAGTAGAGCTTTCGGGTAAAGATATCTTGAAGAAACATAATGTTTCTGTTCTTGGAACATCCGTCGCCTCCATTCAACAAGGAGAAGACAGAGAACTTTTTCGAACACTTATGATGGAATTGAATGAACCAATACCCGAATCTCAAATTGTCCACTCTATAAAAGAAGGAATGGATTTTGTAAAAAAAATTGGATACCCGATCATTGTTAGACCTGCTTATACATTAGGCGGGGAAGGCGGGGGATTTGCCTATAACGATCAAGAGCTTCATATGTTACTGAAAAAAGGGTTGCATCTAAGTCCTATAAATCAAGTATTAATGGAAAAAAGCATTAAAGGCTGGAAAGAAGTAGAGTATGAGGTAATGAGAGATGAAAATGACACATGCATAATCGTGTGCAATATGGAAAACTTCGATCCAGTCGGCGTTCATACGGGAGATTCCATTGTGGTGGCACCTTCCCAAACACTCACAGATAGACAATATCATATTTTAAGAAATGCGAGTTTAAAAATAATAAGAAACTTGAAAATTGTCGGGGGTTGCAATATTCAATTTGCTATGGATCCTAATTCAGATAATTACTATATTATTGAAGTGAATCCTCGAGTCAGCCGTTCATCTGCCCTTGCATCAAAGGCAACTGGTTATCCGATTGCAAGAATTGCAGCAAAATGTGCCATCGGTTATCACTTGGACGAAATTATAAATCCTATAACAGGATCCACCTTCGCTTCCTTTGAACCTGCTCTGGACTATATAGTAGTAAAACTACCGAGGTTTCCGTTTGATAAATTCCCAGAAGCTGATTCCACCCTCAGTACGCAAATGAAGGCGACTGGAGAAGTACTTGCCATTGACCGCACATTTGAAGGAGCATTAAATAAAGGACTACGTTCTATGGAGATGAAAATAAATGGAATCACCCATCCAGCATTAGACGTAATGAATGAAAATCAATGGTTGGAATTACTTAAGGAACCGACTCATTTGAGACTTTTTGCGATTACTCATGCTTTAGGACAGGGCATGTCCATAGAATCCATACAGGAAATGACGTTTATTGATAAGTGGTTTCTTCATAAATTAAACCAAATGGTCATGCTTGAAAAACATCTTTCCACTAAGTGTTTAGATACATTAGAGCTTGACTTCTTAAAGAAAGCTAAACACCAAAATATAAGTAATGAGAGACTTTGTTCGTTATTAGGGTGCGAGAGTATTGCATTAATGTCGCACTTGAAAAAAAATCAACTCTTTCCATCCTATAAATTGGTGGACACATGTGCTGCTGAATTTGAAGCTATCACACCATACTACTATTCCACCTATAATGGAGCGGATGAGGTAGATGTTAGTGAGAACAAAAAAGCACTTGTTATTGGTTCTGGTCCAATCCGTATCGGTCAAGGAATCGAGTTTGACTATTGCTCTGTTCATGCAGTGAAAGCATTAAAGAAAGCCGGCTATGAAACAATTGTTGTAAACAATAATCCCGAAACCGTCAGTACCGACTTTTCAGTAGCAGATAAACTTTACTTCGAACCTATTACAATAGAAGATATCGTACCAATTATCCAAAAAGAAAAGGTGGACCTCGTCTTTATTCAATTTGGAGGTCAGACTGCCATCAATCTTGCTGAGGGACTAAAGGATGAAGGTGCCATAATCGCAGGAACTAGTATCGAATCAATTGACAAGCTAGAGGACCGATCCCACTTCTATGCATTATTGGAATCAGAAGGCATTCCTCATATAGAAGGAAAAATAGTGGAACAAAGCAGTCAATTAAAAGCAGAAGCACAGGCTTTAGGATATCCGGTATTGGTACGTCCTTCCTATGTGATAGGAGGGCAGTCTATGTACACCATTTATGACGATGAAGAAATTAACTCATTTCATGATATACACCAACATAATGAGTCATTATGGCCTTTATTAGTAGACCTTTATGTGCCGGGACTTGAATGCGAGTTGGATGTCATTTCAGACGGAGAGCAAATATATATCCCAGCCATTTTTGAACATATTGAAAAGGCAGGAGTTCATTCAGGTGACAGCCTTGCAGTGCTTCCTTCCATTTCCCTATCAAACCAGATGAAAGAAAGACTAGTAGAGTATACAAAGAAAATATGTAATGCAGCGCAAATAATTGGCATTGCCAATATTCAGTTTGTTATTAATGGCGATAATATCTATATGTTAGAAGTAAATCCAAGAGCATCCAGAACAGTCCCGATTGTGAGTAAAGTGACAGATGTTCCAATGATTGAACTTGCAATCAAAGCACAATTAGGCGAGAAGCTTAGTCAATCTGGACTAGGAGAAAATCCGGGTTTCTGGACCGTCAAAGCACCTGTCTTTTCCAATACAAAATTAAAAGATGTGGATCATGTTTTAGGACCAGAAATGAAGTCTACTGGAGAAATTATCGGACTTGGCATGACGTTAGAAGAGGCGTTGAGTAAAGCATTGTTCCTTGGTAAAAAGAGCTCATTCTCTCTCATGCAAGAAGAAAAGATAGTTTTTTGCTCCATTGCAGATCGTGAAAAAGAGAATGCTCTTCCACTTATGAAAGAACTTGTGAACAAAGGATTTTCTATCATGGCAACAATAGGGACAGCTGATTTCTTAAAAGAAAATAATGTAAAAGTGAGCAGTATTTTTCAAAAGGATATAGACAAAGTATTAAAAATGGAGAAGTTTGCTGCGGCAATCATCATCCCTACAATTGGAAGAGAAAAGGCGCGTAACGGAGCGGTGTACAGAGCATTATGCACCATGAACGGAATAAGAACCTTTACTTGTTTAGAAACCGCTCAACAAGCCATTATGCTGGAAGATACCATCCATCAAAATTATCAAACTATAAAAGATTATATAAAAAATAAAAAGAGAGAGGTTGAATATTTATGCAAAGTGTACTAAAATGGGAAACGAACAAGGAGACCTATCACATTAGTCAATCTCATTTTTTGACACTTGGATCCTTTTCACAAGAAGATATTTATTTTTTATTAGAAGATGCTATTAAACTAAAAAAATATCAAAAAGAGGGAATACCTCATCCATTTTTACAAGGTAAAGTTCTTGCCATGCTATTTGAGAAGGCTTCTACAAGAACAAGAGTATCGTTTGAAGTCGGCATGCTGCAACTTGGTGGTCATGCCATTTTCCTAAGTTCCAATGATATTCAATTAGGGCGGGGCGAGTCACCGGCAGATACAGCAAAAGTTCTGTCCCGTTATGTAGATGGATTGATGATACGGACCTTTGACCATGAGATATTAGAAGATTTTGCACGTCATTCGGACGTCCCAATCATTAATGGCCTTACCGATTCACATCACCCTGCTCAAGTATTGGCAGACCTTTTGACCATCAAAGAGCATAAGGGGAAATTAAAAGGCTTAAAAATTTGTTATTTGGGCGATGGCAACAATAATATGGCTCATTCTTTAATAGAAGGTGCAGTAAAAGTCGGCATGGACATTTCCATCGCTTGTCCTCCTGGTTTCAAACCAGATCAGTCCATACTCACCTCAATGAAGAAGGAAACTCTCTTAACAGGTTCTTCTATACAGGTCGGAGAGTGTCCTGTTGAAATGATCAAAGACGCAGATGTAGTCGTAACAGACGTGTGGACCAGTATGGGCCAAGAAGCAGAATCAAAAAAAAGACTTAAAGTTTTTGCGCCTTATCAAGTAAATAAAGAGCTTTGCAAACATGCTAAGGAAGATTTCATCTTTTTACACTGCCTGCCAGCACACCGCGGGGAAGAGGTAACTGCTGAAATCATTGATGGACCCCATTCTGTTGTATTTGATGAAGCTGAAAACAGACTTCATGCACAAAAAGCCATTTTGAAGGCTTTGCTCGGCAACTAAATTTTTTTACACTAAAATGTATAAAAATACAATAACGTAGATTTTTATACCAGAGGAGGAAATTGATATGAAAAAAGAAAAAGTGGTTTTGGCCTATTCTGGAGGACTTGATACTTCTGTTTCTGTTAAATGGTTACAAGAGAAATATGGCTATGATGTGATAGCGCTTGGTCTTGATGTTGGAGAGGGCAAAGATTTGGAATCGATTAAACAAAAGGCTCTCGATGTCGGTGCAATTAAAGCTATTATGGTTGATGCAAAAGAGATGCTTGCCAAAGATTATATTGTACCTGCACTAAAATCAAATGCGATGTATGAGGGGAAATACCCTCTATCATCCGCATTGTCTCGTCCGCTTATTTCAAAGCTGCTTGTACAAGTAGCAGAGGAAGAGGGAGCGGTAGCGGTGGCACATGGTTGCACCGGGAAAGGGAACGATCAAGTTCGTTTTGAAGTTTCCATTCAAGCACTAAATCCTAATTTGAAAGTCATTGCACCTGTTCGTGAGTGGGGGATGACAAGAGACGAGGAAATTGAATACGCAGTTAAGCATAACATCCCAATCCCGGTTAATTTGGAAAATCCATTTTCCATCGATGCAAATATTTGGGGCAGAGCATGTGAAGCAGGGGTGCTGGAAAATCCATGGAATGAAGCACCAGAAGCTGCTTTTGATTGGACTAACCCGATTGAACTGACACCAGATCAACCGGAATACGTTGAAATAAGTTTTGAAAAGGGTGTACCGGTAGCACTAAATGATAAGCAAATGGGCCTGGTTGATTTAATCGAAGAACTAAATCTGGTTGGGGGAAAACATGGGGTTGGAAGAATCGATCATATCGAAAACCGCTTGGTCGGAATCAAATCAAGAGAAGTATACGAAAACCCTGCAGCTCTTATTCTTATTCAAGCACATAAGGAACTGGAGTTTTTGACACTTCCAAGAGAAGTTAGCCAGTTTAAATCTACCATTGATGAGCAAATGGCGAAAGTCATCTATGAAGGACTGTGGTACTCTCCATTAGTGAACGCACTAGGAGCATTTATTGAAGAGACACAGAAAAATGTAACAGGGAAAATTCGCGTGAAACTACAAAAAGGCAATCATACTGTAGTAGGACGCCAATCGCTATACAGCCTTTACAATGAAGAGCTTGCAACCTATTCCAAAGGGGATATGTTTGATCATAATGCAGCAGTAGGGTTCATCAAACTCTGGGGACTTCCTACAAAAGTATACGCAGAAATCCACAACAAACAAAAAGTGACACTTTAATAGATGGAGTAACTTCCAGTAACCTTGTTGATTGTAGTGGAAGGTGCGCAGACGCCCGTGGGAGGAAGGGACAGGGGAGACCCCGCGGAGGCCACTGAAAACGGAGATTTCATGTTAATGGTTATTTCTAGCTGTTGATTGGAGCAAAGGGCGAAGACTCCTGAGGGAGAAAGCGCTAAGTGGAGACCCTGCAGGCTAAGCCGAGGAGGCTCCAGCAGCGCCCCTAGGAATGCGTAGCCATTTGTGGAGATCAACAGCGGATGTCGAAACAACCTCTATAACATAAAAATTCCAGTGGCTTCCAAAGTAGCAAGGAGGCTTCCGGACCGCCCGCAGGCAAGCGAAGCGCCTGGAACGGAAATCAACAGTTAATACGTAAACTTACAGTAAAAGGAGGCAACAACATGACAAAGCTCTGGGGTGGAAGATTTACAAAAGAAACAAACAAACTAGTAGAAGAGTTCACAGCATCCATCGAATTCGATAAAGAACTCGCACTAGAAGATATCCAAGGAAGCATGGCACATGTTCAAATGCTAAGTGACTGCAACATCATCCCAAAAGACGACGCAAAAACAATCCAACATGGACTCCAAGTGATCCAAAACAAAATAAATGCAGGCGATGTCGAATTCTCCGTTGCACATGAAGACATTCATATGAACATTGAAAAACTGTTAATAGATGAAATCGGACCGGTAGGCGGAAAGCTTCACACAGGAAGAAGCCGTAATGACCAAGTGGCAACAGATATGCACTTATATCTTAAAAAACAAACAGAAATGATCATTTCACTGCTGACAGAAGTACAAAGTTCTATCTTAATAAAGTCTAAGGAAAATGTGGAAACCATTTTACCGGGTTACACACATTTACAACGCGCCCAGCCTGTTTCATTTGCACACCATTTAATGGCATATTTCTGGATGTTTGAGCGTGACAAGGAGCGTTTACAAGATAGCCTGAAGCGAATCAATTGGTCACCGCTTGGAGCGGGTGCATTGGCCGGGACCACTTTCCCGATAGATCGAGCACAGACTGCCTCCTTATTAGGATTCGATAAAATATACCCTAACAGCATGGATGCCGTCAGTGACCGTGATTTTATCGTCGAGTTTTTATCTCATGCATCCCTTATCATGACACACATTTCACGCCTTTCAGAAGAAATGGTCATTTGGTCCAGTCAGGAATTCCAATTCATTGAACTAGACGACTCTTTCTGTACAGGTTCAAGTATTATGCCGCAAAAGAAAAATCCAGATGTACCAGAATTGCTTCGAGCTAAAACTGGCAGAGTATACGGAAATCTCGTTGGACTTTTGACAGTCCTAAAAGGGTTGCCATTGGCATACAACAAAGACATGCAGGAAGACAAAGAAGGGATGTTCGATACAGTCAAGACACTGGTCGGTTCTTTGAAATTGTTGGCACCAATGATCCACACGATGACAGTAAATGAAACAAAAATGTATGAAGCAGTATCAAAAGATTTTTCAAATGCAACCGATATTGCCGATTACTTAGTGACAAAAGGTCTTCCATTTAGACAGGCTCACGAAATAATAGGGAAAATTGTACTTTATGCCATTAATCAGGATAAATACCTCTTAGGCCTGACACTGGATGAGTATAAGGAATTTTCCCCGTTATTTGCAGAAGATATTTTCAAGTTGCTTCATCCAAAACACGTGGTTGGCGCCAGAAAGAGTGAAGGCGGCACATCCTTCGAACAAGTAGAAAGTCAGCTAGCATTAGCAGATAAACTACTATATGATGCTGTACCTTCTTCATAATTTGCAAAACGCAATGCCCTCGTTCACAATGGAATTATATTCATGTGAAGGAGGGTGTTTTTATGAAATTACATAACAAAAAAGTAATCCAATTAGTAAGTGACGATTTTGAGGATTTAGAGCTTTGGTATCCGGTTTTACGTTTGCGAGAAGAAGGTGCAGAAGTAGTCATTGCAGGGGAAAAGGCAGGTACGACTTACATCGGAAAATATGGAGTGCCGATTCAATCCGATATTTCTTTTCACGATGCAAATCCAGCAGATTATGATGCCATCTTGGTTCCTGGAGGATGGTCGCCAGATAAACTTCGTAGATATGAAGATATACTTACCATGATTCGTACCATGGACGAACAAAAGAAACCAATCGGTCAAATTTGTCATGCAGGCTGGGTATTGATTTCAGCAAAAATACTTCAAGGGAAAAAAGTAACTAGTACACCTGGAATTAAAGACGATATGATAAACGCCGGAGCAGAGTGGGTCGATGAAGCCGTAATTGTCGACGGAAATATCATTTCCAGCAGAAGACCACCAGACCTTCCAGACTACATGAGAGAGTTCATCCGAGTGCTAGCCGACTAAAGAGATAGAGATTATGCTAAAACCAAGTTGATTGTAGTGGAAAGCGAAGCGCCTGGAACGGAAATCAACTGTTAAAGCTATCATAGGGGGAGAAACATTGAAAAAAATATATAAAGTTGGAGTAGTTGGGCTAGGGGTTGTGGGCCAGCGGCTAATTTCAGCATTCCATAAAAACGAAAATATTCAAATCGCCGCAGTGTGCGACTATAATAAAAATTTAGCAAAAGAAACAGCCCTTGAATACGGGAATATTGCTTACTTTTCTGATTACAATGAACTCATGCAACAAAATGAAATCGATTTTGTCTATGTCGCGGTGCCACCAGCTGTTCATTACGATGTTGTAATGTCCGCTTTTCAACACAAAAAACATGTACTTTGTGAAAAACCACTTGCCAATTCTGAGGAAGAAGCAGAAGCTATGGTACGCCTTGCAGAAGAATCTGGTTTAATACATGCGATGCATTTTCCTCTTGTATATGAAAAAGCATTTGCAACGATAGAAGATCTTATCAGCAAAAACTCATTTGGAAAAATAAAGCGCATTACCTTAAAGATGCACTTCGATCAGTGGCCAAGACCTTGGCAACAAACAAATTGGATAAATTCTAGGAAACAAGGGGGATTCATCAGGGAAATCTCCCCACACTATCTTCAAATGATCCTCCATTTTTTCGGTCCTGTGAAAGAAGTCAAAAGTTATGTGGATTACCCTTTCGATTCTCAGTTGAGCGAGCAAGCTGTTATTGCCATGCTTACTCTTGAAAATGAAGCGCGTGTTCTGATTGATGGACTTGTAGGGCAAGCGGAAAATGAAGAAATTTCCTTTACTATACATGGGGAAAATCAGAGCCTTTCATTAATTAACTGGAGAAAGGTCAAATTGGCCAACAAAGGAAAAGAATGGGTAGAGATTATGGATTCAGAGTTAGTTAACTCAAAAGGTAGCTTGGTCGAACATTTTGTTAAAAGATTAAATAATGAACAAGCGGTTCTTGTCGATTTTGAAGAAGGTTTACAGGTTCAACGTGTGTTAGAACAACTGATACGATAACACAGTTACCAAATTTATCTCTTTTTTATCATTATTACCAATAATACTTTCAGGTGAAATTGCAAAACTAAAAAAGTATTAATGATGAAAAGGAGATGTACAAATGACAAAACTTTTGAAAGTAACGGTAATTACTGCTTTTGCATTATCATTAGTGGTCGGTTGTAACAATAATGCAACTAACAACAATGATAATATGGATAATAACAACAACACGGCTTTTCTGGATAATGACAATGGCAATGGAATTACACATGTAAGAAACGATGCTCGAGGTATGGGCCAAAGTGCAGATGTGCAAGAAATCAACAATGGATACTTAACAATTGATCAAAACTCTTTCAGCACATCCATCCCAAGCGAAAAGTTCCCGCATGTTGAGAAATTCCAGCAAGAAGGACCATTTGCGATTTACAAGTTCCAACAGGAAACACCTCAGGGCCAACAAGGGCAACCTGCACCGGCTCAGCCAGAACAAAAACAAGCTCCACAAGGCGGGCAAGCTGCACCACCTGAAAATCAACCTGCAGAAGAACCTGCTGACGATAATCAACAGCAAGCTGAAGAATCAACAGAAGGTATTTCAGAAACAGAAATGAAAGTAATAGAACTTACAAATGCGGAGCGCCGCAAAAATGGATTATCAGACCTTAAAGCTGATGCTTCATTAAGCAACGTTGCTCGTGATAAGTCCAAAGATATGCAAACAAATAATTACTTTTCTCACACAAGTCCAACTCATGGATCACCATTCGATATGATGAGAGACTACGGTATTTCCTATAATACTGCCGGAGAAAATATTGCAATGGGTCAACGTTCTCCAGAAGAAGTGGTTCAAGCATGGATGGACAGTGAAGGGCACCGTAAAAATATTCTAACTCCAGATTTCACGCACATCGGTGTTGGTTATGTAGAAGAAGGCAACTATTGGACACAAATGTTTATCGGTAAATAAAATAAAAAGCAAATCTAGTCAGATGATTAGATTTGCTTTTTATTATTTTAAATAATTGTATTGTGGAATAATCGTTAGGGTATTTCTTCATCTGATCGTTACGATGAAGACATCAGTGACGAGAAAAAAGGAGCAGAGAAGTCTTCATAGAGGTAATGAAGACAGCAGTGACGAGAAAAAAGGAGCAGAGAAGTCTTCATAGAGGTAATGAAGACAGCAGTGACGAGAAAAAAGAAGCAGAGAAGTCTTCATAGAGGTAATGAAGACATCAGTAACGAGAAAAAAAGAGCAGAGAAGTCTTCATAGAGGTAATGAAGACATCAATGACGAGAAAAAAGGAGCAGAGAAGTCTTCATAGAGGTAATGAAGACATCAGTAACGAGAAAAAAGGAGCAGAGAAGTCTTCATAGAGGTAATGAAGACATCAGTAACGAGAAAAAAAGAGCAGAGAAGTCTTCATAGTGATATGCTCCCTTTTAAGTAGAGAGATTAAAAAACAAAAATCTGTTTCCGTTAAGGGGAGTATTTATTATGTCAAAAAAAGATAACTCTTTCGATATCAAAATCAACGTCATACGGGCTTGGGAAAATAGAACGCACACAATTACAGATTTAGCCCATATAAATAACGTTAGTCCATCCACAATATATAATTGGATAGATAGATATGAAAGTCTGGGGGAGAACGGTTTATACCCTGTCTCGAATGAATATTCTAAGGAATTTAAGCTTAAGGTAGTCCAGGAATACCTTAAGGGGGGGTACTCTCAAAAAGAACTTGTTAGGAAGTATGAAATTTCAGGTAAATCTGTCCTCCAAAAATGGATTAAGAATTATAATAGTCATAGAGAGCTAAAGGATACTTCAAAAGGAAGGAAGTTCACTATGACTAACAAAAGAAAAACTACCTTAAATGAACGAATAGAGATTGTGCACTATTATCTTGAGAACGGCTTGGATTTTCATAAGGCAGCTGAGACCTTTCAGGTCTCTTACCAACAAGTATATCAATGGGTAAAAAAGTATGAGAATGGTGGCGAAGAAGCCCTCCAAGATAAACGTGGGCGGAAGAAGGAAGAAGTGGAACTTTCTCCTGAACAGAAAATACAGCGAGAGATGCAGAGGCTTGAAAGGGAAAATGAACGATTGCGAGCTGAGAACGCATTTCTAAAAAAGTTAGAGGAGATCGAAAGGAGGCAAAAATAAGTCAGGTACGCCATGAGGAGAAATATTTAGCTATTCAGGAACTAGAACAGGAAGAAGGATTTTCTATCGTGATGCTCTGTGACATTGCGGAGATTGCCCGGTCTGCCTATTACAAATGGTTGAAGCGCGAGCCTTCAAAACGTGAACGGGAAAGTGAAAAATTAATGAAAGAGATTACTACTTTATTCGAAAAAGTGAAGGGGATTTATGGTTATCGAAGAGTGACCATGACTTTGAATAGAAGGTTAGGAACATCTTATAACCATAAACGAATCTATAGATTAATGCGTGTTTTAGGAATTCAAAGTATTATTCGAAGAAAAAAGAGCCGCTATAAAAAAGCGACCCCTAATCATATTGCCAAAAACTTGTTAAACCGGGAATTCCAAGCGGAAAAGCCGAATGAAAAGTGGGTGACGGACGTTACAGAGTTTAAGTTCGGTAAGGCCACAAAAGCTTATTTGAGTGCCATTCGAGATTTATATGATGGAGCTATTATTAGTTATGTTTTAGGACTTAAAAATAACAATCAGCTAGTGTTTAAAACCTTGGATCAAGCAACTACCATGTTGAATGGTGAACAGCCGCTTTTACATAGTGATCGAGGGTTTCAATATACCCACCTTGAATTCAAAAGAAAAATTGACAAAGCAAACATGACTCATAGTATGTCCCGAGTTGGACGGTGTATAGATAATGGTCCAATAGAGTCTTTTTGGGGGACATTGAAATGCGAAAAGTATTATTTGGAGAAATATGAAACGTTCGACGATCTTGAAGAGGCGATTGATGAGTACATTCAATTTTATAATCATGACCGCTATCAAAAACGTTTAAACGGCCTTAGCCCGTTAGAATACAGGGCTAAGACAGCTTAGTCTTGTTTTATTATTTCAAGTGTCTACTTGACAGGGGGCAGTTCATAGAGGTAATGAAGACATCAGTAACGAGAAAAAAGGAGCAGAGAGGTCCTCATACCAGTCAAGGATGAAGCGTAAAGGCAAGCTCCGGCCAATACTTCAATGTATATGAGACCTTGATTACTTTTCGGCGGTTACCCTTGGATATTTATTTTTATTATTTTAAAATGTTTAAGTAATTCTCCGTTTAGGGAATAGAGTTCATAGAACAACTTACATATATGATCGGAGGAGTACGAAATGACAATTAATTTAGAATATACGGATAAGGTGACAAAACATACATGTGAAAATGAATTTGGAGTATTAAAAAAGGTGATTGTGTGTCCGCCAACTCATATGAGCATAGCGGAAGTGATTAACGAAACACAAAAACATTTCTTGGAAGATAATATTGATGAGACGTTGGCAACAAAGCAACATCGTAATTTTGTTCAAGCCATGATGGAAAATGGGGTCGATGTAAATAGTCTACCTCCAAGTGAAGAATTTCCAGAACAGGTTTTCACAAGAGATATCGGCTTTACCCTTGGAGATACCGTTTTTGTTTCGAATATGGGCAGTGATATTAGGTCCGGTGAAGAAACAATCCTAAAGTCGTGGCTAGATGAACAACACCTATCATATACACCTTTCTCAGGTTACAGTGTGGAAGGCGGAGATATCATCATTGACCGTGATATCGTGTACATTGGAATAAGTGGCAGAACAAGCATGAAGGCCTTGGAGCATATTAACCAATCCCTTTCAGAGTATACTGTTCAACCTATACCGATAGACAAATCATATCTCCATTTAGACTGTGTATTTAATGTCATTTCGCCGACAGAGGCATTGGTTTTCTCTCCTGCACTTAGGGAAGAAGAATTAAACTTCTTATCCAAAAGATATGAATTGATTGAAGTATCTAAAGAAGAACAATTCACGATGGGTACGAATGTATTGTCTATTGGCAATAAAAAGATTTTCAGTCTGCCGTGCAATAAACAAGTGAATGAGCAACTTCGCAACAGGGGCTATGATGTAGTGGAAGTAGATATTTCTGAGATCATCAAATCTGGTGGTTCGTTCAGATGTTGCACATTGCCATTGCTCAGAGGCGGAATATGAGAGGTGGGTGTGGGAATTGTCACGACTCGTTAAATTCTTGAAAAGATTGGGTCTTGAAATGAAAAAAGACCGTGCAACTGGATTGGCAGCTGAACAGGCCTATTACTACATGCTATCATTATTTCCTTTGTTAGTGCTCGCATTATCCATTATTCCTTATTTGAATATGGATCCGCAAAAAGTGATAGAGTTCTTACAAACAATGATGCCACCGGAGACTGTTGCAGTATTCGAAGAAAATATCAATGAATTCGTAAATAAACCGAACGGAGGACTGTTGACCTTTGGAATACTCGGAACAATCTGGTCAGCCTCAAACGGGATGAACGCCTTTATCAGTGCGATGAATGAAGCGTTTAATGTTGAAGAAAGCAGGCCGTTCTATCTGGTAAGACTTCTCTCTATCGGGCTTACTATCGGATTGATTTTTGCTTTCCTTATTGCATTTTTCCTACCTGTCTTTGGTGGAATCATCATTAAACAGCTTGAATCGGTTATCTATATTCCAGGAAGTACAGCCATCATATTAAATATTCTTAGGTTTATCATTGCGTTTTTCGTAATATTTACGATTATTGCGGTTCTGTATCGCATTGCACCTGATATAGGTAAGTCATTTAAACAGTTATTACCAGGTGCAATAGTTGCAACAGTAATCTGGCAGCTTGTATCCTTGGGCTTTTCATTTTACGTTAGTAATTTTGGTAATTATTCCGCAACCTATGGAAGCCTGGGCGGGGTAATCATCTTGATGTTATGGTTATTTTTAACAGGTCTTGCCCTTGTCATCGGAGGCGAGATCAATGCCATCTATCATAAAGATCGGATTACTACCAGCTCGAATAAATATCACGATGAAAAATTCACAGCATTATAATAACAAAAGCACCGTTTCCCTTAATGGATAACGGTGCTTTTGCTTGATAACGTTACTTACATGCCGCGTTCATACTCATGAAGCTTTTGTTTTGAACTACTCTTAAATACATTTGGAAGTTTCTTCATTTCTGCAACTGTAAAGGTAAAGACAGATTTCTTCCAATCCATATCATTTTTAATGGCCTCTTGTTTACTTTTTAATTGATCTACCTGTTCTTGTATAGCATTGTTCTCTTCCTGAAGTCGCTCACTCACCGAATTTATATAGGATAGAGTGGGGTTCGTTTTTTTGCGAAAAGAGATAAATGCAACACTAAGCAAAATAATGGATACTCCGAGAATTCCAATACTTAAATATACTAATAGCATTTCTTCCTCCTCCTTTGACTACATATAAAATAAATACCCCACAGCTAATGAAAAAAACATGGTAAGTTTCTAATGGCGTAAAAAAGAAACCCAGGCAAGGAGCCGTGGGTTTCTCGAGTTTCGAAATTTTAAATTAACTTTGCTTGATTTCTTCTTCGAAATAAAAGGTTTTAGGGTTTTCTTTTATGGTGTAGGAGTATCTTTTTAAATTGGGGACGTAGTTGAATTTTAAGATGGTAACTTCCTCGCCAGTGCTTTTCAAAATGACTTTTTCATTGTCTTGGAACTTGTTTTTTTGTTTCATTAATGTTCCTTCTTTCCATTTGGAATTCTAATCATTCTTTCATTATCTCATAAATTAAGGAGTAATCCCACTTAATCCTCAAATATATTTTCTCCAATCCCGTATAATTATAGAAAATGGTGGTAGAAACTGGCTTGAGAGGTTACACTATAAAGAGAGGTAAGTTCCTTTGGTATCCTGGTGTTAAGATTCGCCGTCTAAAGGTGTGAAGCCGACACACAGAGAGGATGACCTATATGTCATGTCTATTTTACCAAGCAAAGGCTGGAGACGGGTTGAAAAAAAGAGGATTGAAAAGATCTGAAACTTTTCTTGAAACCGCAGAGGATGCTGTTTCAGAAGCCCTTGGTTTAAAAGAACGGATGGATAAAGCTTATAAAAATAATATAACATGGGACTATGAAGAACGGATGAAAGGCTCTACTAATAAAGTGAAAATCCTTAAAGGATATTTAGATGGAGACAAAAATTCCAATCCTTTTTACCTTGAAATTTCAACATTAGAAAGTGCAGATAAAATCGCCGTTGCTCCCATCAAACCAAAGACGATCTCTAAGCAAGATAAAAAAGTACTGAAAAATGTTATAAGTTTTTACAAATAAATCAAAATGAATGGCCAAGATTCCAACAAAAATTGTTGAATGAATCTTGGCTTTTTTATTTTGATAATGTTTGTGATATAGTTTGGTAATGCAAAAAATGATGAGTTGAGGAAAGATTAAATGAAGACAATCCAATATATCAACGAATGGAAAAAGGCATTACAGGCTGAAATACAACACTTAAAAAAATTTGGGAGCACCAAATACCTGATAAATAACGGACATCTTATCTCAAGTGATAAAGGGTTTACTTACTTTTTTGAAACCTATACTCCCGTAAGGATTCCTGTAGGTTCGCTAGTGAAAGTGGAATGGGGAGGAATCAAAACGGAAGGGAAAATTCTCTCATCAGAAGGAAAGAATGTTATTGTTTCCTTTGAACAATCGCTCGGAGATATGATAACAGAAGCGTATCTTTTTCATGATCCGTGGGAGCTTTTAGATCAGCTTTTTCAAAGGCTTGATGAATTGAAAGAAAGTAAGAAAAAAAGAAGCCGCATTAATAGATTGATGCATCCTGACATGAAGCCAAAGCACCCTACCGACATTATTAAAAGTAGTGTACATGAATTGATTCTCCGTTCAAAATACAATCCTGTAACGTATGTTTGGGGGCCACCTGGAACCGGAAAAACCTATACTTTGGCAAGGGTTGCAGCTAACAAATATTTTAAAAAGAAGAAAGTTTTGCTCTTATCTCACAGTAACCAGTCTGTAGATGTATTGATGCGAGAAATTTCAATTTTTCTTTCTAAGCAAGAACGCAATAGAGAAGGTGATGTATTGAGGTATGGGTCACATAATAGTGACATATTAGCCAACCTCCCAGCCATTACAACTTCACAACTACTACAAAACCGTGATCCATTACTTGCTAATGACAGAGATCAGCTGATGGAAGAACGGAAATATTTAAAAAACGATTTATCTAAATCCTTTAGTAAAAGGGATTCGGAATCGTTGCTCAAACTTGAAACAAAAGTAGCTAGAATACTGGAGAAGATAAGGCAAAAAGAAGTGGATTTTCTAGAAGAAGCGTCCATCATTGGCACTACGCTCGCTAAAGCCGCATTGGATCCTGCCATTTATGAAAAAGATTATGACGTGGTCATTGTGGATGAGGCTAGTATGGCGTATGTACCTCAATCTGCTTTTGCAGCCTCACTTGCCAAACATATCATCATTTGCGGTGATTTCAAACAACTACCGCCTATTGCTTCAGCAAGACATGAGTTAGTAGACAAGTGGTTAAAAGAAGATGTGTTCCATCGTACAGGAGTAGCAGACAACGTTCATTCCTCCCAATTGCATCCTCATTTATTCCTATTAAAAGAACAACGGAGAATGCACCCTGATATTTCGGCATTTACAAACAAATATATTTATCACTCCCTTGTAGGAGACCATTCAAGTGTGAAAAAGAATAGGCAAGACATTACGAGGCAGCAACCATTCCCTGATCAAGCTTCCGTTTTGCTTAATACGAGCTATACCGGAGAGCATGCATTCATTGAAAAAAGCAGCAGGTCCCGAATTAACTTGTGGCATCTCCTACAATCTTTTCAACTAATACATGAAGCATATTTAGAAGGTGGAAGATCTATCGGTTATATTTCTCCATACCGAGCGCAGGCACAGTGGATGGATATATTGCTGCAAGACATTTATGGAGCTGAAATGGAAACAGCTGAGATTGTATCTGCAACGGTCCACCGTTTTCAAGGAAGTGAGCAGGATACTATCATATTTGATTCTGTCGATAGCTACCCTTTGGAGAGACCGGGAATGTTGTTAGTCGGAAAAGAAAGTGAACGCCTGATAAATGTTGCAATCACAAGATCTAAGGGTAAGTTCATTCACGTCTGTGACAGTAAATTTATGAAGCAGAAGGTATCTTACAATAAGGTTATTAGGAAATTGGTGGAGTATCAAGAATCGTCGCAGTTTCATGTACAACCATTTGAAATTGGTACATGGATTAAGCATCACCATCCTAAGGTTCAATGGATGCATGCTAGAAAATGGGATAGAGTGTTGGAAGACATGAAGCTCTCCAACACAACAATCACCATAGGCTTAAGAGACCGAAATGCCCTTCCTAAAGAATGGGAAAGCAACCTAACCAAGTGGAAGAAAAGGGTATCCATCATTACAGAGGAAGTAACGTTTCCTTTTATCATGATCGACAATCACATACTTTGGCTTGGAGTGCCTGTAGAGGCAACCACAAACACAAAACCACCCTTTGTAAGTGTTAGGATGGAGTCACTGGCCATATGCAGGGAAATTTGTCATCAGTTTGGTTTATAAAGGTCCATTTGCGAGGACCCTGGTTTTGCTTCAAGACAAATTAAAAGAGGTTTCTCACACATTATGGTATGATAATACTTATTAGTTTAGGAAATGAGGTGCAACGATGAAAATAGAAATCTGGTCAGATTATGTTTGTCCTTTCTGTTATATCGGTAAACGAAGATTGGAAAAAGCATTGGAAGATTTCCCGCACAAAGATAAGATTGATATCGAATTCAAAAGCTTTGAATTGGATCCAAATGCAAAGCGTGATACAGATTTGACTATATATGAAATACTAGCAAAAAAATATGGAATGCCTGTAGAAGAGGCGAAAAGAATGAGCGCCGGGGTTGCAAAACAAGCGGCGGAAGTAGGGTTGCAGTTTAACTTTGATACATCCATTCCAACCAATACGTTCGATGCTCACCGATTAGCTAAGTACGCTGAAACAAAGGGTGTAGCTAAAGAGGTGTCGGAACGTTTACTAAGATCATACTTTACCGAGTCTAAACATATCGGAGATAAAGACTATCTAAAAGAACTAGCGGTAAGCCTAGGGCTGGACGCTGCGGAAGTGGAAGATGTCTTAGATGGAAATGCTTATGAAAAAGATGTCCGATTTGATCAAAGAGAAGCAAGAGAAATTGGGGTGCAAGGTGTACCATTCTTTGTATTAAACAGCAAATATGCGATTTCCGGAGCACAGCCACTGGAAGTCTTTGCAGAAGCTTTGGCTAAAGTATGGGAAGAAGAAAATGAAAAGCCAAAGCTGCAGAATTTTGAATCAAAGAATAAAAGTGAAACATCCTTTTGTTCTGATGACTGCTGTGAGTGATTGGGTTGAGGGGAAAGGTATTTTGACCCGCTTTTCCCGTATTTAAGCCTATATTATTATCTATGTTTGAAGTAGCCAGAACCCTTTTGGATGGGGTTCTGGCTTTTTGTTGTAGAGGCGGGCAATTTACTAATCAGGCAGAATGAAGACACTATTATGATGTTTTTTGGGTGGAAAGTGTCTTCATAAGAAGGATGAAGACACTTTAGAGCTAGATTTTTCCTCGATATGTGTCTTCATAGAGCCAATGAAGACACTTCAAAGCTGAATTTACGTAAGGTGACGTCTTCATTGATGTTTTTAGGGGATTATAATATTATTATGTCAACAAATACTTTGACAGAAAAAGTGTTAGAAGGTTTAGATAACCATTCATATATGAAGAAGTTGAAATGTCCGAAGAATTCGCTTCGCCTTCCAACATAATCCCACTATTTCCCCACATACCTCGACAACGGCCGGAAAATCACATTATCCTCAGCCTGCTCCAATACATGCGCAGACCAACCGACCATTCGGCTAGCTGTAAAAGTCGGCGTAAAAAGGGAAGAATCCATATTAATTGCTTTCATAATGGCAGCAGCATAAAATTCGACATTTGTATACAACCCTCTACCAGGCTTAAGTTCTTCCAACACATCTATAGCTGTACTCTCTACTTCTAATGCCAAGTCCAACCATCTATCTTTTCCAACTAGCCCTGACAACGTTTCTTTCAGCGCTAACGAACGGGGATCATGCGTTTTATAAACTCGATGTCCAAAGCCCATCAGTTTTTCTCCTGCAACAATTTTATCTCTTAAGTAGTTTTTCTTGTCCTCCACTTCACTCAATTCGTTCAACAATGCGATTACCTCAGAAGGAGCGCCGCCATGAAGAGGTCCTTTCATTGTACCAATAGCGGAAGTCACCGCAGATACAAGGTCCGATTCAGTTGAAGCAGTTACCCTTGCTGAGAAGGTTGACGCATTCATACCGTGTTCCATTGTCAGGATCATGTAGGTTTCCAAAGCACGGATCTGCTCAGCACTTGCTTCTATGCCATTTAACATATACAAATAATTTTCAACATGGGTTAAATCTAGTCGAGGAGAAATTATTTTTCCCCCTTCTAAACTTCTTTTTCTGTAAGCAATAATTGTAGGTACAACCGCTGTCAATTTCATCGCTTCCTCAATAGTAGGTTTCCACGACATAGATCGGTCCCCGGCACTAGAAATCACGGTTCTCACCACACTAATCATATCCATTTCAACCGGAAGAACAGATAGAACTTTTTGCATCGTTGGGGAGAGGTTCCTATATGAAGCAAAAGTAGATTTGAATTTTTCAAACTGTTCGCCAGAAGGTAGTTCACCAAACCATAATAGATGAGCAATTTCTTCGAAGGAATTTCCAGTTGCAATATTCCTTATTTCATATCCCCGATAAATCAAACGACCATTGGAACCATCCACTTCTGAAATACTTGTTTCAGTTGCAATGACACCTTTTAACCCTCTTTGTACATTCACTTTCCATCATCCTTTCTTTTATTACTATTATTTTATAAAATAATAGTGATTAAGAATATTAAATATTATTAAAGTAATTAATTAATATATATAATAAGAGGTGTGAATAGGTGGAACTTAATTGGCTCAAAACATTTGTAATCGCTGCAGAACATGGGAATTTCAGAAAAGCATCTGAACTATTGTATATCTCACAACCTACGGTGACTGTACATATCAAACAATTAGAAAAGGAAGTGGGGGCGGATTTGTTTGTTAGAAAGGGAAGAAGAGTGATGTTGACCGAGGCGGGTAGAAGTTACTTAAAACATGCAAAAACGTTACTAGCTTTTCATGAAGAGGGAATCTCGGAGTTGCATTCTATTCAGCAGGGGTTTACATCACAACTCACAATCGGAATTTCACCATTAATTGCAGATACTATCTTGCCTTTTGTGCTAAAACAATTCATTCAAGCCCACTCAAACATAGAAATATCCGTGAAAATAATTGAATCTATCAACATTGAATTGGCAGTTGAGCAGGAAGAAGTGGATATCGGATTATCATGTCTGCCTAACAGAAAAACGGATCTGAAATGCCATTCCTTATATGAAGATCCCATGGTTTTGGTTGTGCCTCACGATGGCTTCGATTTGGAGACCGGATCACCACTCGAAGAAGAGGATATCTTTCGCCAAAATACCTTATTGACGCACAATCACCCTGGGTATTGGGACGATTTATGTCAGCAGATAAAGTCAAAGTATCCATATACAAAAATGATGAAGGTGTCCCAGACGCATATAACTAAGCGGTTTATTATAGAGGGTCTAGGAGTTTCCATTTTACCAAAATCCACTGTAAGGCGTGAATTGTTAGAAGGAAGGCTACTCGAAGTTGAATGCCGATCGATAATTTTACCCGATGCAAAAACCTACGCACTGATGAAATATGAGCATTTGTTACAAAAGGAGTTTCTGAAGTTTTTATCTCAATATAGAATTTAACAATGACAATTACTAAAACATTACTCCCCAAACATTAGGAGTAATGTTTTTTCTTTTCCCTGCTTGTCAACAAATCTATAAAAATCGGTATTTTCTCTTTATTAACTTTATATAGTAATAGTAGTGGGACGAATATATATTACTAATCATCATGTCAAATAGACAAATAGATAATGGGCAGGAGGGAAAAGATTTGCTTCACATTGTTGCCTGTATAAAGCAAGTACCGGATACAAAAGTAATTAAGATGAATCCGAAAACGAATACGATGGACCGAGCCAGTGCACCGGCGATATTGAATCCTTATGATGCCCATGCGGTAGAAGAGGCTGTACGCCTGAAAAATAAATATGGAGGAACCGTATCAGTTGTCACGATGGGGCCACCACCAGCAGTTAAAGCCATTCGGAAATGCATCGAGATTGGGGCCGACGAGGGATATATGATTTCTGACAGGGCTTTTGCCGGAGCGGACACCTTAGCAACCAGTTATGCATTGACAAAGGCAATCAATAAGATCAGCGAAATCAAGCCGGTCGATTTGATTATCTGCGGAAAAATGACCATTGATGGTGATACAGGACAAGTAGGGCCCGGCATTGCCCGCCGTCTTGATATACCACCATTGACATCTGTCAATAAAGTCGTCGAGATGCAAAAAGAGGATAGCTATTTGGTGGTACACAGGAAACTTGAAGATGGGTATGAAATCGTGCAGACCACATTGCCTTGTCTGCTTTCGGTAGAAAAAGAGATTAACGAGGTTCCCTATTCTTCTTTTCCTAACATGCTAAAGGCGGCCCGATATCAACCTGTTATTTGGTCGGTCAATGACCTGGAGGATATTGACAGGAAACAACTAGGGTTAAAGGGCTCTCCAACCATTGTTGCAAAAGTATGGGGACCTCCTAAACCAGAAGGTGGAAAGATACTGGAGGGCAACCCGGACGAACAGGTTCAACAGTTGCTATCAGTAGTGTTGGACAAGAAAGAGTTGTTTGCAGAAATGAGGGGATCGAAGTGAGTTTTGAGGATTATAGCGGGGTCTGGGTTTTCATTGAAGAAAATGAAGGGAAAATCGCACCGGTTTCCTTGGAACTGCTTGGGGCCGGTCGAACGCTTGCAGACAAACGTGGAGTGGAGCTTGCTGGAATTATCATTGGTGAAAATGTTACAGGGCTTTCAGATACAGTTTTTGAATATGGAGCAGATAAGGTTTATGTATATGACCAACCGATTTTCCAATTGTATCGTACGGAATCTTTTATGAAAGCACTACTCCATTGCAGTGAAAAGTACAAGCCGGAGATCATTTTGTACGGGGCCACATCGACTGGTAAGGACCTTGCTAGTGCTGTAGCGACGGATCTTCCAACTGGCTTAACTGCAGACACAACCGAACTGGATGTAGAAGAAGATACGGGATTACTTTTGGCAAGTCGCCCGGCATTCGGGGGGAACATCATGGCGACCATCCTTTGTAAAAAGTACCGTCCACAAATGGCTACGGTCCGGCCGAAAGTGATGAAAGCGCTCCAACCTGAGAAGGGTCGTGCAGGTCAGTTAATTGCAGAGCAAATTGATATCAAAGAAGACGATATGCGTACAAAAGTATTAAAGATTGTCAGGGAAACCACCAAAAAGATAAGAATTGATGAAGCGGATATTGTCGTCGCTGGCGGAAAAGGTCTTGGAAGTGAACAAGGATTTGAACTTGTCCATCAACTTGCAAAAACGCTTGGAGCAGTGGTTGGGGCAAGCCGGGATGTAGTCGAAGCAGGCTGGATCGAGCACCATCATCAGGTCGGCCAGACAGGGGTCACGGTGACACCAAAGATATATTTTGCCATCGGCATCTCCGGGGCGATCCAGCATATTGTGGGAATGAAGAACTCAGGAATGATTATCGCCATTAATAAAGACCCTGATGCAGCCATTTTCAATTCCTGCCATTATGGGATCGTCGGGGATGCATTTGAAATCGTCCCGTTGCTTGTAAAGGAATTCCATAAAGCTTTACATGGAGAGGAGGTAGAGGTTTAATGCCTGAAAAGTTCGATTGTATCGTGGTTGGTGCAGGCCCTGCAGGTATCTCTTGTGCATATGAACTTGCTAAGGGTGGTGCGAATGTCCTTCTTTTGGAAAGAGGGGAATACCCAGGATCTAAAAATGTAATGGGCGGAGTGTTATACAGAAAGATGATGGAGGATATTATTCCTGATTTTCATAAAGAAGCCCCGCTAGAAAGGCCGATTGTCGAGCAGCGTTTTATGATGATGGACAAGGAATCCGCCGTTACATTTGGTTACAAAGGCTTGGAGTGGGCACAGGAACCTTATAATAATTTTACCGTCCTAAGGGCGAAGTTTGATCAATGGTTCGCAGGGAAAGCGGTGGAACAGGGGGCATTACTTGTCAATGAGACAGTTGTCCTGGAGTGTATTGTGGAAAACGGAAAAGTAGTGGGGGTTAGGACAGATCGCCCTGACGGGGAAGTCTATGCAGATGTAGTGGTCCTTGCAGATGGTGTGAATTCCTTGCTAGGTAAATCGCTTGGTTTCCACAAGGAATATCGCCCTGATGAAGTGGCTCTTGCCACAATGGAAATCATCAAGCTAGACAGTAAGGTGATTGAGGATCGTTTCAACCTCGAAAAGAACCAGGGCTGTACCATTGAGCTTTTGGGAGATGCCACAAAAGGGATTCTTGGAACAGGATTCCTGTATACAAATAAAGATACGTTAAGTATCGGGGTAGGAACACTTCTATCCGGATTAATTGAGCATAAAATAAGACCATATGAGCTGTTGGAATATGTGAAAACACATCCAATGGTACGACCGTATCTTGCTGGCGGAGAACCAGTAGAATACCTGGCGCATCTGATACCAGAAGGTGGCTTGAAATCGATGGGGCGTATCGTGGCAGACGGGGTATTAGTGGTAGGGGACGCGGCACAGCTCGTGAATGCCATCCACCGCGAAGGATCGAACCTTGCGATGACCTCAGGAAGGTTGGCGGCATCCACTATTCTTGAAGCCATGTCTGTAGGGGACTTCTCCGAACGGACACTGGATCAGTATCGCGTTAATCTAATGAAGAGCTTTGTGGGTCAGGATATGAAAAAATACAAGGATTCCACTCATCACTTTAATAAGTTTCCACAATACTTTGATCAGTACATCCCGATGGTCAACCGTGCAGCCAGCCAGATGTTTACAGTTGATGGTAAGTCCAAGTGGGAGAAGCAGAAAAAGATTTGGAAGGATCTTGGCTCACCAAAAGAAAAACTCAAACTAGCCCGTGATGCATACCGGGCATGGAAGGTGATGAAGTAATGAGTGAACAGAAAAAGGGTCAGTCTATCGAGGAAAAACAATACCTGGTTCGCTTTAATGCAGACACCAAATCACATTTGACCGTGATGGATGAAGATATCTGTTTAACAAAATGCCCCGATAAAATCTGTACGATCTTTTGTCCTGCAGAAATATATAAATGGGAAAATATTAGGATGCATGTCGGGTACGAGGGTTGTCATGAGTGTGGAAGCTGTCGGATTGGTTGTCCCCATCAAAATATTAAATGGGAGTATCCAAAAGGCGGTCATGGAATTGTGTTCCGTTTAGCTTAAGAGTCTATCGCATTAGCGGTGGGCTTTTTTAAATTGTAGAGGCGGTTTTTGAAGAGGGAACCAAGGGGAAGCATATGTATATTCTTTCACAAACGCTTGCAAAAAGAAAAACATGGAGTTTTTCTTTTTTTACACTTTTCTTTCTTACCCGGCGATTGTATAAAGCTGCCCATCACTTGCAATCCGTTCCACTTCTGCAGTGAAATCAATAGCCTCATCAATGGATAAGAAGAAGGAGGAAACATATAGGGGATGTTTATAGTCGAAACCTCCACCAATTTCTGCCGGGAACACAACTACTTGCCAATGGTAATAATCTTCTCCTGTTCCCATTGCTCTGCCTTCAAGGGCAATCAACCAATGGCTGTAACTATCACAGCACTCAAAGTCCGTCACCTTTTCTAGAAAAATCACAAGATCATCCTTATTAATCGGAACCAAGGACTTTGGGTAAAATTCTCCATAATTAGGAGCTTCTCTCATAAACATCTCTCCTTTACATGAAATGTGGGTAAGTAGTAGTTGTATTATTATATGAAGGCCCTCTTGAAATATTTTGTGTTTTTTGAAAATTAAATTTTATTTTATGCTAAAGGTTGTATAATAGATAGATAAAATACTATCGGGAGTGGAGTGGTCGGATTGAATCAAACGGAAATGTTAACAGAAATTCAACAGCTCGAGAAGGAAATCCTTGAAAAGAAAAAGCAGTTGGCAGAAATGAAACGGAATATAGAAAAAGAGAAAGTCGATAATTATGTCTTCTCGTCTTTTCAACGTGGAAAGGTAAGCTTGGCAGATCTGTTTGAAGATAAAGATGAATTATTCGTGGTGCACAATATGGGAAAAAGCTGTTCTTATTGTACGATGTGGGCAGATGGATTTAGAAGTGTATACCATCACATTCGTAGGAAGGCAGCATTTGTCGTATCTACTCCGGATGAACCTGAAGTGCAAGAGAACTTCGCAGCGGAAAGAAGCTGGAACTTCCCGGTTGTGTCCACAAAAGGAACATCATTTAAAGAAGATATGGGGTTTGTTGTAAATGAAGGGTTTTACCCCGGCGTGACGGTGTTTTCAAAAGATGACAAGGGGGTTATATACCGCCATGCAAGTTCCTTTTTCGGACCTGGAGATGATTTCTGTTCTGTATGGCCGTTATTTGATTTACTTCCATCAGGGTACGAAGATTATAAACCAAGTAAAAAAATCAATGGGCGTTCACCATATCAGTTAACAAATAACATAGCAGTTCAAGTGAAGGAGTATGAAAAGGCTATAGAATTTTATCACAGGACCCTTGGTTTTAAACCCGAGAAAAGTACGAATTCTGAAACACAATTTACTATGAACGGGCTGAATTTTTATATTGAAAAAAATAATAACCAGGGTCATGACAATTCCGTATTTTTTGAATTCGCTGTTGATAACATTGAAGATGCAAAGGGAGTCTTAATCGCAAATAACTGCACCATTACGAAGGAGTTTAGCGAGAAAAGTATGATGGTAAGTGACCCTTTCGGATTAAAATTTCATCTATTTCAAGTGTAATAACCAAGGTTGGAATCGCTTTTCTTTTTGAAAAGCGGTTCTTTTTGATATACTGGGCTAAATATAGTAATAGTTTAGAAGGGAATTACATGCACCTATGAAATTAGTATCTTGGAATGTAAATGGAATTAGAGCGTGTGTTAAAAAAGGATTCATGGATTATTTTAACGAGATGAATGCGGACATTTTCTGCATTCAAGAAACAAAACTTCAAGAGGGGCAAATCGAGTTAGAAACCCCAGGGTATTATCAATATTGGAACTATGCAATCAAAAAAGGATATTCAGGCACGGCTGTTTTTACTAAAATGAAACCACTGCAAGTGCTCTATGGGTTGAATGAGGAAAAGGCTGAAGAGTGCGAACCGGAAGGCAGGATACTCACACTTGAGTACGAGAATTTTTTCTTGGTCAATGTGTACACCCCAAACTCTCAGCGTGATTTGGCCAGACTCCCGTTCAGACTGGATTGGGAGGACCGATTCTTAGCTTACATAAAAATGCTAGATCAAAAGAAGTCCGTCATTGTATGCGGCGACCTGAACGTAGCACACGCTGAAATTGACTTGAAAAATCCTAAATCTAACCGCAACAATTCTGGCTTTACAGAAGAAGAAAGAGGGAAGATGACCAGATTGCTAGGAGAAGGATTTACTGATTCGTTCCGCCATTTTTATCCTGAAACCACTGATAAATACACTTGGTGGTCGTACATGAATAAGGTCCGTGAAAGGAATATCGGTTGGCGGATTGATTATTTCATCGTTTCAAATTTATTACGTGATTCGTTAAAAGGTGCTGAAATTCACTCTCATATTATGGGAAGTGACCATTGCCCTGTTGTACTTATTTTGAATAAATAACACAGCCGGAGGTGCTGAAAAATGAAAGTATTGCTGAATGATGAGATTCTGGAAAGAAATGAAGCAAAAGTGGATATTGAAGACAGAGGGTATCAGTTTGGAGATGGGGTATATGAGGTTGTCAACATTTATGATGGAGTTCCTTTTACCCTAAAAGAACATATTGCAAGGTTGTATAGAAGTGCTAAAGAAATTGGTATTCTACTAAACGAACAACCAGAACAGCTTTGTAATAGGTTGCTTGAACTTATTAAAGCTAATAACATGACAAATGGAGGACTCTACCTTCAAATTTCAAGAGGAGTCTTTAACAGGACGCACCATTATGATCAAACACTAACTCCCCAACTTGTTGCCTATCCTCTTCCTTATAAAAGTGTACAGGATGCGCAAACAAATGGAGTGGAAGCCATAACGGCAGAAGACTTACGATGGCTTCGATGCGATATTAAAAGCTTAAACTTGCTCTACAATATTATGGTAAAGCAAAAAGCAAGTGAGGCTGGTGCATTTGAGTCGATTCTTATTAGAGACGGGATTGTAACAGAAGGTTCATCTTCTAATATTTTCATCGTTAAAGACGGAATTCTCCGGACCCATCCAGCCAATAACTTGATCTTGAACGGGATTACGAGAAGGAAACTGTTAGAAATCATGGATGCGAATGGTTGGGACTATAAAATTCAACCCTTCCATAAAGAGGAACTGATGGAGGCAGATGAAGTATTCCTCACATCGACAACCAGTGAAGTCATGCCGATCATCAAAATCGACGGTGTCACGTTTTCACAAGCAAAGCCAGGCCCATATACAAGCAAGTTTCAAGCAGCCTTCCGTGAAGCAGTCAAATCAGAAACGAAAACGACCACCGAAAAAGCATAGGTTAGCTTAAATATAGAAACCTAGGTGATCGTAGTGGAAGGAGCGAAGACTCCTGCGGGAGGAAGGGACATGGGAGACCCCGGAAGGCGTAGCCTGAGGAGGCTCCCGGACCGCCCGCGGAAAGCGAAGCTCCTGAAAAGTAGATCAATAATAAATGTTGTTTTTTATGTCTTCTTAACTCGCGAAGGCGGGATCCCCATCCACTTTTTAAACATCCTGTTAAAATACGACTGATCGCAATAACCTAAATGCTCCGCAATCTCCTTAATCGTCATCCTCGTGGTACTAATTAAATTCCAAGCATTATTAATTCGGGTTTGATGCAGATACTGAATAGGGGTGATCCCTAATACCTCTTTAAACAACACGGTAACGTAATTCGGTGTCACCCCAATTAAAGCTGCCAATTCCTCTATTGTAATATTTCGGCGGTAATGCTGAAGAATATATTCCTGCATGTCACGGACAGATGTTTCTTTTACAGGAGAAGTATGCCATTCTGCTTTCTCCTGAGCAATCATGATCAGAAGCTCCAATAAGATATTCTGAGACAATTCCTCATGAAAAACCCTCTTACTAAGCCATTGCTCATTTAAAAAAGTCAGCCGTTGTTCATAATAAGCAGACTTGCGTGGTTTAAATGAAACGATTTCATTTTCCACAAAATGTTGATAGGTTCTCTCGTTGTTCTCAAAAACGACGGTATATTTACGATGTCCCTCGACGATATCGTTTTTCCAAGACCTCGTGTACGTTGAAGGGATAAACAAAAGATCCCCTTTCGTCAATTCCATAAGCCGACCTTCTACCTGGTAATGAACTTTTCCTTCTGTAACATAAACAAGCGTGTCTAGACCCTTTGCTTTTTCCACGTCCCAATGTGGCGAAATATCGTAGAAAACCCCATGAATAGTGGGCATCATACTCCCTCCATTCTAATAAAATCGATGAATTATCCAATTAGTATAGTTTTGTCTATTTTCACATAAGGATATATTTTGTATGATTATTATATCATTTTCAGCAAAGAATTTGATTGCATAAAAAATACAAAAGCATGAAATATACAATGTCATTCCAATTTACTGGATGAAAGGGGCAAAAGAAATGCCAACCAACGAATATAAAAATCTACCAACTAAAGTGAAAATGTTTTTTGATCGTCAATTTCATGATTCCTACGCACTGTTTGAAGCTTCACGAAATCCACGAACAGGTTTATATGCAGATGGTTATTTGACCCTTGGAGCAAATCCTGATTTTCGCTCCTCCATAGCTGCTACTGGTGTCGGTTTAATCAGTCTTGCTATCGCTGATCTAGAAGGCTGGGATGATAATGCGGCTACTAAAGCATTAATTACCTTGCAAGGGGTGTCTGGGGAAATAGAGGGATGCCAGGTTGCCAGAGATGATAAGTCTGGTTTCTTTTCACACTTTGTAGATATGGAAACAGGAGAAAACTTGAATTCCGAGTATTCTACAATCGATACGACCCTTCTCCTAACGGGTGCACTTTTTGCAGGAAACCATTTCGCAAAAAAAGAGCCAAGGATATTGGAGATGGCTGAAAAACTTCTTTACTCTATTGATTGGAGTATCGTGGTTGCAGATAAAGATAAAGGTGTCATTAATATGATAGCTAAAGACGGGGAAGGGATTGCTCCTCTACCGGCCTATAATGAATATGTAATGGTCTCTTACCTTGCTCTATTAGGGAAACCTAATGATGAAAACATCCAGGCACTTTGGTTGAACAATTTTGCAGAAGATAAAATAAAGGAACTTCCCCAAGAAGAGTTCCGTGGGCTAGCCATTCTAAACGATCATCCCGGTGCATTTTTATCATCCTTCGTTCAACAGTTTCCTTATTATCTAGTACCTGAATATGCAGAAAGTAAAACTTATCTGGAATACTATAAGAATGCTTGTCTTGCTGACAGAATGAAATGGAAAGAGCTCGAGGATGTACCATCTTATATATGGGGCTATGGTGCAGGCCCAAATGACGGGCTATTCGACGGCTATCATGCGGACAGAATTAACGATGCTCCACATAATATTGCCTCATCCTACATTATTGGGGGCTATCTGCCTGTGTATCCTGCAGGAATCTATGACCTGTACGCACAATATTCTCTGCACATCCCGTATGATGTGTATTCAAATCCAGAGGATAAAGAGGACGAAGAAAAATACAAAGCGGCTTACAAATTTGGACTACACCGCATTTCCTGGTGGCATCTTGAGCAACCAAACCGCTGGTACCCAACAAAAGTAACCCTAATCGACTGGAGCAGCATGCTCTATGGTCTAGCCGCATACAAACACGGCATGAAACTATTCAGCTCAAACCTCCCGAGAGTAAATGAGGTTTTAAATAAGTAAAAGTATGGTAACCAAATACCATGTTGTTCGTAGTGTAAGGTGCGAAGACGCCCGCGGGAGGAAGGGACAGGGGAGACCCCGCAACGAAGTGAGGAGGCTCCCGGACCGCCCACAGGCAAGCGAAGCACCTGGAACGGAGATCAACAGTAAATGCAACCTTTAGGCAGGACCAACTATGGTTCCTGCCTTTTTGCGTTAGAAAACTAGACAAATCCTAGGGAACATGATATTTTTTGGGAACAAAGGAAAAATCTTAGGGGGTATACATAATGAGCAATCTTCAAACAACCATGGAAAAATACGCTGAACTTGCAGTAAAAGTCGGAGTAAATATACAAAATGGCCAAACACTAATTGTAAACGCTGACATTGCTACAGCACCTTTCGTTAGACTTGTTACAAAAAAAGCATATGAAGCAGGAGCAAAACTAGTTCAGATTGAATGGTCCGATGAACAAGTAACAAGAATCCGTTACGATAAAGCTCCAGACGAGTCCTTTGAATATTTCCCTGGCTGGAGAGCGGAAATGCTTGAGAAGGCATTCGAAGAAGGAGCAGCAATGCTTGCTATTACATCCGTAAATCCAGATTTACTAAAAGGTGTGGATGCTTCAAAAATCGCAAGCCTACAAAAGGCAGCTGGGGAAGCAACCAAAGGCTATCGAAATATGGTTATGGCTGATAAAATCAGCTGGTCTATTGTGGCTGTACCATCTAAAGGCTGGTCCGCAAAAGTATTCCCTGAACTATCAGAACAAGAGCAGGAAGAAAAGTTATGGGAAGCTATTTTCCATGCAACAAGAGCAAATCTCGAGGATCCAGTTCAAGCTTGGATGGACCACAAGGAAAAACTTAGTGAGAAAGTGGATTTCTTAAACAATAAAAAGTTTAAATCTCTTCATTACAAAGCTGAAGGTACAGACCTAACGATTGAGTTAGCTGAAAAACATGTTTGGATTGGACCGGAAAGCATTAACGAACATGGTGTTGCCTTTATTGCCAACATGCCAACAGAGGAAGTCTTCACCACACCACTTAAAACAGGAGTTAATGGAACGGTGAGAAGCTCCAAGCCATTAAACTACGGCGGAAATGTGATTGATAATTTTTCTATTAGGTTTGAAAACGGAAAAGTTGTTTCATTTGAAGCAGAAGAAGGATATGAAACGCTACAGAAATTAATTGAAACGGATGAGGGTTCACAATATTTAGGAGAAGTAGCACTTGTCCCACATGATTCTCCTATTTCAAATACCAATCTTATTTTCTATAATACGTTATTTGATGAAAATGCATCACACCATTTAGCGATAGGAAATGCCTATTCTTTTGCTCTAAAAGGCGGCAAACAGATGTCAGAAGAAGAGCTTGAAGCAGCAGGGGCAAATTCAAGTATTACCCATGTTGATTTTATGATCGGATCAAGCGACATGGATATTGACGGGATCACACACGAGGGGGAACGAGTACCGTTGTTCCGCCAAGGCAATTGGGCATAAATCTCTAACAGCACATTCCCTGCCTAAAAAATACTCCTTAGCCTATACGTAGGACTAGTATCATGCATAAATTGTATTGTAGTCTACGTGAAGGAGGGAATTGTATGTCAGGTGGAAATTACGGTGGAGGATTTGCGCTGATTGTAGTGCTTTTCATTATTTTGATTATCGCAGGTGCAGGAGCTTTAAGATACTAATTTAACAAATAAACGAATGGTTGGAGAGTTCTTCCAACCATTTTTTCATATCCTTATAAGGACAAGCATATGGGAGGTTAGATTATGGCTGATTTACACGACATATTGTTGCTCCCAAATGGGGTTAAAATAAAAAACAGATTTTTTAAAGCAGCGATGAGCGAAGGGATGGCTGACGAACACAATAAACCGACAAAAAAACTTGTTCGTCTTTATGAGACTTGGGCAGAAAGTGAAGCAGGTATCGTTGTGACAGGCAATGTCATGGTCGATAAACGTGCGCTTGGGGAACCTCGAAATGTCGTCGTGGAAAATGAAAAAGATCTAGATTTATTGAAGAGTTGGGCGAATGCAGGAACTAAGAACGGCACTCACCTTTGGATGCAAATCAATCATCCAGGCAAACAAGTTTTTAAAGGAATCGTTAAAGAAGCGGTTGCCCCGTCCAAAGTGGAGTTTGAACCAAAACTTCAACGTTACTTTCCGATAGCAAGAGAGCTGCAAGAAGAAGAAATCTTTGACATCATCCAACGATTTGCCAACACTGCTAAAATTGCCAAGAAAGCTGGATTTACCGGTGTTCAACTCCATGGTGCACATGGTTATCTTATCAGTCAGTTTTTATCACCTCGACATAATAAAAGAACAGACCAGTGGGGCGGTTCACTTGAAAACCGAATGAGATTTCTGTTGGAAATCTATAAAACGGTTCGAAAAGAAGTTGGGGACTCTTTCCCGATTGGAGTGAAACTTAATTCTGCAGACTTTATGAAGGCAGGATTTACAGAGGATGAAGCATTACAGGTTATCGAGACATTAGATCAACTGGGAATAGACTTGATTGAAGTTTCAGGAGGTTCCTATGAAAGCCCGCAAATGACAGGTGTAAATGTAAAAGAAAGCAGCAAGAAAAGAGAAGCGTACTTTCTTGAATTTGCCTCAGAAGCTAAGAAGGTTTCAACAGCACCGCTTGTTGTTACCGGAGGATTCAGGACATTAAATGGAATGAAGGAAGCAATTCTTGAAGGGTCAACTTCGATGGTGGGATTAGCTCGCCCGATGGCCGTCTATCCTTTTCTTCCTAAAGAACTTCTGCAAGGAAAAAGAGAAACGATTGAATTAGCGCCTAGAAAGACAGGAATAAAACTAGTGGATCAAACCGCCATGCTAGAATTGACATGGTATAGCAATCAGTTAGAGCGCATAGGAAAAGATAAGCCAACTAATCCGGAACTGTCTCCTAAAGTGGCACTAATACAGTCACTATGGAAAAATGGATTAGATGTCTTCCAAATGAGAAGAGTATAATGCTGAGGGAGCTTCCAATAAGCTGGGAGCTCCCTTATTTATCTTGAGGCAAAATATTATTATTTGAAGAAACTTCGTGTTACTATATTTCCATTCACTAAATAAATTGGGCAAAGGGGATTAATAAATGAAGCAAATTCTAATAGATTTCCTTGATTCACATAAAAATGATTTTTTTGAGATTAGTACATATATAGGTGAAAACCCTGAACTTGGACATGAGGAATTCAAATCAGCAAAAGTCCTTTCAGATAAACTTTCTGAACACGGCTTTGAAGTGGAATTAGGTACTTGTGGGCTGGCAACGGCTTTTGAAGCTGCATTTGACAGTGGGAAACCGGGTCCAACCATCGGGTTTATGTGTGAATATGACGCCCTACCTGAGATCGGGCATGCATGCGGTCATAATTTAATAGGCACAATGGGTATCGCAGCCGGCATTGCCACTAGTAAAGTTATAAAAGAGACTGGTGGCAAAGTGATTGTCTATGGGACTCCTGCAGAAGAGACCAAAGGCGGCAAGGTGACAATGGCGGAGCAAGGTGTCTTTGATAAATTGGATGTAGCCATGATGGTTCATCCACTTCATTCCTATGTGAAGAGCGGGTCTTCGCTTGCGATGGATGCAATCCAATTTGAATTCTTCGGGAAACCTGCCCATGCAGCGGCAAACCCCGAAAAAGGAATTAATGCATTGGATGCTGTGATTCAGACTTTTAACGGTATAAATGCACTAAGACAACATGTTACCAGCGATACACGTATTCATGGAATCATTCCTGAAGGTGGAAAAGCAGCAAACGTGGTGCCTGATTATGCCGTTGCTCAATTTTACGTGCGTGCTAAAACACGGAGTTATGTGAATGAATTGGTAGAAAAAGTGAAATCTATAGCAGAAGGCGCAGCGATGATGACGGGGGCCACCATGAAAATGTCCAACTATGAACTATCCTACGATAACATGGTGACCAATGAAACACTTTCAGATATCTTTACAGAACAACTGGTATCTCTTGGAGTTGACTCCAGTGAGATTGTTGAAAATAGAGACGGATCTGGTTCATTGGATATGGGAAATGTAAGTCTAGTAGTTCCCTCCATACACCCTTATATAAAAATCTGCAATGAGTTATATAGTTGCCATACCACTGAATTCCGTGATGCAGCAATGAGTGCGCAAGGAAAAGAGGCAATGATCCTTGGATCAAAAGCAATGGCAACTACCGCATATGAACTTTTAACCAAACAAGAGCTTCTAGTGAAAATAAAAGAAGAGTTCGAGAAGGCTCCAAAGTAAGAAAGGAGAATAAATGATGACAGTACGAAATAACCAGATACCATTATCCGTCTTGGATCTTGCCCCAATTGTAGAAGGAAGTAATGCTCAGACATCTTTTAAAAATAGTGTGGAACTTGCAAGACATGTGGAAAGTTTAGGTTTTACCCGCTATTGGCTTGCTGAACACCATAATATGAGAGGAATCGCAAGTTCTGCAACTTCTGTCGTGATCGGGCATATAGCAGGGGCAACAAAGTCCATAAGAGTTGGGTCCGGCGGCATTATGCTACCTAATCATGCCCCGCTTGTCATTGCAGAACAGTTTGGAACGTTGGAATCCTTATATCCAGGCAGAATTGACCTTGGCCTCGGCCGGGCACCAGGAAGTGACCAACTGACTGCGGCGGCACTTAGACGCGAACGCAAAACAGGGGGAGAGGATTTTCCTAATCAGTTAGCGGAATTACGCTCTTATTTTCATCCTGATGGAACCACAAGAGTAAAAGCGGTCCCAGGAGAGGGATTGGATGTTCCGATTTGGTTGCTCGGTTCAAGTGGCTTCAGCGCAAAACTTTCTGCTGAACAAGGACTGCCTTTTGCATTTGCCAGTCATTTTTCACCAGATTACACTCTGCCTGCACTTCAAATCTATCGCAGTTCTTTTAAGCCATCAGAAGATTTGGAGAAGCCGTATGCCATGATTGGCGTGAACGTAATAGCTGCTGATAGTGATGAGGAAGCTGAATACCTAGCGACCTCCATTCAGCAACAGTTCCTTAATTTAATCCGCGGCAACCCAGGCCAATTGAAGCCACCTGTGGAAGACATGGACTCCCTGTGGAGTGAGTATGAAAAACATGTGGTTGCACAACAGTTGATATATACCGTTACGGGTAACGCAGAAACAGTTAAGAAGAAACTTGAAGCAATAGTGGAAGAAACACAAGCAGACGAACTAATTGTGAATACTCATGTGTATGATCAGCAGGCAAGGTTAAAATCATATCAGATTTTGGCAGATGCTTGGTTTGGACAATAGTCATATTTTGACCTCTACTTTTTGGGTAGGGGTTTTGTTTTGTTATTGGGAACCAAGATTAGTATTAGCGGTAACTTATAAAGTTTGTAATGAAGACCTCTTTTTACTAGAATCTCTGAAGCAGAGGTTTTCATACCGCTTATGAGGACTTCTCTTAGCCAAAAATTACATCACTGGTGTCTTCATACCGCTTATGAGGACTTCTCTTAGCAAAAAATTACATCACTGGAGTCTTCATACCGCTTATGAGGACTTCTCTTAGCCAAAAACTAGATTAAGTCTATATAATTGTGTAAAAAGAAAGGCCATTATCAATGTCCGTGTTACAATGTGTTCGACGAAAAACAATCACACACGGAGGCAATGATAATGACCAACATTAATATTACTATAAATTTGGAACAACTTAAAGCCGAGGTAGAAAAAAGCTCTTTAGGATCCCCGGTAAAAGCATCTTTAGCCCTTGTATTGAATTCGCTTATGGAGAAAGAAAGGGACGAATATATTAATGCTCTCTCTCACGAGAGAACGGATGACCGCAGAGGATATCGGAATGGCTACTATGAACGAGAATTAATTACCGGCACTGGCTCACTCACATTAAAGGTTCCCCGAACTCGTGATGGTGAATTTTCAACTTCTGTATTCCAAAAGTATGAGCGATGCGAACAAGCTCTAATTCTTTCTATGATTGAGATGGTTGTAAATGGAGTCTCAACTCGTAAAGTTACCAAGATTGTAGAAGAACTGTGTGGAAAAGGTGTATCTAAATCACTAGTATCTAACCTCACTAAATCATTGGATCCAATAGTTAATGAGTGGAGAAACCGCCCACTAAACACCCTTTATTATCCATACATATATGTTGATGCCATGTATATTAAAGTTCGTGAGAACGATAGGGTTGTTTCAAAAGGAGTACTTATAGCTTGCGGTGTAAACGAAGAAGGACATAGAGAGATTATTGGGTTAAGGGTTACCCATGGGGAATCAGAAGAAAGTTGGTCTAATTTCTTTGATCACCTAAAATCAAGAGGGATACAATCACCTAAGATGGTGATTTCTGATGCACATGCAGGGTTAGTGGCTGCTATAAAAGAATCCTTTTTAGGAACCTCTTGGCAAAGGTGTTGTGTTCATTTTCTTAGGAATATAATGGACTCCTTTCCTAAGAAAAACTCTTCAGAAGCAAAAACAGAACTCAAGGAAATCTTTAGAACATCCAACATTAAATTGAGCCGAGAACTGAAGCGCGACTTTATTGAGAAGTATTACGAAGTAAAAGGGTTTACTAAGGTAATTGAAACGTTGGATGCTGGCTTTGAAGATGCAATGCAGTTTCATTCTCAAAAAGCTGAGCTTCACAAACACTTACGTACAACCAATATGCTAGAAAGAGTAAATAGGGAAATAAGGAGAAGAGAAAGGGTAATTCAAATTTTCCCGAACGATCAATCTGCAATACGTATAATTGGATCTGTACTGATGAAAATGGAGGAAGAATGGAGTAAGTCAAAGTATATACACCATATCTAAGTAAAATAGTTTTTTAATTCCCTAAACGGAATTATGTGAACTGTCACATTAATGTTTGTTAATAAAAAAGCGCTTACAGTGACTGGGCCATAAAAAGGGAAAATTTTACCCCCTAGGGGGTAAAGAATACACCCTAAACCTTTAAGAAGAACAAGACCTGAAAACATAACCCCATAACACATTTAGCATTAGATCTCATTGTAACTATTTTTACACATTAATATGGACTTGACTAAAAACTACATCACTCGTGTCTTCATACGGCTTATGAGGACTTATCTTAGCTAAAAATTACATCACTGGGGGCTTCATACCGCTTATGAGGACTTCTCTTAGCCAAAAATTACATCACTGGTGTCTTCATACCGCTTATGAGGGCCCCTCTCTACCAGAAACTGTTTCCCTGAGGTCTTCATGAAAGCTTAGCTGGATATTCCAAGAAACGATTGAATCATTTTCCTTTAATCAATTTGGAAATTCATGTATCCTTAAAACTAAGAGACAAGAGAGGATGGGGGCTTCAATGAAAAAGATATTATTTATGATAATCATGTTGTTTATACTAGCCGGGTGTACAAAAGAACCCGTCAATCCCTATGAAGTATTAAACGCCTACATAACCACGTGGGAGGAACAAGATTTCTCAAGTATGTATGAGGAATATCTCCAGTCGGAATCAAAAGAAAACGTTCCACAGCAACTTTTTGAAGAAAAACACAAAGAGGTTTATGACCTTTTTGAAATGGAAAATTTAAAAATAGAAGTGTTAGATCAAGAAGTTGAGTGGGAAGAACAAGAAACCGTCACCATTCCAGGGAAAATCACTTATGACACTTTTGCTAGAAAAATAGATTACGAAGTGTATTTTGTCCTGAATAAAGTGTTAGATGAAGAAGAAAATGAACAATGGTATATACAGTGGGAGCCAAGTTTTATTTTTCCAGAATATGATTTGACAGATGAGTTTGTGATAGATTACACCAAAGCTACTCGAGGTGAAATCTTAGACAGCAAGGGGAACAAGCTTGCTGCTAATGAGGAGGTGATGAATCTGCAAATTGTTCCTGGTAAGTTTAATGAAGAAAGAGATTTGGCAAAGCTTGCTGATATGATCGATATGTCAGAAGAAGAAATTACAAGCCTTTATACATTAAGCTGGGCACAGCCTGATTATGCCATGCCTATTAAAGACTTCCGAGAAAACGACAGAGATTTGGTTTTAGAACTAATAGAAATTGAAGGAGTTACAAATGGAAGATCAATTGAACGCGTTTATCCATTCGCAGAAGCAACAGCTCATTTAGTTGGCTATATAGATGAGGTTACCGCGCAGGATTTAGAAGACTTTCAAGGGTATGAACAAGGTGATAGATTAGGTGTCACCGGAATTGAAGGGTTGTATGAAAAAGAACTAAAAGGAAAGAAAGGCTTAGAAGTAACACAAGTAAAAGAAGACGGCACGGAAAAAACAATAGCTAGAACAGAGCCAGAACGTGGCAAAGACATTACATTGACAATTGATGCGAACATACAACAGAAATTGTATGATGTCATGAAAGATGATGCCGGGCAAGCAGCTACGATTGACCCAAGTACCGGAAAGGTATTAAGTCTTGTGAGTACGCCCGCATATGACCCGAATACTGTAACTATGGGAACATCAATGAGCAAGAAAAAGAGGCTGGATGAATTAAAGGAAGCAGGGATAAACGCAAGTGAAAATCGCTTTCGTAGTACGTATTCCCCAGGTTCCACCATGAAACTCCTAACTTCCATTATCGGTCTCGAAAGCGGGAAACTTGACCCGAACCACCAATATGATATTCCTGACAAGCAATGGGATATCGGGGGCAGTAAAGTAACAAGGGTCTATGAAGACGATAAAAAAGTAGATTTAGTGAGTGGATTGAACAATTCAGACAATATTTATTTTGCTAAAGCTGCGATTGACATTGGAATAGAGGAATTTGAGGAAGGTTTAGCGAAATTAGGTATTGGAGAAGAACTTCCTTTCTCTTATCCACCAGTAAGTGATTCTCAAATTTCCAACTCCGGATCCCTCGACAATGAGGTCCTATTGGCCCACACCGCTTATGGACAAGGTGAAATCTTATTGAACATCGTACACCTAGCAAGCATTTATGGTGGAGTAGTAAATGACGGATCGATGATGAAGCCATTACTGCTGGAAGAAGAAACTTCTGAAGTATGGAAGGATATTGTGTCACCTGAGAATGCAAAACTCCTTCAGAACAATCTAAGAAAGACTGTTACAGAAGGGAAATCCAGTGTGGCAAATGTTCCAGGCCGTGAGATTGCAGGAAAGACCGGTACAGCTGAGATTAAGAAAGAAGAACGATTAGAAAATGGATTATGGGTCTCTTACGATCAGAAGGACCCGACATTATTGACTGCCATGTTGATTGAGGATGTAATTGACAGAGGTGGAAGCAGATACACAATAGAATTGACGAACAAATTTTATGAGGCTCTTTCAAACTAACTAGGGCAGGTGTTATAGATGGAAGGTTTTATTGGTGTATCTAGGAAGAAAAAACAAGAAATCGTCACCAAAAATATCAATGAATGGGATCCGATGGACCTCCTTGCAATGGGAGCGGGGGAAGATAGGTACCGGTTAGAAATTGATAAAATTGTAGATGCGCTAGATGAAATTGACTCGGTCGATAAATTAGGGGTGTATATTAAACAGACTATGGACGCTTCTTTTTCCACCGATTTACCTTCTATAACTTGCGTGCAAGTAGCGGTTTTAATCTGGGAAGAAATACAAGAATAAACAAAAAGGGAATTGCCATTATGAAGCAATTCCCTTTTTATATTTATCCCTTTGCTGCTTGTAATTGTAATGCTATCTTGATTTGATCCCCAACAAGTACACCACCGGCTTCTAGTGGAGCATTCCACGTTAAACCATAGTCACTGCGCTTAAGTTTTCCTTCGACTGCAAAGCCTGCTTTTTCATTTCCCCAAGGATCTTGACCAGTTCCTTCGAATACTACAGAGAAAGTTTCAGATTTTGTCGTACCACGAAGAGTAAGGTCTCCTGTTACGTTGTATTCATTATCGTCTGTTTTTTCAATGGATGTTGCTTTAAAAGTCATTTTCGGATGGTTATCCACATCAAAGAAATCTGCAGAGCGAAGGTGAGCATCGCGATCACTGCTGCGTGTATCAATACTTGCCACATCTACTGTAAACTCGATATCAGCCGTTGTTAAATCTGTAGGATCCGCAACAATTGTTGCATCATATTCATGAAATCCGCCTTTAACTGTCGCAAACATCATGTGCTTCACCGAAAAGTCCACTGTACTGTGTGATTTGTCAACATTCCATACTGTTTTAGCCATAATAAAATTCCTCCTAAATTCCCTTTTAATAAAGTATCTTTAATTCAAGATTTATAACTTCAAGATAAATTATATGCTCGGGGTATAAAATTGTCAACAACTATTTTTTCCTATAATTTACTCTGTTTTAAAAATATGAGATGTAACTGGTGACAAGGGAATATTCTTATGATATGTTGCAGGAAACATTAGATTTTTGTTTAAAACCAATGAATTATCAAAAGATATATAAAACCATAAGACTAGAGCTTTTAGACATGGATTAAGCCAAACATCTAAAGTCTCTAAACATACACTAAAGGAGACTTCATCATGGATAAATTAAACATCATACATTCTACATCGTTAGATCGAACAAAATATAAGATTGAAGAAGATATTCAACAATATTTTGAAACGAAAGAAGATCTGCCAACGTTCGCGGAATATATAGAAGATCGTAGGCACTACGTTGAACAGATTTGGTACAATGTATGGCTTAATCAAGTAACAAATGACATCGCCAGAAAAGAGAAAAAACAGATTCTTAGTGCACGCGGGTTCGAAGTAGAAGGGGTAGACAAGAAAATTATTAACCAACTGTTCAAAAATGAAATGAGGGAATATCAATCCTTTAATGCATTAGAGTGGTTGCAAAATTCTCCTTTTACGGACCAATCCGTTTGGGAAGAACACTACCTTCAAGCCCGCCAAAATCTTCAAAAAAGAATGGAAGAAAAACGTATACAACTTCGCATAGATGATGTTACAGCTACGGTTGATCAGGCTGCTCATAGGATAGTAGAAGAAAATCAAGCGAATTACTTCTTATATGTCAGACACTTTGTTGCCAAGAAGGTAAGAGAGGATTTACAGAATAACCCGAAGTTTGAGGAAACAGAATCCAACAGAAGAGAAGATGTGTTAAAAGAGTCTGGCCCTATGGATGCATCTGACTATCACACTTTGAAAGATTTTTTCGGTGAGCTGACAGGTGCTGTTCATCAGAGCTTTGATTATTATGAGGAATACTTAGAATATGAGACATATTATTTTTTCTATGAGAAAAGGATTACGGATTATCTGTTCGGTTTTCTACCGGGACTAATAGTGAATGAGCTCTCAGATGAAATTTTAACAGACTACAAAACCGTGACATCCCAAGATTTCACAGTATCAAAGCTTAGGAAATTACTTGCTAACTCTTTTTACTTACTGGTCAATGATTTTATGGAACAACTACAAGATGAGTTTGTTACGGATTTGCTTGACCTTGCAGAACAACCTTTCAACTTAGAAATTCATGAGCAGTATTTGCAAAGAGATATCAAAGATCGGAATCAAAAAGAAGAGGAGATTTTGGCAGAGATCCGCCGAAAGCAAGAAGAAGAGGAGAGGATGTTAGAAGATATTTTCGGAAGGGAGTATATCCCTTCGAACGGTAGAAGCACAAGGTATGTCATACATATTGGGGAAACAAACACAGGAAAGACATTCCAGGCTTTGCAAAGAATGAAAGAAGCAAAAAGCGGATTATATCTTGCTCCACTGCGACTATTGGCGTTGGAGGTTTACGACACATTAAATTCTGATGGAGTACCATGCTCACTAAAAACAGGAGAAGAAGAGAAACTGTCTCCAGGTGCAAGCCATTTCTCTAGTACGGTCGAAATGTTTTATGAAAAAGATCATTATGAAGTTATCGTGATTGATGAGGCACAAATGATAGCAGATAAAGACCGAGGTTTCTCATGGTATAAAGCCATTACAAAGGCTAACGCGGATGAAGTACACATTGTCGGAAGCTTTAGTATGAGAGAAATGGTATTGCAACTTTTAGGAAATGCGGCAATTGAAATTAACGAGTATACAAGGGATACACCTCTTCAAGTTGAAGATCGGCCATTCACACTTAGGGATACAAAAAGAGGGGATGCCCTTGTCTGTTTTTCTCGTAAGCGGGTTTTAGAAACGGCATCGATTCTCCAGAACAACGGGCATCAAGTCAGCATGATATATGGAAGTATGCCTCCTGAAACAAGAAAAAAGCAGATGCAGCGTTTTATAGATGGAGAAACAACGGTAATTGTTGCAACAGATGCTATCGGAATGGGCTTGAATTTGCCAATAAGAAGGGTAGTCTTCTTACAAAATGAAAAATTTGATGGTACGCGCCGCAGACGTCTGACCTCGCAAGAAGTAAAGCAAATTGCTGGTCGAGCAGGCCGTAAAGGAATGTATGATGTGGGAAAGGTTGCTTTTACAGGAGACATTAAAGCAATGGAAAAGCTTTTAGGTGGGAAAGATCGTCAAGTTCACACTTTTGCAATTGCTCCAACCAGTTCTATATTGGAGAGATTTCAAAAGTATTCCAACAAGCTGGGTCATTTCTTTGAGCTTTGGGAAAAGTTTGAAAGTCCTGCAGGTACAGAGAAAGCCTCCCTTAGCGAGGAACAAATTTTGTACGAAACAATTGAAGACACGATGATTGAAGCTAGGCTGACAGTTAATGATTTGTATGGCTTTTTACATCTCCCGTTTTCTACAAAAGAGCAGACCCTTATAAATCAATGGAAAAAAACGATGGAAGCGATTGTAACAAGGGAAGAATTGCCGGAACCGTTCATGAATAAAGATAGCCTGGAGTATGTGGAGTTATCCTATAAATCCATCGGTCTTCACTTGCTGTTTTTATACAGATTGGACAGAAGGACGGAAGCAACATATTGGGAAAGAGTAAGAGAGTCATTTAGTGATGAAGTGCATGAGCGATTGCAAACAGATGTAAAAATGCGAACGAAGCAGTGCAGCAAATGCGGAAAGAGATTGGACCCAGATTTCAAGTATGCAGTATGTGATGCTTGTCACTTTTCCAAACTGCGGAAAAAACACAAAAACTTTACAATAAAGCGTCCATTTTAGGCGTGCAAGCTACATTTTTTAAGAGGTGCGAACGGCAGCGCCTCTTTTCTTTGAATGTTTTAGAAAAAAAATAATACAGTATAAAAAAGAGTTTTTGCGGGAGAGAGGTGTTTATCGTGTCCACTTGGATTTTACGTGGTGAATCAAAAAACATCCAAACAAACACCATTTCTTATCAATTAGATATGTATGAACTATTTTATATAAATGAAATGCAGCCAGGAGACAAAGTTTATTATTGTGATTATACTGATATAATTTGCATTTGCAAGGTAAATACGATTACCATGTACAATCAAATTGTTATTACATTAGATGTAATAGAGCAGGGAGAGCCCTTGCCATTAAAGTTTGTAAGAAAGCTTTGGGGTTTAAAAAATCTGGATATTTTTAAAATAGAGGATATTAAGGTACTAGCACTTGAAAAAGATGAGGATGACATTTTACATTCTTATTGGAAAGTGCCTGGATCAGTGGAAGGTTTGGTGAAATACGATTACTTGGATATACATTTGTTTTTGTACAGTCGCGTTGCAGAGGTTTGGATAGGCGACACTGAAAAACAACTTACGAAATATCAGTTCTTCCAAGCATTTAGAAAAGAAGAAAATTTATCGATTATGAACTGGGAGGATTTCCAAAAACTTAGAGAGCAGTCGCCTTTTTTACAAACAACTCTGCCAGTGGAAAGTTTCTTTACTGAGCAAAAAGCACCGATTGAACGCTACAGACAATTTTTTATAGATCTTCTTTTTGGTGACGATAGTATTGATAAACGCTTAGACAGCTTCTACAAAGACCCTATACGTAGGTTAATCGGCTTTGGTCAGAAAGAAATTGGTGAATTGGTTCATTACCTTTTCCCAAACTTCTTTTGTCGATTTACCAATAAAGAGATTGTGGCTGTTGAAAGATTGTTTAAAGAAGCATCCACTTTAAAAAATACATATACTATTGGCTCTAAAATCTACCATTATCAAAAACTAATTCACGAAAGTTATTTATTAAATAAGTATTTAAATATTGTAGGTAGAAAGACAGAGCTGCCAATATATTATGAGATCAACTGTTTCTTGCAATATATTTACGATACACACTCTGAAAGTGAAAATGATGGAAAAGAAGTAGCTTTCGAAGAGAAAGAAAAAAAGAAATATTGGATTTACACTACTCAAACTGGAATTGATGCCAATTCTTTTTTTGATGAAGGGATGCTTACTTTTAATCATGGGAAGCTTGGAAATATCAGGAACTATTCATCTCGAAAAGAAATATGGAATAATTACCGGCAGATTTATAGCGCAAAAAAAGTACCTTATGTAGAGACCTCTTCTTTATTTCAATTTTGTCATGAGATGGAAGAGGGCGATTATGTTTTTGTAAAAAATGATAAAGAGCAAATCATTGGATTGGGCAAAGTGTGCTCACCTTACATGTTCCCAAAATTCCCTAATTCTCCATCATTCAGAAAAATAGAGTGGATTCGAACTGGAATCTGGAATGTTAAGGGGATGCTATTTTCTAAAAAGCCCCTTGTTAACATTACGGCTAACCAAAACTCATTATCATACCTGCTAGATATAATCCTTGAAAAATAATAAAGCACCCCACTAATTTTAGTGAGGTGCTTCTTGCTATTGAACTCTAGTTTTTCTTTTGTAAATCTTTACAGTCGCCATGTAACCAAGTCCCAAAAACAACAATCCTGCTCCCCAAACCAAATAGTTATAAGCACTTGTAGCCGTATTCGGAAGTTTGTTTCCACTCTTAGCTACTTGCTTCTTTTCTACCGGTTGTTTTGTTTCATCTTTCTTTACTGGTGGAGGAGGAGTATTATCTTCGTCTTCTGTAGGTGGTTCTTCTTCTGCAGGCGGTTCTTCTACCGGAGGTTCAACAGGTTGAAAAACATTTGTGACTTCAATAGTTTTCAGAACTCTCGCCATTCCATCTTGACTAAATACTGCAAGAACAGTATATTTTCCATTTTCAGTCACTTCAAAACTTGTACCTTGTAAAAAATTCACGTTTTCTACGTCCAAGAAGTCTAAGTCGATTTTTTCACCTTTCATCCACATCAAGCTGATAGGCGTTTGGTCTTTTGTATCAATTGAGATGGTAACAGGTCCTTCCGTTTCTTCGCTTGGAGAGATTGATAAATCTAGTTCATATGTGGGGTTCTCCATTGGTGGAACTATATTGGAAACTTCAATCGTTTGAATAGCTCTATCCATTCCATCTTCGCTAAAAACAGCTAGTACTGTGTATTTACCATTTTCATTTACTTCAAAGCTATTACCTTGCAAGAAGTTTACATCTTCCAAACTTATAAAATCTAACTCTGTTTTTTCTCCTGCCATCCACATAACTTTAAGAGGGGTATGACCCTTGGTATTAACATGAACTGTGACAGGTCCTTCTGTCTCAACATTCGGTGTTATGGTCAAATCAAGCTCATATTCAGGCTCTGGTTCCACTGGTGGATACATTTCTAACAGCAAGCTATTAGCCAACGTTGCCAATGCTTGATGCCCAATAATAGTTGGATGAACATCAGGAAAACCATAGACAAGTTCTACTTGATTACCGTCGAAGGCTGAATAGGCATCAAGAACAAATGTATTCGAATAAGATGATGCAACTAAAGGAAATCCCTTGTTCACATCTTCTAAAATCATTTCACAGACTTGGTGCAGAGTTTTTACGGGTTCTGCCTCAAGACTTGGGAAAGGATTATAAATGTTATATAGCAATATAGGGGCATCCGAGTTAATCTCCCGAATAGTGTGCAATATAATTGCCAAGTTTTCTCCAGCTTTTAAAGCAGCAGCGGCAACTTCTTTTTGTAGTGTTTCATAATCAATTTCTTTTCCTGCTTGAATTGCAGCAGCTATCTCCGCAATTTTTGCTGCCTGCAGTAGATCATTATTTCCTGTATTAATTGTAATAACGTCAGCATTTTGTAGTGCTTGGCCTGTTTCGGGATCTGTTGTAATTTGTGTTAGTAATTGAGCAGAAGTTTGTCCTGGTGCACTTTTGTTAATAACAGTTGTTTCTCCATCTAAAATTAGATTGGGAAATGCTTGACTACGGTCTGGAAGACTTGTACCAAATGGGATTGAATCTCCCAACGCAACCAGTGTTGGTTCTGTTTCTTTAATTTCTTCTGCAAAAACAAAGTTGGAGGCAAAAAAGTTAAAAACGAGCAACAAGGCAAACAACAATGAAACGTGCTTAAACTTCAACAAAAGATCCCCCTTGATTGGTTATGTATTCATATAAAATTACATGAATCTTCCACATTATAAGTCTATATGTCGGAATATTCAATAAAAAATAGTGCTTACGACATATTTAGTTAGCAATCGACAACATCCTACTTTCCACCTATTTTACGACCTGATATTAAAAGTAGCATGTATTTAGTATGAATTTTCAGAATTCTATATTGACAACGCTTACACTCATTAGTAATCTTTTCTTGTATACATAGAAAGAGGGAGGAATTAGGGTGAATTCTGTTTGGTTGGCAATCATCGGTTTTATCGTATTTGCACTGGGATATCGATATTATTCTAAATTCATCGCAGAAAAGATTTACCGCCTGGATCCTGATTATGTAACACCCGCCCATAAGTATGATGACGGGGTGGATTTTGTACCAACGAAAAAGGTAGTTTTATGGGGACATCATTTCTCCTCTGTTGCTGGAGCTTCTCCTATTTTAGGTCCTGCAATTGCACTGTACTGGGGCTGGGGACCCGCATTTCTTTGGGTCATACTTGGGACTGTCTTTGCAGCCGGAGTTCATGATTTTGGTACATTGGTTCTTTCAGTCCGAAATAAAGGTCAATCTATTGGTACGTTAACAGACCGCTTGATCGGTAAACGTGCGAAAATGCTATTTTTATTTATCATATTAATTTTAGTTCTCATGGTAAATGCCGTGTTTGCATGGGTTATCTCAAACCTGTTCATTCAATTTCCGGCTGCAGTTATACCAATCTTTATTGAAATTCCGATTGCTATTTGGATTGGATATGCAGTTTACAAAAGAAAGGCCAAAATGCTGGTTCCCTCTTTGATTGCACTTGCCGTCATGTACGGTTCGGCAGTTTTGACAAGCAAGCTTCCATTCCTACAGATTGATTTGGTCCGCTACTTTGGTGGAGCGGATAACACGGTACTGTTCGGTTTGGATGGAGTCTCCATGTCATTCTTCGTCTGGATTGTTATCCTTTTAGTTTATTGTTATTTTGCTTCCACGTTACCTGTCTGGAAGCTTTTGCAACCACGAGATTATATTAACTCGCATCAATTAGTCGTTGGTTTAATAATGCTCTATGCAGGATTATTAGTTCTTAGACCAGAACTTACAGCACCAATGACAAATGAAGTAAGTGATGTTTCTTGGTTCCCGTTGCTATTCATCACTATTGCTTGTGGTGCCATTTCTGGATTCCACGGGTTGGTTGCTTCTGGTACAACCTCTAAACAATTGGATAAAGAAACAGATGCTCGCTTTGTTGGTTACTTGGGCTCGGTAGGAGAAGGGATACTTGCATTGATTTCCATAATCGCTGTTGCGACATTGTTTGCCAATGCTGGTGACTTCAGGGCTGCGTATTCCGACTTTGGTGCAGCAAGTCTCGGGGGAATGTCCAACTTCATTAACGGCGCGGCCCAACTTGCTACAGGTATTGCAATTCCAGCAGACATTGCCAGAACCATTGTAACCGTCATTGTTGTAAGCTTTGCTGCAACAAGCTTGGACACATCATTACGTCTTATGAGATACATCATTTCGGAAATTGGCAGTGAATATAACTTTAAGCCGTTAACAAACATGCATGTCGCAACTTCTGTTGCAGTGGTTTCAAGTGCTGCATTGGTGTTGATCCCAAAAGGACCAAATGGGTTTGGTTCAGGAGGTTACTTGCTCTGGCCGCTGTTCGGTACAAGTAATCAGCTCTTGGCTGGGGTCAGTCTACTTCTGATATCTGTATGGTTAAAGAAGCAGGGAAGGAACTTCTTCTATACATTTGTACCAATGATTTTCATTTTCTCAATGACTCTATATGCAATGTTTGTTCAAGTCGTATTTCAATGGTCAGGTCTGGGTGAAACAGATGCAAACATGTTACTTTTCATTTTAGGTGGAATTATCTTTGTGTTCGCATTTTGGATCATCTTGGAGGCGTTCAGAGTATTCTTTAAAACTGACAAGACTCCCCCAATAGATACGTCCATGTAACATTTAGCGAGAGGATGAAGCATGTTGCTCATCCTCTTCTTTCATAAAGAGCAGAAGGAGGCTTACATATGGACATTCTGGAAAAATTCAAGAAAGTCATTACTATTTATGATGAAATACTTCAGCAACCTCATAGAACAGAAATCGCAAGGGAGATGAGGGAGGAAGAGGACCTGTTTACGTTATTATGTTTTTCTGAAATGCTCGGTCTTCCTAATCCTGCGTTTTACTATACTTTGGAGTTATATCCATTTGTTATTGAGAGATTTCATGATTGGCATCTGCGGATGGGGATGGAAAAATCACCACTAAACGGAATACGCTGCTGTTAGGAGGAAGAGAAGAATGAGTAGATTTTTCAATCATAAAATTATGTTTATTGGAGGCAAAGGGGGAGTTGGAAAATCAACCACAGCTTCTGCGGTTGCACAGCTTTTCTCGGAAGAGAGCAAAAAGGTGTTATTGGTATCGACAGATCCAGCCCATAATATTGGAGACATCTTTCATGTAAAACCGAAAGATAAAGTATTGTCGATCAACACATACCTGCATCTTCTAGAAATTAACCCTCAATCAGAATCAAAAAGGTATATTGAGGAGGTTAAAAATAACCTCAAGGGGTTAGTAAAGGCAACCATGGTGGAAGAAGTACATAGGCAGATTGATCTTGCAAGCGCATCACCAGGAGCAGATGAGGCAGCCCTATTCGATAAAATCACTTCATTAATACTGGAAGAATACGATTCTTTTGATCATATCATTTTTGACACAGCACCAACCGGCCACACCATTCGGCTGTTAACTTTGCCTGAACTGATGAACGTCTGGATCAGTGGACTGTTGGAAAAGAGAAAAAAGGTTCAGCAAAACTATAGCCAGCTATTAAACGATGGAGAGCCAGTGGAAGACCCGATATTTGATAAATTACAGGCTAGAAAACAAAAGTTCGTAAAGGTAAGGGATATTCTCCTTGATCAGAATAAGACAGGTTATGCATTTGTCCTTAATGCCGAGAGACTTCCTATACTTGAAACTAAAAAAGCAATAGAAATGTTGGAAAAGCAAAACATGAACGTTTCCACTGTTTTTGTAAATAAGGTTATCCCCGATCATGCAGATGGAGTCTTTATGGAAAATCGAAGACAAAATGAAAGAAGATATATACAGCAGGTTCATGAAATTTTCCACAAGCCAGAAATTATTAAAATTCCATTGTTTGAGCATGATATTTCTAATATGGAACATTTAAGGAAGTATGCGGGTGCCCTAACAAAAATCACCTCTTACTGAAAAACTCTTAAGAAAGGGACAAATTCCTCCTTTTCTTAGGAGTTTTTTCTTGTTTGAAGGAAAGCCTAATAGGAAATGAGTACGGGAGATATGTAAATGAAAATGTTGTGTCTTGATGGGGGAGGAATCCGGGGAGTATTTGCCGTTTCTATTCTTCAGGAGATCGAGAAAGAATACAACCGGCCAATAGCCGACTTGGTAGACCTAGTCGCAGGGACTAGTACAGGTTCTATCATCGCTTCTTCCGTTTCCATCAAAAAGCCAATGAAAGAAGTTTTATCAGGTTATCAGAAATATGGAAAACAGATATTTACTCGTCAGGCAAAAGTGGGGCTTTTCAAAAGCATCTATAGTGACCGTCAGCTTAGACGTTTTATTATGCAAGCGTTTGGAAAACGCAAATTAAAGGATATCACAAGTCCACTGTTGATTCCTGCAGTTAACCTAACCCATGGCAGGCCATTTGTGCATCGTTCCAATTATGGGAACAAGGCGGCAAAAGATATGACCATTCACTTATGGGATGCCGTGCTATCCTCATGTTCTGCGCCCGTATATTTCCCCCCCAACAATATCGGCAATGACTATCTATCCATTGACGGAGGACTTTGGGCAAACAATCCATCACTGGTTTGTATTACAGAAGGGTTGGAATATTTCAAATTGAAACTGGAAGATATTGAAATTCTGTCTATCGGAACTGGACTTCAAAAAATTGATTTTACCATCCAAAAGAATAAATATTGGGGGGTAAAACAGTGGTTACCGTTTCAATTCCCTTCTATGAAAGTTACACCAAAATTATTAGACCTTGCTTTGCAATTATCATCTGAATCTGTGTCCTATCAATGCAGTCATTTATTAGGAAGCAATTACATCCGTCTCAATAAGGAATTAGGCGAGGAAGTACCATTTGATGATGTAACCTATATGGACGAGCTGATCCAATTCGGTCAATCTGTTTATCGTGAACAGAAAAAAGTGATAAGCGAATTCTTGAGTTCTTAAATAGTTTTTTTCTATAGCAGAAGGGGTACTATAACAATAGAAAATAAATGAAGGGGGAATTTTGATTTGACTTCAGAAAAAAGGATCACACTGCATGAGTTTAATAATTTGACCAAATCTCTGAGTTTTAATATGTATGATATTTGTTATACAAAGACAAAAGAGGAGAGGGAATCTTATATTGATTATATAGATGAACAATATAATGCAGATCGCTTGACCAAAATTTTAAAAAACGTGGCTGACCTGATCGGTGCACATGTACTAAATGTGGCAAAACAGGATTATGTACCTCAAGGTGCAAGTGTAACGGTGCTTGTTTCTGAAGGACCAGTAGTAGAAGTCCCGACCGAATCTTATGAAGAGTCTCCTGGACCACTACCAGATTCGGTAGTATGCCAGCTTGATAAAAGCCATATTACGGTACATACGTATCCGGAATATCACCCAGTAGAAGGAATCAGTACTTTTCGGGCCGATATTGATGTATCCACATGCGGGGAAATTTCCCCTTTGAAAGCATTAAACTATCTGATACACTCTTTTGAAACAGATATTATGACCATGGATTATCGTGTGCGCGGCTTCACACGAGATATAAATGGAAACAAGCTGTTTATTGATCATGATATTAATTCCATACAAAATTACATACCAAATGACGTAAAAAGCCTTTATGATATGATTGATGTAAATATCTATCAAGAAAACATTTTTCACACAAAGTGCCGCCTAAAAGAGTTTGACTTAAACAATTATCTGTTCGGTTATTCTAAAGACAAACTGTCAGATGAGGAAAGATATGAAATTACAAACAAGCTGACAAATGAAATGGACGAAATATTTTATGGAAAAAACATCAATTTTGGACACCGGGAAGATTAATTGAAGAATTTCCATTTAAGAAAAGCGATGAGTCAAATGACTTATTGCTTTTTTTGTAGGAATGAAATCCTCTTTAGAAGAATAACACCTAATAATATGGTTTAAAAGGGGAGATCATAATGGGGCATGATCGTGATCCAAATTTGAGCGGTTCCGATAAATTGATTTTAGCGATTTCTATGACACTTCTTTTTGCACTTGCTCTGCTTTTTGTGGGAGGAGCTTTTTTGTTTGGTTTTGCTGGTCTTTTTCAACTGTTCAGTGTCCAATATGATACAAAAAGTTCGTTGGTTTACTATATCGTTTTACTGATTCCATTGACCTTGCTTTTTGAAATAGCCACCATGACCTTCTTAATTAGAGTTCTGCCTAGACTAAGAAATAGGTGGACCATTATTATTTCAAAAATAGGGATTACCTTCCTTTTTATATGGATTCCTTTATATCTGACTGATGAATGGATAAAGGGGATCACCGTTCCACTGAATACAGAATTGGTTGCAGCTAGTTTGTTGCTTATTTTGGATAGTTTGGTCGAAAAAAAGCATCTTTAAGAGTGGACCTAGAACATAAGAACCAAAACCTTATTACTCTATTGCAACTGATAATCATTATCATGTATAATGATAGAATCCTAGAGAATGAAAGTAAGGGGAAATCGTAATGAACAGAATTACTCATCACCTACTAGAGGAAGGAGAAGAGCTATGCACACCTCCTTCCATTATTTATGTGGCGGCAAATTCAGCTGCCATTAAAAATAATGAATTGTCTAATGTAGAGACACTATCCGAAGGTAAAGCTTATTGGATGAAAAACGGTTCTATCTTGTCGCCTGCAAACCAATATTTAAAAATATATATGATAGAAATAGCTGATATGAAACCAGAAGAAATACGCTTCACCGCTACGGAACCTTGTAAAATAAATCCTATTTTAGATGAGCTTATAGTCCTTCAAAATAGCAAATCATTTTTGGACCGTTGCAATTTTCAAGCAAAGCTTTGGAAATTGATTGGTAGCATGACAGAAGTGCAACCTTTAGACGATATAGATCAAACCATAAACTATATCAACAATAATTCTCATAAACATTTTACTGTTCAAGACCTTGCTGCCAAAGCTAGAATGACACCGGTTTCTTTTGCGAGAGCTTTTAAAAAGAATACAGGCATTCCACCAAAAGAATATGTTCTTGATACAAAATTGAAAAAAGCTAAGGAACTTATAGTCCAAAATAAAGGTATTAATATAAAAGATGTTGCGCTTCAGATAGGTATTCAGGACGAATTTTACTTTAGTCGATTATTTAAAAAACGTGAAGGGTTATCACCAACTGTATACATAAAAAAGATTCAAAATAGAGTCGCGGTGGTCAGTCAATTATTTTTACAAGATCACTTGCTGTCATTAGGTATTCAACCAGTAGCAGCTCCCGTTTATCCTAGCATTTTTCCAAAAACAAACGGAGTCCCTTCCTATCTAGAAAAACCTTTAGAAGGAACCTACCTTTTGAATGCGGAAAAAACTTTTAATTCCAAAGATATTATGACAGTCGATCCTGATTGTATTATAAAAACATCTCTTCATCATGGGGAGCAACAAACACTTACTTGGATGAAGAATAATCAAGTTTATTCCATAGATTTTCAGAGTACATGGGATGATTACTTAGAACAAATAGCTCATTTTTTTGGTCGAGAAGATGCGGTAGCTACCATCAAGAAAGACATGGGGCAATTAGAGAAACGAGCAAAAGAGATGTTAAGAGGGGTGGCCAGAAGTGGAAAATGGGCGGTAATTTGGGTAAGAAACGAGGAAATTAGACTGTATGGTTCCTCCAATCATGCATGCATGGAGCTTTTGTTTCAGACACTAGGTTTCAAACCACATCAAGACCTGCCTAATAGTGGGTATATTTCCATTACTGTTAAAGAATTATTGGATCTTAATCCAGATAAAATTTTATTTTTATGGAGCACTAAGGCAGCGGTGGATAAAGTGGCAAGGCATCCTGAATGGAATCAACTTAAAGCAGTAGAAAACAAAGATATCTATGTACCAAGCAGTCAGGAATGGGATCCTTGGGGGCCGTTGGGAAGAAAGCATATGATAGAAGGTATAATTAGCTATTTTAATTTGGATAAAACTCTTCTTTATGATTAAAATGTACATTTTGTCTATGTCGAAAGTATATTTTGTGCATGGATACTTTAATTGATAATAGTTATCATTGAGAATGAATTTCATTAGGAAGTTCATTCTTTTTTAACTAGCAATGATAATCATTATCAACGAATTGTGAAACGAATAGAAAGGGTGGCATTATGCATAATTCAGCTAAAAAAATAGCAGAAAACGCCTCCTACCAGGCCTTTATGAATTGTTATATTCGAGAGGTAGGAGATGTGAACTGGGTAAAGAAAAATGATTTGGTTAAGCTGTTTAAACTACCCTACATATTGAATGGTGAGGACGTTTTGGAACTGGTGCTTCCTTTACAACATAAAAGATTGATTATTGAAGTCAACTATCGCTCATTAGTAGGAAAACATAAACTAGGGAGAGTCTACAGAAGTCATGATAAGGAATTAGAATGGATAGAAGAAGAGCCCTTAAATTGTATGATTACATGCATTCAAGAGTTGAACCTTCAAGCAAGAAACAATGAATGCAAAGAGATGACATCCCACTATGATGAACTTATTTTAAGACTGATTGATAGCTATCATACCATTTGTACATATTTAGAAAAATCAACATCGAAATATAATCATAATAAAGTAGAAGAATACAGTTTTTTAGAATCGGAGCAGTCGCTTATATTCGGGCATTGGTTACATCCTACCCCGAAAAGTAGACAAGGCATGGCCACTTGGCAACATGATTTGTATGCGCCGGAACTAAAAGGCTCTTTCCAGCTACATTATTTTGAAGTGGATAAATCTATTTTGAAAGAACGGTTCTTTTCTGGAGAGGATTCCTCAATTGTTAACAATGAAATTCTGGAGATTACCAGGGAGGGGAAATACCTGTTCCCAATGCATCCTTTACAAGCCCAATGGCTCCTTCAACAGGACTATGTACAGAAATCATTTGAGGCTAGTCTAATCAAATATGTAGGGCCGATGGGGAAAACTTTTAGTGCCACCTCTTCCATTAGGACGGTTTATAACAAAGAGGATAAATGGATGTACAAGTTCTCCATCCCTGTAAAAGTAACAAATTCTATGAGAGTAAACAAAGTGCATGAATTGGAAGCTGGAGTTGTGATGGCGGAATTGTTCGATAAGATAGACTTTTTACCAAAACACAATTCTTTTCGAGTATTACACGATCCTATTTCCTTTTCTCTTAACCTACCAGGAAGAAATGAAAATGGTTTTGAAGTCATTATGCGTTCGAATCCGTTTCAAGAAGGTAATGACAGGGGTGTACATTCCATTGCAGCGTTGGTTCAAGACCCTCTTCCTGGTGAAGAATCATTCATAGAAAAATTGATACAAAATATTTCCCGAACTTATCGTATAAGTCTAGAAGAAGCAAGTTTACAATGGTTCCAAAAATATTGGCATTGTTCGGTAGAGCCTATGATTGAATTATATGATGAATACGGTTTGGCATTAGAGGCACATCAACAAAATAGTTTGGTAGATATATCAAACAGTTTTCCAAGTCATTATTATTTTAGGGATAATCAGGGTTATTATCTATCCAATTCAAAGAGATCTATGCTTGAAAAAATGGTTGTCAACTTGAAGAATGCACCTGAATTATTCTATGAAGAAGAAATCATACAACACCGTTTTACCTATTATCTTTTTATTAACCATATATTCTCCATTATTTACAGAATGGGAGAGGATGGCTTGATTGCTGAGGATAAGTTAGTCCATTGGATGATAAAAGAGTTGCAAAAGCTTGGAAAAAGATTATCTGGGGAAGGAAAAAGATTTGTTCATTTTATTCTTAACAGCAAGGTACTTCCATGCAAAGCAAACCTTTTAACTCGTTTTCATGATGTAGATGAACTTTTGACTGAATTGGAACAGGCAGTCTATACTTCCATACCAAATCCATTTCACCTAATGCTATCCATGGAGAAAAAGGAGAAACATTATGCAACAGCGAGTAGCGTCTAAAGCGGAAAAAAGGGTAATCAAACAGTTGTCGGAGGCGATTGTTTTTGAAAAGTTGCTCCCTTATGAGATAAAACAGGAAAGTTTAAAAACTGTTATCACTATATTCGGTGCTAATTTCAAGATTCGATCAGAAGCGAAACGCTCTTCTTTTGGAAGAATCCGACTACAAGATAACACGATTACCATTACAGACCTACAAGGGCATGAAAAACCAGAACCAATAAGGGATATCGTATACCAATTAGTAAACCATGAAAAAATGCAAGATAGTTTGTTAGAAGAGTTGAACCAAACTATCTTGCTTAGTGAGTGGAATGAGAAAAACCTTAAGCTTCCAAATAGGAGAGGCCTGTCTTACGAAGAAATGGAATCAGTGATTATGGAAGGTCATCCGTACCACCCTTGCTTTAAGGCGCGGACTGGTTTTAGCCTATCCGATCATGAAATGTATGGACCAGAAGCGCGACAATCCTTCCAGTTGTGGTGGGTTGCCGTAAAAAGAGACTATGTAAATGCCTCCCTTCCACATGTAGAAGAGGCATTCTTACAAGATGAATTAGGCGTAAAAACCTATTCGTTACTCCTTGAGCGTCTGAATATGAAGGGAGGTACAACCAAGGATTACTCCCTGTTTCCTGTTCATCCTTGGCAATGGAAGAACAAGATTCAACACGAGCTAAAGTGTCTCAGTCCGGACAGTATGATCCCACTTGGATATGCCGGAGACTTTTTCCGGGCTACCCAATCTGTTAGAACATTGTGGAATGAAACCCATCCCAAAAAGGCACATATAAAATTACCATTAAACATGGTGAACACTTCGTCTTTAAGACTGATAGAACCACACTCTGTATGTACAGCTCCCGCTCTATCAAACTGGTTGGAGAAATTGATAAAGTCTGATAGCTATCTAACGGAGAGCCTTAACATTCTGCCAGAATATGCAGGAATAGTGGGAATGGAGGATAACCCGAATCTATCCGGTCACCTAGCAGCTATTTGGAGGAAAAGTCCAAGTAGTTTCGTCAAGGAGGAGGAAAGGGCCATTCCCATGAATGCCATGTCCTTAATAGAACAAGATGGTGAACCATTTATAAAACCTTGGCTTGAGCGTCATGGAATCAAAGAATGGGTAACACAGTTCATTAAAGTTACGGTTGTCCCTGTATGGCATTTGCTTGTATCAGAAGGAGTGGCTCTTGAAGCCCATGCGCAAAATATGATACTTGTTCACGAAGATGGTTGGCCTAAAAAAATAATTTTAAGAGATTTCCATGAAAGCTTGGAATATGTAGAAGATTTTCTGAAACAGCCCAGTTTAGCTCCAAATTTTAAAAAGTTACATCCATGCTACCTAAATGCAGGGGACGATGAATTCTATTGGATGTCCTCTATAGAGGGTTTAAGGGAATTGATCATGGATACTTTATTTGTATTTCATTTGAGTGAAGTTTCTTTCTTGCTAAGTGAACATATGAATTTTACAGAAAAAGCTTTCTGGGAAGTAGTTCGAGAAACCATTCATAGCCATTTACTTCTTCACCCTTCATTACATGAAAGAAACAAACTTTTAAAAGCAGAAAAGGAATGTATTTTTACTGAGTCTCTTTTTACAAGAAAAGTTGGAATGGATAAAAGAGAGTATCGTCATTCCGTTATCAACAGCTTATTTAAGGAAGGGAAGTTATATTAATGTTTTTCATAAACGATCAGTTCTATTCTAAGGGTGATTTGCACCAGCAATTTGAACGTTTTGACCAAATGAACGTACTTCGTGATTGCAGGAAGAAGCGAATTGCCGTTTGCACAAATAATGTATTTGATGCATTGGCTCTCACTCTATATATAAAAGAAAATGGCGGGTCAGTTGTACCTATCCATGCTGCCACCCCAAGAGATGCAGCAATTCGTGTTGCTCATAAAAGCTCCAGTCATATTTTATTATTCGAAAATTTTAATTCTCCCATTTTAATGATAAATGACAGAGTAGAAAAACAAGGTGTGCTGGTACAAATGAGCTCTGGCACAACGGGTGAACCAAAATGTTTGGAACGCTCTTGGGAGGACATTCAAGAAGAAATAGATAGCTATAATAAAAGTTTGCCTGTTGATAAAGGAACCGTACCGATCATTGCATGCCCGATTTCCCATTCATATGGACTTATAAGCGGGGTGCTTACTGCTTTAGATCGAGAAACAAATCCTATCATTCTTCATAATCTCAATCCAAAATATGTGTTAAAAAAATTAATGGAGACACCAAACCATCTCTTGTATGCTTCGCCAGCATTTATAGATACGTTAACAAAGCTTTCACCACAAGACTTCTCCTTTCACAATGTTATGACATCAGGGATGTTGATGTCTGCAAAATGTCTGGAGGATCTAAAAAGCAAAACGAATAGAGTTTTGCAGCAGTATGGGTGTTCAGAAGCTGGTTGTATTGCGATTAACCCTGATGTCCAAGAACCTCATGAAATGGGATTTCCACTAGGACATTTTACTCTCAAAGCAGGACAAGATAAGAATGACCCTAAAGAAGTGATAGTACACGGAAAACGAAAAGTTATCCATACAAATGACATAGGATATATCAACGATTCAGGTTCCCTATGCCTTCTTGGTAGAAGAGATGACATGATTAACGTAGCAGGTCTCAATGTGTATCCTCACGAGGTAGAAGAGGTACTACTGAAGGCACCTCACATCCAAGAGGTGGTTGCCTATAAAAAACCAGACGCATTTGCAGGGGAGAGAGTATGTGTTCAATTTGTTGCTTCGTCATTTATGGAAGAGGCTAGGTTAAGGGATTGGTGCGTAAAGCAACTTGCCCCCCATCAAGTTCCGGTTGAATATACACAGGTTGAGAAAATTCCGACCCTCCCAAATGGAAAGATTAGTAGAAAGCTAGTAGGAGAGATGATGGGATGCTAAATCGAGAAGAGCTTTATCAGGCTGTGTACGATATATTGAAACATAAATTAGAAATACCAACATGGAAGTCTTTCGAAGAGAACGCAAGATTGAATGAAGATTTGTATATGGATTCCATTATGATTCTACAACTTATTTTACATTTAGAGTTGGATTTGGGTCTAAATATCCCGGATGACATGTTTGTGCCAAAGGACTTCCATACTGTTGAAACATTATTGAACTTTTTGGAGGAGTTGTCCAAGAACTCTTATGAAAAGGAGAGACACGTATGATTAAAGTTCATTGCTTCGTAAGTTGTGTATGTGAAGTAATTAAAAAAACAGATGGCGTGGACCATCGCCCTTTTTATTTTGGTGTATGGGATGCGGATTTCGACGTTTCACCAGACGGCATTTTAAGCTACCATTCCGAAAATATCAATCACGATTTTTTTAAAACTTGGTATGAGATGCTATATGGTATAAAGATTCATCGTTGGTATGACGAGAAAAAGTCAAAACTTACAAATGTCATGACTTTGCTTGAATTAATGAAAAATAAACCAAGTTACCGGTCCATTATGGTAATGCTTGACTTATCCATGCTTCCTGAACGTGAAAACAAGTTTCATCAAAGCCCATTCCCTCACTATGTCATGTTAGAGGAAACAGATGATCCAAAGGAATGGTTTATGTTTGATCCCGATTTCAGGTGGGAAGGGAGATTACCAAAACAAAAGATTCTAGATGCGATTATGGTTCCAGATGTAAGAGGCGGGTACTACTTTGACGCAAAACAGATAAATCCAACTAATGCGGAAACCATTGAAGCTTATTTCCAGACATGTATGAAACATGATGAAAATCCCATGTCAGAGGCTATTCGTAAAATAGTAGAATTATTTTCTAGAGGTACCGAAAAGCATAGGCGGTCTGAACTTTCAGATGCTTTAAAGCAGATACCTGTGTTGGCAATCAGAAAATATGCCTATGAACACGCCTTTGCCTTCTTTTGGGAGGCTGATGGTTACTCAGAGGAATGGTTTGAAGCATGGTGCGATGAAATTGAAAAACTTGTTAAAGGGTTTACGGCCATACAATATCGGGCGATGAAATATGCAATGACAGCCGATGATACTGTATTAAAAGAAATTCATGAAAAAATAAATGAACAAGAGAAACTTGAATATTTTATCAAAAAAGGTCTAAATGAATGCTTTGAAGCCTGGGTGTCAAATAAACACACGGAAGTACTAGCTTGAAGGAGGAAATGTATATGAATTTATCATTATGTACCATCTCATTTCGACATCACCTCCATTCTATTAAAGAAATAGCAGAATGGGCACAAATGAATCATTTCCAAGGTATAGAATTATGGGGCATCCATGCGAAGCATTTGAAAGAGAATCCACAGTATAACAGTGATTGGTTGGCATCGTACAACCTATATACAAGTATGATAAGCGACTATCTGCCTCTTCATTTATCACATAGTGAACTTCTCCACGCAACGATGGAACTAAGTGAGCTTGGCCATCGTTGGGGAACGAATAAATTAAGAACGTTTGCCGGGCAGCGTGCAAGTGCCTCATTGAATAATCAAGAGCGTAAATTGATGGTTGAGAAGCTCAAAATGATTTGTCAAGAGCTAGAAAGAGAGAATCAATTTCTACTATTAGAAACGCATCCGAATACCCTGACCGACACAGTGCCTTCCACTTTACAGCTGTTGGAGGAAGTGGATCATCCTGCTTTAAAAATTAACTTTGATGTATTACATATATGGGAATCAGGAGCGGAACCAATAGATGCTCTAGTAAAACTAAAACCATTTATCAAGCATTTTCATTTTAAAAATATTTCATCTAGAAACAAACTAGATGTATTTAGCCCACATAATGTATATGCCGCCGCAGGCTCAAGGGAAGGAATGACACCACTATTTAAAGGAATCCTTAATTATGAGGAATTTGTAAAATCTGCAGTCTCCTTGACAGAGGTCGAAGCTTCGCTTGAATGGTTTGGTGGCAATGTAAAAGAGGTACTAGAGAACGATGCAAAAAGAATCATGCATGTAACAAAAGAGGTTAATAGATTGTATGTGAGTTAAACATTTTATTTACTCTGCATTTACACTTGATACCGTCATGTAAATAATTTTAGCCCTTATGTCCCTTTCGCAATTATAGAGGTCTATAAAAGCATTCCTACCAATCGTAAATTAGTAGAAAATACCCTTATTTTTGTAAAATAGCTTTAATAGGATCTTCATTCCTCCTTTACCTTTACTTGTTATCCTGAGCATGTAGTAAAAATGGTGAGGGAGGAAAAGTCATGTACAAAAAAGTCGCAAGTGTTGCTGTCGCAGCAGGGTTGTTATTTTCAGGGGTTCAAGTAAGTGTCGGTATGGATAAAGCAGAAGCAAAAAAAGAACCTGTACACATTGAGCAAAAACAGGGTAAAGTCAAGAATGTCATTTATATGATTCCAGATGGATATAATGCCGGTTATGCAACAAATTACCGTTGGTATAAAGGCGAGGAATCTTCTTTTGATCAACATGTAAAAGGACTGATCAAAACGCATTCAGCAGACACGGAAGTAACAGATTCTGCAGCAGCAGGTACCGCAATGGCAACTGGAGTAAAGACAAATAATGGCATGGTTGGCGTGACTCCTGATGGAGAAGAAGTAGATTCCATTTTAGATGCAGCAGAAGCATCCAAGAAATCTACCGGACTAGTTGCTACATCTACTATTACACATGCAACTCCCGCAGTATTTGGAGCTAGTGTCGCTTCTCGTTCCGATGAATCATCTATTGCCCCACAATATTTTGATAACGGCGTAGATGTCATTCTTGGAGGGGGAAGAGACTATTTTCTAAGTAAAGAAAATGGAGGAAAGCAGCCTGAGAGCGATTTGATTGAGCAAGCAAAAAAGAATGGCTATCAATATGCTTCTAATAAGGAAGAGTTAGAAAATGCAGAAGGAGATAAGTTGCTAGGTTTGTTTGCGGCCGATGCCATGTCTCCTGAGATGCACCGTGACGAAACGGATGAACCAAGCCTGGCTGAAATGACCAATACAGCAATTGATACATTGAGCAAAAATAAACAAGGCTTCTTTTTAATGGTAGAAGGCTCTCAAATTGATTGGGCAGGACATGCACACGACTCAGCATGGGCCATGACAGATTCCGAAGCTTTTGACAAAGCTGTGGAAGCGGCTTTAGAATTTGCTGAAAAAGATGGAAATACATTAGTCGTTGTAGCCGGGGACCATGAAACAGGTGGTATGTCCGTTGGTGCAAACGGTGAATATGATTTAAAGATTGATGTGCTAGATAACGTAACAGCAACAGGTGACAAAATGGCAAGCGAACTTAACAACGACAAAAACAATATTAAAAAAGTGGTTAAAAAATATACTTCCTTGGAATTAACAGAAGATGAAGTAGAGAGAATCAAAAAGGCTGAAAAGCCTGCCATTGCAATAAATGAAGTAGTAAGTGACCGCGCTCTTATCGGGTGGACAACTACGGCACATACAGGAACAGATCTACCTGTCTATGCCTATGGACCACAATCATATAAATTTAGCGGTTTATTGGATAACACAGATCTTCCAAAATTAATGGCAGAAGCAATGAAAATTAAGTTTAATAGATAACGATATTATCCCCTTCTTTTACTAAAGAGGGGTTTTTCTTTGGGGAAATTGAGCCTTTCTCAAAAATCCTGTACACTTATAGAGATAAAAGACTTAATAAATGAAAAGGTGTAAATCAATGAAAAATATCGTAATTATCGGCGCTGGGATCCTTGGGGCCTCTGCCGCTTATCATTTAGCTAAAGCTGGTAAGAATGTAACGGTTATCGACCGTTTTGATAAAGGACAGGCAACAGATGCGGCGGCTGGGATTATCTGTCCTTGGATATCGCAGCGCCGAAATAAAGCTTGGTATAACATGGTCAAAAACGGCGCCAAGTACTATCCAACTTTAATTGATCAATTAGAGGCAGATGGAGAAACCGAAACCGGCTACAATCGTGTAGGGGCCATTAGCTTACATAAAGATAAAGAAAAGCTCGAGAAAATGGCGGAGAGAGCGATTAAAAGAAGAGATGAAGCTCCTGAAATCGGCGAGGTGACTATTTTAAGCCCTGAGAAAACAAAAGAACTTTTCCCAGTATTGTCAGATGATTACGGTTCTGTCCACGTTTCCGGAGGAGCAAAGGTGAATGGTCGTGCCCTTCGCAACGCTCTTAAAAATGCTGCCAAAAAACATGGGGCCCAGTTTCTTGAAGGCGATGCAGGCCTTGAAGTCAAAGATAACCAAGTGACAAGTGTAACACTAGGGGAAGAGAGAGTGGAAGCGGACTTGTTTATTGTGACGGGTGGAGCTTGGGCACAGGAAATCTTTCTAGGGTTGGGACTGAAATTTGAAGTTGTCCCCCAAAAGGCACAAATTGTTCACTTGGAGATTGATACGAAAAAAACGAAAGATTGGCCTGTCGTCATGCCTCCAAATAATCAGTACATCCTAAGCTTTGATGATGGTAGGATTGTAGTAGGGGCTACACATGAGGATGATGCCGGATTTGATGCAAGGGTCACTGCAGGTGGCATGAATGAAATTTTAAGTAAGGCATTGGAAATTGCACCAAGTTTATCGGAAGGGACCATATTAGAGACTAGGGTCGGATTCCGTCCATTTACACCAGGTTTCCTCCCGATCATCGGCAAGCTACCAAATCATGATAATGTATTAATTGCGAATGGACTTGGCGCATCAGGGTTAACAAGCGGACCATTTTTAGGAGCTGAATTGGCTAGGCTCGCTATGCGAGAACAAACGGTTCTTGATATCAGTAACTATGATGTAGCCGGCGCCATAAGACCTCTTGGATAAAAACTGTTATAGCTATTATCAGGCCGTTGTGTTACCATGTAGCTCTACTGAAAAAGAGGACGTGACTTTCTATGATAAAAATTACCATACCAAATCCTAGTGTATCCATTACGGAACGCCAGCAGATTCGTACAAATGACGAACCTATTATTACACCGATAAATGGCTTTATTGATTTTCATAAAATTCCACGGGACCAAGGCGGAATATATATGTTCTTTAATATCAATGAAGATTTATTATTTGTTGGTAAAGCTAGAAAGCTTCGCCAACGAATTAAAAAGCATTTTGAGGACAATGTATCCCCAATCAAAAACCACCGTGATGAAGTGTATCGCATAGATGTGTGTATCGTTGAAGACCCAATGGAAAGAGAAATATATGAAACGTACATCGCTAACACACTTCAAGCTAAGTATAATGTTGAAAAGGTTTTTTATAAATAAAAATCCGAATTAACAAAAGCCGCTTTCTCAAAAGGAGAGCGGCTTTTCCTATTTCCTAAATCAACACATTTTCATAATTTATTTCTCGAATTTTGCTAGATTAATGGTAAAATAGTCGATATGACAACATTTGGAATAGTTTTAGGGAGGAATAGACATGAACAATAACCTTAATAAACCAAAAGGATTCGGAGAAATTCTTGATCAGACGTTTAAAATCAGTAAATACAAGTTTAAAGATTTCTTCATTATCTTATTACTGTTAGTTGGACCAATCTACATTTTGCAAGCAATCATTGAATTGGCTACTGGAAAAAGTTTTTTCAGACAAGAAGGCGGCGGTGGAGCTTGGTATGAAGAGATGATGAGAAATATGGAATTAACGGAAGAAGCATCTTTATCTAGTAACCTTGCAGCGGACATTGGAACACTTTTTGTATCCCTATTGGTCTTGTTTACATATCCTGTCGCTCAAGCTGCGATTTTATTTGGTGTAAATCATATTAAACATAATCGAGAGTTTACCGCTAGTACGATAGTCAAACAGGCGTTTGGGCGCTTTTTCCCGTTGATTGGTTCTTCTCTGTTATACGTTATCATAGCTTTTAGTATCCTATTTGGGTTTATACTCTTAGGCGTACTTATTCCCATTATATTTTTCTCTATAGATATAATAGCAGGGGTTATCGTCACTATCGTGTTAACGATCAGTTTGTTCCTTATCGGTGCCTTTCTTCTTACAAGATGGAGTTTCTTCTTCGGCTCAGTAGTATTGGACAAAAACTCTCCTGGGTTAACAAGAAGTTGGAGACTTTCCAAAGGTAGAACATTTAAATTGATAGGACTGTATATCATTTTCTTTTTAATTACAACGTCCATAGGTGTAGCCATTGAAATGTCTGTTTCTGCGTTTCTTGGAAACAGTGTTCTTCTTGGATTAATAGTCGGTTTTTCCACTCTTTTTACTACCCTCATTATGGCAGTCGGATACGCTGTTATGTATTTGGACTTGAAGGTTCGTCATGATGCTGATGATTTGAGAGACCTGATTGATGATTACCATATTAGATAAACCCGATTCCTTAGACAAGGGCAGGTGATAAATCGTGCTTACAGAACCAGAAGCAAGAGAACAACTAGAGGAAATCCTGGACCAACAAGAATATCAAGTATACTATGCTGATACAAGAAACACCTTGCAAATTTGGTGGGATGAATTTAAAGCATGGCTGGCAGATTTACTTTCCCGACTCTTCCCATCCATGGAAAATACAAGCGGAACAGCTGGTAACATAATGATTCTTGTCATCATCCTAGTAATCGTAATATTAGGTGCTTTCGTAATCACATACCTTGCAAAAAATAACCCTTTTGGACGGAACAAGAAAAACAAGCCTTTTCAATCTGGTGTGGAGTTAGAATGGTCATTTCAGCAACATGTGAATGAGGCGAAAAAATTTGAAGAAGTGGGAGATTTTTCTCTTGCTACAAGGCATCTTTTTCTTGGCTTACTTCTGAACTTCCATGAACGGCAATGGCTGGAAGCGAAAATTTGGAAAACGAATTGGGAGTATTATGATGAGTTAAGAAGAGAACAAAAAGAGCTGGCACAGTTTTTCTTCGATTTTGCTTTATTGTTCGATCGTGCCACATATGGTAAGCAAAAAATAGAAAAAGACGATTATCTATCCTTTAGAGATATTGCACTAAAGTGGTTAAATGATGCACAGCAAGAAATATAGAAGGAAGGAGGGTGGGACTTGAAAGTAAATACTGCTAAGAAAAAAGGGTGGATATTGTTTGGAGTTCTTGTCGTTCTTTTTACCATCTGCTCCTTCTTCGTTCTATCGCAAAAGCCACAGGAATTCTCACCTTACGATTCAAAGTCTCCTTCACCAAACGGGTTAAAAGCTTTCTATACCTACTTGGATAACGAATTGGAAATGGTTAGAAGGTGGGAACAGCCCCCTACCTTACTTCCTGAATTACAAGGTAGGCAAGTATTGTTGATGGTAGAACCATATTTTACTCCTGATTCAAAAGAGATGTCAGTATATATTGACTTTATGGAACAAGGCAACACCATCATTTTATTAAAAAATAATCCAAAAGGTTTTTTTGATATTCGAACGTCATTTGTGGAATCCATGTTTCCGGAGCAAAGCATTAAAGATTACAGTCAAACCAACCTTGTAGGGGACATTTATTCTCCTGTGAGGTTAGAGCCGGGAGAGGAAGATGAAGTACTTCTTTCCGATCAGCTCGGGGATATAGCCGTTCAGCGGAAGTATGGAAATGGGACACTTATCGTAGCACTGGCGCCTAATTGGCTAACAAATCAAGATATATTAAAAAAGGATCACCTTCCACTTGTTCTTGGCTTAATACAGCAAGATGGGTTAAACAATGAAACAGCGATTCTTTTTGATGAATACAACCACGGAGATACCGGGTCCTCTTTCTTGGCTGTTTACCAGGACTGGTTTTTATTGTTACTCTTCCAGGGAGTATTAATCGCGATCCTATTGCTTTGGAAACAAGGAAAAAGATTTGGTCCTATCATACAGCCCCGTCGGGAAACAGTCCGATTTAGTGATGAAAGTCTTCGAGCTTTAGCCGCTTGGCACTTGAAAGGAAATGCCTATCGGGATTCTCTGACTATACAGGCGGAATACCTTAAGCACTTGCTGCAAGAAAGATGGGGCATTCCATACAACAGAGATTGGAAAGATTGTGCAGTCTACCTGCACAAAAGATGGAAAACAAAGGAAAACGGCAAAATAGACTTATTTATTCATCAATTAACACAAGTATTAGGTAAAGAGAAAATTACTAAACAAGAATATCTAGAATGGTCAAATAAGCTTGATACTTTAAGGAAAGAGGTGGAAGAGGGATGAAAGTAGAATTAACATCTCTTCTAGAAAAATACGAGGAAAGAATACTAGGTCAACACTTGAATTTGAAACTCTTACTTTCTTCCGTTCTAGCAGGCGGGCACGTTTTATTGGAGGGAGTGCCCGGCACGGGAAAAACCCAAATGGTAAGAACTCTTGCCAGCCTATTAGGAGGTAAATTCAATCGCATTCAGTTTACTCCTGATTTACTGCCAAGTGATATAACAGGAAGTTCCATTTATAATATGAAAGAAGGCGCATTTGAAACCTTAAAGGGACCAATTTTCACTAACATTCTACTTGCAGATGAAATAAATCGTACCCCTGCAAAAACACAAGCGGCACTCCTTGAGGCAATGGAAGAGAAACAAGTTACCATTCATGGGGAAACGTTTCCTTTAGAGGATGTATTTTTTGTTGTTGCCACTCAGAACCCAATAGAATTCGAAGGAACATACCCGCTTCCAGAAGCACAGCAAGATCGCTTTCTTTTCAAGTTACATATTGATTTTCCAAGCCTTGAAGAAGAAACGGCAGTGCTAAAACAAGTAATGGAAAACAAATTTACTCACACTGATGTTGAGCCTGTGTTAGACATGGAAACATTCCTAAGCATTCGAGAAGAAATTCAAAAAGTTACCTTAAGTGAAAGCATTCTGAATTACCTGATGCAAATTGTCCGTAAAACACGCGAATCAGATTCCATCCGATTCGGGGCGAGCACGCGTGCTGGGATCTCTATTGGAAAAGCTGCACAGGCCTGGGCTTACTTGAGCAACCGTAATTATGTAACCCCTGATGATATTAAAATGGTGACCAAACCTGCTCTTCGACACCGGATTCAATTATCTCCTCATATGGAATTGGAGGGAACGACTGTTGAACAAATCATTGAAGAACTTGTGGGGTCGATTCCTGTTCCGAGATAAAGGGATTTTACCAACTACTAGACTAGTACTATTACTATCTTTCATTTCTTTGAGTTTTATTGTATTGAGCTTTTTTGTAACCATTTCTTGGCCGGTTGTCTTACTGATAAATGTGTTCTTTTTTCTTTTCAGCTTGGTGGACCTTGTACTTACCCCAAGTAAAAAAAGACTCAGAATGACGAGAAGTATTCCCGGGGATTTGGAACGGGGGTTAGAATATCCTGTCCATATTGTCGTGGAAAACCCAACAGAACATGACATGAAAGCGGAAATAAAAGATGGAATACCACAGTCCTTTTCTCGACCTTTCCCTTTTACCGGAATAGTGGAGAAAAACTCTAGAAAGCAATTCACCTACTATACTACCGCACCTGTAAGAGGTGAGTATCAGGTCTTAAAGCTATATTTACGATATCAAAGTCGTATAGGCCTCTGGCAAAAGCAAATGGCATTTGATGAGAAAGATACGATAAAAGTAATTCCTGATATGACGGAAACGAAACAGTACTTAGAGAACGCCCAAAAATTTCTGCTTCATGAAGGAGTTACCATTCGAAAGCAGAAGAGTGGTGTTGGGGAGTTTTCTAAAATACGTTCTTACGTGGTCGGGGATGATCCAAGAAAGATAAATTGGCGTCAAACGGCCAAATTACAGGAAGTCATGACAAATGAGTATGAACCAGAGCACGGTAAATACATTACGATACTCATTGATTGTGGAAGAATGATGGGGGCAGAACTTAAAAAGGGGAACCGTCTGGAGAGGTCATTAGAAGCAGCATTGACTGTTGCTGCAGCCGCTTTGCAAAAAGGGGATTATGTTGCGGTACTTGCTTTTTCTAAAAGTGTAAAAGCATATATCCCGCCCGCAAAAGGAATGGCTCATTTACAAACAATCTTGAAAACCATTTATAACGTTCAAGTTGATGCTGCAGAATCAAACTACGCGGAAGTATTTCAATACTTACAGCTTGTACAAAAGAAGCGAAGCCTTATCCTTTTATTCAGTGATGTTAAAACATTTTTGCATGAGGAAAGCGCCCTAGTCTACCTTAAGCGAGTAAGGCAAAGACATCTCTTTTTCATGATCGGGGTAGAAGACGAGATATTGCGGAAAAGAGCAGCAAACCCCGTTACTTCCTTAGAAGAAACGATGATCAAAGGGGTCGCGCAGCAACAACTGTTAACAAAGAAACGAGAAAAGGCAAAATGGGAAAAACAAGGCCTCCTGATGATAGAGGCCCGTGAGGAACGGCTTGCAACAACCGCTGTATCCCATTATATCGATACCATGAACAGAGGATTATTGTAACTGGACTTTACGAAGTTTAAGACTGCCTAAAGCAACATAAAGTAGTAAGGCAATAACGGTCAAACCGGCAACCAGATACTTAGCTTCCAGCGATATATCGGCAGGGGTGATGAATCCTTCAATTATCCCTGCTATAATAAACAACGGAATCGTTCCAAGTAATAATTGCACAGATCGTTTGGCATTGACCTTCAACTGATAGCCCCTAGAATATTCACCCGGTACAAAAAGCTTGTACCCCATTAATAATCCAGCGCCGCCGGCTATGAAAATCGCTGTCAGTTCAATCATCCCGTGTGGAACAATATAAGCCCAGAACTCATATGTCATATCGTAGTGCCAAAACAATGCAGCAATCGCTCCTACAATAATTCCATTGTAAATCAATACATAGACAGTCAACAGTCCAAAGGTAATTCCGCCGGCGAAGGCAAGTATGGCAACCTGAATATTATTGGTCAATATACTCGCAGACATTACAGGGGCATCCACCATTCCGTCACTTTCACCTAATTTTTCCGGATCAAAGTTTTGTGCCATGTCCCCCGGAAGAACGGAGTACAAATAAAGGGGATCAGACAGGACGGCAAAATAACTTCCAAGTCCGCCTATCGTAAAGAGCAGCATAGCCACCACGACAAACTTCCATTGTTCATAAAGGAGTCCAATAAACTTGTGACCGAAAAAATCGCTCGCTTGCTTCCAACTTGTAATTTGATCTTTGTATAAGAGATTATGAGATTTTGAAACTAGAGCATTTAAGTAGGAGGTAACTTCTTCATCTGGAAAATAAGTCTGGCTATAAGAAAGGTGCTGCGCGGCCTTTTGGTAGAGACTGTGGAACCGCTCGAGGTTCTTCCCAGTAATATTCTTTCGTTTATGTAAATCGGATACTAGTTTTTCTAGCTCCTTCCACTGATCACGATGCTGCTTTATAAATTGTTTGACTTTCATTTTCTTCACCTCGTGTCTCATTTTCGTCTATCTACTTTATTATAGTAATATTATAGATAAATAGAAACACCTTAAAGTAAAATTTATCCATAGAAAGTGGGGATCATCTTGCAGACAGAACAAGTGGACATAAAGACTCCCGAATATGTATCGTTGCAGTTTCATGCTGCAGGTTTAGGCAGCCGTGCAGCAGCCTTTATTCTCGATACGCTATTGTTGGTTATTATTAATATTCTAGTTGTCATAGCGCTAATCTTCGGATTGAATGCAAGCTTATTTGATTATGTTGAAACAGACATGCCCTCTTATATGTTTGCTGGAGTCATCATATTGATGTTTTTGTTGAATTGGAGCTATTACTTCTTGCTTGAATATTTTACAGGAGGTAGAACAGTTGGCAAGAAGATGCTTGGAATTCGTGTCATTCAAGAAAATGGCCACAGCATCACCTTGCTTTCCAGCTTAATCCGCAACTTTCTGCGAATCATTGATATGTTACCTGCGAACTATCTAGTTGGGATGTTGATGATTTTCTTCCATTCCAAACATAAACGATTAGGCGACCTTGTAGCAGGTACCATTGTTGTCCATGAAAGGAGAGGGAAGAAGAAAAAGAAACTTTCCAAGCTAGACAAACTTATTGCAGAAAAAGGTCTCAAAGCGGAAGGTGGTCTGGTAGAAGAATGGGCTTTGAAATCCCTTGGTGCTAAAGAGTGGAAGCTTTTGAAGACATACGCTGAGCGCCTGGATTCTTTATCAACGGATGACCGCATCGTTTTAACCCGTAAGATGGCAGACATTTTGTTTCCGAAAATCGGTCTTGATGCTTCCAGTAAACATTACGATGAGCTGGAGGATATGTTACTGGTGCTTTATTTGCAGATGAAGGACGAGTGGGAGTATGAGTTGTAGTTTGACTCGGGCCGATTGCCTTTGGATCGACCGGCGAAATGACGCTTTGACGCTTTAACGGTTTGACGCTTTAACTTTTAGGGCGAATCAGCAGGAGGGGGACGAGTGTCCAGATTTTACCTATTATTAGGATTCGCCCGATTGTATGCGATTTTCGCCCGTAAAGTTGTATTATCGCCCGTAAATCTTAAAAATCGCCCGATTCCTCTGCATTTTCGCCCGTATTTTCTGAAAATCGCCCGTAAATTGAAATTATCGCCCGATTTCAAAAACCCGCTCATTTTCAAGAGACATTCGCAAGTGCAAGTAGTATAATTTACTAACAAATTAGCTTAGGAGGTTACAAATGATAGTAAAAGATAGAGATTTTCCTGTTAATCTATTATTTTTACAGGCTATAGAGAGGCGCCTCGAAGAAAATCATCCTTCAATGCCGCGAGTAAAAGAATTGATGGCCAAACAAATAAAAGGCTATAAAGGTGAAACTGCGATTGACTATCCCTTAAGCATCCTTCCTGATCAAGACTACCAAATTCTCCATTCCGTCAGTATACAATACCAGAATCAAAACTTTCATATCGACACCTTACTCCTAACCAATAACTTCATAGCCCTATTGGAAGTGAAGAATATGGGTGGGACCATTCATTTTGACAGGAAATTTAATCAGCTGACCCAGACCTATATGGGCAATGTGAAATATTATCAGTGTCCCATCATACAGGTCAGTAATCAAGAGAGGCTCCTGAAGCAGTGGTTGGAACAGTTCAACTTTCCCACAATTCCACTTACTTCTTTCGTAGTTATCTCTAATCCGTCATGCATGATTCAAGTCGATCCTGGAGATAAATCCACAAACCAGAAGGTCATTCACGGTCATTTTCTTCCGACAAAAATGGAACAACAACAAGCAATCTCCAATAAACAGATTCTTTCCGCTAAAGAAATTCAAAAACTAACCCGCATCATTATTAAACATCATAAAGGTAAAGCCACCCTCACTTTAAAACAGCTAAACATAAACCCAATAGAACTTTTACTAGGTGCGCAATGTTCAACCTGCCTGGCTTTCCCGATGAAAAGGACTCATTCTTATTGGTATTGTCTTAAGTGTAATCATAAATCAAAAAACGCGCATATCCCAGCTTTAAAAGATTATTGTTTGTTATTTAGTGAGACCATCTCCAATAAAGAGGCTAGAGAATACTTACGCATACCATCCACTAATGTGATGAAAAGGATCCTAACTTCCATGGAACTTCAAACGATTGGAAACACCAGATCTATAAATTACATCCTGTATCCACTCATTAATTTGACATCTCCATCCAACCACGATATAATTATCTCGAATTCAAGATAATTAAAATAAGAACATATAACCAAAGGGGAGATCCTTATGATAAACGGATTAAAAGGGATTCATCACGTAACAGCGATAACCAGCAGCGCGGAAAAGAACTATGAATTTTTCACATATGTACTCGGTATGAGGCTTGTTAAGAAAACGGTTAATCAGGACGACATCCAAACGTATCACCTGTTTTTTGCGGATGATACGGGGAGTCCTGGTACAGATATGACATTCTTTGATTTCCCAGGCATTCCAAAAGGCAGTCACGGAACAAATGAAATTTTCCAGACCGGCTTCCGAGTGCCGTCTGACAAGGCATTAACATATTGGGCAGATCGTTTTGACCGCTTAAACGTAAAGCATGACGGCATCAAGGATCAGTTTGGGACAAAGACACTTTCATTTGTAGATTTTGATGACCAACAGTACCAACTAGTTTCTGACGAAAATAACACAGGAGTGGAACCGGGCACGCCATGGCAGAAGGGGCCGATCCCTCTGGAATATGCAATCACAGGATTAGGACCTCTCCACATTCGTGTAGCAAATTTTGATTTCTTTAAAGAAGTTCTGGAAAAAGTTCTGCTATTTAAAGAAATTGCTCAAGACGGAAAAACACATTTATTTGAGGTAGGAGAAGGAGGCAACGGGGCCCGCCTAGTTGTAGAACATAATGATACACTTCCTCAAGCCCAACAAGGATTCGGGACCGTGCATCATGCTGCGTTCCGCGTAGAGGACCGCTCAGTTATCGATGAGTGGGATGCAAGATTGAAAGGGTTTGGTTTTAACACATCAGGACATGTGGACCGTTACTTCTTTGAATCCTTGTACGCACGCGTTGCCCCGCAGATCCTGTTTGAGTTTGCAACGGATGGTCCTGGTTTTATGGGGGATGAGCCATATGAAACACTAGGAGAGAAACTTTCTTTGCCTCCGTTCCTTGAACCAAAACGCGACCAAATTGAAAAGCTTGTCAGACCTATTGATACTGTAAGAAGTACAGTAGACTTTAAAAAAGAGTAACCACTTTTTACAGCCTATTTCTTTAATGAGGAAATAGGCTTCTTTATTTCTTTCGAAAATAAACCAACCCATACAACGTACATTCCCACCCAAAATGAATAGGATAATTTAATGAAATCTAAAAGGAGATGAAAGAATGTATTATCCTCCAAATAATTATCCATATCCTTATACTGTGAATCCATATGCTTACAACTATATGAGAAACAGTTACTGGCCATATCCAAACACGAATAATACTTATTACTTGCAAAACAACTTAAGAGCAATCGAATTAAAGGACTATGGACCAAATCCATTTGCAGAAGATATTAATGAAGCCACTTTGCAAAACAATAATTTCCGCACTGCATTATGGACGGGGTCACAGTTTCAGATTACGTTAATGAGCTTAAACCCTGGTGAAGATATTGGATTAGAAATGCATCCAGATGTTGATCAGTTCCTGCGTTTGGAACAAGGGCAGGGAATCATTCAAATGGGGAAAAATAAAAATGAATTTACGTTTGAGAAAATGGTTTCAGACGACTATGCGATCGTGATTCCTGCCGGTACTTGGCATAACTTGACCAACACTGGAAATGTTCCACTGAAACTTTACTCTATTTACGCGCCGCCAAATCATCCTTTTGGTACGGTTCATCCTACAAAAGCAGATGCGGAAGCTGCTGAAGAATATATGTAACGTGAAAGCAGCACCTAAAATGTAGGTGCTGTTTTCCATGCAAATCTGAACATCATCTGAAGGGCTGAATATTATCAGTCATTCAAATCATCCAAGCGGCGGGCTACTCTTTTGATCACTCTCTTGGCCAGTTGAATTCGTCTTTCCAAGTAATCTTCGCCCTCTTCGATCAGGTTTTCACCTAATCTTGTGACATAACGGTAATAACGCAACATGTTGTCACCCCCTTTGTTTCTATCTTATGAGAGATGATAGAATCGGACAGGGTATATACCTTCTTTCTATTATTTTTTTCGAATCTATTAATCCCGAAATTAATCTGCTAGTAAGAACCGAAGAATACTATTTTTAATAATACGCCGTAAATGATCGCAAAAAGAAAGGAAGTTAGTGTCCCCAGTAAAAAATACTCCGCCCAATCGCGGTCATCCATCTGTTTGAATCGTGTAAGGGACTTGGCTGCGACAATAAATCCAACTGCAGAAAAAGAACCCATCAATATTAAAGCCACCACCAATAGACGTTCCAGATAGCCGATTACTTTTCCTCTTGAAAGGTCTTGGTGTTTCATCACCATATATGTATATTCTTCTGACATGTTTTTTTCACTATTGGGACTGATGGCAAGATCTTTTAAAGTGTATTTGCCTTCAAAAAGGGAAATATGTTTAGTGAGGGAACCAAGCATAATTCTTATTAGGTGGCCTGTCACAGTTGTACATAGTATCAACATAATTATTAGAAATAAGAGACCTTCCAACAAACCAAGCTCTGGTCGTATGCCTTCTTTTAAGTTAAGTAGTAATAAAATAGTATCAATCATAGCCTGTAAATCTACCTGTAAAGTAAAATAGCATACTGCCAATATAGTAATCATATGCAATAGTTGATCTACGATAAATAGTCCAAGATTCCAGGCGTTTTTCTGTATTAATTTATCTGTTTTTTTCTGTAAGGTAATCTTCAGATAGTCTAAGACGCCGTGGACCACGACTAAGAGAATGGTTGGGCCCAACACCTCTATAAAAAAATCGTTTCCTTGATAGAAATAAATGAGGAGGAGAGTAATAAACATGACAGCCGCATGATGAAATAAATGGAGCTTTAAGAACTTCCGTTTTTCCTTCACCATGTGCTCTGTCTGAAAATAAAAATCGGCAATTAAATGGCCTAAGATAAGGGAAAGAATTATCATTTCAAACGCTCCTTGCTATATATATTCATATAGAAATGATCGCATCGATATTTTTATGAAGCTCATTTTTAATGGTTTGGGTTAACTCTTTCGTAATATTATGCGGTTGGTTTCCAAAGCTGTTTGCTTCTAACTTGTCCAAGGTTTCTTGGAGTGTGTATAAGGTATTTAATATTATCTCACAATTCCCTTTCTTATAGTGACTCGAGATCGTAGAAGGCGACTTATTTACTAGCCTTGCTATGGCTTTTTGCTCATCAAGGACGGCATACAACCTGGATATTAATTGTTGCAAGGACGTTTGTTCACTCATGAATTTATGCTGATAGGATAGGAGCAAATTGGCCATTTCTAAAGACGAGTTTTCCATAGATTCCTCACCTGGGAGCAACAACATGGATGAACGCTGGGAAGAGTGCTTTATTTTTTCATTAGCGAGCCTTGCCTGACGCATTAACGGATGATTCCATTTATCTAAATCAATTTGCTGTAAGCTGGTATCAACTGTTCCAAAAGTAATTCCGAAGTATGGAGGCTGTTCTTTGTATTTCCAAATTTGGCTAATATAATATGCCACTGTATATGCGGTAGAGTAATGATCAAAAAGCCCGACAATTTCATCTCCCAGTCGGTGTTTAACTTGTGCGTGGGGCAGGCCTCTCGTCCATCTTTTCACAAAGCCTTCCATTTCTCCTAAATAAGACGTTATTTCATCCCAATTCTTTGATGAGTTTGTCACATCCATCATAAAAATGGAAATTGGGTGCTTCATCTTTTCTCACTCCTTCCAAAAAGAATACCACATTAGTTTAATCCAATTCGACTAAATAATCAACTTACATAGATTTCGATAGATTAATCGAATTATAGATAAGTAGATGAAAAAGTCAAACTTTTAGAGAAATATAGAATACAAGCAGAAAGGTTTACAAGAGGATGCAAAGAAGTTATCATGTGAACAACAAATAATCCCGATAAAAACAATATGAAAAGGTGTGATTGAATTGGCAGAAACAACTTATAATACTTTTCAACCTGAAAGGCAACCAACCACTATTGTTGCGAAATTGAATCCGATTCAAAAACCTTTCTTAACGATTGGCGTACTAGCAAGCATTATACTTTTAATAATCATTGTCGCCACAACAGATTTGATTCAAGGGACTTTATATATGATTGGCTTGGCGCTAGGTGTAACACTACTGCATGCACGATTTGGCTTCACGTCTGCTTTCCGGCGCTTGATGTCTGTAGGTAATGTACAGGGGCTGCAGGCGCACATGGTGATGCTGGCAGTCGCAACTACACTGTTTGCCATCATTTTAAGTACTGGCTTCAGTTTTACTGGTAGTACACCAACAGGGTATGTATCACCTGTAGGGATTAGTGTATTAGTCGGTGCATTCATGTTTGGTATTGGGATGCAGCTCGGAAGTGGTTGCGCATCTGGAACACTTTACTCGGTCGGAGGAGGTTCCTCATCAATGATCCTGACACTAATATCGTTCATCGTTGGATCTGTCATTGGCGCTTACCACTTTACGTTTTGGATGGAAGATACGCCGGCACTTCCGCCAATTTCCATTGCGGAATCGACTGGGCTTGGGTTCTTTGGCGGCTGGGCGGTTCAGATGGCACTATTTGCGGGCATTTATTGGATAACAGTCCAAATAGCTAAGCGAAAAAACCCGCCAAGTATGAAACCGTTGGCGACCACAACAGGTTGGAAAAAGGTGCTTCGAGGTTCTTGGCCATTATTTGCGGCTGCTATCATTTTGGCACTTCTAAACGCCCTTACATTGGCAGTACGAGGAAACCCTTGGGGCATTACTTCTGCATTCGCCCTTTGGGGAGGGAAGGCATTAATGTTGGTAGGTATAGATGTTTCCAGTTGGGGATATTTTACCGGAGCAAACGGAGAAGCTTTAACTCAGTCGGTCCTGGCTGATTCCACTAGTGTGATGAACTTTGGAATCATTTTAGGAGCATTTATTGCAGCAAGTGCACAAGGTACTTTTAAACCCAGGAAAATCAAACCTGGCATTGCAGGGGCTTCCATTATTGGTGGTTTATTAATGGGCTACGGTGCGAGACTTGCCTTTGGTTGTAATATTGGAGCATACTTTGGAGGAATCGCATCCTTCAGTTTACACGGTTGGGTATGGATGGTAATGGCTATACTTGGGACACTACTGGCTTTATTTATTAGACCATTATTCGGCTTAAAGAACCCTAAGCCCACAGATTCAGTTTGTTAACGATTATAAGCGACTCGATAAACGGGTCGCTTTTTTTTGCGTAAAAAAAGGAGCGGGAAATAATATTGAAAAAGTTTTCTTATAGTGAAAACGTTATTATTCTAGAAGAATGATAAAAACAAACCACTTAAATCCGTTATTATTCCACTAAAACTTAAGTGGTTTATCGCAAGAAATTATTTCCCAAACACTAAATATCAAAATTCATAGAATAATAAATTCAATTATTATAAAATAATAGGAACTCGAGGGGTGATCTGAATGAGACTAAATAAAAAGCCCTTACGGCTGCAAACAAAGCTAATCATCCTCATTGTGACGTTACTTATCGGCATTATAGTATTAATATGCGGTGTGTTTTTTTACTTAGAGATGAAAGAGCTTAAAGCGAATACCGGTAAGCGAGCTCTCCAAATAGCTAAGACGATTTCTTACATGCCAGAGGTACAAGAAGCAATGGGATCGAAAAATCCAAGTACAACGCTCCAGCCATTGACATTAAAAATTCAGCAGGAGATAGACGCTCAATTTGTGGTGATTGGGAATAATCAAGGACTTCGCTATACGCATCCTGATTTCGATAAAATCGGAAAACAGATGGTAGGGGGAGATAATATAAGGGCTTTGGAAGATGGAAAAGCTTATATATCCGAAGCGACAGGTTCACTAGGTTTATCAATCAGAGGGAAAGCGCCTATTGTTTCAGAGGATGGAATGGTTATTGGGGTTGTATCGGTCGGTTTTCTCATGGAAAATTTAAAAAGCCGGATGGAAGAAAAATTGGCTGAAATATCGTTGATTGCTCTGTTGACAATAAATATCGGAGTGGTGGGAGGATATTTGCTAGCCAGGAACATTCGAAAAGATATTCTTGATCTGGAACCCCATGAAATCGCTTCCTTGTACAGGGAAAGAAATGCCATCCTGGAATCCGTCAAGGAAGGAATCATTGCCGTTGATTCTAATGGGAACATTACGATGGTTAACCCTTCAGCTCTTGATATTTTAGACCTGCGGGAAAAAGAATTGTTACATAAACAAATCACAGACATCGTACCTGATACCGATATTATGGAAGTCGCTCGAACAGGGCACGCACAAGAGAACAAAGAAATCTATTTATCTGATAAAGACATTATCGTAAACAGGATTCCTATAAAAGAAAAAGAAACCGTGGTAGGAGTAGTATCCAGCTTTCGGGACAAAACAGATATGAAAAAGTTGCTTCACACTCTGGCAGAAGTAAAGAAATATTCGGAGGAGTTGCGAGCTCAGACCCATGAATTCACAAACAAGCTTTATGTCATATCAGGAATGCTAGAGTTAGGGAAATTTCAAGAAGCTTTAGACTGGATCCAGAAAGAGTATAGGATTAATCAGGCACAAAATGATATCATATTTGAAAAGATAAAGGATGAAAAACTTCAGGCCATCTTGCTTGGGAAGCTTGCTGTCGCATCAGAAAGGAAGAAACTTCTCCAACTTGATGAGGAAAGTTCAGTCCAGGTTTTACCTTCTAATATAAAGTTTTCTAGTTTAGTGGCCATTATTGGTAATTTGCTAGATAATGCGTTGGATGCAGTAGAGGAAAAAGAGGATGGAATGGTATCTTTTTCCGCTATTGACTATGGAAACGATTTAATTTTGGAAATAAGTGATAATGGACCAGGTTTTCCAGTTGGAACAATAGATTTGATTTTCAGGAAGGGATATACTACCAAACAAGCTGATCAGCCAAGGGGATTCGGCCTTGCTATTGTGAAGAAGGAGGTCGAACAGCTAGAAGGAACGGTAGAAGTACAAAGAACCCCGGTCAATACCACGGTGTTCACCGTATACCTCCCTAAAAACTACCTATAGGGGTGACAGAAATGATAAACGTTGCGATAGCAGAAGATGATTTTCGGGTTGCGAGCATTCATGAGCAATTTTTAGAAAAGGTTGAAGGAGTAAGGGCTGTAAATAAAGCTCTAAATGCTTCGCAAACGATGGATCACCTTGCAAAAGGCGAAACCGATCTTATCCTAATGGATAATTACATGCCGGATGAATGCGGAGTTTCTCTGCTACCGCTTATCCGCGAGAAATTCCCCGAGGTGGACATCATCATGATAACTGCAGCAACGGAAAAAGAAGTGGTAGAAGCGGCTTTGAAGTATGGAGTGGTTGATTACTTAATCAAACCCGTAACGTTTGATAGGTTTCAGCAGGCAATAAAAACATATCTTGAGAGAAAGGCTTTCATACAAGATCATGATTCTTATAATCAAGCAGTAATAGATGAGTTTTTACATAAAAATGGGTTGAAGGAAAAAGAAAAACCGAATGATTCTCATCCTAAAGGCATTGACCAATTAACATTGGAAAAAGTGGAAGGACTCCTAGCTAGCGATTACCAAGGAGGATGGACAGCCGAGCAAATGGGCGAACGGATGGGAGCATCTAGGACGACAGCAAGGCGGTATCTTGAGTACTTGATTTCTCTTGAAAAAGCAAAAGCTTCGTTAGAATATGGCATGGTAGGCAGACCTGAAAGAAAATACTATCGGATAGGAAAATGAGACCATGGAACAATTAAAGATCTTCAACAAAGATAGAAAATACTTGGGAACTGCATCAAGAGAGGAAGTACATCTTAAGGGACATTGGCACGAGACTTTTCACTGCTGGATAAAGGCTATGATAGACGGGAAAGAATACCTTTATTTTCAACTGAGAAGCAAGGACAAAAAGGATTATCCAGGCTTATTGGATATCACCGCGGCAGGACATCTGTTATCACATGAAAACGTGGAAGATGGAATCCGAGAGGTAGAAGAGGAAATAGGAATCAAAGTTGCCCTGGAGGAACTGTCTTACCTGGGTGTCATCCCTTACGAAAAAGAATTAGAAGGTTTTATCGATAGAGAGCATGCCAATGTTTTTCTGTTAAAGAGGTACATACCATTTGAGTCTTTTACACTGCAATCAGCAGAGGTTAGCGGGATTTTTATGGTTCCTTTAGAAGACTTTTACCAACTATGGTTTGAAAATAAGACATATGTCGTTATGGAAGGGATAAAGGAAATTGCTGACGGCGAAAGAAGCAAGGTTACTATAAGAGTGGATAAAAAAACGTTTGTTCCACACAGCGATACTTTTTACAAGGAAACATTGGCTGCATTAACAAAATGATGAGGTCGTCCTAATAGGAAATTCCTAAGGACTGCCTCTTTTTTTTGAAAATTTGCCAACCGTCTCGTGAACAAAATGAACAAAATAACCAATAAATCTTTTATATCGCTTATTTTGTAAACGGTTACATTTATAAGAATTTTCTTTACAATTACATACAAGACATAAGCAAAGGGGAGTATTTAGATGAAAATGAAGTGGAAAAACAAAGCAAGTGCAATGGGATTAACAGTGTTATTATCCTTGACAGCAGCTTGCTCCAGCTCACAAGGGGGAACAAGTGCAGATGGAACCTGGTCTCCTCAGAAACCAATAGAAATGGTCGCACCAGCCGGCGCAGGAGGGGGATGGGATACAACTGCCAGGATGGTTGCTCAAACATTTGAGCAAGAGGAATTGATTGATAAGAGAATGCCAGTTGTCAATAAACCAGGTGGCGGCGGGGCAGTTGCATGGTCATACATCGCGAAGAAAGAGGCAGATCCACACCATCTGTTCGTTTCTTCTCCACCATTATTACTAGTCCCTCTTAATGGACAATCTGAAAATACGTATAAAGATTTCACTCCGCTGGCAAATGTTATCGCGGATTACGGTGCTTTTGCCGTAAGGGCTGATGCCAAGTGGGATAATTTAAACGAGTTATTTGAAGACATGAAAGAAGATCCAGCAAGTATCACTGTAATCGGTGTATCTTCTCCTGGGAGCATGGATCATATACAATTTGTCAAAATTGCTAAAGCAGCAGGCGTGGACATCACGAAGGTCAAGTATGTATCCGAACAAGAGGGTGGAACATTGACGGCATTGCTTAACGGAAGTGTAGATGTCTATTCAGCTGGGACTGCAGAAACAGTGGAGCAGGTGAAAGCAGGGAAAATCAAGGTTTTAGGCATAACAGCTGAAGAGCGTCTAGAGGGGGAGGTCCTTTCTGATTTTCCAACTGCCAAGGAACAGGGAATAGATGAAACCTTTGTAAACTGGAGAGGATTTTTTGGCCCATCCAACATGGATGATGCGGCCGTTGCCTATTACGAAGATAAGTTCTCAAAATTAAACGAATCAGCTGCCTGGGATGAAATCAGAAAGAAATACGGCTGGAATGAGCTTTTCATGACAGGGGAGGAATATCAGGAATTTCTAAAAAAAGAGAATGAAGAAATGCAAGCGCTATTGGAAGAATTGGGACTTGGAAATTAGAGATTAATAGGTGACCCGCTACCCTCCATAAAGAGGGAGCGGTCCCTATGGATAGGTGGGGAGTTATATGATACTAAGACCGATAAATCGTAAACTTGGATTGGCACTAACCCTCTTTGCAGGAGCATACCTGTTTTTAAGCTACCAGATCCCCAGTTACCCATATGCGTTAGTCGATGCGGATGTGGTACCAAAAGGATTAGGTTTCTTACTATTATTATTGTCCATTTTACTTTTCGTTCAGAAGAAAGAGGAAACCGAACAAGAAAAACAAAAAAGAACGATCCCTAAGAAGGAACTTTACGTCCTGCTTGGGGTTGCGGGATTTATTTTAATCTATATTTTTTTACTTGAAATAATAGGTTTTGTCATTATGACAGCAGCATTTGTTTTTACTTGTTCATCATTTCTTGGATATAAAAAATATAAAGTAAGTGCCTTAGTGGCAATCATTTTTTCGTTGCTCTTATATTTACTTTTCAATTACTTGCTCCTTATTCATTTACCACCAGGAGTGTTACCATTTTAGGAGGTGTGAGAGATGGGTTCTATGGAAGGTCTCTTTTCTGGATTTCAAGTCGCATTTAGTATAGAAGGTATTTTATTTGTATTTTTAGGGGTATTTATCGGAACCTTTATTGGGATGATGCCGGGTCTAGGACCAATCAGTGCGATTGCCATCATGATTCCTGTGACCTATAGTATGGACCCGGCGTTGGCATTGGTCATGATGGCCGGGGTCTATTACGGGGCAGTATTTGGAGGGTCTTCATCCTCCATTTTATTAAATGCACCTGGAATATCGGGTACTGTTGCAACCGCATTTGATGGATATCCCATGGCGCAACAGGGGAAGGCAGGAAAAGCTTTGGCCATTGCTGCCATCGCTTCCTTCACAGGAGGTACTATCAGTGTAATTTTGTTGATGCTTTTTACTCCTTTATTAGCTTCAGTCGCTGTCGTGTTCGGTCCTACTGAGTATTTTGCTTTGATGCTGATGGGACTGACAGCCATTTCAAGTCTGTCTGATGGGTCCACAATAAAAGCTATGATTTCCGCTGTGTTAGGTTTCATGGCCGTAACGATCGGTATAGATGCTCAAACGGGAACACAGCGCTTTACTTTCGGGAACATCAACCTCCTCGAAGGAATTGACTTTCTTGTAATAGCTCTTGGTTTATTCGCACTGGCAGAAGTTTGTATATTGATCTTCAATCGTAAGGACAGCTCAGGGGGAATGAGTGGAAACATTGGCAGTCTGAAGCTATCCAGAGAAGATGTCCATGAAATGAAGGGACCAGTTACGAGGCAATCGTTTCTAGGCTTTTTGCTAGGTGTTCTACCTGGAGCAGGGGCGACCATCGCATCTTTTATTGCGTATGTCACAGAAAAGCGAATCGCCAAAAAGCCTGAAGAGTTTGGGAAGGGATCGATAAAAGGTCTTGCTGCACCTGAAGCTGCCAACAATGCGGCGACAGGCGGGGCCTTTGTTCCCCTCCTAAGTTTAGGTATTCCTGGATCGGGTACAACCGCTGTCCTTCTTGGTGCCTTCCTTGTTCTAGGTGTACAGCCAGGCCCTTTACTGGTACAGGATAATCCTGAAGTGTTCTGGGGAATTATTGCAAGTATGTATATAGGAAATGTGTTTTTATTGGTATTGAACCTTCCGCTTATCCCATATATAGCCAAAGTGCTTAAGGTTCCAAGGCCTTTGCTAATCTCCTTGGTCATCATGTTCAGTCTTATCGGGGTCTATGCCATAAGCTTCAATACTTTTGATTTATATATATTGCTATTATTCGGAATAGCAGGGTTTTTGATGAGAATATTTTCCTTTCCTGCAGCCCCATTTATCCTCGCGTTCATTCTAGGCGGCATGATGGAGCAGGCGATGCGTCAATCCCTAACCATCTCAAATGGGGACTGGTTGGTCTTTGTAAATAGTCCTATATCCGCTATTTTGATAGGTGTAGCTTTGTTGTCTCTAATCATTCCATTACTTAAAAAGAAACCGACAGTGGTTAGTGACGAAAATAACTTAGATGTATAAACGCAGTCTTCTTTACATTTTAATCTAGGCAAAAACAGCCCCGCCATACAATCGGCAGGGCTGTCTTGAATTTATTTATATTTTTCCTTCCCCTTGGCTCCCCAAAGGAATAAAACGAAGATGCCAGCAGCCACTATCAATGGTGCAGCATACATAATCAAGAAGTTTTCCATGGAATGACCCTCCTTATTTTTTTCCTTGCACGTACTTGTTATCGAATAAGAACAAGCGCATCAATAGATATAATGAAGGAATCAGTAGGCAAAGCCCAGCAATGAATGCCGTAATCAACGCTACAGCCATTGCCTCATTTGTAAATCCATCATAGATCGTCAAATATGGATACAAAAGGTAAGGCATATGAGAGGCCCCGTAACCGAAGAATGCCGTTGCAAACTGAAGCATTACCAAGATAAAAGCTACACCAAGATGTTTCTTTTTCCACATCAGATAAACCGCTCCAAGGAAAAAGAGGAACGAAAGACTGAACATCCAGGAAAGTTCCAACATTTTATCGAAGTGTTCTGGGTTATGATCGCTTAAAGCAAAGAATACGAGAACGCTGGCGAGTATCGTTGGCAGGCTCCAATTCAAGGCATATTTTCTTAACACATCAAAAGCCTTTTCGTCTTGAGCTGTTTTAGCGTAATATGCCAGGAAGTAAGCCGAGATGTAAAGTACACTTACTAAAGCCAAGATGACCACTGCCCAAGAATAGAAACTGGTGAATAAAGCTCCATAATCCAACCATACGGAATCTTCATATTTATAAATGAATCCACCCTCTGAAATAGTAAGAACAACAGAAAGGGAAGCAGGAATTAAAAGGCCTGTGGCTCCATATAAGGCTTGATAAAAGTTGTTTCCTTTCTCACCATAATGATGGAAAGCATAGTAAGACCCACGAATTGCCAACAGTACAATCGCGATACTTCCCGGTATTAAAAGTGTTGTTCCATAATAATAGGCGGTAGAAGGGAAGAAGCCCACAATTCCTATAAAGAAGAATACGAGAAACACATTCGTTACCTCCCAAACAGGAGAGAGGTAACGGACAATCACTTTGTTGATTAGATGATTTTTCTTGGTAATCGTTGAATAATAACTAAAGAAGCCAGCCCCAAAATCAATGGATGCTACAATTAAATAACCGTACAAAAATGTCCATAAGACAGTAATCCCAATAACTTCATAGCTCATTTTTCATCCCCCTTACTCCATGCCTCTGTCGTGAAGCTCTTTCTCCACCGGGTTATTTTTAAACATTTTCCGCAATACTGTGGCACATGTTGTACAAAGAACGATGTAAAGCAGAACAAAAAGGACAATCATTAAATCTACATGCTCCGATGTTGTTGCACCTTGTTCCACGGTCATATAACCTACAAGCAACCAAGGCTGCCTTCCAAGTTCAGCAAAGAACCAACCCATCTCAATTGCCAAGAGGGAAAGCGGTCCACCTGCAACGATCGCCCATAATAAAGGTTTGTTCCATTCGTTCCATTTCCGTACTTTTGCAAACAAGACATACAGAATAGATACAAACGCCAAGAACATCCCTATCCCCACCATTAAATCGAAGAAGTAATGGACGATTAATGGAGGGAGCTCCTCTTCAGGGAACTCTTCTAAGCCAATCACTTCTGCATCAGGTGTCCCGTGAGCAAGAATGCTTAAGGCATAGGGAATTTCCAGTGCATATTTCACTTCATTATTTTCTTGAAGGACTCCACCCAATATTAAAGGAGCTTCCGTTGAAGTCTCAAAATGCCATTCTGCTGCGGCAAGTTTTTCAGGTTGATATTTTGCTAGATACTTTCCTGAAAAATCACCAATGATAGCAGTAGATATTGCAAAGATTGCAGCTGCTGTCATAGTAAGGTGCAATGCTTTTTTATGATAAACATGGTCTTTTCCTCTAAGTATCGCAAAGGCTGCAATGGCTGCTAAAACAAATGCTGTTGTTAAATATGCCGAAGATAAGACGTGAGCAACCTTTGTAGGGGTTGCGGGATTGAACATTGCTTCTAAAGGACGGATATTGGTCAATACGCCGTTTTCAAGGTCAAATCCTCTTGGCGCATTCATAAAACCGTTCACTGTTGTGATAAAAAAGCCTGAAGCCATTGCACCGAGCGCTACAGGAATCAAAATGAAAAAGTGATAGATTTTCTTTTTAAATCGGTCCCAAGTATATAAGTAGATGCCGAGGAAGATAGCTTCAAAGAAAAACGCAAAGGTTTCCATGAACAATGGAAGACTGATAACATGGCCGGCCATCTGCATAAAGTTCGGCCAAAGTAAGCTCAACTGTAAACCGATAGCGGTCCCTGTCACTACCCCAATCGCAACGGTTATAACAAATCCGCGTGCCCATCTTCTCGCAAGCAGGCGATAATGTTCATCATTTCTCTTTATTCCCATCCATTCTGCCAAAGCTATCATAAGTGGAACTCCCACACCGACCGTGGCGAAAATGACGTGCACAGCCAGTGTAATTCCAGTAAGAATTCGGCTTAAAAAGACCGGATCGTATTCAAACATTCCAAACATCCATACTCCACTCCTTTTTAAAACAAAATTACAATCTTCTAGGTTCATTTTTTATTATACAATAGATTGCTCAATACTTCACAATATAAACTCTAAGCAAACTCTCTTTCTAGTATATTCCCTTTAACCAAGAAGCAAAACAGGGGGAAAGCGCTTGAATATGACATCTTTATGGCAAAGATTCGGCTAATTTGTGACAAATAATGAAGAGAAGGAGAGGTTAAGTAACTAACGCCTACTTTTTTAAGTAACAAAAGATATTAGAAAAAAAAGTAAAATCTAACGGAAAGTTGTATAAATATGTAGAAGAAGGTGGTAAAATATTCTTATAATTCACACAAAGGGTGTATTCAATGAGGAATTTAATTAATCATAGTAATAGGCTTTCTAGGGACACATTCTCTCTAAATTATAATCTAGATCAAGGAATCGTAGGCACCTTCGAATTATCAAATGGACACGTAGACAATCTAAAGAGTCAAGGGAATTTAAAATTCCATACACCAGTGGAGGAGCTATTATATAAAATTTATGATTTTACTGTGCTACAGGATAAAAAGGCTGCAAGGGAAAAGTTTCTATATTTAAATGATGAGTTTAATATTAATCATGTCTTATCTGATCCCAGCATAAACTTACTTTATCTCGTGGTGAAGCTTAAGTACTTTATCTTAAATAATGATAGAAAGCTATATGAGCCAATATTTAATCAAATTAGAAGTTTACCTACTAGCATAAATCCCTCTGTTGAGTACATACACCATAAAACATTAGGAATCTATCATTATCGAACCAATAATTTTTTACAATCCACCTTAGCACTTGATAACGCCCTATCATTGGCTGAAAAACTACCTTATATTTCTGAAGATGATAAAGCAGAACTGTATTATCAAGTCTCATTGACGAAAATCAAAACTTGTGACACGTTTGAATCTATCTTTTATGCCGAAAAGGCTCTTTCCCTCTATCAAAGTCTCTATAACAATAAACGTTCAGCTGAATGTCATATTATTTTAGGTATCAACTATAATCATTCCAAACGCCAGGACTTTGCAGAAAAACATTATCTTTCTGCAAAAAACATTGGGGAAAGCATTGGAGATTCTTATCTGGAATCGATGGCACTTCACAATCTTGGATGCATTAAGTCCTATTTAAAGCAATCAGAGGAAGCGATCTATTATTATTTAGAATCATTAAAACGAAAAAGAGAAGAAGAAAGAAGTGTTTTTTCCATCCTAGGACTTGTTGAAGAATATTACTTTTTACAACAAACAGAATTTTCAAAGGAATGGGCGGAACAAGGGTTAAGATTGGCCAAAAGAATTGATTTAACAGAATATATTCTTCACTTTACCGCACATATCTATCTATTAAATAAAGATACAGAATTAGAGCCGTATATTTTACAACAGGTAATACCCTATTTTAAAAATGCCGGGAATGAACGATACAGCATTAAGTATATGGAAATGTTGGCTAAATACTATTATGAAAACCAACAATACAAGTTAGCAAGTGAGTTTTTCGACAGCTGTTTGCAAAATATAAAATCAAAAACCTCTTACTAAGAGCAATCCTTAAAGCCCACACCAAGAATATTGGTGTGGGCTTCGCTATGATAAATGGGTAATTTGGCTTAGTTTTATTTTCTTTCATCAAATCATGTTTGAATGTTGAATTTAGGGTATGTAAGCACTATTTAATTCTTTACACCATTGGGAAAGGTAGTGTTTACATTGTTCGGAATAAATGATTTGTGGAAATTTTTCTTCTCTTTTTTTCTAGTCTTACCTATTGTGACAATTATTCATGAGTTAGGGCATTATTTCTTTGCAAAGCTATTTGGCGGTAAAGTTATTGTCCATATTGGAACCGGCAATGTCCTTTTCAAGATTGGCTCGATACGAATCAGGAAGTTATATTTTTATGATGGTTGGTGCGAATATATTTCCATAAGCAAAAAAGCTTCTAAACTTGATAAGATTTTAGTCTATTTAGGAGGATCAATTTTTAACATTTTGTCCATATTCATCTTAAATACATTAATATTAAACGAAGTATTGGAGCCAAGTATCTTCTTCTATCAGTTTACTTATTTTTCATTTTATTTTTTGTTCTTTTCTTTATTTCCAATTAATCACCTGAATGGCTGCCCTAGTGATGGGATGGCCGCCTTAAATATATTAACGAATAGAAAGTTCAGTAAAAACCCGTCTAATTAATATAAATATATGACATTTGTCATAACAAGCTTATGACACGTATGACTATGAGTAGTATCATTTAAAGAGTAAAATGGATTTAAATGTTTAAAAATATCAATTTACAGAACTTTCCTATTAACTTTGGTATAATAAAGATACAAGACATGTAAAGGATAAATGAGGTTTCAACTATGAAAAAGAGATATTTAATGTTTCAAAAAGGTTCTGGAATATCACCATATATCTGGAGCGTATTCAGCATCCTTCCGTTTTATTTTATTTTTCAATCATCATCCACCCCCGAAATAATAGTTGGGATATGTTTAACGATTCTATTTTTTATTGCTTATAGATTTGCATTCATCTCTTATAAGTGGCCTGTCTACCTATGGACTTGTTTACTGATAGGAATTTCCATTACCATGACAATCTTGTTTCATTTCATTTACTTTGCTTTCTATATAGCTTATTACAATGGAAAAATTAAAAATAAAATAGCCTTTACTGTGCTATATATCATTCATTTGATTGCAACTACAGTAGCAATCAACATAAATGTCGTCATGAGGGACGAATTATTCTTAAAACAAATCCCGTTTGTCGTTATCATTTGGATTGCAGTGATTTTACTACCATTTAATCTTTACAATAAGCGAAAACAAGATCAGCTAGAAGAACAGTTGGATGTTGCTAATAAAAGAATTTCTGAGCTTATCATTCAAGAAGAAAGACAACGGATTGCAAGAGATCTGCATGATACACTTGGACAAAAACTTTCGTTAATCGGCTTGAAGAGCGATCTTGCTAGGAAAGTAATGACTAAGAATCCTGACCAGGCAAAATCGGAGCTAAAGGATGTTCAACAAACAGCCCGGACCGCCTTGAATGAAGTGAGACAAATGGTGTCTCAAATGAGGGGAATACGATTAAAAGAGGAATTTGTAAGGATAAAACAAATACTTGATGCTGCACAGATAGACCTAAAATTGGAGCATGATTTACCTTTAAAGGACAATTCATTGTTCTTAGAGAACATATTGAGTATGTGCTTGAAAGAAGCGGTTACGAATGTAGTTAAACATAGTAAAGCATCAAAATGTACGGTTACGATGGAGCAGCTGGGAGATGAAATCAGACTGACCATTCGTGACAACGGGGTTGGAATGACAGAGCAGGATGATATAGGTAAAGGCAGCGGACTGCTCGGCATTAGAGAAAGACTGGAATTTGTAAATGGCCAGATGGAGATTAGCGGGGAACAGGGAACAACCATCCGAATCAAGGTGCCCAAAATGGTCAATCAGAGGGAACAGGAGGAGAAAGCATGATACGGATAGTAATAGCAGAGGACCAACGCATGATGTTAGGCGCCTTAGGTTCATTACTAGATTTGGAAGATGATATGGAAGTGGTCGGAATGGCTGGAAACGGGGAAGAGGCTGTAGCTTTATTTCACAAATATAAGCCAGATGTTTGTATTATGGATATTGAGATGCCAGAGAAAACTGGTTTGGAAGCAGCTGAAGAGTTAAAGGGCCTTGGGTGCAAAATCATCATATTGACCACATTTGCAAGAACAGGGTATTTCCAGAGAGCCTTGAAAGCGGGAGTTACCGGTTACTTACTTAAAGACAGTCCAAGTGAAGATCTGGCCAACTCCATTCGAAGCATCATGTCGGGAAGACGCGTTTATGCCCCGGAATTAATGGATGACTTCTACGGAGAAGAAAATCCGCTCACTGAGAGGGAAAAAGCGGTTCTGGAGCTTGTGGCTGACGGCAAAAATACGCAGGAAATTGCAGATGAGTTAAGCATAAAATCAGGTACTGTTAGAAATTATATTTCTAACATACTGGATAAACTTGAAGTGAAAAACAGAATTGAAGCGATTACTCAATCCAAGGAAAAAGGTTGGTTTAAGTAAAATTGGATAGAATGATAAAAAGCCGATCTCAGCGTTCTGATCGGTTTTTGTTTATGCTCTACTTTATTATATGATATAGTTATTGGAGCTATTTTAAGGCTATATATAGAAAAGAGACGTGATAAGAGTGACTGATTTTTTAAAGTTAGGGATTCGAAAAGGAGTAAATCATTCCTTAAAATCCATGGGGATCAATACCCCTACCCCAATACAGGAACAAACTATTCCCACAGTACTTGAGGGGCATGATGTTATTGCACAGGCCCAAACCGGCACAGGTAAAACATTGGCTTTTGTCCTTCCTATCTTGGAAAAGGTGGACGTTAATAACCCAGAAACTCAAGCATTGATACTTACACCGACAAGGGAGCTTGCCCATCAAATTACAAAAGAGATAAAAAAGCTAAAAGAAAATATAGATGATTTACAGGTTCTTGCAGTATATGGGGGACAGGATGTTAACTCCCAGCTAAAAAAGCTAAAGGGAGCACAGCATGTAATCGTGGCAACACCTGGACGCTTGCTAGATCATGTGAGAAGAGGAACCATTGATCTTTCCACCATCTCCATGCTCGTCATTGATGAAGCTGATCAAATGCTATTGATGGGTTTTCTACCTGATATTCATACCATTACAGCAGAAACTTTTTCTTCACGCCAGACGATGCTGTTTTCTGCAACAATTCCAAATGAAATTCATGCATTAGCGAAGAAATATATGAAACAACCAAAACATATTCAGATAGCTGAGAAGCAAGTGACAGTAGCTTCCATCAACCATTATGCCGTGGAAACGACGGATCGTCGTAAAGAAGGGACCATGCTTCACCTCATTAAAGAACATAATCCCTATTTGGCCATCATTTTCTGCAGAACAAAGGCGAGGGTGCAGAAGCTAACAGAGGTTCTTAAACATGAGGGAATAGAATGTGAAGCATTACATGGTGATATCCCGCAATCTAAGCGTAACCGAGCGATGAAATGGTTCCGGGAAGCTAAACTTCAATACCTTGTTGCAACAGATGTAGCTGCTCGTGGACTAGATGTAGAAGGCGTGACACATGTCTATAATTATGACATACCTCAGGACTTAGAGACCTATATCCACAGGACTGGCCGGACAGGACGTGCAAGCGGATCAGGAGAAGCGTACACGCTTTTCGCTCCAAGGGATGTGGATTTCCTTCAAATGATAGAAAAGGGGATTGAAATGCCCCTAGAAAAATTAGTATTCAAAGGTATAAGCATTCCTGACCGCGATGACTATGAGGAAGAGCGCAATGTTAATATAGCGAAAGCGAGAAGAGAAAAGGCCAGAAAAAAAGATTTTACCAACAAAAATTTCAAGAGATAGAAAGGAAGTTGTACAGATGAATATTAAAGGACATGAAGCAGAAAAGCTCAAAGACCCTACAGGAATTATTGAAGGAGACAGATTTGAATTTTTTCTGGATTTGGATATAGAGGAAGAAGATGAATTGTATACCGAACAAGGTGTTTATTTGAAGGTGATATTCGCCGTTGAAGATAATGGACAAAGAATTGCTCAATACCAATTTTTTGAAGAGAATACAAACAACGCACTGAATTTCGAAATGGAAGAAGAAGAAGAGCAGGCTGTATTGGCATATTGCGGTGAACATTACAAGGCAGTGCTTTAATTAAAACCATTTGCATTTTTTCTCGTTCTCCTGTACTATAGGGAAACAAGCTACGATGTACGTAACCATAACAAAGTTTTAACCTTTATACTTAGCTAGGGAGTTTTATATAAAAGCAGGAATGTCATGCCTCCATGGATAGAGGACGACAGGAATGTTTTTGCGAACACCCACTTTCAGGAGTGGTGGTTTAAAACTTTCTTATACTAAGTTACGGCAGTTGTGGCTTGTTCCTTTAAAAACACACTAAAAAACGAGCTTCCATCTTTAGAGGTGGAGGCTCGTTTTTATTTGATTTTGTTCTTAATATAAATAACTGAGCGCAGTGTGTTAAGATAAGTAGGTCCCTTACGCGTATAGAATAAAGAGGACAAGGAAAAGACTTACAAGAGTGATTAGTTAAAGAAGGGAGATAGAAAAATGGAAAAGATAGAAGTAGGAGATATCTTTATTGTGACAGATGAAAATGATCAGGAACAAGAACTTGAGGTACTTGGCACTATGGACGTAGCTGATTCTGTATACGTCGCAGTAGGTTTTGTGGAAGAGATTGCAAAAGAAACGACTGGCGACGTCGATATTTTCTTCTTGAAAGTAGAAGAGGATGGCGAGTTATCAGAAATTGAAACGGACGAAGAGTTCAATGAAGTATCTGCAGCATTTGAAGCAATGGTAGACAAAGAACAATAATACTAATGAGGTTGTCCTATAAAAAGGACAGCCTCTTTTTTTGTTTGATGGGCATGTATGAGAATAAGCTCAATACACTATATCAAAGAATAATTTTTCCTGGAAAGTTATTCTTCTCTATCCAATTCCTACTTGACAGGGCTGTTTTAGTGGATTAAAGTATTTAATTAAGAAAGAAGGGGGAGATAGTATGGATACTTTGTTTATTGTACTTAATATTATTTTATTACTTTTACTCTGCTTTGGGCTTTATACAATGCAAAAGAAAGGCGTTTCTTTTTCTAAGCGCGTTTTCTCTGCATTAGGAATTGGGATTGTTTTTGGTCTTGGCCTTCAGTTTATTTATGGATCAGGTTCAGAAGTATTGAGCGGCTCTATCGACTGGTTCAACATTGTAGGTTCAGGTTATGTAAAATTCCTGCAGATGATTGTTATGCCGTTAGTGTTCATCAGTATCATTGCCGCTTTTACAAGGCTTACATTAAAGAGCAACATCGGTAAGATTAGCGCTTTAATTATTGGTATTTTGATTGGTACGACAGCAGTGGCAGCAGCCGTTGGTATCGGTACCACACTTGTCTTCGATTTGGAAGCGATAGAAATAGAACAAGGCGAAGCGGAAACAGTAAGAGGAGAGCAGATGGAACAGCGAGCGGGGGACCTTGCATCCAAAACCTTCCCGCAACAGATGCTGGACTTCATTCCATCCAATGTGTTCCTTGATTTCACAGGTGCACGTTCAACATCTACCATAGCAGTAGTTATATTTGCCGCATTTATTGGGATTGCCTACTTGGGGGTCAGACGTAAGAACCCGGAACAGGCAGAATCCTTTTCTAAAATAGTTGATACATTCTATACCATCATCATGAGAGTTGTGACATTGATTCTCAGGCTAACTCCTTATGGGGTACTAGCTTTAATGACCAGGGTTACCGCAACAAGTGATTACGGTGCTATCGCTAAACTCGGACAGTTTGTAGCTGCTTCTTATGTCGCACTGGCAATTGTTTTCGGTATCCATTTGATTCTATTAGCTGTTGCCGGTTTAAATCCACTGACCTATGTGCGTAAAGCAATTCCAGTCCTATCGTTTGCCTTTACTTCGCGCACCAGTGCTGGAGCTTTACCATTAAACATTAAAACACAAACGAAAGAATTTGGCGTGTCTGATGGAATTGCCAATTTCGCAGGTTCCTTTGGATTATCCATCGGTCAAAATGGTTGCGCGGGTGTTTATCCAGCCATGCTTGCAGTCATGATTGCACCAACCGTAGGAATAAATCCGTTAGATCCATCCTTCCTATTCATGTTGATTGTCATTGTAGCGATCAGTTCTTTTGGGGTAGCAGGAGTAGGAGGCGGTGCAACCTTTGCAGCCATTCTGGTGCTTTCTGCAATGGACTTACCAATTGCACTGGCAGGATTGTTGATTTCTGTAGAACCACTTATTGATATGGGGCGTACAGCGGTCAATGTAAGCGGCAGTATGACCGCAGGGGTGCTTACGAGCAAGGTGACGAATGACCTTGATACTTCTGTATTTAACAGTAAAGCATCGACTGATATGGAGTTGGATGTTTGATTGGTTTTTGTATGAGAAGGGAGAGCAGCTTGGGTGCTGCTCTCTTTTTTGGTTTAATTTTATTACGAAAATCGAAATGTCACTATGACCGTTATAAAAGTCACAATAACCTTCGAGAAAGTTACAATAACTAAAAAAATAGTTATAATCAGCCTCTGAAAGGCCACAATCCAAGCTAACGAGTGTCAATTGTAAAAATAATTACTTTTAAGCGTAAACTCGTGTTGCTTTTTAATGGAATATAAATTACTCTATAAAGTAACAGGAGGTGAAAATAATGGAAAGCGTTAGATTGAATGTTGCTTTATTGCGGAGAAAAGTACCGAACCTAACGAGTGCAGCAAAATCTGTGGGCTTGAGACCCGCTACCGTTTCAAATCTGTGCACAGGCAAAATTCCAGTAGGAAGAGCAGAAGTACGTACCATTATCGCTTTAGCAGATTTAGCAGAGTGTAGCTTAGATGAATTGATATTGAGAGGGGAGAAAGTCGATATGATCGAAACAAAAATTAAAGCTATCGATTTATTGGCTCCATTAACTAAAGGAGGAACTAACGGTCTCGTAGCAAGGCCCGGCATGGGGCAACTGGTCGTTTTAGCAGAGTTGTATTACCGTCTTAAACGAGATGGGTACACATCTATTATGCTTTCACCTAAGGGGGAGCATCCCGAAGTTGAGGAGATTCTTGATCATGTAGATTTCACTGTTAATACAATAGAAGAAGCTTACCAAAAAATCATGGAACTAGGACCAAATAAAGATTTAATCTTCACTGCTGACCGTGGCCACGTAGCGAATGGAAACATTCAAGACCTTCACTACAAACTAGAAAAGATAGGAATGAATACAGTTACAACTTTCCTACTTGATTTAAGTGGGCAGGTAGTAGATGAAGACCTTCCTTACGGTCCTTTAGAAACGTTATGGCAATTCGATGCAGACCTTGCAGCAAGACACAAATATCCAGCTATTAATCCTTTACAATCCACTTCATCTGTCTTAGAAGGTGCTCATCTAGACCAACACCACTTAACTATACAACAACGCTCACAAAAACTTCTTAGACGATACCGTGAATTACGCTCACTTGTTCAAGTCAGAGGAATGGATTTACTCCCTGAAACTGAAATCCAAACATATAAGAGAGGGGAAAGATTAGAGGCATATCTAACCCAACCTTTCTTTGTTGCTGAACCATTCTCCGGAAAAAAAGGAGAAGATGTGGACCTCCCGACGATGCTTGAAGATATTAGAAAAATACTAGAAGGTTCCTATGATTCTGCAGAAGTGAATTCTTTATCCTATATCGGTACAATAAAATAGCTTGATAGAAACATAAAAAGAGCCGCTCAGATCGGGGCTCTTTTTATGTTTAATCCCTTATCTCAAAATCCTCGACTTCCAATAGATGTTCAGGTCTTTCTCCAATTGGATCTTGATGAAAATACTCCCTGATGACACCCTTCTTTAAGAAATTGGTGATAGAAGCCAAAATCATTCCTTGGTCCAAAGATAAGTAAGAATGAGCAACTTCTCCATTCTGAAGATTCACCGTATCATAATAGCCATAATCTTCTCCATAGACGCCCATGTCTTTCAGTTTTTTAAGATTTTCATAGACTTTTTCAGGAGCATGCTCTAAAGCAAGGAAGCTAGCATGCGGTGTTACTGTTGCTATATCCTCATAACCTTCTGTACCTAATACAGGCGCTCCAAACTCTCCATAATTATTTCGAATTGCTGCAGGGGAGAATCCCCAAGCATCTAACTCATTAATCTCTGCATAACGGATTTGACCTTTTACATGCTGCAGATTATTCAATCCTAAAGCATCCACACCGAGTTCATTTTCCTTCATGACAAGGCTTGGCATCAGCGCTTCAAACATACTACCTCCCCAACTTGGTACATATTTGATTCCTTCATATTCATAGATTCCTTGAAAAACATTTATGCCGTCGTAATCCTTCATAGCTCCAGTGGGTGTTTGAGATTGCCAGTCAAACTCTGGCGGAAAAGTTCGGTACAACTTCCACCAATGTTCCTCAGGTACATCTCCTTTACCAATAGCAAGGTAACTTGCCACTCTGGGCTCGGTATATAACATCCCGTAATGGTGAGGGGTGAGGCTTTCTTGTTCCTTATCGTAACCTCCGTACAGATGACCAACTGAAGGGTCATAAAGAGTGGAATAATCCATTTGCTCCACGAGAGGATCTGTTAATTCTTTCAAACCTTCAAAATACTGCCCCGTGACAATTAATCCTGCTGTCAACCAACCATTATCAACACTTGAGATAAACTGTCCCCAATCTGTTTTTTGCGTCCCATTCTTAGTGAAATACCAATTGTAATAAAGTCCGTTCCAAGTTTCCATTTCTTTAAGTGAGCGCAAGGTTTTTTCAAGTTTTTGTTCTGCTTCTTTTTTGGAAATAAAACCAAGTTCCACACCAGATACCATCCCTAACATATACATGGCAATATTAGTTGGGGAGGTGTGCTCGGCTTTGTTTTCATCCTGCTCAAAATCAACACGATCCATGGTAAGACCTGTTTCAAGATCTGTATAATCTTCAAAGAATCGAAACGTTTTTTCTGCAGTTTCCAATAGCTCTTTCTCCATTTCATTACTCGGTTGAACAGTAGTCCTTTCTGGAGTGCTTGTAAAATAAAGAACAGAAGCAACAACCAGAACGCTAATTAAAAGTAACCCAAGCAACTTTTTCAAATACTAACAACTCCTTTTAACCAATTTTAGTGAAACGTTTCGAAAAATAGACTGAAAACGCCTTCATTTGTGTAAAATATACCCTTTGTCTTCAAGTTAATCAATACATTTTCACCAAAAACAAATGAAGAGGTCGGGCAGCTACTTGTTAGAGTAATAAAAGCTTGTCACAGTCCCACTATTTTTGATATAGTAATATGTTGTAACTTCTTATATAAAGAAACAATTATGTCAACTATGTAAATAGATAAATTTAATAAAGGTATTGGTGATAATGATGAGTCAAGACTATAGAGTATTATTGTATTATAAATATGTAGATATTGAGAATCCTGAAGAGGTTACTCAAGAACACCTGGAATTCTGTAAAGAGCTAGGATTGAAAGGCCGAATATTAATTGCAAAAGAAGGGATTAACGGTACCGTTTCAGGTACGATTGAGCAAACAGATGCTTATATCGAGCATATGAATGCACATCCTTTGTTCTCAGATATCATTTATAAAGTAGATGAAGTAACTGAACATGCATTCCCTAAAATGAAGGTTCGTTATCGTCCAGAATTGGTGACATTACGTTTGGAAAATGATATTGATCCACGCAAAACTACAGGAAAGCATTTAAAACCAAAAGAATGGTTGGAAGCATTACAAAGCGAAGATACAGTTGTTATCGATGCTCGTAATGATTATGAGTACGAGCTTGGGCATTTCCGAGGTGCAGTGAAACCGGATATTAATACGTTCAAAGAGCTTCCTCAATGGATCAAAGAAAACAAAAAGAATTTTGAAGGCAAAAAGATTCTGACGTATTGTACTGGCGGAGTACGTTGTGAAAAGTTCTCTGGATGGCTGCTTGAAGAAGGTTTTGAGGATGTTTCCCAGCTGGATGGAGGAATTGTCACGTACGGGAAAGACCCTGAAGTGCAAGGTGAACTATGGGATGGACAATGCTATGTATTTGACGAGCGCATCAGTGTTCCAATCAATCAAAAAGAACATGTAGTAGTAGGTAAGGACCACTTTTCAGGTGAACCTTGCGAGCGCTATGTAAACTGTGCAAACCCTGAGTGCAATAAAAAAATATTGAGCTCTGAGGAAAACGAACACAAATACTTGCGCAGTTGCTCCCATGAATGCCGTGTAGACCCAAGAAACCGCTATATCATTGAGCACGGATTAACTGAAGAAGAAGTAAGCAAAAGAATGGATGCAATTAAAGAAGAAGTTACAAACTAACGAATTATCAGTTAACCTGTTTCTCATACGAGGAACAGGTTATTTTTATAGACAAAAAGAAATACTTATCTGAAAAGACTACGTTTTCCTTTTAACTATAAAGGTAAATAGTAAGTAATGAGAAGAAAGGAGAGTTTACATACATGGATTACAGAATTGAGAAAGATACGATGGGAGAAATAAAAGTTCCAAAGAATAAACTGTGGGGTGCCCAAACACAAAGAAGCATCGAAAATTTCGCGATTGGTGCGGAGAAAATGCCAATAGAGATCATCCACGCATTTGCTCTATTAAAAAAAGCAGCGGCCATAAGTAATAATAAATTGACCAAACTCTCTACTGAAAAAGCACAAGCAATCACAGCGGCTGCTGAGGAGATAATGACCGGTAAATGGGATGATCACTTTCCACTTGTTGTGTGGCAAACAGGTAGCGGGACTCAATCCAATATGAATGTAAACGAAGTGATAGCCAATAGGGCCAACCAACTTTTATCGGAGAGCGGAGAAGAGGAGCGGATACATCCAAATGACGATGTGAATATGTCCCAAAGCTCCAATGACACATTTCCGACTGCCCTGCATATTGCTGGCGTGTTAGCAGTCGAGGAAAAACTTCTCCCAGCTCTAACGAGACTAAAAGAGATCTTGCTTCAGAAGTCAGAGGAATTCAAAGATGTCATTAAAATAGGAAGAACCCACTTACTTTTGGCCAAGAAATCAGTGGATGGCATCATATGCTTGAAAAAGCGGAGAAAATGATTATAGAAAGCGTTCCCTATATGAAAGAATTAGCTATAGGGGGAACGGCAGTAGGGACAGGGATAAATGCGCATCCTGACTTTGGGAAGATGGTGGCGGAAGAAATCACAAAGCTGACAGGGAAAAATTTCATCTCTGCAAAGAATAAATTCCATGCACTAACAAGTCATGATCAGGTTGTGTATGTACATGGAGCGATTAAAGCGCTAGCTGCCGATTTAATGAAAATCGCTAATGATGTAAGATGGCTTGCCAGTGGTCCAAGAAGCGGGATTGGAGAAATAGCCATTCCTGAAAATGAACCTGGCAGTTCTATCATGCCCGGGAAAGTCAATCCAACCCAAAGTGAAGCCTTAACGATGGTGGCAACGCAGGTTATGGGTAATGATGTGACTATTGGAGTTGCTGCAAGTCAGGGGAATTTTGAACTTAATGTGTTCAAGCCGGTCATTATCTACAATTTCCTACAATCGGTTACACTTTTGACAGACAGTATGAACAGCTTTAACGACAAATGTGTAAACGGGATGGAACCTAATCTTGAAAAAATAGCCTTAAACCTTCAAAACTCTTTGATGTTAGTAACTTCCCTAAATCCACACATTGGATATGAAAAAGCTGCATCCATTGCTAAGCTTGCACACAAAGAGGGGACGACATTAAAAGAAGCCGCTCTCAAATTGGAACTACTTACAGAAGAAGAATTTGATGCTTTCGTTGATCCAAGTAAAATGGTACATCCACAATAAAGAAGGAGGGCTGTCGGGAATACCAATTACACGGGAGTTCCCAACAGCCCAATCCAACCTATTTCTCCAGCATCTCTGTTTCACTGACTTTGTCTATTTTATCTACAAACATTTGAAACACTTTTCTTTTTTCATCCAGCTCTTTTATGTATTGTTTAAGTTCATTGAATTTTTCTTCATATGGTTTGTGATAAGATTCTTTAATGTTGTCGATGATTTCATCATTAATCGTAGATTGTATCACTTGTTTCGTAATACTGAACTTAATTGAATATAATTGAAGATCAGACTTCACTTTTTCATATTCATCATCAATTTCCTTCTTCTGCTTTAACATTTCTTCTTTCCATTCCAATAAAGAATCCTTTACATATGTTTGCATAGTTTCCTCCCATGAACATACTGATATTTGGTTATGTATTGTATATATAATATTAATGAAAACGATCGAGTTTGTGGGGGTATTTTTCTTTACAGTATGTTTACATATACATACTTCAAAAAATAATTTACAGTACCCCGTATCTTAAGGGGCTAATGAAACGTTTAGATAATAGAGTGGAGTAAAGGAGTGTTGCTCAGTGAAAAATGCTAAGAATAGAATGTTAGTTGAGACTGATTTTTCCGGGGAAGAGTACCTGCAGGACCATTACCATAAATTGCTTCGATATTGCCTCTTTCTCACAAAAAACGAATGGGATGGAAATGATCTCGCACAGGAAACGATGGCCAAGACAATTCAGCATTACTCTCATCCTGCTGTCATTAGCCAAGGTCTGCTTAAAAAAGTTGCTTACAACAAGTGGATTGATATTGTTCGTAGACGACAAAAGGAAATATTGCAGGATGTTCTTAAAGAAGAGGTGTATCAGCATCATATGGAAAAAGCCCTCATCATTACAGATACACTTCTTACACATACTACGCCAAAACAGGCAGTAATCTTTTTCCTTACAGAAGCATTTGACTTTCAATCAACTGAAATTGCCAGCATGTTAGGAACAACAGAAGGAGCGGTAAAAGCAGCTTTGCACCGTACTAGAAAAAGAATAAACAAAAAAGAGGCACCCAATTCTGACCTTATAGAAAGCCTTTGGAGCGAAGAGGAAAAGGAATTATTGCCACACTTATTTCAGGAAAGTCTGCAGGAAGAAGATCCAGGAGTGCTCATTGATGCCCTTCCGGCTATCTTCCATGATAATGTCACGACGTACTCACTACCTACTCACACTCCTATCAATGCATTTAACTGTGTTGCCTAATAAAGGAGGATATGAACATGAATACGATACCTTATGTTATTGAACAATCAAGTAGGGGAGAGCGTTCTTATGATATTTACTCGCGCTTACTGAAAGACCGTATCATCATGATTGGGGAAGAAATCAATGATCAGATCGCAAATAGCGTCGTTGCCCAATTACTATTTTTAGCCGCCGATGACCCGGAAAAGGACATATCCATCTATATTAATAGCCCAGGCGGATCTACTACCGCTGGTTTTGCTATCCTTGATACGATGCACTATATCAAACCAGACGTTCGAACAATCTGCATTGGAATGGCAGCTTCTTTTGGAGCAATGCTCCTAATGGCTGGAGCGAAAGGGAAGAGGTTGGCATTACCTAACAGTGAAATTATGATTCATCAGCCGCTCGGTGGTGCAAGAGGTCAAGCAACGGAAATTGAAATATCAGCTCGTAGAATCCTGAAGTTAAAGGCTGACCTTCATAAAATGATTGCTGATTATACTGGACAGCCAATTGAAAAGATTGAGCGGGATACAGACAGAGATAATTTTATGACTGCAGGTGAAGCAAAGGAATACGGAATTATCGATGAGGTAATTAAAAAGGGATAAAACAAAAAAACAGGCACCTCACTAGAGGGAGCCTGTTTTTTACTCTTTTTTACCGATAATGCCGTAAAAAAAGATATTCGTAATGTCTTCTGTTAACGGAAGCACTTTCTGATATACTTCTTCTCTTTGCATATAATCTTTCAGCATCTGTACATAGAAAAGAATTGCCTCCTGGGAAAGGTTTGGATTAACATATCCTTGTTCCTTTCCTTCTTCAAAAAGCTTCGCAAAATAGGGAAGTGCCTTTTCCACATAGATTTTCTCGATGATATTACCTTCCGTTGCATATTCTTTCATCATAAAATGATAAAATTCTTCATGAATCTGCTTAGAGATTTCTTTTTTATTGAAAATAATTTGTTTGATTTTCTCTGGGAACGGAATATTACTATGAATGAGTTTTTCAAAATCGTCAGAAGTTTTTTTTATATAGTAACCAAACACACCGCTTGTTAATTTTTGTTTGCTTTCAAAGTAATTATAGATTGTTACTTGCGAAACATTGGCTTTTTGCGCTATTTCGGATATGGATACTTTCTGGACTCCATATTCCATAAAAAGTGCCAAAGCTGCCTCTAGGATATCTTGTTTCTTTTGTTCTCTCCGTCGTTGAAAACCGTCCATCATATTTCACCTCTCCTATATATTAATCAAAAATATGTAATAAAACAAATAAAATAGTTCATAAACTCTTGTCAAAGGATAATTTTATGTATATTATGAACTATGTAAGTTAAAATATTTCATATTTTGCTTTTCTGTATGATTTATCATGTAGATTAAGGGAGGGTCTTTCATGACCATATTAGAGACAAAAAATTTATGTAAAACATTTGGTAAATTCACTGCGTTGGACGGGGTAAATCTAAATGTTAACAGCGGCGAGGTATATGGCTTTATAGGACCAAATGGAGCGGGGAAATCCACTACCATACGTATATTATTGGGAATTCTGAAGGCAACAGAAGGGGAAGCAAAGATATTTGGCCAAGATGCCTGGAAAGATGCAGTAGAGATTCACAAACGCATTGCCTATGTACCTGGTGATGTGACTTTATGGCCAAATCTAACTGGGGGAGAAGTAATTGATCTTTTCATGAAACTTCGTGGAGGGAGCAACACTGGAAAGAGAGAAGAGCTAATTGAAAGATTTAAACTGGATCCGTCAAAAAAATGCAGAACGTATTCTAAAGGAAATCGTCAAAAAGTAGCGTTGGTTGCAGCATTTGCTTCAAATGCGGATCTCTATATATTAGATGAACCTACGTCTGGGCTTGATCCGTTAATGGAGATGGTCTTTCAGGAATGTGTATTAGAGGCTAAGACTGCAGGAAAGAGTGTACTTCTCTCAAGTCATATCCTTTCAGAGGTGGAAAAGCTTTGTGACCGTGTCGGAATTATTCGACAAGGAAAAATCATTGAAACAGGGACGTTACAAGAGTTGAGACACTTAACAAGAACGAACCTCCTTGTCGAAACTACACAGCCTGTACTTGATATTGGTTCTTTAAAAGGAGTACATGAGGTGGAACAGAAGGACGATGCATTATCTTTTCAAGTAGACGCTGAAGAACTCACAGCAGTCATGAAGCATGTAAGCGGGTTTGGTATTACAAAATTAGAGAGCTCTCCTCCTACCTTAGAGGAGCTGTTTATGCGACATTATGAAGGCGGAGGCCCTTCCAAAACGGGATCGGGAGGGGAAGCCTAATGTGGAAGCAACGTTTTAGTAATACTGGTAGCCTTATATTTTTCATTTTGAAGAGGGATAAAATTCGTATTCCAATTTGGCTAATATCCATTACATTAATGACTTTATTAACGGCCACTTCATTTGCTGGTTTGTATGCAAATGAACAGGAAAGGCAAGCAATAGCTGAAACGATGAAAAATCCTGCCATGACGGCTATGCTCGGCAAGGGATATGGGTTGGAGAACTATACAGAAGGTCCGATGATGGCGCATCAAATGCTATTATTTACAGCCATTGTGGTTGCTATTATGAGTATCATGCTCGTCACTCGTCATACAAGAAATGATGAGGAGGAAGGACGTGTGGAGTTAATACGCTCTTTGCCTGTTGGTCGTTTAAGTACTGTTACTGCAACACTAGTCGTGATGATAGCTACAAATGTATTATTGAGCCTTATGATTGCCGTTAGTTTATTTTCATTGGGAATTGAAAGTATCGATTTATATGGTTCCATTCTGTACGGTGCCGCACTAGGCTCAACAGGGATATTTTTCACGGGCATTACCCTTCTTTTTGCACAGCTTTCCTCCAATTCACGGGGAACTATTGGTTTGTCTTTTACACTCCTAGCATTATCATACTTAATTCGCGCGGTAGGGGATGTAAGTAATGAAGCTTTGTCGTGGGTGTCCCCACTTGGTTGGATATTGGGGTCGGAGGTTTATGTGAACAACTATTGGTGGCCGATTTTTCTTACACTCGTTAGTTCCGTTTTCATTGCACTGACTGCACTGTACTTAAATGCGCTACGTGATCTTGGGTCTGGATTCATTTCAACAAAGCCAGGTAAAAGACATGCATCTCGTTTTTTGAATAGTCCTTTCGGGTTAGCATTCAGGCTCCAACGGACAGGAATCATCGCTTGGGCGATCGGAATGTTTATCTTAGGTGTGTCGTATGGTTCAGTGCTTGGGGATCTGGAGTCTTTCTTTTCAAGTAATGAAATGATGGCTGAAATGTTACCACCAGTCGAAGGATACACGTTAACCGAACAGTTTATGACCATGCTAATGGCTATAATATCTATGCTTTGTACAATTCCACCCATCATGTTTCTTCTAAAACTAAAAGGAGAGGAGAAAAGGGGGCAACTGGAGCCGATTCTATCGAAAAGCGTGTCAAGATATAAGCTACTGGGAAGTTACATGCTGTTGTCTCTCATCTTTGGCTTTATTATGCTTACCTTGGCTATTTTAGGATTGTGGGTGGCAGCAGATTCAGTCATGGACGATCCTATATCATTACAGTCGTTTTTAAAGGCAGGTCTTGTCTATTTGCCCGCTTTATGGATCATGACTGGAATTGGGGTTGCCACAATTGGATTAAAACCTAAACTGACAGGCCTTACTTGGCTTGTACTGGGCTATTCGTTTTTTGTTGTTTATCTTGGTGGCATGCTCAAGTTACCTGAATGGATGGCAAATTTATCTCCATATGGACACATTCCGCAAATACCAGTGGAAGAAATCAGTTATTTTTCCCTGACTTTTCTATCGCTGATTGCCATTGTTTTGATGATATTTGGATTTATAGGATTCCGCAATCGTGATATTGCAGGATAACAAAAAAAGTCCCTTTTTACCGGGGACTTTTTTTAATAATAGTAATAATATGGATATTGTAAACGCGGGTAATAAGTTTGAATCTGTTGATATTTACGTTCACAAGATTGAGGGGGGCCAATAAAAGTTGAAGGATGGACTGGCTTCACAGTCTCTTTCCATTTCTTCTCATCCAAGCAATAAGTATGGGCCATAACATTGGCAGGTGTAAATGCCAATAAGTCAGATCCTAATATAACATCCGGAGTGGGCGCATTGAAAATAGCAAGTAAATGGGTTTTGTTTTCTCTTGCAATTTCATAATGCCACCAGCCTTGTGGGATATTGACCACCTGCCCCGGCGTTACAGTATATGTTAGAAGTTGTTTTGTAAAAGGATTGAACAAGGAAATATCAGCAGATCCTTTTATACAATACACAAGTTCGGTAGCATTTTGATGATAGTGAGGTTCAATGACGTTATTGGCATCCAAAAATATGTCCAATAATGATGTTCCTGACAAGGTGTTTAGCTGTTTAACACCTAAAACGTTTATATAATTCTGATTATCCTTAGTATAAGCATTACTCTTATTGACATCATAAAAAAATTGTATAGAGGGGGACGTATAATCCATCTCTTTTGACATAGGTGTCATCCTTTCTTTGGTTATATTGGTTATATAGCCCAAAGTATTCCCTGCTACAGTTTCTGTGCAAGTACTTCTGTATAAAACACCTTTTCAACGAGCACTATACAAATGAAAAGGAGTGAAAAACATGAAACATTTTATGCCACTATTGATAAAGTTCATCGTCAGTTTTCTAATCCTATCCTTTTTCTTGAATCAGTTTGCTGAAATCTCTTTCCTAGATATCCTTTTGACAACCGTTCTCCTAATTACTTTTTCGTATTTTGTAGTGGATGATATGGTGTTGCCGCGAACAAATTATACATTTGCTGCTGTATTTGACTTTGTATTTAACTTTGCCGTTATCGCTTTTATGGTATATATTCTGACCAATCTAAGTGGCGGATTCTTGTTACCATCTGCAATTGCAGCATTTACCATCACTGTTTTCGAAGTGTTTTTCCATCTGTACCTTGTCAAAAGTGTTTTCCCGGATCATCCGAGAAAGAAATCGAAAAGGGAAGCTCAACGAATGGAACTACAAACAGAGTTCTCAGAAGAATTAAGTGTTCATGAAAAGAAGAAAAGAGAGGACTAAACCGAATAATTGTGTTGGGTTTTTGTTTTGGTTTTTACACATAGGGAGAACGAAAAACCCTCTTTCATGTAGAAAGGGGGTTAATTTACTAGTTCGTTATTTGGTGAGGTCTTCTCTATATGATGTTCACCCCATGCGCAAAGCATATCTAATGCAGGCTTCAGCGACCAGCCGTATTCGGTTAATTCATACTCCACTTTAGGAGGAACCTGATTATAAATAATGCGATTAACAACACCATCAGACTCCAGTTCTCTAAGTTGTTGTGTGAGCATCTTTTGCGTAATAGTGGGCATTAGTCTTTTAAGTTCGCTTGTCCGTCTTTTACTTTTTATTAGGTGACATAAGATGACTACTTTCCACTTGCCACCGATCACTTCCAATGCAGCTTCCACCGGAATATTGTATTGCTTAATAAAAGATCCGTTCTTTATAAGGTATTTATTTCAATCATTATACCACCATGGCCTTAAAGGTAAATAGGGTACTTCAAGGTGCCTACCTCACTTTAAAGTGCGTACTTACATTTTAAATCATCTGCCTCCATAATAAGAACTCGAAAGGTTACCTAATGGCGCCTAAAGGTAATCCGCATTCTATGAAGGAGGCATTTATTATGAGTTCACAAACAGTTTCTATAAATCATTCTAAGACGAACAGAAGAAATAGTACGTTCGCATTATTAGCCTTAGCAATTAGTGCTTTTGGGATAGGCACGACAGAATTCGTTCCAGTTGGCTTGTTGTCAACAATATCAAATGATTTGAATATCTCTATCACAATGGCCGGATTATTAATCTCAGGTTATGCGATGGGTGTTGCCGTTGGCGCACCTGTATTAACGGCACTAACAAATAAAATGAATCGGAAGACGTTATTAATTTCACTAATGGTTGTATTTATTATTGGTAATACCGTAGCAGCGTTATCCAACAGTTATGAATTACTATTGGTAGCGCGGTTTATCACTGCCTTTTCACACGGAATTTTCTTTTCAATAGGGGCAACAATTGCTGCCGATCTTGTTCCTGCTGACAAGAGAGCCAGTGCCATTGCATTAATGTTTACAGGTCTGACAGTGGCGACAGTAACAGGTGTACCACTCGGGACCTTTATTGGACAAATGTTTGGCTGGAGAGCGACTTTTTGGGGTGTTGCTTTGTTGGGAGTGATTGGGGCCGTAGCAAGTTGGTTTCTCATTCCACGTGATCTAAAAGAGGCACCTCCATCATCGTTACGTGAGCAACTGGATGTGTTGAAGAATACTAAACTGCTGATGGCTTTTGCCATAACCGCCTTAGGGTATGGTGGAACCTTCGTTGCTTTCACTTACTTGACACCACTTTAGTGGATATCACAGGGTTTAGCGCAAAATGGGTGAGTGGTATATTACTTGTTTACGGAATAGCAGTTGCTGTAGGGAATGTAATTGGTGGTAAAGCATCGGATAGAAACCCTTTGAGGGCTCTTATGTGGATGTTTATGATGCAAGCCTTCATTTTAGTGGTATTGACTTTTGCAGCACCATTTAAAGTTGTTGGGTTGATCGTGATCTTTTTAATGGGGATGTTTGCGTTTATGAATGTACCTGGACTGCAGGTATTGGTTGTGAATCTCGCAGAAAAATATGTACCTTCTGCAGTGAACGTCGCTTCTGCGCTCAATATCGCAGCATTTAACGTAGGAATCGCCATTGGATCGTTGTTAGGTGGAATTATTGTGGATTCCATAGGTCTAATCCACACTCCGTGGATTGGGGGAGTGATGGTGTTAGGGGCTGTTGGGTTGACGGTTAAATTAATGAAAATGGAAGGGAAAACTGCTCATTGATGGGCGGTTTTTTCTTTTTTTATGTGGGGAAGTGCTATTATTTGTACTACAGAACAAATGTTCGTATAATATAAATATAGGTAATTAGATCTACAGGAGAGGAAGGGGAATATATGAAACAGATGCCAAGTAGAAAAATCACCTTAGACCTCCCGGAAATTATTAAAATGTATAATGATGGTATGAGTACCACTGAGATTGCAATTGTGGGTAATGTATCAAGTCGAAGAATTACACAAATTCTTAAGAAAAATAATGTGGAACTGCGACCAAGGGGGCATTGGAAAAGGAAGTATCAAATAAATGAGGATTTTTTCAAGTGCTGGTCACCAAACATGGCATATATATTGGGATTTTTCTTAGCTGATGGAGTTGTAAGTGGAGAAGCACAAACAGTAAGTATTGCTCAAAAAGAGTTTGAGATTCTTGATCAAATACGGCATGAAATGGAATCTAATTGGGGAATATAAAAATGGTGTACATTTCCTTAATATAAACAGCAAAATTATTAAAGATGACCTGATGAATATCCATGGCTTAACACCAAACAAATCTAAAACCGTCGAATTCCCTTATGTACCAAAAGTATATATGCATCATTTTGTAAGAGGTTATTTTGATGGGGATGGTAGTATATATAAAAAAGGAAATATGATAAACTTTGTTGGAGCTTCATATTCCTTTATTTTAGATTTTAGAGATATACTCGACGACAAAGGATTCGACCCAATAATTAAAAGCAAAGATAATCACTTCAGGATTTACATAAGCGGCAAAAAGACCATAAAACAGTTTGGCGACTGGATATACAATGATAAGAAATTATATCTAAAAAGAAAATTTGATATTTACAATAAAGAAAAGTTACCAGCTGAACAGTTAATAAATAAAGCTCCAAGAAAACCGACTAAGCAAAGAGTATTCCTTAAAGAGTTAGACTTTCACAATTCCATAGAAAAAGCACGTATACATGCAAATATTACTATTGACCAGTTGGAAAACTGGATAAAGACTGATGCTCGGTTTGCTAGTATTCATTATAAAACAAATGTATAAATATTTTAGAGAAGAGGAGTATTAAGATTCTCCTCTAACTTTATTTATTTTTCAGGGTAGACATAACACTTATTATGGGAAGTCATCAAAAAAACATTAATTTGTATCAAAAACAAAGTAAACTTATGATAGTGAGACGGAATCAATTGAAATCAATAAGTGCCACAGTTTAACTAATTTTAAATTTAATTTCGTATTATTTCCAATAAATTTTTTATAATTAATAATAGTTCATGAATCTCAAATCCAACTATGTGGTTCTGGCTGATAAAGATTAAATTATACTATATTTAACCCATTGCTTCTATGTAACCATTTAGTCTTAAACTGCAGCTATCTTTTTTGTTATTGAAGTTTACATAATATTATTACCGCAATCATTCATTTGAACTCGTCCCTCTTTTGTCCCCCATTTATATTTTAAGTAATTATTCCTGAAGCGTATTAACTTTGAGATATTGCAATAAGATGTTAGAAACCCCTTTCTGTGGAGGTGTTTCTTTGGAAAAGCACTTGCATGAATTCTTTCTTCACCGGGCCATTGACTTGGCTCTTCAAAATGTTCAAGAAAATGGCGGTCCCTTTGGTGCTGTTATTTCAAGAAATAATCAAATTATTGCCGAAGGTGTCAACAGAGTGACCAGTAGTCACGATCCAACAGCACATGCTGAAGTGATGGCCATACGGAAGGCTTGTCATAGTTTACAAACCTTTGAGCTTAGAGATTGTATACTTTATAGCAGTTGTGAACCGTGTCCGATGTGTCTTGGTGCTATTTATTGGGCACGGATTCCCACCGTTTATTTTGCTGCAGATCGCAAAGACGCTGCCTCCATTCATTTTGATGATGAATTTATCTACCGTGAAGTTCAACTGGATCCTGCAAATCGAACCCTCCCTTTTATTCAACTCCCATTGGTCAACTCTTTGCAACCTTTCATGAACTGGAGTAAAAAAGTTGATCGGACTCATTATTAAAAAACAACGCCAATTTGCTATGGCGTTGTTTTTATTAATTCTTTATTGTTTGCTGTTGAATCAATTTCACTATTTCTTTTGATGTAGTAACCTCCGCAAATTCTTTATGTAATGCAGATAAGGCGTGGCGATGTACATCTTCTGCTGATAGCTTTAAACCGTCAAAGGATACAGCCTCATATGCTGCAGTTGCGTCGCTACAAACGTACGTTCTGTACCCGAGATTTCCAGCCATTCTTACTGTAGTCGATACGCAATGATTGGAGGTTAATCCAATAACAAACAGGGTTTGATAGCCATTTTTCTTTAGATAACTGTCTAATTGTGTTCCGATAAAACAACTGTTCACATTTTTTCGGATAAAATATTCGTCTTCCATCGGTTCAAACCCCGGCTTTAAAGCAAATCCAGGGTTGCTAGGATGAAGTTTTGAATTTGGGTCTTGAGAAACGTGTTGAACGTGAATAATAGGGAAATCTTTTTGTCTCCAAGTCTTCATAAGTTCTAGCATTCTATCTTCTGCATCTGGGTTGTTGCGTTGCCCCCATGCTGGATCGTCAAAACCTTTTTGAACATCTACAACTAGCAATACTGGTTTCATGATACATCCCCTCTCTTTCCTTCACTATATTATTAGACCTACATAATAGATATGCTTGCATAAAGGCTTGGATTTAGTTTTTCTTGGAGCATTATTTACCAACATTATATCAGGTATTCCAGTCTCTTCTGTTTCAGAAACATTTTTTTTGGCGAGTCTGGTCATTTTTGAACAGTTCTACCTTTAAGTTGTGACTTTCTACCATAAAACTGCGACCTTCTACATTTCCCGGACCTACTACTACATTTCCCAAGCGAACTTCTACCTCTTTTGCTAAACGTTCTACAATTTGTAGATTTATTACACTTTTTAGTTTACATAATATTATTCTAGTAAACATAATTTCGTTTTTAAAAGCCTATCCTCCCCAAAAGAACACAAAAACCGCCCCTCCACGCAAAAACCTCACGCAGAAAAGCGGTGCAAATTCTATTTTTCCTTACCTTCTACTTCCATTTCCGTCTCCACCCACATTTCCACTACATCTCCTGCTTCCTGTTGGTCCAGGACGAAGGATCCGTTGGAATAGCGGTCATTGTTACGGTAAGATGCGGCTGCTAGTTTCTCCACCGTACCTTTTTCTGTTTGAACATATATGAAACTTGAAGGCTCCACAAGTTCGACTGCTGCAATCTGATGTGGATTATTTTTCACTTCGCGAAGCATAACAAGCCCGCGTTTAGCACGAGTGGCCTTATCAAACTCAGTAATTTTTAATTTTTTCACGGCACCGCGATGGGTGGCGATGAACAACATAGCCTTTGATTCTTTCTCAAATACTAAGCCGCTCACAACATAATCACTATCTTTCAAGTTTATGCCCTTCACCCCAGCTGCACGGGCACCGACGACATTAATGTCATCTTCGGTAAACCAAAGACCATATCCACTTCTCGTCGCCAAGAAGATATCCTGAGCGCCGTCTGTGAGATGAACATCGACTACCTGGTCATCACCTTTAAGGTTAACAGCCATTAATGGTTTGGAGTAGCGTTGTGCTTTGTATGCACTCAATTCCGTCTTCTTGACCATTCCGTTGCGCGTTACGAACAACAAGAAGTTAGGGTCCTCGAAATTGCTGACAGGTATTGCTTTTATAATTGACTCATCTCGGTCTATTGGAACTATGTTTGCAACGTGCTGGCCCATGTCCTTCCAGCGGATATCAGGGAGTTCATGGACTGGTAAGTACAGATAATTCCCTTTGTTCGTGAACAATAGCAACGTTTGAGTTGTATTAATGTCCAACTTAGAGATGATTCTATCGGTTTCTTTCATACCGAAATCCTGACCATTTGAAGCAGAGAAAGAACGTAAGCTTGTACGCTTGACGTAACCGTCTTTTGTAACGGTAACGATGACGTCTTCTGAAGGAATCATTACTTCCAAGTTGATCTTAATCTCTTCGATTTGATCTTGGATTTTAGAACGGCGATCATTTGTATAGAGTTTCTTTACACGTTTTAAATCTGACTTTATGACAGAAAACAGCTTTTTCTCGCTTGCTAGAATTGCTTCTAATTCAGCAACTTTCTTAGCAAGTTCATCCGCTTCAGCCTGCAATGCCGTGATATCTGTGTTAGTTAAACGGTATAACTGCAAGGAAACGATGGCTTCCGCTTGCGGCTCTGTAAAAGTGAACTTGGCAATCAAGTTATCTTTCGCGTCGCGTTTATCTTTGGAAGCACGGATTGTAGCAATTACTTCGTCTAAGATAGAGAGTGCTTTCATTAAGCCTTCTACAACATGCTGGCGTTCTTTTGCTCTGTTCAACTCAAAACGTGAACGATTTGAAATCACTTCTTTTTGGTGATCTATGTACGCATCTAAAAAGTGAGGCAATCCCATTAATGTTGGACGTTTTTTATAGATGGCAACCATGTTGAAGTTGAATGTGATTTGCAGATCGGTATTTTTATAAAGGTAATTTAAAATTCCATTTGCATCTGCTTCTTTTTTCAGTTCGATTACAACTCGCAGTCCTGTACGGTCGGTTTCATCACGTACCTCTGAAATACCATCCACCTTTTTGTCATAGCGCAGTTCATCAATTTTTTTAACGAGATTTGCTTTGTTTACTTCATATGGAACCTCTGTGATAACAATCTGTTGCTTCCCGCCGCGGATATCTTCCACTTCAGCTAACCCTCGCACGATGATCTTGCCTTTTCCAGTTTCGTAAGCTTTCTTGATTCCTTCTACTCCTTGAATGATACCGCCAGTAGGGAAATCTGGTCCTTTGACCACTGTCATTAGCTCATCTACTGTCACTGAAGGGTTATCGATGCGCATGATGGTTGCATCAATGACTTCTCCAAGGTGATGCGGAGGGATGTCCGTTGCATATCCTGCAGATATTCCTGTTGAACCATTCACTAATAGATTTGGATACATAGCAGGCAGAACAACCGGTTCCTGGGAAGTATCATCAAAGTTAGGAATAAATTCTACGGTTTTTTTATCAAGATCACGTAAAAGCTCGGAAGCAATTGGTGATAATCTTGCTTCCGTATAACGCATGGCCGCTGGAGGGTCGCCATCAATGCTACCGTTGTTACCATGCATCTCGATAAGCATATTACGTACCTTCCAGTCCTGACTCATACGAACCATTGCATCGTATACAGACGAATCACCATGTGGATGATAGTTACCGATTACGTTACCTACTGTTTTAGCAGATTTACGGAACGGTTTATCATGCACATTTCCTTCTGCGTACATGGCATATAAAATTCGTCTTTGTACTGGTTTAAGTCCATCACGTGCATCTGGTAATGCACGCTCCTGGATGATGTATTTACTATAACGTCCAAATCGGTCGCCTAAAACTTCCTCTAGGGGTAGGTCGTGAAATTTCTCTGTCTGTGTCATCTGTTATACCTCCTCAGTTGCGACCAACAAGTTATCATTTTCTAAAATATTTGGATCTTCTTCCAATCCAAAAGCAACATGGCTTTCAATCCATTTACGTCTTGGTTCCACTTTGTCACCCATTAGTGTGGTTACACGACGCTCAGCACGGGCTGCATCGTCGATTCTTACGCGTATTAGGGTACGAGTATCCGGGTTCATGGTTGTTTCCCACAATTGATCTGCGTTCATTTCTCCAAGTCCTTTATAACGCTGAATAGTGTAACCACGGCCAATCTTTTGGATGGCACCCTTCAGTTCTTCATCAGACCAAGCGTATTCTAATACTTCTTTCTTCCCGGTCCCTTTACTTACTTTGTAAAGAGGTGGAAGTGCGATAAACACTTTACCAGCTTCAATAAGTGGCTTCATGTAACGATAAAAGAAGGTCAATAGCAATACTTGAATATGTGCACCATCTGTATCGGCATCGGTCATGATAACCACTTTATCGTAGTTAATGTCTTCCACTGAAAAGTCCGGTCCGACTCCACCGCCTATTGCATGGATAATCGTATTGATCTCTTCATTTTTAAAGATATCTGCAAGTTTTGCTTTTTCCGTGTTAATGACTTTTCCTCGTAGTGGCAAAACTGCTTGGAAACGGCGATCACGCCCTTGTTTAGCGGAACCACCTGCAGAGTCACCCTCCACCAGGTAAATTTCATTTTTCTGAGGGTTACGGGATTGTGCTGGAGTCAATTTCCCACTAAGCATCGCATCAGATCGTTTTCTCTTTTTCCCGCTCCGTGCATCTTCTCTTGCTTTTCTAGCCGCTTCTCTTGCTTGGAAAGCCTTAATGGACTTTTTAACGAGCATGGAACTAGTTTCCGGATTTTCCTCGAGGAAGTAGGCGAGATGTTCTGATACCACGCTATCTACCGCAGAACGGGCTTCACTTGTTCCAAGTTTTCCTTTTGTCTGTCCTTCAAACTGCAAGAGTTCCTCTGGAATACGAACGGAAATAATTGCAGATAATCCTTCACGAATATCAGAACCATCCAAATTTTTATCTTTTTCCTTTAGAAGATTCACTTTTCTTGCGTATTCGTTAAAAATACGGGTCATTGCCGTTTTTGCACCAGCTTCGTGTGTACCTCCATCTTTCGTTCTAACATTGTTAACAAAAGATAAAATGGTTTCAGAATACCCGTCATTAAATTGAAAAGCAAAATCAATTTCAATCCCGTTTTGGGCACCTTCAAAGGAAACGACATTGTGAAGCGAATCCTTCTCCTCATTAAGGTAAGTGACAAATGCTTCAATGCCGCTCTCATAATGAAATACCTCTTTAACAGAATTCCTTTCATCATTCAGCTCTATTTTTAAACCTTTTAATAAAAAGGCAGATTCACGTAGACGCTCACATAATGTCTCAAAATTATACGTTGTGGTGCTAAAGATGGTTGTGTCCGGTTTAAAATGAATGGTTGTACCTGTTTGATTGGTTGTACCAATCTTTTCTAGCGTTGTGACTGGCTTCCCACCATTTTCAAAACGCTGCTCGTACACAATACCGTCTCGCTTGATCGTTACCGTCAACCATTCGGATAAAGCATTTACGACGGATGCACCTACACCATGTAGTCCTCCACTCGTTTTGTATCCGCCTTGACCAAACTTTCCACCTGCATGTAATACCGTCAAAATTACTTCGGGGGTAGGTTTTCCCATTTTATGCATTCCGGTAGGCATACCTCGGCCTTTATCCTTTACGCTTATGCTGTTATCTTTGTGTATCGTCACAATGATATGATCCCCGTATCCGCCTAGTGCTTCATCGACGGAATTATCAAGGATTTCGTATACAAGGTGATGAAGACCTCTGCTGTCCGTACTTCCAATATACATACCCGGACGTTTACGTACAGCCTCGAGACCTTCTAATACCTGTATCGCATCATCGTTATATTCAAACGTATTTTTTGCCAACAAAAACATACCCCTTTCACTACTACTACCAATAAATCATGTTATGTATGAATTTCCTTTTATCTACACGGATTCGTTGTTTGTTCACAACAAATATTCGTTTATATATTATCATACATTTGAAACTTGTCTATGTTCTATTGTATAGGGTTCTTACACTTTAGCCAATATAATCTGGCGTAAATTGTCATAAAATGAATAAAAATCCTTGTTTTCTTATAAAAACAAGGACGAGTCTGACCTATTTTGTTAAAGCGTGTTCCACTTTAATGCATCGATCCATAATGACAGTATAGCCCTTTTCTTTCAACAATTCATAAGTTTTTTCATCTGCAAGTCCGAGTTGAGCCCAATAAACGTCTGCATCTATTTGTAAGAACTCTTCTGCAACTCCAAATAAATGCTCAGAACGACGGAATACATTTACGATATCGATATGACCTTCTACTTCTTTTAATGTTGGAACAGCCTTCACACCAAGAACTTCATCTACAGTAGGATTAACTGGAATAATCTCATATCCTGCATCTTGCATTGCTTTTGAAACCATATAAGATGTACGCGCAGGGTTATCAGATAATCCGACTACAGCAATCCGCTTGCTCTTTTTCAATATCTTTCCGATCTCTTCTCTGCTAGGAATTTCAATATTCATATTTTTATCCCCTTCCTTTTTAAAAAGTTAATTCTTACTGTTATACCCGTTTAGTCTAGTTTTAACAACTTATAACAACCTGATATTAGTACTTACTCATAAAAAATTCGCGATAACTTGCAATAAACCCTTTGCTTCCTGTTAAATTTAACATATATTAAAGATAGGGATTATTACATAAAGGGGTTTAATGAATGACTGAACTACTAATTATTATACTTGCATATCTCATCGGTTCCATTCCTTTCGCACTTGTAGTGGGAAAAGTAGGCTATGGAATCGACATCCGTGAACACGGAAGCGGGAACTTAGGCGGTACCAACACATTCCGTACATTGGGTGTCAAGGCCGGAATGATTGTAACAATTTGCGATATATTAAAAGGAACTCTGGCAGCCTCCCTGCCTTTCTTACTTGGAGCTGATATTCATCCACTTCTTGCTGGTGCCTGTGCCGTTGTCGGACATGTTTATCCGGTATTTGCAAAATTCCGAGGTGGAAAAGCAGTTGCAACCTCTGGTGGAGTTCTATTGTTCGCCAGTCCGCTTCTGTTCGGTTTAATGTTATTCTGCTTTTTTCTTTTCTTGTTTTTAACGAAATATGTATCTCTATCTTCTATGCTGACCGGAGTGGTAACCACCATTTACAGCATTGCATTTGGAGATCTACCACTTATTATAGCTGTGTCAGTGCTTACTGCATTTGTCATTTTTAAACATCGGGCAAATATCGGTAGAATTATCAAGAGAACAGAGCCTAAGATAACATGGTTAAATTTAAAAAAGAAGAAGGTATCTTAAGCATTCGAGTTTTTCTCGGATGCTTTTTTCATTACTATCAATGCTTTGTTATCACTTCTTTTACCGCTTTTTTAACTTTTCCGTCCCATACTACATGCTTTTCAAAAGTCCCTTCTTCAAAGAATAGAGGGAATCTTTCTTTAAACCAGTCTTGCATAGGTAAATCTAGGGCCTCAGATATTGCTACCCATTTTAATTCTCCCTCTGGTGGAGAAGTTAAGAGTTCTCCGATATATGTATATGTTAGATAGTTGAATACCATATATCTTTCATCTTCCAACTCATTTACATATTCATCTAGACCCTTATAGATTAAGTTACTTACCTGTAAGCCGGTTTCTTCATGGACTTCTCGAATAGCGCCTTCTGTTAAACTTTCTGGAAAATCCACTTTTCCACCTGGGCCAATAAAGCCCGGAAATCCTTTATCTGTTGGCCTATTAATTAAGAGAACTTTATCTCCATCCACTACAAGACACATCGTATACATGCTGATCTTAGTCATCTCATCTATCCTTTTTCTCCAACAATTCTATGATTCTCTTATTTTGATTAACCAATTGTCCGAGGTAGGAAATGATGGTTCCTACCCCAATAGCAATACCTATTAGTAATACAGTATTGAACATCTGTTTACCTCCGTTTGAATCATTATATTGAAGGAGCCACAAGCTCTACTTTGATACGGTCAGGGTCTTCAAAAAATGCCGCATAATAGTTTTCTCCGCCAGCATATGGATGTTTGTCCTTATATAACATATTTACTCCACGAGCTTTCAGTTTTTCTGTTAAGCTGTCCACATGATCCCGTGACGAGGCATGGAAAGCAATATGATTAAGGCCTACTCTGCATCGATGATAGGGAACATCGAGAAACCTTTCTTCCGTTTGAACAAAAACAATATATGTATTTTCTATTTTCCAACTCTGTCCACTTTTCCACTCTTGATAGGGTTCATATCCCAGTTCTTCGAGCAGCCATCCCCAGAATTCTTTCGTTTTCTTCAGGTCCGACACATATAATTCTATATGATGAAGTAGTCCTGTCATGAATTTACACCTTCCACATGTAAAATAGTGATATTCGGCCATAATGCCTGCCAATTTTTCTGTTTCAAGCGATTTTCATAAATCCTGGCATGTTCTGCTGTTTTTTTATAGGGAGATGTTGGCTTCACTTTTAAACTTATAAGGTCTTGAATTCCGCAAGGAGCGGCTAATTGTAATTGATTGTCTTGGTTTAATTTAACTCCTATTGCCGTAGCCGTTTCTGGAAATTTAGACATTGCTTCTGTGGAATTAGTATATGGCGGTAAATTATTAATGACATGCATCCTTGCCTGGTTTTTAACGGACCATGGTTCCACCGGACATAGTTCTAGCAGTCTTTTTTCATGTTGCTTGTCCTTTTCCTCACTTACATCATTTTTATCAAAATAAATAACATCAATATCAGGTAAAGGAGTTCTACAATCATGACCGTGTAATGTATCCCAGACTTTTGTTCTGACAAATCCAGCACATACCCACCAATCAGGGAGATTAAGAGATTTTGCCGCTCTCAAAATATCCATCATCCATTCATCTGATTCAATGAGATTCAGCACATCTTTTTCAGTTTGCAACAAGAAAAATGCCTCCTTTTACGGCGTGCGAACATATATTCTTATTATACAAAAGAAAGCACTATTTTAGCAAGACTTTCCAATCAGATGTTTCCTACTTGCCCCCAAGATGCTTCGTACAATTATATAATTCGCATTCCCACAGTCCTTCACGAACTTTGACAGTAGAAACAGAGGTATTCTCAAGATGATTTTCCATCTTAAGGTCTTTCACCAATTCACCTAAAACATGTCTTATATAGGACCCGTGACTAACTACTAGTACATTCTGGTCTTTATGTTTTTGAGTTACCTCTTCAATGAACGAAAGGGCCCGTTTTACTACCATTTCCTTTGATTCTATTCCCAAGTCCAGATCACGCCAATTTTCTCCCCATTTTTCAATTCGTTCAGGTTCTGTTGTGCCTTCAATTTGACCACCGTTCACTTCTTGAAGTCTAGAGTCTAAGAACACCTCATCGACTTGTAGACTCCTTGCCACGATTTCAGCAGTTTGCATGGCTCTTAATAGATCACTAGAGTAAATAACATCCCAATCTTCATTTTTTATTCTGTTTGCTAAACTTTCTGCATCCCTAATACCATCTTGATCAAGTGGAATATTTGAACTCCCTTGTGCTCTTTTCTCCTTATTCCAGGCCGTACTTCCGTGACGGATAAATCCTAGTTTTGTCATTACAACACGCTCCTTTAAAATAAATTGAATGAATTTTTAGTTTAATTTATATCTTTTGAAATAACAACTTTTTTCACATAAGAAAGAACACCCTAGGAAATGGTGTTCTTGTTAAGAACATATTATTAGCAATAGCGGCGAATGGTACTTTCTAATTGTTGTTTAAACCCAGGGAGGTCTTGATTCGTTACACGCAATTTGATAAACGTCTCATCCATTTCCAATGCTTCTGATAGAAAACTACCAAGACCTCTAACCTTACGATCTACTTGTAGAATCAATTCTACGGAACTTCCATTATTGTTGGAAAAGATCATTTCGATTTCATCCAGCTTCCCTCTGAATGGACCAGACGTTGGAACAAACTCGAACTCCTGAATGAACGGAAAGTGATTTTTCCATCTATATGGCGCCGCTTCACATTCCACTTTTCTTAAGCGAAAACCTAATTGCTCCGCAGCACTTAAGATGGTCGAAATGAGTGGAGAGGGTTTTACTTGGACAACATCTTTATCAGAAGGATCTACTGCATTTTTTATATCCAATCCTGTTTGCAACCAAACTTTTGTGTTGCCCATGCTTACAGGCGTATCATGTGGAAGGGTTATTGTAAAAGGAATTTCCTTCGTTTCATTCACACCAATCACAAACGGATCCACGATTTTCTTTTTTTCTAAGACTGCTTGTTTATGGACCTTTGTATCATTCGATTCTTTAATATAATTTGTTAATAAAGTTAAGTAAATTTCATCAATTTGCTGTTCCACAGAACCACCGGTGATTTCTACAATACCGCGTATTTCCTCTCCAGATACAAAACTTGATTCAACCAATTTAGTATCTACTTTCGCAGCGCCAATTCCTACACTAGCCAATGCCTTGTTAAAAAAAGACATCCCTTCTCCCCCATTCAACATGAAAAGTTTATTAATCAATAATAATACGATTAAAATTAAGATTAGGTTTCAAAATAAAAAATAATTTAATTTTCAGAATAAAGTATGTGCATCCTCTACCTTTATCGTGTAAAATTACACTAAAGATATCTTATTTGTATATAAGGAGGCCACGATTTTGAAAAGATATATGCTACTGGCTTGGAATGTAGTGACTGGTTTATTTGTTTTATTACTCACCTTATGGTTAGCAGGACCAGGTTTGTCAGAGACAGAAACTTCACAATACAATCTCTGGTATTTGCTTATACTTGGCATATGGGTTATCGGATTAACTTTACAATTTAAAAATAAGTTCAAGACAATGGGGGTAATAGTAACACTTCTACCTGTCATTTTCTATCTCGCAATTACTTTTAAAGCTATAGCAATCTAGGATTATTATTTTGTTAATAGAGGTTGTTTTTTGTACATTTACGTAGTGTACTCCATCAACCAACAATCTCTATATTTTCCTTCATGTAAAATATGTTCACCTAACACTTTTATCTTTTTAAAACCACATTTTTTATAACATTTGATGCCCCTTCCGTTGGATATCATTGGATCCATTACTAGCCGGTTGACCCCTCTTTGTGTTAATAGGTAATTAACCATAGATGAAATGAGCAGCGTTCCTATTCCTTTGTTCCAGTAGTCGGAATCCCCTATAAACTGATCTAAGCCATAAACCCCCTCCATCTCAAAGTATTCTGCTAGTGTGCTAGTAGCTTTATTGATTGGATAATATTGAATATAACCAATGCTTTTCCCTTGATAGATGACCATACACCGAAATATTTCATCGTTTCTATTAAAGAATTTCCTTTTGATATCTTCAAAATTAAACGTTATATCTCGCCCTTCATAGAATTCCAACACTTTTGGTTCAGACAACCATTTTAATAAATGTTTTTCGTCCTCGCCTTGTTGAAGTTTCCTTATAAGTAATTCTTCTTTTTGATAAATCAATATAACACCACCTACCCTTGACCATAAGTTTTTCTGAACCAGTAATGAATTTCATATTCTAGACACACTAGCAGTTCCTTGTCCTCAGGATTCATAAGCCTCAATCGGAAATAAAGGCTCTTCATGAAATTGGTCACGTTAATTTTACTTCGGTAAAAAGATAGTGTTTGTCCGTGCTTTTCCTGTTCCTTATTCAAATTAGATGAGAGGCCTTTTATCCAATTAATAAGCATTTGTTTTTCTATTCCTTTATCTAGAAGGGCTTCTACAGCAAAAATAAGCCTCTCTTCTTCCTCATCTTGGTACACTACATCCTTTAAAAGGCATGTTTCTATTGCTTTAAGCCCATCAGAAAGTAGATTGATACGAAAATGCGCGTGACTTACCAAAGCAGTCAACATATCTGCTGCATGTGCAATACTGTGCGCCCACCCCTTATTTCCTACGAAACCGCGGGTATCCCTTTCTTTATCTAAATACTTTAAGATAGCTGCCTGTATTTCTACCAATCTCTTTGCATCAATAAGTGTTCCATCGTCATTGGCTAAAATGAGAGCAACAACTAAAGAAGAAAAGGAGCGTGTAAATACAGAGTCCGTCTTTTCTTCCCCAATTTTATAAAATAGATGCTCCTCATCCAAACATATTTCTAACATATTAAGAATCTTGCTCTGCGGGATTACACCACCATTAATAAATTTTGCAAAGTTTGTGTAAATTAAATTATCACGAAGAATGGGGTCTGTTGAGCCGATGTGCTTCATCATGGAATTTATTAATTTGTCAACATACGTTTTATCTTCTAGTATCTTTTTATCCTCAATTTTTAAAAGCTCGTGTTTGAGGGTTTCTACGTCATAAACCATGTTATCTGCCTTCCTTCTCATTTATGAATTTGACAATAGTAGGCAAACAACGGAGATCTTCTATAATAAAGTCTGCATCCACTTCATCCCAATAGGTATCTTTTTTCCAAACTGTAGTCATGCAAACACCCTTTGCAGCTTTCACATCATTCTCAGGATGATCTCCAACAAAAAGGCATTCCTTCAAGGATACTTGCAGACGTTCTGCAGCTCTGCGGAAAATTTCAGGATTAGGTTTCTTTATTCCTTCCCGCTCCGACACGAGAATGGAATGAAAAAAGTGGTCGATCCCCAATGCTTTTAGATTGTTCATTTGGAAAACTTCAAAACCGTTCGTTATCATTCCTAATGAAAGGTTGTCTTCAGAAAGTCGCTTAAGTGTGCTTTCTACATTATTAAATGGTGTGCAGTGGAATGGAAAGTGATGAATATAATCATCTAACAGTTCATCCCAAGTATGAGCATTAATTAGAAATTCATCTATAAGTTGTCGATATACTTTATCTTTCCAGACATACCCGCGTGCATCGAGTTCGATAAATCTATCAATATAGGTATTTTTGTGTATGTGGGAGAAAGCTTGATTGTACCTTTCATATTGATCTTCAACGAACTTCTTTAACGAAACATCTCTATCCAAAAGCGTGCCGTCAAGGTCAAATATTACCGCCCTAATCAAATTTCTGCTCTTTGTTTGATTCTATTTCAATTATCTCTTCAGTAATTAAATTTGCCAGTATGTCATATCCAGCTTCACCAAAATGCAACCCATCATTTAATATGCCGACTAAGAGCTCTTTATAATGAGGTTTAGAGTACAATTCTGTGTAGAAGTCAATCAAATAGCTGCCTGTTTCCTCTGAAACACGCTTAACTGCATCTGCATATTTAGCCAGTTCGATATTTTTCCTGTTAGGTTGTAATGATTCATTCACTGGAGGCGGGGTGATGAGTATCGTTTTATCCGGTCCAATTAGTTGGGTAATCTTTAACAAGTTCTCTTTATAGGTGTTAAGAGCAACCTTCTTATGAACTGCAGCATCATTCGACCCAAATAATACAGTTACGAAATAGGGGTGATGAGCTAAAACATCCTTTTCCATTCTTTTTAATGCGTCCTTTGTGGTATTAGCAGATACCCCTGCGTTGACAACTCTGTATGTTGGGAGTTGGAGGGAAAGTTTTTCCGTAAGTTGAGGGTTTTCTTTTCCTTCATGCCTTGCTGTCAAACTATCACCAAAACAGACCAGTGTCTTCATATGTGTGGATCCCACCTTAAGTATTTATTAATAGTTTATATGTTACCATATAATAGAAACAAGCATCCAATATCACTAAGATAATGGATGCTTGCTTATCGTTAACCTGCTTTTTCAGCTGATGAAATCTCAGTTCCGTTGTTTCTTTTTCGTTTGAACACTTTACGAATACCTATTCCAAGATCATGGAAAAGCATATAGACAGAAGGAATCAGCACTAGTGTTATTAGAGTAGAGAACAATAGTCCTGCGATGATAACTGTGGCCAAAGGCGCCTGGTAGTTGCTGGCGGCTCCTGTTGAAATAGCAAGAGGCAACATTCCACCCACCGTTGTCAATGTAGTCATGAAAATTGGACGTATCCGATTCATACCCGCTTCTACCATTGCTTCCCCTACACCATAGTTTTCTGCTCTCAGCTGTTTAGCTCGGTCAATCAAAAGGATAGCATTATTCAGTACAATCCCAATCAACATAATGACACCCATACCTGACATAATACTCAATTCACGCTGGGTTAACAGTAATCCTAAAATAACACCCGTAAAAGTCATTGGAATAATGGTCATAACAATAATCGGATGGAGCAAATGGTTGAATTGAACGGCCATCACAACGTATACCAAGAAGATGGCGATGGCTAAGATAACTAACATATCCTGTATCGCTTCCTGTTGCTGTTCAAGACTTCCTCCAACCGTGATAGTGTAGCCATCTGGTATATCAAAATTCTCTACTATCTCTTGCACATCTCTGTTTACAGAACCTAAATCACGATTCTCAATATTCGCAAGAACTTTAACAACCCGCTCCCCGTCTTTATGATCAATTTGGCCAGGCGCTTTCACCTGTTCAAACGTCACATAATTAGAGAGGTCCTTTAGTCCGTCTTGTGTTGTCACTTCAAGCTCTAATATCTGATTTTTGTTTGTGATTACTTCATCTGGGGCAACTAGGATTGGTGTTACGCCTTCATCTTGCAAAGAACCGATTGGAACAGAAGAAGTTAAATTGTTTAATTGACCTAGAATTTGCAACGGAGTAATTCCATCCTTATTCATTGCTGCGTCGTTTAGTACAATTAGTTCCTCATCCATCAATGTTCCAAGGGATGTAGTCGTACCGATGATCCCATCAATTCCGTTTAAGTCTTTTACCAGATCAGAGGATAACGAAGTCAATCCATCCAGTTCATCGCCACTTAACTCAATTTGAACAGGATAACTGGCTCCAGCGCTCATGACGGAAGTAACATCCATAACAGGATAATCTTCTTTTAGTTCAAGCAAGCCCTTAAGAATCTGTTCGTTTACTTCTTTTTGCTCTAAGGTAGCTTCTTCTTCTGGAGTCATATTGATCAAGACAAACATAAATTCAATTTGATCCAGTACAAAACCTTCCTTCACATCTGGGATTTCAACGAGCTTGGAATGTATTGCTTCAGCAATTTCATTTTTCTGATCTGGTGTAACACCTTTATCAAGTGTTACCATTATTTCTGAATAACGATTATACATGTCAGGCATGATGGTCATCGGCACTTTTGTAACTAAAGCCAGAGAACCAACGAACATTAGGAAGAACAGGAAGATGACACCGTAACGTCTGCGTTTTTTATCCGTGAGCCATTTAATGAACCTACCATAGGACAGGATAATTTTACTCTCTTTTTTATTCTGTTGACTTTTCGTCAATTTCAAGAAATTCTCAGAAAGGGATGGGATTAGAGTAAAAGAAACCACGACTGAACTTACGAGTGTCACAATGACCACAACGGATAGAATAATCATGAATTTGCCTGCTTCTCCACCTAACAAACCGATAGGTAAAAACACTACGATGGTAGTCAGCATGGAGGCAAATACCGCAGAAGCAACTTCTTTAACACCAATTAATACAGCTTCCCGATTATTTAAACCTTGTTCTTTTTTACGATAAATGGATTCTAAAATAACGATAGAAGCATCCACCATCATTCCAATTCCTAACCCAAGTGCAATTAAACTCAGCATATTAAGGCTGTATTCCAATATCCACATACTTGCAAACGTAAGGAGAATGGATAGTGGGATGGAGATTCCGATGATCATGGTTGCTCTAACATTTCGAAGGAACAGGAATAGCACCACAATGGCCAGTAATCCACCTATAAGAATGTTGCTTGAAACACCATTTACCGCTTCGCTGACATAATCAGCCTGCGCTACTATTTCTTCAAACTCAAATCCGGAAATAAGTCCTTCTTCTCGTATTTTCTCCACTTCTGCACGGACCGCTTCGGCCATTTCAATTTGCGTAACCTCAGAAACTCGGCCAATCTGAACCATTACGACATCCTGGCTACCGTCCTTCCAAACACCCGATGAAGTTTCACGTACCTTTAATTCAACGTCAGCTAGCTCACTAAGTTCTTTTACACCAGATGAGGTAGGTACTAAAATCTCCTTAATATCCTCGACATTGATTAATGAAGTATTCCATCTTAAAGTCGGCTCGTTTACTTCCTCCGATAGTTCCCCGAATGAAGTAATCAGATTAGACTGTTGAATGGTTTGAATGATTTGCTGGGAATCCACACCGGCGTCCGTTAGTTCATTTCCCTTAAATTGAATAACCACTTCGTTCTCTTCTAATCCATCAAACTTCACATCTCTTACTTCTGGCAATGCTTCTAGTCTAGGTTCTACCACATTTTTTGCAAAGGCTGAAATATCCTCCATATCACCATTAAAAATATCCATATAAAACTCATATTCCTGCCTTGTAGTCATTTGAAAGCTATTAATATACTGAACTCCAGGGATTTGGGTGGATAAAGGGGCCACTGCAGCCTCAATATTCTTATGTACTTCATCCCCTCTTCCCTCTTCAATCAAAACTGTGATCGAAGACTTACCAACGTATGTTGCGGAAGTGTGGGAATCCACACCGTCTATTCCGCTTAAAATTTGTTCAATCGGTTTGGTTACTTTATCTTCTACATCCAATACAGGCATTTCCCCTGCATCTACCTGTACAATCGTCATATCAAAAGCAATCGGCGGCATTAATTCCTGGTCAAGTTTGTTCAGCGAATAGAAGCCAATCATAAATACAAACACGACTAAAAGACCAACAGCGATTTTCCTTCTCAAAATAAATTCTATCATCGACATCCCTAAATTCTCCCCTCAATTATCAAAAATAAGAATATATTTCCAACTCCCAAAATTGATTATATGCTCGATATAATAAAATAAAAAGCCTTTTTTGGAAAATACTTCTTGAGGCGTAGATGGAGGTACGACTTGAGCTCGATTACATATTAAACAAAAAATAGGACCCGGAAATTAATCCGAATCCTTAGCAAATGCCTAAAATAATTTAAATATTTTTTTCTAAAAAGTTCAGGATTGCCCTGAATACTTTTATTTCATTTTCTTTCTTAGAGAAACCATGCCCTTCATCTTCAAGTACAAGGTATTCTACATCCCGGCCTTTTTCTTTTAAAGCATCTACAATCTGATCAGATTCTTTTTTGACCACTCGCGGATCGTTTGCACCTTGAATAATTAACATTGGCTTTGTCATGGTATCGAGGTAAGTAATTGGAGAATCCACTGTCAGTCGTTCTTTATCTTCTACCGGATCTCCTACCCATTGTTTCATGATCGGTTTCCAGTGTTCTGGCACAGAGTCAATGAAGGAAAACAGATTACTGACACCAAATATATCAATGACCGCTTTGAAATATTCTGGATGACGACCGTGGAGAAGTAACGCCATGTATCCACCATAGCTGCCGCCCATTAAGAAAATCTTATCCCTATCTGCAAACCCTTTTTGTATAATCCATTCAAGTCCATGTATATTGTCCAGACGAGGTCCGTGTCCCCAGTCTCCCTCCACCATTTTCATATAGGTTAATCCATAGTTGGAGGACCCTCGGAAATTCGGAGCAAAAATACTATATCCTCTATTAACTAGGAATTGAAAATAAGAGCGGAAAAACTTTCGTTCAGAAGCCTGTGGACCTCCGTGCGGCCAAAGTATTACATGTCCGTTTGACACCTCTTCTTTAGCCCTGAAGAATAATGCTTCAATCTCTAGTCCATCAAAAGATGGATAAGAGTGGATTTCCGGTTCACAAAGCTCTTCATCCGCAACTGCCGGCACACGATTATTCGTTAAAGGAATCCACCCTTCCTTTTGCTTTTTAAAGATATTTGCCGGCTTTGAGGCAGTTTTTCCTAGTAGATAGACCGCTCCACTTTTACTTATTACCACTTTATCAATAATGGAGACTGGTATGTCGACTTCATTCCAAACTTTTTTCTCCAAGCAATAGGTATAGAGTTTATCTTCCACTCCTTTTGCTGAAACGAGATATAACTTATTTCCGGACTTGTCTAGATACATGTTATTAAAATGCATCTCACTATCCGATACTCTTGTAAACTTCTTCGTTTCAAGATCAAAATGCGCGAGGTAACCATTATCATCCTCATAATCAGTAACAAGATATATGGAGTTGGATTCAGTAAATATGGCACTGTCAACAGTATGTTGACTGTCTGTTTCCGGCGTTAACTTAGTTGTTGTTTCACCTTGATGTAAAAATGCCTGAGTATGAGTGTTGGCATAATGTCTAAGAGTAATGAAGCTTTCTTCATTTTCTGATACGGCTATTAAGTATGTGGACGCATCGGTCCCCTCTACCAATAACTTTTCCTCTTTTGTCTCTAAGTCGTAACAAAAACAATTTAAATATGTTGGGTTATCTTTTGTGCTGGTATAGTATATACGTTGTCCGTCTTTGGAGAAGCTCGGGTTCATATGACGATGCTCGTTATCCACTCTCACATCCTGCAATTCCCCGCCTCGGCTAGGCAAGGCATAAAGTTGTGCCAGCTCATTTCCATCCTTATCAAAGCTTGCTAATATGTATTTTCCGTTTGGATCGTACTTTAACCCATGACAACTTTGGTTATTGAATGTCAGCGGATATGGGTACTGATTTGGCAGATCCATTGCCCATACATTGTAATGCCCGGTTAGGTTCGTACTGTATACTAACTGTTTTTCATCTGGACTTAATGTGAAATCTTCAATATTAAAGACTTTAAAAAATTGTTCCACTTCAGGTTTTTTGAATGTAAGCAAATTGTTTCCCCCTTTTTTATATGTATCCTTATACTATTTCGAGAAACAAAACAAAAACCCTTTAATTTTTTGAACATTCGACATATTACGATGAATTTTGCGAAAACTATGTTATATGGTGGAGGAAGAAAAAGATATAAGGGGTTATTTACATGAATAAAAAATTTAAATATCTTCTCCCAATTTTAATTATTATGCTATTGGGAACCGTTTTTTCTGTATTGTCCTTTAAACACTTCAGCAGTTTTAATGGGAGTGAAAACAAGGAAGAGCTTGTTGCAAAACCAGCTAAGTTACACCAGGCAACAAAGAAAGTAAAAACAGAAAAGGGTTTCCGTACAGAAGCAACCATTTCTGCTGTAGGGGATCTACTCATTCATAGCACTGTTTATAATGCAGCGAAAACAGGGGAAAACAGTTATATTTTCAATCCCATGCTAGACAGGGTGAAATCCTACCTACTTGAAACGGATATCTCCATTGCAAATCAAGAGACCATCATTGGAGGGACTGAAATAGGATTATCCAATTACCCTAGCTTTAACAGTCCATTTGAAGTTGCCGATGCCCTTCAAGAAGCTGGCGTTGATATTGTCAGCATCGCTAACAACCATACATTGGACCGTGGGGAAAAGGCGATCATGAATGCCATTAACCATTATGAAACTATCGGGATGGAATATGTCGGTGGGTATAAGAGCCAGGAAGATAAAGCAAGATTACGGACCATATCAAAAAACGGAATCGAATTTTCCTTCTTGTCTTATACATACGGAACAAACGGAATTCCCGTTCCAGAGGGAAAAGAGTTCTTTGTAAACCTGATTGATCGTGAGGCAATAAAAAAAGACGTTGAAGAAGCCAAGCAAAACTCAGATGTTGTCGTAGTCGCTATGCACTGGGGAGTGGAATATATCCTTTTTCCAAACTCTGAACAGGAAGAACTTGCAGACTTCTTGGCTGAAATTGGCGTCGACATTGTGATCGGACATCATCCCCATGTTTTGCAGCCAATGAAATTCATGGACAGGCCGGATGGCGGGAAAATGTTTGTCGTCTATTCATTAGGTAATTTCTTGTCTGGCCAAAAAGATGACTATAAAGATATTGGTGGTATCCTTCAACTCCATGTCGAAAAGACGGTGGATGGACAAGAGAGCAAAATTGATATTAAAGTGGATAATTTTATCCCTACATATGTTTCACAAGTCAATCCTACTAAATACCATGTGGTTCCATTAAAGGATGCTGCATCATACGGGTATTCTCAGGCAGAGGCTAAAAACGAAGAAATGATGCAGCATATGTATCAATGGTTAAAAGAAGATCAAATAAATAACTAATTCCACAAGCATCGATCCTAAACAAAAAGGGTCGGTGCTTTTCATTTTCACATAAAGTGGTTTCGTTTGGTTGCATTCGTGGAATTCAGGTATAATAAGGTTGTATATACATATTGCGTTCATGCGAAAGCATCTTTCCTTTTTTCAAGGCAACGTAATACAATCAAAGAGACAAAAGGAGTTGCTGTTATGAATATTCAATTGTCAGATCAAGCCCTAGAATGGTATAAAAAAGAGCTTCACCTAGAAAATGGAGACAGCTTAAAATTCCAAGTTCGCTATGGAGGCTGCAGTACGGTTCAAAAGGGATTTTCTTTAGGAATTGTAAAAGAAGATCCAGACCAGCCTGTTGCGACCATTGAGAAAGACGGAATTACGTTCTTTGTGGAAGAAAAAGATGCATGGTATTTTGACAGTCATGATCTTCACATTAAGTTTGATGAAGAATTGAACGAACCTAAATTTGACTACGAATGAACATAAAAAGAATTAGGACTATTAAGTCCTAATTCTTTATTTATGCTCAAAGAATCGATGAATCTGTGTCCATTGACCTTCTTTTTTCAAAATCTCCAGTTGGGTGTCTCCGATTAAATCAAAATGAGGATATTGATCCCTTTTATGTATCCATTCTTCCTTCAAACCATATTGCCTGCCCCAGTCAATGAGCTTTTTCACATCACAGCAACCGGCTTTTGTGACGGTTGTTATACCATCAAAGCGCGGGTGAATCCAATAGTGGGTAAGGAAGGCAATCTCTCCCTTTCTCACATTCTCTTTCCACTCTTGAAGTTCACCTCGTTTGATTCCGAAAGCCATGTTTTACTCTCCTTGCTTTTTAGCGTTTTCGTAGGCAGCATGCCACTCTGGATATTTCTTTCGAATTATAATCGGTTTAAAGTTATCTTTTGTCACACACACATGCGAGGAACTTCCCAACAATGCGATTTCCTCGTTTGGTGTTAGAATTTTATAACCATAGACCACTCGAAAGCCATCGTATGTTTCAATCCATGTATGTATAGTAGCAACTTCTCCGTAACGAAGAGGCTTTTTATATGTAACATTTATGTCAATTACAGGCGAAATAACTCCGTCCCGTTCCATTTCTGCGTACGAAAAGCCTAAATCTTTAATAAGTTGTGTTCTGCCAAGTTCCATCCAAACCAGATAATTGGCATGATACACAACCCCCATTTGATCTGTCTCCGCATACCGTACTTCTATTTCTTTTTTAGAAATTAGCATCTCTGCTCCCCCTTACTTAGCTGTATTTGATAATAATAACATAAAAGAATATTTTTCCACATTAAAAAAACCTTTAAAAAAGACGGGCATACGCTGCCCGCCTTTTCCTTTTTACTGAAGACCGTTTTCGCGAGCACTTGCTTCGTCTTTAATTTCAGACCTAAAAGCAGCAATGCTTTCTTCGCGACGCTGGTTTTTCGCTTCAATGCGAGCTCTTTCCTCTGCACTGGCAAATTGCATGGAATCATGTGCTTCTTCAATATTCTCTATTGTGTTCTGCACCATGCTTTGTAGTTTTTCTACATTATCACTGCGATCATCCGGGTTTGCACGATGTTGTTTGTTTTGGTCCATAACAAAACGCCTCCCTTTATCGAATGAAAAGCTACTACAAACATTATTCTTTGCAGTGAAAGGCTTAATAACACTTGAAATTGTTGGATGTATTATTCGCCCTTTGTTTGAATTACTTGAGCATGTTTACCTGATGTATCTTGCATTTGTTTGCCCTTATTGCCGCCTGCTTCACGTGATTTCGTCCCAATATGTGTTGGTTGCATCCGTTTGCTGACTCTTTTTGGATTACTCATAAAACATCCCTCCTACCTTTACTATCTCAAGGTGGAGGGAAATTCATAACAAGAAATATTTGAAAGTTATTCTGCTGCTTTATTTAACATCTTTTCCTCTAAGCGATCTTCAATTTTACGAAGTGCCTCTTCGTCCTTTAATAAAAGCTGTTTGTTCTCTAAAACAAGTTCTTCAAATGAACGTTTACGGATTCTTCTCATCATCTCACCTACTTATTAATTATTGTAATAGTATTAATGTCCAAAATACTCTAAAATTATGATAACTTTCTGCGAAATTAATTAGAATTTCATGAAAATTTGAAGAGGTCAGTCTATAGAAAGTAGATATTGAGGATAGTTAGTATGTATATAACCGAATTCAGAAAATTAAAAACTGGTATAAATAGCCATAAAGTCGAATATACGTTCTTGTTTCTTTTATGTATTTACTGTACAATCTAATGAGAGAATATTTTGAAAAGTGAGGGTGATTGATGAAAATGACAACTTCAACATATGAAGCCTATCTATACAATTTGGAGTTTTTCTATTCATTTAGAGCAAAAGAAGAAAGTGAATTAATCAAACCTCTTTCAAAAGGTAAGTGGTCAATAAAAGAAATCATCGGCCATATTTACTTCTGGGATTTATTTTTGTTGGAAAATATGGTGCCTGAAATGAAAGACAACGGTGTTCTACCAGACTTCCCGGATCATGATACCTACAATGAAAAAGCTATAGAATCAATTAGAACCTTTGAAGACACTAATGTACTTATTGAGGAATTTGTCACCACAAGAAATAAGCTAATGGACAAAATAGAGAATTTAGATCAAGAAGTTACTTTCACCATCGGGAAGAAAAAGCGCAAATATACTCTCGATTCATTCTTACATATGTTTGTAAAACACGATATACACCATATGAAACAAATAATAAGCCTAACTGATTAACTGAGAGAGGTGAAGCATGAAAAAGAAAGCGAGGATTTTTATTGTAGGGGCATTAATTTTTCTATTAGGATTTGCCTTTTTTTTTAAGGAAGGCATTGTTTTTGACTATCTAGGAATTAATGTATCAATTCCCTTTACCAAAACACTGGATATCCCTTCAACTTTATCTGAAACTGATCATAATAAAAACGGCATACCAGATCAGTTAGACATTGTTTTAACTGCAAGGAAAGAGGTAGAGCAGCGTACACCTTATAAAAGTGTGTATTATGACGGTGGTTACCCACCAGAGACAGAGGGTGTTTGTACGGACGTAGTGTGGCGTGGGTTTATGGGAGCGGGAATAAATTTAAAGGACCTTATGGATGTGGATATTGCCGAAAATACAGAACTGTATCCAAGAGTTGGTGGTTCACCAGACCCTAACATTGATTTTAGACGTGTTCCAAATCAATCTGTATTTTTTGAAAGGTATGCACAGTCGTTAACGACAGAAGTTATTAAAGGGGATATTGATAATTTAGAGCAATGGCAACCCGGAGATATTATCGTGTTTCTTGGTGGAGATTTCGATCATGTTGGCATTGTTTCAGATAAACGAACGAAAGATGGGATCCCCTATATTATTCATAACACATATCCATTTGCTTCTGAAATTAAGCTAACGTCTTTTAAATCGCCGATAACCGGTCATTTTCGTTGGAAATTTTAAAAGGAGGTTGCACAGATTATCTCTATACAACCTCCCTCATTAATTCATTTTCGCAACCTGTTCTTCCATCAATTCATATGTCATGGGGCCTAAATGCATATAGGAAATGACACCCTCTGAATCAATAAAGAAAGTAGAAGGCATAGTCAAGACTTGATAGTGCCTAAAGATATCTTCCTCATCAAGAAGAATGGGAAAAGTATATCCACCCTCTTCAACATATTTCTTGACTGAATCTATACTCGGCTCGCTTGTAGTCAAGTTAACAGCAAGCATCACGACATCCTCATTTTCTGTGTGGAACTTTTGCATTTCTGGCATTTCAGCTCGACACGGTCCACACCACGTAGCCCAGAAGTTCACAATAACTTTTCTTCCTTCATAATCAGAAAGTTGAGCTGTTTTTCCTTCTAGTGTACTAAGTTCAAAGTCCATTGCTTTGTCCCCAGGTTGAGTGCCAGTAGCCGGATCTTTTTCTCCAAACACCTGAAAGATAGCATAGCCACTTAATGCAACAAGAAAGGCGATTGCTATTATTTTTTTTACCATCTACTTTCCCACCTTTATAAAATTGCCGTTATTCCGTAATAGCTAGAGATGATTATTATAATACTTGGGATTAGAATGAATGCTGAAGTTTTAATATGTATATTGGATTGTTGAAGTTTCCAAAATAAGAAAACTATTGTTACAACTATTGCTAGATAAAATCCCCTTGTCCCCCCTGTAAAAAAAAGCAGTCCATAGGGATTTGTCCAAATGATGGACGGTCTGAAAATAATAATACTAAATTTAAAAATAAGGATCCATATTAGTAAGCCAGAAGTTAAATGGTTCTCTACTGTTTTTACGATTTCCGGTTTCTTTCTAAGGTATATAGCAATATAAAGATATGCTAGTAGACATGAAAAAAGAAGAACCAGATAAGACTTCTTTATTAGCAGCGGACCTAATTGAACAGCATCCATATCTTACTCCTCTACATTGTATTACTATCATTTAATCATATGTAATGATGTAATTTCCATTAACCTATGTCAATTTTATAACATTTAAATCAAAAGAAAAAGCTGGCCCCGTGTTAAGAGACCAGCTTATCTTTATCACATTATGCTTTTAGCTTGTCGCGCAATACCATACGCAGGATACCACCGTGACGGTAGTAGTCAATTTCTACTTCGCTATCGAAACGAACAAGTGCTTCAAATTCTTTTTTGTTGCCTTCTTCGTCTGTAGCAGTAACTTTTACAAAGTCACGTGGTTTAACTGTTTCGTCAACAGCTACTTCAAACGTTTCTTTACCAGTCAAGCCAAGTACTTCTGCACTTTCACCATCTTTGAACTGTAAAGGTAGAACTCCCATTAGAACCAAGTTACTGCGGTGGATTCTTTCGAAGCTTTCCGCGATAACTGTTTTAATTCCAAGTAGGTTTGTTCCTTTAGCAGCCCAGTCACGGGAGCTTCCCATACCGTAGTCTTTTCCAGCAATGACCATAAGGCCAGTACCTTTTTCTTTATACTTCATGCAAGCATCATAAATGCTCATTACATCGCCAGTTGGCCAGTAAGTCGTCCAGCCGCCTTCTGTACCTGGAGCGATTTGGTTACGGATACGGATGTTTGCAAACGTACCACGCATCATTACTTCATGGTTACCACGGCGGGAACCATAAGAGTTGAACTCACGAGGAGTTACACCATTTGCTTGTAGGTATTTACCTGCAGGTGTATCTTTTCCGATAGAACCAGCCGGAGAAATATGATCAGTTGTTACAGAGTCTGCAAACTTCCCAACTACACGTAGACCAGAAAGTGGCTCTACAGTTCCTGCTTCAGCAGTTAACCCTTCAAAGAATGGTGGGTTCTGAATGTAAGTGGAATCATTATCCCATGAGTACAATGCTTCATCAGAAGTCTGGATTTCATTCCAGCGCTTGTTGTCATCAAATACATGCTCATATTCTCTGCGGAATAGCTCTGGAGTTACCGTTGATTTAACAACTTCTTTCACTTCTGTCATGGAAGGCCAGATATCCTTAAAGAATACATCGTTTCCGTCTTTATCTTTACCGATTACATCATTTTGAAGGTCAACATCCACATTACCAGCAAGCGCATATGCCACAACTAGTGGTGGAGATGCAAGGTAGTTACCTTTTACAAGCGGGTGGATACGTCCTTCAAAGTTACGGTTACCAGAAAGTACAGAAGTAACAAGCAAGTCATTTTCTGCCACTGCTTCTTCAATTTCGTCCGCCAATGGACCGGAGTTACCGATACATGTCGCACAACCGTAACCTACGATGTTGAAACCTAATTGATCTAAATATGGTTGAAGTCCAGAATCGTGTAAATATCCTGTAACAACCTTTGAACCAGGCGCTAAAGAAGTTTTCACAAAACTTGGTACTTCCAATCCTAATTCCACCGCTTTTTTCGCAACTAAACCAGCAGCGATTAATACGTATGGGTTGGATGTATTGGTACAGGAAGTAATGGATGCAATCGCAATAGATCCTGTTTTCATTGTCGTTTTCTCACCAGAAGCCAATGTCACTTCTACTTCTTTATTGATGTCAGTAGGAGTTAAACCATAGCCTTGGTTACCTTGTGGAGCTACTAGTGCATTGCGGAAAGTTTCCTGCATCATGGATAGTGGCACAAGGTCTTGTGGACGTTTAGGTCCAGAAAGGTTTGGTTCGATTTCCCCAAGGTCGATTTCTACAACATCTGTGTAGATAGGATCAGCATCAGGGCTGAAGAACAATCCGTTTGCTTTGGAATACTCTTCTACCAATTTGATTTGTTCTTCACTGCGTCCAGTTAAGCGCATGTAGTCAAGAGACTCTTCATCAACCGGGAAGAATCCACAAGTTGCTCCGTACTCAGGTGCCATGTTAGCAATAGTTGCACGATCAGCTAGTGGCAGTTCAGATACACCAGGTCCGAAGAATTCAACAAACTTACCAACCACACCATGTTTACGCAAAACCTGTGTAACTTTTAGTGCTAAGTCAGTTGCAGTTGTTCCGTTAGGAAGTGCACCTGTCAATTTAACCCCAACAACCTCAGGAACTGGGAAGTATGAAGGTTGGCCAAGCATTCCTGCTTCTGCTTCAATACCACCTACACCCCATCCAAGAACACCGATACCATTGATCATCGTTGTATGAGAATCTGTTCCAACAAGTGTATCTGGGAAGGCAAGATACTCGCCATTCTCTTCCACAGCGTGGACAACGTTTGCTAAGTACTCAAGGTTAACTTGATGAACGATACCCGTTGCTGGTGGAACTGCACGGTAGTTGTCAAAAGATTTCTTTGCCCAACTTAGGAACTTGTAACGCTCTGCATTACGTTCGAACTCAAGCTTCATGTTGAAGTCTAAAGAATCAGCTGTACCAGCTTTATCAACTTGTACAGAGTGGTCAATTACAAGATCAACCGGAATTTCAGGATTAATTTTCTGAGGATCTCCACCAACGTCAGCCATTGCTTTACGTAAAGATGCAAGGTCAACTACAGCTGGAACTCCTGTGAAGTCTTGAAGAATTACACGGGAAGGTTTGAATGGTACATCTACTTCCTTCTGCTCGTCTGTTCCCCATTTTGCTAAGTTTTCAACGTGCTCTTTTGTGATAACACGGCCGTCTACTTGACGTAAAACGGATTCTAATAATACTTTAATGGAGTATGGTAAGCGTGATACGTTACCAATGTTTGCTTTTTCAAGCGCTTGCAAAGAATAGTAATGATACGTTTTGCCGTTCACATCAAAAGACGTGCGGGCATTAAAAACATCTTGCTTCGTCATATGTATTACCCCCTGCTACTCATAGTTTAATAGGACCTCGCTATGAACAATTAATAGGCATTGAAAAACAAGCTTTCTTTTAGTGGAAAGCGTTTGCGAATGTTTTTCTTTGAGACAATTTTCGAGTTGTTTCTCCCACCGAATAGTCCTTACAATATTATCTTAATACAACATTTCTCATAAGTAAATATCAATAAAGTTATCAAATCACATAAGTTACACTTATCTTTCATAATATTCCACAAATACATGCTGTTGAAACCTCAGGAGAAACTATAAATGGAGGTGAAGCAAAGTGGCAAAAAGAAAATCAAACCATGTCATCGAAGGTATGAACAGTGCTAGCGGACAGGGCAAAGGTGCTGGGTATAATGAGGAACTTTCCAATGAGCCTTTGACAGAAGCTCAGAAGCAGAATAATAAAAAACGTAAGAAGAATCAGTAATAGAAGTAAATGTGAAGTCAACTCCAAATATGTGGGGTTGATTTTTTTATACAAAAAAAGCCAATCCCAAACCTATAATACCGGTTCAGAATTAGCCTAACTCCTACTACACTCTACTCCAGCGTATTCCCATCGCCTTGCTGCATCAATCGTTGAAGGTCTGCCTGAAATTGCATCAATTGCGGTCGTTGTGTTTCAGAAGCTACTTCTAGTGCATTGTTGATCTGCTCCATCGCTTCGTTTACTTCATTTTCTAATCGTTTGAAATCATGCCCGTAATTTGGGTCGTTTCTGACAATCGCTTCATATACATCTCTCGCTTGTTCTGTTCCTTGTTGCGCTGCTTGGAATGCTTGCTGTTTATCTTTATGATATGGCATATCATTTCGCTCCTTTAGATTAAAGTAAAGAATAGCTCTACCTATACTGCCCGTCTAAAAGAAAAATATACCTCAGACAGTTGAGCATAAACCTGTCCGTTTTTCAAAAACTATAAGCAAAGGAGGAGATAATCCATGAACAAAAACAGCCACAAAGATATGGTCAGAAACCAGCCTAAAGATAATCAATCAGGCCAACCCGCACCTTTAAGCGGATCTCATAAAGTGAAAAACCGCCAGCATACTCGTCAAAAGCATAATTCTAGTCACGATATGTAAGCTCAATTTTACGAAAAGCTTCCACTAGCTTTGGTATTTCCCCTTGTGTGATAGTCCGGAAATCCAAAATCACATGCTGATCTTGGAGCCGTACCACCACACTAGGGGTTCCTTTTCTTAACTCGTCTGCCAAGTTTTGAGACGAAAGAGTATCGGCTTGCACCCTAATAGCGATGGATGGTATTTTCACTTCTGGCATCGTTCCACCGCCCACCATGGATTCATCTTCTACAAGCTCCCATTGAAACATCATTAGTGAAGTTACGGAATAAAGGAATACTGTGGCTCTTTCTCTAACCTCTTCGATCGTTAATAACATATCTCTTACCGCTGGAATGTCTTTTGCTTTATTGTTTGCATATGCTTGTAATGTCCCCTCTAGCGCAGCAAAACTCATTTTATCCACTCGAAGCACTCTGGCTAGTTGATGTTTTTTTAGTTGATCGATATATTGTTTTTTTCCGGCTATGATACCTGCTTGGGGTCCACCCAACAGTTTATCACCGCTAAACGACACGATATCTACACCAGTTTCTAACACTTTTTGTACAACTGGTTCTTCTCCGATACCCGCTTCTGTGAAATCAAAAAGGACTCCGCTACCCAGATCTTCGTAGACAATCAAATTATCTTGAAACTTCTTTAAATCAACGAGTTGTTGTGTTGATACGTCCTGAGTAAATCCAACTATTTTAAAATTACTTGTGTGTACTTTTAACACCATGGAAGTTCCATCAGTAAGAGCTTCCTCATAATCTTTAAGGTGGGTTTTGTTGGTGGTTCCTACCTCCACAAGCTTGGCACCGCTCTCTTCCATGATGGAGCTGATACGAAAAGAACCTCCAATTTCCACAAGCTGGCCTCTCGAAACAATTACTTCTTTCCCTTTGCCAAACGCATTCAAGATAAAAAACACTGCTGCTGCGTTATTATTTACTACCATGGCAGCTTCCGCACCTGTTACCTCTTTAATTAAATCCTCGACAATATCATGCCTAGAGCCCCGTTTACCTGAAATTATATCAAATTCAAGGTTGGAATAATTTTCGGCGACCTCCACCACTCGGTCTATTGCCTCTCTGCTTAATCTTGAACGTCCTAAATTTGTATGTAAAATGGTTCCCGTTGCATTGATAACAGGAAGAAGGCTTGGTTTATTTTTCGCTTTAGCAATCTCTTCTATTTCATCCCAAATGAAGGAATTAAGGTCTTTATTTATGTGCTGTCCACTTTTAACGGTATTTCTTACTGCATCTAACACCTGTCTAATTATGGAAGTAAGTACCGTTTCATCTAGATTGTATTTTTTGCCTAAAAGAATAAATAGATGATGTTTTTGCAGTTCATGAACTGGAGGGATATTACGTAATATGTCTTTCACTTTTTTCACCTTTTCCGTCGAATCATCTTCTTATTATAACGCAATGAAAACGTAAAAGAGAAGGGATTCCCCTCCTCTCTTACTTACCTTCTAATTGGGCGATGATGTCTTCCGCTTTCGGAAACACACCTGTTTCTTTTTTAGAAAAAATCGTTTCCCCATTTACCGTCACTTCAAATTTCCCACCGGAGCTTGGAATTAGCTCCAAAGAGGAGATATCCGTTCGGAAATGGGTGAATAGTGATTCCGCGAAACTCGCGGCTTTTGGCGCGTAGTTTCACTGCATGCAAAATTCGATAGATACTTTGAAATTGCTCATGAGTTTTCCTCCTATGCAAGTTTTACTACGATGACCAAGATATTCCTTCTCAGTCACTATTATTATCATAGTACATCTACTATCTTTTCGCAAAATTCAAATCTTTATCACTGGTAAACGAGCCTCTGGACGAATATACTTAGATAAGACAGGAGGTGCCCTAATATGAGTGAACACGAAAAAATTCGTTTAACATCACTTTCGACTAAAGCTGGTTGAGGATGCAAACTTGGTCCTAGCGACCTCGCGCAAGTTTTGCGTGATTTACCTGCAAATATCCACGACCCTAATTTGTTGGTTGGCTACAGTACTTCAGATGATGCCGGCGTCTATAAAATTACAGATGAAATTGCCATGATCCAAACACTTGATTATTTTACACCGGTTGTGGATGACCCATACATGTTCGGACAAATAGCTGCTGCGAATGCATTGAGTGATGTTTATGCGATGGGTGGCACCCCAAAAACAGCACTCAATATTGTCGGATATCCCATTAAGAAATTGGGACCCGAAATTCTTCACTCTATCCTTTCAGGTGCGATGGATAAAGTGAAGGAAGCCGGTGCAGTCATTGTTGGTGGTCATTCCATTGATGACCAAGAACCAAAATTCGGCTTATCTGTTACAGGGTTTGCCCATCCGGATCATATTTGGAAGAATATCGGTGCTCGCCCCGGAGATGCACTTGTATTAACAAAGCCTATTGGTGTAGGGATTCTTACTACTGCCATAAAGCGGGAAAAAGCAACGGATGAACAAATTACTCTTGTAACGGAGACAATGGCATCTTTAAACAAACATGCTGCTGAAACATTGAAAGAATTCAATTCGAATGCTGTTACAGACGTTACTGGTTTTGGACTTCTCGGACATGCATGTGAAATCGCCCGTGGAAGCGGCGTAAGCTTACATATCGATCAAAAGAAGGTTCCTGTTCTGTCCGGAACTTATGAGCTGGCAGAAGAAGGAATTGTCCCTGGTGGATCTAAGTCAAACCATCAATGGTTAGAGAATGAGGTCTGTTATGATGATTGTGTCTCTATACATGAGCAACTAGTGTTGTGTGATGCCATTACATCTGGCGGCTTGTTGGTCAGCATGCCTGAAATGGAAGCATATCAGTATGTAAGCAAGCTTAAAGAGAACAATGTGCATGCTGCTGTTATAGGAGCTGTTAAAGAAAAAAGTGAAAAATACATTTATGTAAATAAAAACGGTGCCTACTGATGAATTTCAGTAGCACCGTTTTCTTATAACCAATACCGAACAGAGTCTTTTCTTTTTGTAATTTGTAAGGCATCTAACAATTCCATATAAGGAATCAAATACTTACGGGACAATCCAAGTTCCTCTTTTACTCCGCTCAGCTCTATTTCCTTTAAACATTTCTTCTTTAGTTTAGAGACAGAACTTTCTATGCTTTTTACACTCACTAAATACTTTTCATCCAACTCATACACTTTTTTCTGCCTGATTAAATAGTGCTGAAGGTCGCGCAGTTCCTTTTCAGGAAGTCCCGCCTCTCGTCCATATTGTTCATAAGGTTTAGGTGTAAGAGCGTCCCCCTCAATACGAGTTACGACCTGTTCCATTCTTTTTTTCCAAGCAGGAGGAAAGTGAGGTTCAAAGCCAGCATCATACAATAAACTATCATGACGCTTTAATTTTCCATCACCTTGTAGTGATTGGAGGACATTTTCTACTAAGTCCTTAGGTACCGAATTTGAAAAGTTAGAGAGTATTTCTGCCTTTGCCACTCCGGCTTTTAATGGATTGGCTTCGTGGAAAGCATGAATATAGCTGGTTACTTGATGTGAAGTAGCTTTTACATTTTCTGAACATGTATAGTATTTATCCTTTATTTTGATAAGTTTTCCTACTTCCAATAAGGAATCCAGCTCCATTTTGCTCAATCCTGTTTCTTCTAGTATATCTTTAGGTTCTAACAGCTTATTCTTTCTTAATGCTTGAGCGACCCTTTCTTCCGGGCTCCCTTCTTTCACTTTTTGTAGTGTTCGTATTGTATTTTCTCCAAACTTATATTTGGAGCCTTTTGCTTGAATCACCCAGCCTCCACCGACTGTTTCCACTGGAGTAGGTCTTCTGACGATGAATTTGTCTCCTCGTTTCACTGTTATTTTTTGCTCTAAACGCAACTGACACAGAACATCTTCATTTGAATCTTGATATTCATTTTGATCAAAAAAGATGATTTTCCCCATCACTTCGGCAGTACCGATATGTACTTTTAATACACTTCTTTGCTTAATAGGATATTGCAGCTTTTTAATGAATTTCAAACTGACATCAATGGTATCTGTTGTTTCATATGTCTGGGAAAGAACTAGTACGTCCCCTCGAGTGATATCCTCAGCACTAATATTTGGAAGATTTACTGCAACCCGCTGACCGGCCATTGCCTTATCAACCATTTTATTATGTACTTGTAACTGCCTTGCTTTTACTGGTACTCTAGCAGGAAGAATTTGAAGTTCATCGTCTGTTTGAACGATCCCCTCCAAAATCGTTCCCCGGACGACCGTCCCTTGCCCTTTGATGGTAAATACCTGATCAATCGGCAAACGAAAATCTCCAGTCTCCTGCTTATGTTGTATATCTTCTAATTGACCAAAGATCGTTTCCTTTAAGTCCTCTATACCAATATTTTTGGTGCTATCCAAGAAAATTACTGGAGAATGATGAAATACGGTACCCTCTAACTCATCCATTATTTCCTCTTTAACCAAATCCAATAAATCTTCTTCCACCTTATCTTTTTTTGTAATGGCGATGATTCCTTTCTGGATTTGGAGGAACTTGACTATTTCCAGATGTTCTTTCGTCTGTGGCATTACCCCTTCGTCTGCAGCGACGACCAAAATGACCAGGTCGATTCCCGACACCCCTGCAATCATCTGACGAATAAACCGTTCATGTCCAGGCACATCTATAATGGATAAGAGAGAACCGTCATCCATTTTTAACGGCGCATACCCGAGTTCAATGGATATCTGTCTCTCCTTCTCTTCTTTGAGTCGATCCGTATCCACACCAGTCAACGCTTTTGTCAATGTGGTCTTTCCGTGATCGATATGCCCTGCCATCCCAATGGTATAATGTTTATTAATCAAACCCCTCACCTATTTCATCATTAATTTGAACATTTTTCTTCCCGCATATGTTGACCACACTGATTTTTGTAAATGTTTTGATGCACTGTCCAAGATTTCCGGAACCAGAGCCTGTCACACCAGTTTCCTCTGCTATTGGACAAGCTTTAAAAATATTTCCGAAGTTTACGACCCCACCATTTACATTCTTAATTACTACTTTGTTAATAAAACAACCCATCTCCGCCACCCCTTTTTGATAGCGTATGATAGCATGCTTGTGCTTGTATAGGTGGACGTCCTATTTTTTATAATGTTGTTTCAAGTATTGTTGCCACTCTTCTTCTGTCCAAGATGTGTGCCTTTTTTCCTGTAAAAAACCCTTTTTCCATTGCCTTTTGACATTTGCAACCTCATTTGCCTGGATACTGCTTTGATTAAGCGCTTTAGCCCGGATATCGTCCCAATCAGGTTTACGATCTTCTGCTGGCAAGGATAGAAAAGGATCAAATATTAACTTCAATGCCATAAAAATTAACAAGACACAGAGGATAACCTTTACAAAAGTATGTATCGGTAAAAAAAACACAATTAGAGCGAAAAACACCAAAACTGTCCAGATTTTGCCGCTCAAGTTCTTCATTATCTTCCTGCTTACCTTACTGCTGTTTTGAATTTGAGTTTCGTATTTATTTTCTATTTCACAATACACACAATATGGTTCAATCTCATGTGTGACCCTATTATAACGTTCCGCCAGTGCCTTTTTATGCTTTGTACAATATAAGTCCAAGTCGTTCCTCCACTAAAACTGTCTTTATCCCCGATTATACCAATCAATTGGAGAAACTTGAAATATTATACGGTACAATGCAAAAGAAGCGTCACCAATACGGTACGCTTCTCTCTTCTTGCTTTTCCATTATGTAGGATTGCAAGATCATTAATTTGAAATTTAGTAGTTTAGTTTTATTGGATTTACTAAAGCCGGTAAGCTTTCTGTTGAATCAGAAACATTTACTTCAACCACTTTAAAATCAGTTGCAAATGTCTCCAATTTGTATTCTGCAAATTCATTTCCGTCTTTTAAAATTAGTTCTTTCATGGCTCAAACTCCCCTTACAAATTTTTATCACACAATGGAAAGTATATGCGCTTTGTGAAAAAATGTGACAGGAGAGAGTAAAAATTTAAAAAACTCCAGGATTCTTGTGAACCCTGGAGTCTACTAATTAATTATTCTACTTCCGTTTCTTCTTCTTCCATTGTTTCTTCCTCTACCGTAATACGAACGGCAGATTGAAGTGCAGCATGTTCTTTCGCTTTTTCGTTAGCATTTTTGCTACCGTTGGCGTTTTGTTTGTTCTCAACTGAAGGACTTACCTTTTCAGTTTCAGTAGTTTCTTCTGAAGTTTCCTCTTCCACTACTTCTGTCGCTTCTTCCGTTGTTTCCTCAGTCTCTTCTTCTATTGCTTCTTCCGTTGTTTCCTCAGTCACTTCTTCTGTTGCTTCTTCTGTAGTTTCCTCAGTTACTTCTTCTGTTGCTTCTTCTGTAGTTTCCTCGGTCACTTCTTCTGTTGCTTCTTCTTCCACAACTTCTTCAGCATTACCGTGAACTGCAGCATTTGGCGCAGCATTTAGTTTCGCTTGTTCATTGGCTTTTTCACTTGCCATGGAACGGCCTTTGTGTGCTTTTTGCTTCTTTTCTACTTCCACCGCTTTTTCCGTTACAGGTTCTTCCTGAACTTCATCCATAACCGGTTGTGCTTCTTTAGGCTCTTCCTCTTTTTTTTCCGTGGAATGATGTATCGCAGAGTTAGCAGAAGCATTAGCTTTCGCCTGATCGCTAGCATTTTCGCTTGCTTTTGAATTTGCTTTATTTTCAGCGGAAGGATTCACTTTTTCCTCTTTTACAGATTTCGCTTGGACTTCAACCTTTTGTGCTGTATTTGGCTTATTTTCTTTTCCAGCAGCCTCACTCATTCCAACTCCGAATCCTAAAGAAAGTACACCTGCTAAAACTAAAGATTTCACGACTGTTTTACCGTTCATAAAGTTGATTTTCATTTTAAATTCGCTCCCTTTTCTATTATCATATAGTTTTATATATTTTTAGAAAAAAAGAGCATTTTCCGGCGGTGGTGCTGGTGGCGCGTTTACCCACTGGTCTCGATAAATATGTTGCCTCATTACATAAGGTTGCAGGAAATTCACTTGTATTTCCTCTAAAGATTCTGCTATCAGGTCAAAAATAGATTTTGATGACACTTTCTGATCAGAAGAATGTCCTTTCCCGTTATTTCCTGAAGGCTTAGTCTGGGTTATAAAAAATTCAGGAGACTCTGATTCAGGAAATTGCTCAGGGAGATCCTTCATTGGTGAATCGCCATTAGCCTCTACTCTAGCAGTATTGACTTGACTTAGCTTGGGCGACTCTTTTAAACTATCATCTAATTCATTTGCTGAGGTGTCCGTTAGTTGCTCCTTTCGTATCTTTTTAATAGGCTCAGGACCAACATTCTTTTTAACAACTTCAGACGGCTTCTTTGATTCTGACTTATTATGTATAGGCTGGTTTGGATTTGATTTCTTACTTTTATCTGTTTTCTCTAACCGAACCTTTTTTGCTTTCTCATTTGCCTGGGCAGGGAGCTTATTGGACGGTTCAGCCTGCTTCACTTTTTGTGGCACAACTACCTCTGACTTCTTATCAGGCTTTGGCATTGTAGCTTTGCTGTTGTTAACTCTAGCATTCTCATTATTAGAGTTTTCAGGTTTACTAATGCCAGGAGTCTCTTCCTTCTTCGAATCCTCTTTTGAGTCAATAACAGTTTTTTCAGCAGGTTTTCCGTTCCCTTCAGCTTGATTAGCTCCTTTTTCAGCAACTCCTATTGTAGGAAAAAGCAGTAAAAACAGTAAGGAAAGTGAAAGAATCAAACTGTGACGCACATTCATCGCTTCACCTCCTTTCCAGTTGTAACGCATACCTACTATAATATTCCTCAAAAGGTATTATTTTTTGTCGGTTTCTTAATGAAATTGTAAGAAAATGAAGAATTTTTGAGACACCAGGTTTATAAGTAATGTTTTAAAATAATCCTTGAATCTTTTATGGGTTGTACTTACGACCAAACTGCATATGTTAGACTAAATTGATAATCTTAGGGGGGATTTAACTGGAGACTTTCGGTCGAGGCTGTTTATATATCATTATTGGAATTGGAGTATTACTGCTTTTAGCTATTGTGACACAAAGCCACATCAACATTCCGTTCTTTATCGCCATTCCTTTAGTTTTACTAGCTTTTTATATAGCGAAAAAGAAAACAGATGAGAAAAACAGATAACCCAGCATGGATGCTAGCTTCATGCTGGGTTTTTGATTTGTCTATTTTACTTCGTCTCGAATATACTTTCTTTATTCCAGATTACATCCACATCCTTTGGGATCTTGATGTAAATGATGGGACTCCTCGAAGCGCTGCTAGAACCTTGCTCTTCCCAACGCTCTCTATTAAATTGTGTGAACGGAAACTCCGGGGTCATGAAACCAATATTTTTTTCGAAATATGGAGCATTCTCCACTTCTATTATATTATTAGTAAAGCGAATCGATGGAAGTGGAAGTTCATCTGAAAAATCAAATTCATTAATTTCAAATTGGCCTTTATAAAATTGGACCTCTATTTCCTCCTGTAACTCCTCGGTTTTTTGAAATAATACATTATATTCTGCAAATCCCTCACTATTTCTTATTACAAGTTCCTTCTCTTTAAGTGGATAAACATCAAAACTTTCAAGGTACTTTTCGCCAACTTCTTCTTTATTCATGAGGTTTTCATATAGGAGAAATCCCTCTTGATTCCCTCCTTTATTTTCGACTTCCATTAATTTTTCTTCTGGAATCAAAAAGTTCATAACCATAGAGACAAACAGAATAATTACGTACCCACCTAAAACTAATATGTTTTTCTTAACGGATGTGGAGAAATTAATACTTTTCGCTTGTTTAGAAAAGAAAGTATAAACACTCAAAATAATAGCAATCATGATGACAATGTTAATGACTAAAATAATTACTAAACTGTTCATTGTCTGACCTCCACTCTGTTGAAGATGGCAACAGAACTAACGAACAATAGAACCACAGTGAATATAGTTTTAAGAACAAATGTTACTGGTGAAGAATCAAAGTAGAAGAATTCCACAATGGTAGGTAGACTGCTGACCTCACTGATCATCTCACCGAAGAATAAATACCCTACAAACACTACAGGTAGCATGATCTTGAAAAGTGAAGACAACCTAACCAACGTCCCCACAAAATATCCAGCTGCTCCGCAAAGAAAAATGTAACAAAACGCTGTAACTATTCCATAAAAAAAGAAACTGACCATATTAATGGAAACTGGAGAATAATAAATCAAATCGAATTTCGGAAGGAATAACAGAATCATTTTTATCAGGAATGGCGATAACAAAGAGGTAACTGTCCCGATAACACTGACCAAAATTACAAATAGAATATTTGATAAATCACTACTCAACCTATTGTTCACAAAGGAGAAGTCCTCATTTCGATATGCTTTTGATGTAATGATAATCGATACAATAAACACCCATAACATAGTGAAAATAAAAACTAGATTGCCAGAATAATAATGTAGACTGTAGCTTATTTGCTCAGATCCTCCTCCAGACATGCCAACACCATTCAGAGAAAAAAGCACTGCGATTAGTTGCAGAATAATCAAAGATATAAAAACTCCAGAATAGGCACCTAATTTATAAATAAACTGGTTTTTCACTACTTGTTCCAGTGTTACTTTATTTAAAGACATCATCAATCCCTCCTTTTTCCTTCCCAGTTAGATAGATACAAATGTCATTGGATGAAACAGGCGAGAGTTCAAATCCAAATTTATTTGCATCTTTTTTGATTTTTTCCGAGTAAATGTTTTCGATTACAGCATATATCATGGAAGTACCAATCTCTTTTTTATAAAGCACCTCTTTATCGTCCAACCACTCAATAAGTCCCTTTGGGTTTCCTTTGACGCCTATTGCATATTCTTTTAAATCAGACACGGGCAGATGTAATATTTTTTGTCCATCGTTCAGTAGAAGGATATCCTCGAGAAGGTCCTCCATCTCTTCCAGATGATGACTTGAAATAATGATTGTCCTAGGGTTCGCAATATAATCTTTAAGCAAAGCCCTATAGAAGTCCTTGCGAACGGATGCGTCCATTCCAGTAGTAGGTTCATCAAACATGGTAAGCGGGCACCTTGAAGCCAAGCCAACGATCATGTTAAACGTACTTTTCATTCCTTTGGACAATTCACTATGTCGCTGACTGTTCTGAAAAGAAAAGTAATCAAATAATTTCTTGGCCAATCCATCATCCCAGTTAGCGTAAAATCTTCCTGCTGCATCCAACACCTCTCCTAAATTTAACGCAGTGGGAAACGCCATTTGATCATCTACAAGAATGCTGTTGGCTGAAGCAAACAAGCTATTATATGGTTGTTCATTAAAGATTTTAATCCCTCCTGAAGTTTGCTTTAGAAAACCAGCCATTATTTTTAAAAGAGTCGTTTTCCCTGCACCGTTTCTCCCAATCAACCCTGTTATTTTATTTTCACTAATTTGGAAACTTAGGTCATTAAGTGCCTTTGATCGACCGTATTTCTTAACCAAGCCCTCACAATCCACTACCTTCATCCATTACTCCCCCTTGCTCTGTTTACTTTCCTTTCTTACCATCTCAAGCAGTTCATCCATCCCTACATTTAATTGTTCAGCCTCTGATACCAATTCGGTAACCAGTCTTTTCAACGTATGTTCCCGCCTTTTCGTCAGGATGATAGCTTGTGCTGCTTCTGTTACAAACATGCCGAGCCCCCTCTTTTTATATAAGACATCATCTTCCACCAATAATGTAAGACCCTTTGCTGCAGTTGCAGGGTTTATATTAAAGATTTCAGCTAATTGATATTGGGAATACACTTTTTGATCCTGGAGGAAATTACCGTTAAGGATCTCTGTTTCAAGCCATTCAGCAATTTGCACATAAATCGGTTTTGTACCATCCGTGTTTAATATCAATGTTCCACCTCCATCCAACCATAGTGCATTAGTGTTGTAATGTAGTATATTATAATTACCAAAATAATGCAACGACTATTGAGGAAATTTTTTACACAAAAAAAAAGACACCAGCTAGTGGCATCGTTTTATGTTCATGATTTTAATTCAATTGGAATAAGGATATCGAAATGGGGATCTTCTAAATCTCTATCAACAGGATATCTCTCATGCTTTATTGGCAGATCATCGAAATATTCTATACCTTTTTCTTTTAACGGTTGATAGTCACACTCTTTAAACCATTGATAAATTCCCGTATAAGTGGCGCCAATATTTTTTCCTTTAGGGTGCTTGACTATTAAATAGGTCATCTCTGGAACAATGATTTCTATCATTCCAGGCAGTATCTCCTGTTGTTCATCCACTTCAAAAACAGAATAATGAACAAACCCATCAGATCTTAGATGATAAGATAACCCTAATTGCGTTTCAGGTTCTTTTGCAAAAGCAAACTCACCAACTCTTTTACTCATCTGAATTATAAGTTCTTTTAGTTGTGGCACCTCTGCATAGGCACCTTCCCACTTTAATCCCATCGCCCGATAAGCAGGAATAGTTACTATTTCACCAACCAATGTTTTCATATCATAACCCCCTATTCGACTATAGGAATATATAATTCTACGATTTCTTCCTCTACATTGTCTTCAAAATAAAAAACTTCGATAGGAAATGCTTTCTCTAGACTTTCTTGACTGTATCCATTTTCCTTCATCCAAGAGAAGATTCTGTCATAACCTATATCAACTGTTTTGTTTGAGCAGCTTATTTTTGCATAAGTTGTCAGTGGGATATTTAATGCCATCATCCCTTTAGGAATATCTTGATATTCCTGCACTTCCACACAGGCAAAATAAGTAGCAACCAGACTATTTGCAAGGTACGGACTATAAATCACATCACGATTTACCGCATGCCTCACTTCGTCTCTTCTATTCTCAAATTCTTGTTGTACATTCATCGCAACTTCAGGAAAGGACTTTGGAAAATTACCTGTGGCACATTGACCAACTAACTGTAGTTTTCTTTGAACCACTTCGCACTTAAATGTTGCAATGGAATTCTGAATCATATTAACACCCGCCTCTTTTGGATAAATTCACCATTCGTTGATTTCGATATAAAAGATAAATCTCCTGCTTAGATTTTGCATTTAACAACAATAATCATATGGATGCAAGGGAGGCTGTGCTGTATATATCCATTGTGGCTTTAATGATTGATCCGCCCAGTGCCACGCTGCCAATGCTGCTGCACAAGAATCGATGGAGTGGCTCTCATTTTCTACACCATCGGGCAACCCGATCACGTTTTGTTGTTCAAACCAGTTCTTAAGATATTTTCGTGATGAAAGATTTTGCTTGTATGTAAGAACATATTCTAACTTTTTTTCCGATACTCTTGATCCCATTGCCGCTCCTGGATGCACTTCAACTATAGAAACTGGAAAATTCGTATGGAGTTTCTCTATCTCTCTCGTGAGCTTGATCCCTCTTAATGTAAGATATACCATTCTAGTGAATGTCGGCGGCATAATGGAACCTGGCTTCATCCCTAAGGAAACAATAAATTTTCGTAACTGTTTGTCACTCATTCTGTCTCCACCACCATCCTGATAGGATAATGGAGCATCTATTCCAATGACGACCTCATCTAATCTACTTAAGTCTATAATTTCGTATAATATTTCTTCGTCGCTGATGTTTGAGATCATTTTTTGGAAAATTAAATGATCCTTATTTTGTTGAAAAACGGTTAGTACTGTATCCTTATGATTACTTGGACCAGCTAAGTCCAATCCGATTACAATCATTCGTCTTCCTCCTTTAACTCCTCAATTAGACTGAAACAGGTGATACAACATCCTTTCTCTATTACCAAAGAATTGTTTCATAATTGTAAAGTGAGGAGTCTCCTCTAAAGAGGTTTCGCACATTCCTTCGTCTGTAAGCTCTAAAATTTTTGCACCAGGATAAGCCATGACTATCGGGGAGTGAGTAGAGATAATGAATTGCGATCCATCTTGCACCAGCTCGTTAATTCTGGCAAGCATCGACATTTGTCTCAGCGGTGATAAGGCAGCTTCCGGCTCGTCAAGTATGTATAAACCTTTTCCTTGAAACCTTTCCACAAATGCTGCGAAAAAGGACTCTCCATGCGATTGTTGGTGCAGTGATTTTCCTCCAAATGAATCAATGATTCTTCTTCCGCCTCCAGATTCACGGTCCATTTCCTCAATATTGGTTGCAACATTATAAAAGGTCTCCGCTCTAAAGAAAAAGCTGTCTTCTGGTCTCTCTGCACCTTTTATAACCCGTAAATAGTTGTCTAATTCCGAATGGGAGTCGTAGCTCGTAAAATTAAAATTTATCGTTCCTCCCTCAGGGTTAAAGCCTAAAGCAATAGCTATACCCTCAAGCAACGTGGATTTACCCATTCCATTTTCCCCGATGATGTAAGTGACATTAGGATGAAGGTGAAGTGTGTTCAAATTTTTTATTACTGGGAGGTTGAAAGGGAATTGGTCGAATGTGGGAATGGTTTCTCTTTTTAATGTAATTCCTCTTATGTATTGGGTTTCTTTCTCTAATTTCAACTTTTTCTCCCTCCTTTTTTGAAAATAGTACTCTTATAGTGAATAATGTACCATAACCGAACAAATGTTTCCAATTTTTATAACAATATTTTTATTGCATTCTTCCATAGCTATAAGTAAAATGGTACTATCCAATGTATGGGGCTGATTGCAATGCTGGTGCTTGTCTCGGTCTTCAAAACCGCTTGTGAGGCGCGTGCCGTCTCAGGTGGGTTCGATTCCCACGCAGTCCCGCCATACATATTCTTCACAAACCCTCATACCTTTTACACCTCAAAAAAGCTACCCAACTATTTATCCAATTTGAATAACGAAGGCTGTTGCATTGTCTATGCTGAAAAGTAAATGGATTAAGTTCGGTTTTGCTTTTATCGTTATTTTTCTATTTCTACATTTAATCGTACCCCTCCTCATTCTAGTGAACTTAGAAAAACACCTGCAAGTTCCGGTCATTTTATCAACACGTATGAAGAATCAAAAATACGCTTTTTAAGTTACGAAAAGGTTTTATCTATGATTGGGACACTTTTGATAAGGACATGAACACAGACTATGAGGACCTGAAAGGTTTATTCCAACCAACGAAAGAAATCGGCACCTTAACTTGTAGAGATATAAGGTTTTACGGGGAAATTGCAAAGACGGTACTAATTGATGAAAGTACTAAAATAGAGAAAGCGCTATTAAGCCGGAAATATACGCAGCCAAAAGGTCTACTATGATGGCCAAGAAGATGAGCCTTCCACTGAATTTACATAGGGCTTGTTTGAGGAGATCTTGTTATCTGATTACGCTAATATACTTCACGTCGATCTGCATACAGGCTATGATCCTCGTTATCAAATGAAGAAGAAGCACAAGAGACATTTGACTATCCGCTGGTTTTTACTCCTGACTCTGATGAATTTTATGTAACCAATGGTGATGTACCGGAGTATTTTACTATGCTTAAAGACGAAATAGCGCCTTCCAAAAGTTTATATTCCACTACTTTTGAGTTCGGAACAATGGGTGACGGGTTATTGGGTTCTATTGATTCATTAAAAAGAACAGTTATGGAGAACCAACTGGTCCATCATGGAAGTAATAATAAACAGACAATAAAAGTATTAGAATCACGTTATCGAGAAATGTTTTACCCTTCCGAGCAGAAATGGCCTGATAAGGCAAAAGAAGATTTCCTTCAAGCTATGGAGGGAGTAATGAAATTTAATAATATCATGGAATAGCTAACACAAAAAATGGCAGGACCTAGTCCTGCCACGTTTTTTTTAAGGGGTCATGTTACTGTCCTGCATAACCATTTCAGGATTACGACCAAACATTACATAGTCTGTAGAGATTGGTAAAATGTCGATAATGCTATTAAAATTCAATAGATTATCAAACTGAGTTCCTCTTACTGTTACGATTTGAGTTTTACTGTAAATATCTCCATTGAAATTTGTCGACATCACAATACCATTCAAGAACGGATTTTCTTCACTTCCGTAAAAAATGGTTCTTGTTTGTCCAGGACGCAAGGTGAATACCACTTCTCCGGCGTAGTTTGCGGGGTTGCTTCCCTGGCGAACAAGGAGGACTATTTGCAAACTAGCTGCACTACGATTGTTAAACGTTTTTTCTGCCATACTTTCACCCCCTTTTTTCTGGAATTACTTTATAGTATTCTAGTAATTCCAAATTGATAGGGTAAGTATAATAGTCAAATCTATTAATTTTCAGGAAAAACAAAAGAAAAACGTAGCATTCTGTTTAGTGAATGCTACGTTTTCTTTATTGTTGATTATACTGTTCAAACCAACCTACCAAATCTTCTGGCCATTTTTCCTCATCTATAATCTTTGGTGTGAAGCCGCCCATTTCAATCAACATATACCTTGCAGAAGTCTTTATGATAAAGAAATCTTCCTTTGGAGTCGGAATAATCTTTTCTATTTCCACATCATGCTTTTGTAGGAATGACTTTATATCATCCTCTTCCTTAGTGTTCATAGGATGAGGAGGTGCTTCAATAAGTGTGTTGTTTGAGCTCAATCCCATTTTTTTACGTCTTTTAGGTATGTTCTCGTTTATCACTTCCAAGATTCTAATGATTTCTGATAAACCAATCAATACCATTCCTGTAACAAGGGAACCAAGTAAAGTAGTAACAAAAAATATAAAACTGTTTGTTTGTGAAGCTCCAATAATTCCGAACAAGAATCCGAGGGCTATTACTATACCGCCTACTACTTTAAGTATTGCGCCAATTTGATTTTGCAAAATATCTCCCCTTTTCTCTCTGTACAATATGTATTCCACTTTCGACAAAAAAATCCTCTTTTTATTTAATATGTTTAGTGAAAAGAGCCCTGCCCATGGAGGCAAGACTCATAACAAAATATTTTTATCTAATTTGACCATTACCAGTCATTTGGAATTTAACCGTTGTTAATGCAGGTAATCCCATAGGACCACGAGCATGAAGTTTTTGAGTGGAAATACCAATCTCAGCACCGAATCCTAAAGCTCCACCGTCTGTGAAACGTGTAGAAGCGTTATGATAAACAGCTGCTGCATCCACTAGTTTCATAAACTTGCTGGCAGTTTCTTTATTTTCTGTAATGATGGCTTCGGAATGCTTTGTTCCATATTCATCTATATGGTCGATTGCCTCGTCAATGTCAGAAACCACTTTCACTGCAATATCCATGCTTAAATACTCGTTTGTCCAATCTTCTTCCCCAGCTTTAACTGCTCCAGGAATTGTTTCAACAACTGTGTCATCTCCGTGCACGGTAATCCCATTTTCCTTGAACATGTTGATTAAAGCTTCTTTATTGGCGTGGAACCACGCCTCATGGACAATCAACGTCTCTGCTGCGTTACAAACCGCCGGACGGTCCGTTTTGGCATTAACGACAATGGATAATGCTTTCTCGACATCTGCATCCTTGTCAACATAAAGGTGGCAATTCCCAACACCTGTCTCAAGGACTGGTACTGTAGCATTTTCTACGACAGCATTAATCAAAGATGCTCCTCCGCGAGGAATCAATACATCAATATGATCCTTCATCGTAAACAGCTCTTGAGTTGCTTTGCGGTCTGTACTCGCTATAAACTGTACTGCTTCTGCAGGGATTAAAGTTGTCTTTAAAGCTTTATGAATCACATCGACAATCGCCTGGTTGGAGTTGATGGCAGAAGAACCACCTTTTAATACAATCGCATTACCAGATTTCAACGCTAGTCCAGTTGCATCAACTGTCACGTTTGGACGGGCTTCATAGATCATGCCAATCACTCCAAGTGGTACGCGGACTTTTTCAACTTGAAGGCCGTTTTCCAATGTCCAATCTGACAGAATGTCCCCAACAGGATCCTCTAGTTCAGCAACTTCTCTTAGACCATTTGCGAAATCCGCAATGCGGTCTTCAGATAATGCCAAGCGGTCCATATATGCTTCTGTATAGCCCTTTTCGCGCCCTTTGTCCAAATCCTTATTATTGGCTTCCAAGATGTGTGAAACATTGCTTTCAAGGGTGTTAGCGATATGCAAAAGAATACTGTTTTTTTCTTCAGTTGATAATAGGCTGACAACTTTTGCTGCTTTCTTCGCTTCTTTTGCTTGTGTTTCTACATTTGTTTCTACTAATAAAGACATCAAATTCCTCCTATTTTTTATTTAGAACTGTTTGAGTTTTTATATACCAACTGGGATAGACGATTCTAAGTGACATACTAAATCGTCATTCTTCACGACTTCTTCTGTAAATTTATCCTGTGTCTGATCATACTCTCTTAATTGTTCGGATGAGTAGTTAACCACTCCAAGACCGATTCTGTTTCCTTCAAAGTCCAAGATCCTCACAACGGAACCTTCCTGGAAGTACCCTTTCACTTTACAGATGCTAGAAGGTAATAATCTCTTTTTACCCAGCATGGACACGTCAGCACCTTCCGCGAGTACTACTTCTCCTTCAGGTCCTGAGTTGAAAGCGATCCATTGCTTTTTGTGGTTTAAGTTCCCTGCTGTATCCTTCGATTCAAAATACGTTCCCGTTGCTTCTTTTTCCACTGCTTGAAGGAGAATGTTTGGAACTCCTGCTTTACCTAAGAAAGCAGGGATTCCAGATGCCATAGCAATCTTCACAGCATCAATTTTTGATTTCATTCCGCCAGTTCCGACAGAACTTCCTGGATCTCCTGCTGCCGCTTCAATTTCAGGGGTGATCTCTTCCACTTTTCGTAAGAGAGTGGCATCCGGATCTTTGCGCGGATCTGCATCATATAACCCATCGATATCAGATAAAATTAACAACATATCTGCATCAACAAGGCCTGCTACCTTAGCGGAAAGTGTATCATTATCCCCAAATTTTAGACGGTTTACCGTGACGGTGTCATTTTCATTGACGATCGGTACAATACCACGCTCTAAAAGAACATTAGCGGTGTTGCGCGCGTTATTGTAGCGATTTTCATCCGAAAAATCTTCTCTTGTAATAAGGATTTGTGAGGCAACGTAACCGTTAGATAATAACAGCTCGCTGTATGCTTCCATCAACAAGCCTTGTCCGATGGATGCTGCTGCTTGTTTTTCCGGCAAACTTGTTGGTCTATTCAGGCAGCCTAGCTTTCTGTATCCGGCTGCTACTGCACCTGAAGATACCAATAAGACTTCATAGCCCTGATCCTTCAGTTGAGCAACTTCATCAACAAGCCTTTCTAGTTTTCTTCTGCTTATTTCACCGTGTGAACTTGTCAATGAGCTGCTTCCAATTTTTATTACTACCCGTTTTGTCTTATTATCGGGGGTCATTCAATCACTCCTGTTATGAACATAGTTGTAAACCTTACTGTAATACCAATTCTTTTTCTTTTTCTGCACTGATCTCTTTAGAACGTTCTGCTGCACCTTTAATGGCAGCTGAGATGGCCTTTCCACCACCGTTGTCACTTAATGCTTCTAATCCTGCTGCTGTTGTACCGTTAGGAGAAGTCACTTTCTTGCGTAGCGAAGCTGGTTCTTCATTACTCGCCTGCATCATTTTCGCAGCACCGAGAATAGTTTGTGAAACCACATCGCGTGTTACCTCTTCATCTAACCCAGCATCCTTCGCTGTTTTCTCCATATGTTCCATTAAATAATAGAAATATGCTGGACCACTTCCTGCTACTCCTGTGAAAACGTCCATTTGTTCCTCTTCTATGTTGTATACTTTACCGATTGTTTCTAAAATGACTTTTGTGTCTACTATATGATCCATCGCAACATGCTTCCCAGCTGAAATCGCTGTTGCCGATTCACCTATCATGCTTGACGTGTTTGGCATCACACGAATTACGGGCTGGCCGGGATTTAATCCCTCTTCCATATAGCTTGTGGTTACGCCTGCTAATACGGAAAGCAATAACTGTGAAGAGTTTAATTGATCTTTTAATGAAGCTAATGCAATTTCTATATCTTTCGGTTTCATGGCCAATACAATAATGTCTAGCTCACTCATATTCAAATCCTGTTTCATCACGCCACGAACACCGTATTTATCTTCAAGTTCCATTAATCTGTCGATGTTTGATCTGTTACTTACTACTACATTATTAGCAGGGATGATTTCACTTGCTACTATTCCTGAGATCATCGCTTCTGCCATTGATCCTGCTCCAATAAATCCAATTACTTTTTCTTTCAGCATCTAATCGCTCCCGTCTGTCCGTTCGTTTTTAACAACGTTTATTATCGTAACATGTAGAGGATCTATATCAAGGGTGTTTGGGCAATTAGTCCGTATGAAAGCCAGATAGTGAGTGTAAACGCTACCAATAATATCGACCTTCGTTTAATTACAGTAGAAGCGGAATAATCGCTGAAAATGGACAAATACGGCGAAATATGATGGAGGATAATTATGGAAACGAAGCTCAACTCCATTTATGCATTGATTTTGAACGGTTTTTCTTGGATGAAGACTTCTCTCCACCGAATTTCCACCGACTAAGGTCTTCATAGCTGCCATGAGGACTTCTCTCTAACGAATTCCCAGTCACTCAGGTCTTCATAACACCGATGAAGACTTCTTTTTACCTAATCTCCCGCCACTCAGGTCCTCATAGAGCCGATGAAGACTTCTCTACCTAATCTCCCGCCATCTAGTTCCTCATAGCGCAAAAAAAACAGTGTACCCTAAGCTGGATACACTGCAAAAATTAATATCTAACTCGCTTTTTTCCACTGCTTCATCACTTTACGAATTTCTTCTGCCATGGTCCTGCAAGTTTCTACTTCCGAAGGTGAGAGCTTCATTTCGCCATATCGCACTTTGGCATACAGCTTCATAAAGCTTTCATTAAATGAGGTTTCCCGTTTTAACCATTCCTCCAAAGTTTCGTTCGGAAGGCGGCTACGGTTCTTTTTCATAGCCAATTGCTCTAAATCAAACATAAGTTTCCTTACTTCATTTTCCGGTGGCTTTTGCTTTCTTCTGCCCGCGAAGAATCCACCGCCACTCTTTTTAGTCATAGTAGAAGTAAATTGCTGTTCAGGCTGCATCTCTCGTTTTTGATTGTTCACTTTTTTTCTATTTAATAGGAGGTAAAGCACAGATAAGAAAACAATGACACCAACTGCCACTACTACAGGATTATCAAATAGGCTGTCTGTGGGTGGTAAGAGCTCAGCGGTTTCCGCTTCCTCCTCCTCCCCCATCTCAATACCTCCCTCATCCTGAGGACCACTGCTTTTGGGTGTCCAATCAAGCATTCCAAGCAAAGCAAACACTGGCCTTGCCAAAATATCGAAAATAAAGCTAACACCTAAACCGAAAACCGAAAGGCCCGCTGTTATCAGGTATTTTCCTATTGTAGTAAAGACTGCAGAAACAGCAAAAATGCCTATAAAAACGGCTGCAGTCGCACTAACCACTCTTTTTTGCATATAGCGATTTCCCTTTAATTGAATCACAGCATTTCCACTATACAATAAAATAACTAGAGCCAGCTGCGCACCAAATAATATCATTAGTGTAAGTCCATGAGGATAGTCCACCAATGTTCCGGCGCCGTATACAAAAGGCATCCAAATGAATGAAATGATCAAAAGGGCAAAGGTGGAAATGAATCTTTCCTCCACAAAATACATGAATGCCCGGAAACTAATAATAAATCCTATAATAAGAGAAAGGCCGATACTATAAGACGAAAGGTAAGCAAAAAGAGCTAAAACTGGTGCAACAAGCATGATTGACGCATAACTACTTGGAAGTTTGTTGTTTAAAAAGCCAAAGATTGCGATCGCAAAAACATACGGCAACAACACTCCTAAAAAAGGAGGCAAATTTCCGGAATCTAAGTACAAGAGCAAGATGAAAAAATAGAGAATATTAAGCTCGAGCAATAAGTGAATGCTGTTCCTCCAAAGATTACCCATTTACAGCCTCCTTTCTTGCTTCTGACCGCCATGGTATTAATGTACAACAATCTACTTTGACATCAAGGAGGTTTACATTAGTCCCAGTAGGCATCCTCCACCCTTTTAAGCGCTCTTCCTCGCCACAAAGAATGACATAAGGGGCATGTGCAGCATGTTGAAAGGTAATTCTCTCAAAGGTTGGCATATTAATGGACACACTGTTTCCTTGCAATCTTGCCAACATGGTCAACGCAGTTTGCAGATGGCGTTTCCCTTCCCCGTAAGGCAGTTCAAAATAGCTTGGTGTACCAACTCTCTTAATGTTTACAAGTAAGGAATATGGGATATTGAATTTTGTTGCATGATGTAACAAATGAGTAATCCCCTTGATTCTCTCTTCTAAATTCCCTGATCTAATATCAAACACAATTAACCAAGAAAATTGAGATGTTTTTTCATACATTTTTGTTTGAAGGCTTGTGACCTTAGCTGAAGCTTTCCAATGAATTCTATTAAAGGAATCCCCAGCTGCATAATCACGGGTCCCAATAATGGTGCTAACATCTTCAAAAAGGGACGACCGAGTCGGATACGTGCCCTGATTCTTTGGCATGATTCTTTCAAGACCGGTTACAGGCATCTGTTCAGAGTAAACCAGTGCTTCGAATTTCGTCAGATCGTTCTTCTGCAGATACACTTTACCAAAATCAATAAAATGGGAGATTTGCAGCTCAATATGATGTAATTTAGCCACTCCTCTTTCTATTGCCGTAAAAGGAATTTCAATCACTAATTCACTTTTACCCATTAAGGAAAATGGCAGACTTATTTGGCTGATCCGTGTTCTCCTGTCTCCGTTATGAAACTCGATGTTATTATCTGCAACAAGTTGAATCCGTCCCGAAAAAACAGGCAACCTCGATGGTTGTTCGACCTTCAATTTAATGATTCCTGTTTCTCCGGGAAACACTTTCACTTGCCCGTCTACTATTGTAAGCTTGAGTTTCTTTCCTACATTGGCTAAATAATAGTAAGAAACAACGAAGTATACAAAATACAAGCTACCCATAAAAAATAAAATAGGATGTCCTGTAAAGAAGCCGATTGCAATAATGACGAACGCACATGCCCGGAAATAAATATGGTGTGTCAGGTTATCTACTTGTTGATTCCATCTAGTCATTCCTATATTGTCGCCTCCACAGGCACCACAACTCTTGCCAACACTTCTATAACAACTTGTTTATTTGTCTTCTTCAGTGACCCTTCCATCGTAAGTACCAATCGGTGACTTAAAACGTATGGAGCCATTTTCTTTACATCTTCCGGTGTAACGTATTCTCGGCCATTCACGAAGGCTGACCCTTGTGCCGCACGCATCAATGCCAATGTCCCACGGGGGCTCACGCCTAGCTCTATTTCTTCATGGTTTCTTGTCATGTGGACAATTTCAAGTATGTAATCCTCTACTACCGAAGATACTTTCACCTGTTTGACCTGTTCCTGCAATTCAAGTACTTCTTCTTTACTATATAAGGATGTCATTTGTTTAATCGGCTCGTCTAACCGATACTTATTCATTATTTCCTTCTCTTCTTCCTTCGTAGGATAACCTAAGTCAATTTGGATAAAGAAGCGGTCCATCTGTGCTTCCGGCAATGGAAACGTACCCTGTTGAGATTCAATTGGATTTTGTGTCGCAATTACCATGAACGGTCCAGGAATGGATAATGTCTGCCCATCAATGGTTACTTGTCGTTCCTCCATTACCTCTAGTAAACTTGATTGCGTTCTTGGAGTGGCACGGTTGATCTCGTCCGCCAACAAGATATTTGTCATGATTGGGCCAGGCCTTAATTCAAAGTTTTGTTCCTTTGGATTAAAAAACTGAATTCCTGTGACATCACTTGGCAAAACATCCGGAGTAAACTGGATTCGTTTAAAGCTTGCATCCATTGTCTTGGCAAAACTCTTTGCCAACATCGTTTTACCCGTACCGGGAACACTTTCTAACAACACATGTCCTTTATTAAGTAACGAGATAAATAAGAGCTCTACAACCTCGTCTTTTCCGATAATTACATTAGAAAGTTCTTTCTTTAATTGTTCTACTTGTTTCAATATAAGGCACCCCTTTTGTATTTTTCTTTCTATTTAGAATTATTTTACCATTATTCCACTTGCAAAAATAGACAAATTTCACTTTTTGTTTCGTAATACGAAAAACCCATAGCAATAGTTTGCTATGGGCTAAATTTTGGAGCAATATTAATCTTTATACATCGTTAAATCTTTGGTTCTATAACTCTCCGGTGTCACAATGGAAATCAACTGATTTTGACTCATTTTATTTTTTATTCGATCTGCAATCCGTTCTCCATACCGTTTCGTCAGATCCCCTGGGTGGATATTGGAAGTAAACACGATACTTTTACCTTGCCTTTGGTTCAAGATGGAATAAATGGTCTGATCCACCCACTCACTTACCCTCTCTACTCCAAGGTCATCGAGAATAAGGACATCTACTTCCGCGATGGCCTTCATAAACTTACTCTCCGAATAACCTGAATCATTATCCCAAGATGCGACGATGGTATCCATCAGTTTCGGCACATCAAAAAACATCGCGGTAATATTATTTTCCTTGAAGTATCTATACAATCCGACTGCTAAATGTGTTTTACCTCTGCCTGTCCGGCCAAAATAGTATAAATTTTCTTTTCCCGTGAATTGGTCGAAAAAGTCTATTGTGCTTGCCAAAGCCTCACCTTGGCTGGAATAATCCACTTTAAAGTTCTCGAGGGTAGCATCCTCAAGCTCCCTAGGGATGATACAAAACTGTTCAAAGTACTTATGTTTTCTGCGTTTTTCTGCTTGCATCGTTTCAGCAGCCAATCGACAATCACATTCATTTTCATATTCTTGCCATTGACCTTTATTTTCCCCACCAATGATTTGCATGCGGACGCGTTTTACTTCTCTATTACATTTTGGGCAGACTTTTTGGGAAAGTATCTCTGTTTTCCCCATGCTGCCTATTACGGCACCAATCTTTTTCATCGTCGCCACCTCCGTCAAAACTTTGTCATTTTTTCTATATCAATTAGGTTGGATTTTTCATTTACTAGTGCAATTATAATAGTTTCGGTTATAATAATACAAGAATGTTAACGAGTTCGGAGGGAAAAAGAACATGTTAACCGGATGGTTTTTATGGTTAATTTTATTTTGGGTCGTGGCAATGGTTGGACTTTTGGCCATTGGCGGATTTTTTATGTTTCGTAAATTTCTTAAAAGAATGCCTAAAGAAGATGGCAAATCGGAATTGGATTGGCAGGATTTCTATTTAGATAAAACCCGTCACCTCTGGCCGGATGATTTGAAACAGCTATTAGAAGAGCTTGTTTCACCTGTACCGGAACTTTTCCGAGATATTGCAAGACAAAAGATCGCCGGAAAAATTGGCGAAATTGCCTATAAGGAAAATGCGAAGGAAATAACAAGAGAACATGTCATTCGTGGATATATTCTCGCAACACCTAAACGGGATCATAAGTTCCTAATAAAAAAATTGGAACACCTTAATATTGATCATACCCCGTATCAACACCTATTTTAAAGGAAAAACCTCGGTTTTTATACCGAGGTTTTTATCGTTGGTGGAATAGATCCACTCTCTATCTTCTTGTACTTGATATACATGGCAATTCTCCAAGGTACAATCATGCCGAAAGCGAGCAGCCAAAACATCCCTGTCAATTCACCAATATCAATTTGTGTACTGAGTACCAGCTTCATAACAACTCTTATTGCCAATAACCCCAGCAATATGAAAACAAACGCCTTTGATCTTTTTAAATATATATCATTATCCTTCATTTCAAACTTAGAAGTTTTAATTAAAAATATCGAAAATATCGCACCTACTGTTAGAGCTTCTAGTATTTGTAAGGAGGAGACCCTAAATTCGGGAAATAAAAACATCAATGCCCCGGTACTCATGAAAATAGGAGGTAATACAATTTTTTTCACTGATGAAGGTTTTTTCGCAGCTTTCATTCTGATAAATATCACCAGAAGTGCCATACATACTGCAAAAATCGTAGATAGTACTGTATACAAATTAATCATCCTCTGTATTCACAACTTTTAACCTCTTACTATTATACCGAAAAAGAGAAATATTAAAAGTGATATCTAAGATTTATGATTTTAAAATAGAGGTTGAAAACTCTTACCTATAGAAAAAAAACTATCGTACAAGAAGTCCGATAGTTTTTACACCTAACCTAACACTCTTTTAACAGCTTCCAGTACCCTGCTCTCATCAAAAGGCTTTACAATGAAGTCTTTTGCACCTGCTTCAATTGCGTCTACAATAAGGCGCTGCTGCCCCATGGCTGAGCACATAATGATTTTTGCTTTCGGAAAGTCTTTCACTATTTCACGAACAGCTTCAATACCGTTCATTTCAGGCATCGTGATATCCATCGTTACAAGATCAGGCTGGTGTTCCCGATAGAGTGAAACCGCATCTTTTCCATTCTCTGCTTCACCGATAACAGTGTGGTTAGATTTAGTTAAAATGTTCCCAATTGTTAGTCTCATAAACTTTGCATCATCCACTACTAAAACGTTGGCCACAGCAGAGCCCTCCTTATGTCCTATAAAAAAGTTGTAATTTTCCTTTATTCCCAATTTTAACTTTACTCTTTTCGGACATAAGAATCAACTAAAATATCACACAATTTAAAACCCTTGGAATCCTCCTGTAATAGCAGTCAGCCAAACAATTATTTTGGTTAACCAATTAAAGAACAACATGACTCCCATTACGATCATTGCGTATCCGCCGATTTTCATTATTAGCGTATGATTGCGTTTAATCCATCCCATCTTCCCAATGAAAAACGAAAGAATAAAGAACGGTATAGCAAATCCTAACACATACGCCAGCATATAGTAGATACCTGATGATGGATTATTCATCGACATCCCAATCACCGCTCCAAGAATCGGACCGGAACAAGGTGTCCATCCCGCAGCAAAAGCCATACCTATTAACACAGTTCCTATATAACCAGATGGACGGTTTTTAAAAGCAAACTTTTTATCCTGCATTAAAAACTTAGGTTGGAAAACCCCTAGGATAACTAACCCAAAAAAGATGATTAATATAGCACCCACTTGCCTAATTAAATCTTGATATTGTACAAAAAACCTACCTAAAAAGGTGGTCCCAAATCCTAATGCAATAAAAATCAGAGAAAATCCAACTAAAAAGAATAACGTATGTAAAATACTTCTCTTTTGCAGCATTCCTTTTTCTTCTTTTAACTCCCCTACAGATACCCCTGTTATATAAGAAAGAAAAGCAGGGTAAATTGGCAAGGTACATGGAGATATGAAAGAAAGTACTCCAGCCCCAAATGCCAAGAATAACGTAAGATCTCCAGACATATAATCACTTCTCCTACAAAAGTATATCTATAATAGTATCAAAAAATCAGTTAAAACAAACCATCTGTTTATAACATTCTATGTCGAAACCGTGACAGTATTGTCTAGTTATTTTTCACTAGTTTAACAATTATTAAAGTCCCATTAACTTGAAGTTTTTCTTTGTATTGCCTCCTAAATTCTAGTATAATGATGTTACGAATTGGAAGAAGGAAGGATACTCAACATTGGCTACTAAACACGAACTAATAGAACTAATTGAAAAAAAGCGATCTGAACTGATTGATATTGTCGCAAAGTACGGAATGTCCTCTTCTAAGACACTAAAGCTCAGCCAGGAACTGGATACCCTACTAAATAAGTATAACCATATCATTGTACCTAAATAATACATAGCGCTTTTAACAGGCAGTACCCCTTCTAAACAATGAGAAGGGGTTTATTTTTTAAAACAAAAAATACACGGCCAATTAAAACAGCCGTGTACAATTTAATTAAGGGTGAATGACCGCATCTTCCACCTTTTCAGGATTACCGTTTTGAAGAAGATACATTTTGTAATACAAACCTTCTACATTCAATAATTCTTGATGTGTTCCTCTCTCGACAATTTCTCCCTGATGCAAAACTAGAATTTGATCAGCATCTTGGATAGTAGAAAGTCGATGAGCAATCGCGATGGTCGTTCGTCCTTTTCTCATTTTTTCAAGAGCTGTCTGGATTGCTTCTTCAGTTTCGGTATCAATGTTTGCCGTTGCCTCATCAAGAACTAGAATTTTTGGTTTTGTTGCAATGGTTCTCGCAAAAGCCACCAGCTGCCTTTGACCACTAGAGAAGGTCGCTCCTCTTTCGACTACCAATTGCTCATATTGGTCTGGTAATTTCTTAATAAAAGAATCTGCCTGAACAAATTCAGCCGCTTCTTTTATCTCTTGATCTGTTATGGATGGATCATGCAAGCGGATATTATGATTGATTGTACCATAGAAAAGGAATGGATCTTGAAGTACAAGCCCCATGTTTTTTCGAAGCTCCTGATCTTCAAAATACTTTAATGGGAAGCCATCAATAAGGACTTCTCCTCTTTCAATCTGATAGAATCTCATTAGCAGGTTGATAATGGAACTTTTCCCACTGCCCGTATGGCCGACCAAAGCAACCGTTTCCCCCGGCTTTGCTGTAAAAGATATATCCTTTAATACATCACGTTTTCCATCATATGAAAATGTTACGTTTTTAAATTCGATTTCCCCAGATGCAATAGATGGTGAGCTTAGTGACTTTTCCGCTGTTGGTGCTAGTTCCTTTTCATCAAGAAGTTGGAAGACCCTTGAGGCGGATACTATAGCCTGTTGGTACATAGACAGCCTCATCATCATTTGATTAACCGGTTCAAAGAATCTCCCCAAGTAATTGACAAATGCATAAAGGACTCCTATTTCTATCACGTTACCAATCGATGATATTCCAAAATAACTCAATACCAAGATTAACGAAAGGACATAGACAAAATCAATAGCCGGGCGAAGCAAGAGTCCGTCAAGCTTAATGTTTTTCACTCCAGCCTGGTAGTGCGCTTCATTAATTTCTGCAAATTCCTTGCGAAGGCGTTTCTCTTGTCGAAATACTTGAATGATAGACATACCTTGTAAGGATTCATTCAGTTTGGCATTCAACTGGCTGAGCCTTTCTCTCAAATCCGCATAAAATCTGGAGCTAAAATGTCGGTACGTCGCCATGATTGCAAAAATGATCGGGATGATCAGCAAACAGAAGATGGCCAATTGAACATTCAATAGAAACATTGCTATAAAAATTCCAATTAAGAACACACCATTTTGGACGAATGTCGAGATAACACTTACAAACATATCCTTGATTGCCTCTGTATCATTAGTAACTCTTGAAACTATACTTCCTCCAGGGGTTTTATCAAAGAACTTCAATCCAAGTTTCTGTACTTTTGCAAAAATATCAATACGCAGTTCTTGTATTATCTTTAAGGATATCTCTTGAAATTTTAACAGTTGAAAGTAAGTAATGATTACTTTTGCAATCAAGATCCCGATATAAAGCGAAGCAAGGGTGACAATGGGACCTGTTTCCATCACTTGTGGTGTTAAATAATCATCAATGAACACTTTTATGATTAAAGGCCCCACTATTTCACCGATCGTCGCAAGGACTAGTAAGCTGAATGCAAATATGAATTGTTTAATGTGCGGTCTGGCATACCCCAATAATCTCTTTAAGACCTGCCTTTGTTCTTTTGCTGTTATTGTCTGATTGTTCATCTCTTAACCCCCATGCTCCACAAGGGATTCCAATGCTTGACGATGATACATATTCTTATACCAACCTTCCTCATCCATCAGCTCCCCATGTGTCCCCTTCTGCACGATGTGCCCATTTTCTAAAACGATAATTGTTTGTGCATGCTGGATGGCACTTAATCGATGAGAAGTTATAATGGTTGTTTTTCCTTGACGATTTTCCTTAAGAGCATGCAAGATGCTTTCCTCCGTTTTTGCGTCAACAGCGGAAAGAGAATCATCGAGTATTAAAATTTCCGGATCCATTAGCAAGGCCCTAGCAATGGATAATCTTTGTTTTTGTCCACCCGACAAGGAAACTCCACGTTCTCCAACCATGGTCTGATAACCGTCAGTAAACTGAATAATATCTTCATGGATATTTGCCAGTTTCGCTGCCTGAATGATTTCTTCAAATGTCGCATCAGGTACTGCAAAGGCGATATTATCAGCAATGGTGGCAGAGAATAGAAAGTGATCCTGTGGAACATAACCAATCGCTTTTCGCAAAGCTTCTAACCTGTAATTTTTTATGGAAGTTTCACCAATCAGGATATCTCCTTGTATACCATCAAATTCCCTGATCAGCATCTTCAACAAAGTTGTTTTCCCGGAACCAGTCTTTCCAACTACACCAAGTGTCTGACCTTGTGTTACGTGTACATTAATGTCTTTTAACAACGGTTCTTTTTCGGTTGGATATGTAAAAGTTTGTACATTGTACATAATATCACCTGTTGGAACTGTCTCGATTGCTCCTTTGGTATCTTTTATATCAACTTCCTCTTTCATCAGGGCTGTTACACGGTCGTAAGAAGCCCTGCCGCGTTCTACAATGTTGAAAAGCCAGCCAAATGCAAGCATCGGCCAAATCAACAGACCAAGATAGGTAGTGAATGCAATTAGTTCCCCAATTGTCAGTTCTCCTGTCATGACATATCTAGAACCAAAAGCGATCGCAAGGAAAAAAGAAACACCAATCACCAACCCAATTGTAGGGTCAAACAGGGAGTCTATTTTTGCAACCGTAACATTCTTTTTCACCACATCTTCTGCCTGTTTTTCAAACTCAACTATTTCCTCTTTTTCTTGCCCGAAGGTTTTGACCACTTTTATTCCATTAACACTTTCTTGTACTTTATCATTTAGAGAAGAGAATGCAGCTTGAGCCTTATGAAATGTTTTGTGAAGCAGCGTTCCATAGTAGTTGGTTGCTATAGCCATAATTGGAAGTGGAATAAGGCAGATAAGTGTCAATTTCCAACTGATCGTCGCTGCCATGGCAATGAGAACAAATCCTCCAGTCATTAAGGAATCAACAAGAGTTAAAACCCCCGCTCCTGCGGTCTGTTGTATAGCTTGTAGGTCATTCGTCGAATGCGCCATCAAATCCCCAACACGTCTGCGTTGATAAAAACTTGCCGACATCTTTGTAAAAAGCTCATATAAATTGTTGCGGAGTAATCTAGCCAGTCTCACCGCCGGGCCAAAAATCATGATTCTCCAAAGATAACGTAATATGTAGACGATGACAGCTGTACCAAGGAGCACCAGCATTAGTGTAAGAACCGTCTCCCTCGTAAGGGTACCTTCTACAATATGATCGACCGTCATTCCAACTATCCTTGGTGGAATCAGTTCTAGGAACGCGACAAATGCTAGGAGCAGCACTCCTGGAATGTATGACTTTCTTTCTTGTTTAAAAAACCACCAAAGGTCTTTGAAAATACTCATTCTCTTTCCCCCGATTTTTATATCTATGATCAACTATAACAGTTTAGCAAATATTCAAATTTTTAGGAAGATACTTTTTGTAGTGTTTTTTCTCAAAAAGAAAAAGCACCCATAGTGAGTGCTTTTTCATTTATTTCATTTGCTTATTCATCGCAGACATCATTTGATTAATTTTCTTTTGGGATGGTTTCATTCCCATTTGCATCATCATCACGCGAAGCATTTGCTCATTAATTGGTGGATTTTTCTTTAGGTAAGTCATCATGTACTTACGAGCGATGAAAAATCCTAGTGCAACCCCAGCAATCAATGCTAGAACTACAATAAGAATCCAAATCCATGTTTCCATTAAAAAATTTCCTCCTCAAAACTAGGTCTACCAATGTAGTGTACTAAACTAAAACCTATTATACAACATTTTCCGATAGATTTCTCCACCAATTAAACAAATTTTCTCTGTTTAATTGGTTGGAGCCACCCATAGCGATTTGAGCTGGCGTCTATTGCAAGAAAATATGGAGCTTGTTTACGTATTATTTCAAAGAAGATTGCCTCTGCTTCAAATGATCCCTTTGAAGAAAGCTTTAAGTACTTTTCGAATATGGATAGCTTTGCTGTGGAATCTTCTTTTTCTATTTTATGTTGATAGGCCACTCGTTTGTAACCTTCCTTGTTCTTTAAGGCCTGCTCTAATGATTGTTGAAGGGGGAAGGTCGGGACTGGGAGCGTAACATAATCCACTTGCCGTTTGATGATGGAACGAAGTGGTTCCTCTTGTTCGTATTGCTGAAAAAGCTGGAAAAGTTTTAACTCATTACCAGAGTAATGTTTAGCTACTTCTTCCTCTATCAAATAAATCATATATTCGCGCAAACGAAACCCTCCTGACACTTCTTTTCTTTTATTATAGAGAATGATAGAGCAGAGTTTTGTCTTATAGTGTAGTTGACAAGGGGCTATTTTTAGCAAATATTGTCGAATGCATAAAAAAATGAGCATTACCATGTAATTAGGTAATACTCACTTTTTCTAACATGCTTATTTATCTAACAACGCTTTAACACGTGCAACTACATTTTCAGTAGTAAAACCGTATTCTTTCATGATTCTTTCGCCTGGTGCAGATGCACCGAATCCGTTGATGGCGAGGATATCCCCTTCATCTCCAGTATAACGCTCCCACCCTAGTGGAGTAGCCATTTCAATTCCAAGACGTTTCTTCACTTCTTTCGGTAATACAGAGTTTTTGTATTCTTGAGATTGTTGTTCAAAACGATCCCATGAAGGCATACTTACGACAGACACATGAATACCTTCTTGTTGTAATGCTTTCTGAGCATCCACAGCAAGACCGACTTCAGAACCTGTTGCAAGTATAAGTGCATCAGCAGTTTCTTTTTCAGTTTTAGAAATGACATAAGCACCTTTACGCACACCTTCAAGTGCCGTCTCATCTGTCCCTTTAATAGTAGGCAGGTTTTGACGTGTTAACACAAGTGCTGTTGGTGTCTTTTCGGATTCTAATGCCACTTTCCATGCTGCAGCCGTTTCGTTACCGTCTGCAGGACGAATAACACAAAGGTTCGGCATTGCACGTAATGATGGAAGTTGTTCGATTGGCTCATGTGTAGGTCCATCTTCCCCAACTGCAATGGAGTCATGAGTGAACACATACGTTACAGGCAACTGTTGAAGTGCCGCTAATCGTATAGCTGGACGCAAGTAATCGGAAAATACGAAGAACGTTCCACCATATACTTTTAGACCGCCATGTAACGCCATACCGTTCATAGCTGCACCCATTCCGAATTCACGAACACCAAACCAAATATTGCGTCCGCTGTAATCTTCTGCAGTGAAGTCAGCTTCGTTTTTAATATTCGTTTTGTTTGAACCAGCCAAGTCAGCAGATCCACCAAAGAAGGAAGGTACTTGTTTGGCAATAGCGTTCAGAACCTCACCAGATGAAGCACGGGAAGCTAAGCTTTTTCCTTCTTCATAGACAGGAATCTCAGAATCCCATCCTTCAGGAAGTTCACCTTTCATCGCTGCTTCAAGTTGTTTTCCAAGCTCTGGGTATTTTGATTTGTAAGCATCAAACATTTCATTCCATTCCGCTTCCACTTTTGCACCTTTATCTGCAACTGTTTCACGGAAATGAGTGTAAACTTCTTCCGGAACATGGAAATCGTTCTCAAATGTCCATTTGTACGCTTCCTTAGTCAGTTTCAATTCATCGGAGCCTAGTGGTGCACCATGAACATCCGATTTACCTGCACGGTTTGGTGAACCGTAACCAATGGTAGTTTTTACTTCAATCATGGTTGGACGGGAAAGGTCACTTTGTGCTTCTTCCACCGCAGCAGCAATTTCTTCTAAATTGTTTCCATCTTCCACGCGGATATATTGCCAGCCGTATCCTTTGAAACGCGTTTCAATGCTCTCAGAGAAGGAACGATCTAAGTCACCATCAAGCGAGATATCATTGGAATCGTAAAGAACGATAAAACGTCCCAATTTCAAGTGAGATGCAAGAGAAGCAGCTTCTCCAGATACACCTTCCATCAAGTCCCCATCTCCACAAATGCTATATGTAAAGTGATTCACAAGTTCCATATCTTCTTTGTTATATGTAGCTGCCAAGTGGCGCTCTGCCATTGCCATACCGACACCCATCGCAATACCTTGTCCAAGAGGGCCAGTTGTTGCATCTACACCAGGCGTGTGACCAACTTCAGGGTGTCCTGGAGTTTTGCTTCCCCATTGACGGAATTCTTTTAAATCATTCATAGATACGTCATATCCGCCTAAATGTAAAAGGCTATAAAGTAACATGGAACCGTGACCTGCAGAAAGTACAAAGCGGTCTCTATTAAACCAGTTCGGATTCTTAGGGTTGTGGTTCATAAATCTTGTCCATAAAGAATATCCCATAGGTGCAGCACCCATTGGCATTCCTGGGTGACCAGAGTTTGCCTTTTCAATTGCATCGATAGATAATGTACGGATTGTATTAATGGAAAGTTGATCTATATGTTGTGTCATCTTATCCACCCTTTCTCTCTTTAACTTATTTTTTCATGGAAAAATTCTATTTTATCATAAATAGTATGTTCCAATGTTCTGAAAAAAAGCGATTAATGCTTTAAATTCTTTTTTGTTTCTTTCAATTTTTCCGGAGTAACATCATTTCCTTCCGGATCCACAATTGTTACACCTTGCAACGTATTTTCCATGGAAGCTCGGAATGTCTTGATATACTCTTGACGAAGCTTTTGTTGTTCGGCTGTCTCTTCCTTTGTAAGACCTTCACTTTTGGCCTTTTTGGAAAGTGCATTGATTCTTGCTATTTTTTCTTTTGATAACATAGAAAACTCCTTCTTTCATCCTTGTGAAGATATGCTTTTATCTTACTAGAGAGGTTGTTTTTTTACAAGCAAACCGGTGTCGTTATCCTCTATATACTCACGATACCTTCTATTAACAGTAGCTTTTGAAACTTCATATCCAAGCCCTCTCAATGTGGCAGCGATTTCATGAAAAGTAAGTTTATTATTACGAAGCCTGACTATCTCTTCAATCGGCACCTCAATTTTCTCGCGGCCAGGGCTCATATGGAGGTTGGTCAGGTTTTTTGTGGGGTCATACCCTCTTTTAACCGCACGTTGCATGCCTCTCTTTATTTTCAAATTATGTAGCTTTCTTTGGTATTCCTCAACAATTGCCACAATATCCATGACCATGGAATCAGAATCAGATAATCTCAGTTCTCCATTATCCGTGATAGAATATATCTTGATTTCGTGTTTTCTTAACCAATGTAAAAAAGCGATTTTTGCATTCCCTCTGCCAAGCCTTGTTTCATCCTGGATTAGAAGGACATCAATATGCTGACTTGAAATAAGCTCGATTATCTGAAAAACCCCTTCACGATCCAAATCATATCCGCTCGCCTGTTCCTCCACTATCTCGATGATTTCGATATCTCGGTTTGCCGCTAAGGAAACTAATTCTTCCCTTTGCCGGGACAGCGACGTTTCTTGTGTATCTTTTTTGGTACTCACACGACAGTAAATGATTCCCTTCATAATATGATTTCCTCCACCAATCTTTTAAACTATTATTATCAAGCGAACGTATATTCTTGTCAATAATTCGAACTTATGTTTGTATTTTATACCAAAACATGCTATACTATCACTAATATAAATGATAGAGGTGCGGAATATGAAACTATCAAAAAGGCAACAGGACATATTAGATTACATAAAAAAAGAAGTCCAAGCAAAAGGATATCCACCTTCCGTCCGTGAAATCGGGGAAGCAGTTGGACTTGCTTCTAGCTCCACGGTTCATGGTCATCTTGCACGACTAGAAAGCAAAGGTCTCATACGCCGAGACCCTACTAAACCGAGAGCCATTGAGATTATGGAAGACGAACTGGTACCTAAAATATCTGCAGTTAATGTTCCAATCATCGGTAAAGTCACCGCGGGCCAGCCAATTACAGCCATTGAGAACGTCGAGGACTACTTTCCGCTTCCTGATCGTTATGTGGCACCAGACGAACAAGTTTTCATGCTTGAGGTTATGGGAGATAGCATGATCGAAGCCGGGATCCTTGATGGCGACTACGTTATCGTTCGTCAGCAGCAATCCGCTAACAATGGAGACATCGTCGTTGCCATGACAGAAGAAGATGAGGCTACTGTCAAACGCTTCTTTAAAGAAAAGGATTATATCCGTTTACAACCGGAAAACTCTACTTTAGAACCGATCATTGTCCGAAATGTGAGCATTCTTGGTAAAGTAATCGGAGTATATCGTAATATCCATTAAAAAAAGCCGGTATACCGGCTTTTTTTGTTAAAGATTAATCAAGTACCTCATTAGGACGTTTTTTTAATTTATGTTTTCCATTTTTAACTTCGGTAAATAGATTTCCCTCTTTCTCTTTATCAAGACAGCTTGGTTTGCTTGAAGGGTTAATCATTATTTTTAAGAGTTGAATTTCTTGATAGAGGAGATTCCATTCTTTCTTAGTTATGGGCTTTGCTTGCTCGTTTAACTCAAACCCTAATTGACCGTTTGGTTCTAGTGTGGCCCACTTTACATCACTTATACTAGATATACTATTCTGTCTAAGTTTCATCTCCAGTTGGTCAATGGTAAATCTTAATTTCTTTAATGTTTTTACATTTAATTTTCCGTTTTCTATTAGTATTTTGGATTTTCCCGTAATCAACTTTTCAAAAATGTCGGATTTTAATTGCAAGAATTCCATTAATACAAGCGTTACTACAAGAGTGATACCCACTCCAAACGTTACCCAAATGCTTTTACCTGCTAAAGGTTGAATTAACAGAGATCCGATACCAATCATTATTACCACTTGAGCTAAAGTCATCTGTGAAATGGACTTTCTTCCTGCAATTCTTAGTAAAAACGTTCCTATTATAGTTATTAAAACCGCTTTCCAAATCCAATTCAAATCCATTAACCCATCACCCCATCTAACTACTATGTTTTTATAATAGTCACATCACTGTTTTTTATTCAGCAATTAGATAATTGGGGCTCCCAGTATTTTTAATTCTTTATTGGCTTGCGTCTCTCAAATTCACCCTTGTAAAGTCATCAATAAAATCGTTATAATCAAAATCCATCGCTATATAATGCTTCCGTTCAGGCTTTTTGTAAACCATCCTTAAGTCCGCTATACTTTGCCCTCTGTTTACATCAACAACTGCAACCCTTACATCTCTTTGAATTGTATATGTTTTATCCTTATTCAATAGATAATAAAGAGTGAATACATCATGCACTGGTGAACCATCTATACCAGGCATCACCTGGTCGTAAAATGTAGCATAATAATTGGTGACAGCTGGGATTAGATATTTGTACGGACTGCTAGTTTGAGTGAAAATGAATGTCGCAATATCCCTGGTAATTATGGCCCTGTTTGTTACATTTAGTGGGGTTATATATACTTTTTTCGCTTTATTCAAGATTACAGAAGTAGCAATCGGGTCTCCCCAAAAGTTGGCTTCCGCAACATCTGTTACGTTACCAGGAACCATAAATGCTCCACCCATTAGATATACCTCTTTAACCTGGTCCATTAGTTCAGGTCTGAGATTAAATGCAAAAGCAAGGGATGTTTGTCTACCCACATCAACAATTACAAGTTCTTCTATATTATTCTCGATAACCTCAAACATAGTTTCAAACGAGCTGACATCAGCCTGAAAATCCTCCGGCGGAATTATCGGACCCAACCCTTGTGGTCCATGTATTTCTGGATAAAAGGTTGTAGGAATACCACTTAGAGGCTGAGAAGATCCCCTAATTACGGGAATATCTGATCTTCCTGCAAGCGCTAAAAGGAAGGAGGCATTTCGTGTTGCATCATATACAGAAACATTCCCATATCCTGTAACTATTCCCATCAGCTCAAGTTCAGGATGAAGCAATGCATAGATAATTGCTAAAGAGTCATCAATTCCAGGGTCTGCGAAAAGCAGTACTTTCATTTTTCTTCACCACCCACGCTATCTAAATAACAAAAAACCAAGGTGGTATCACCTCGGCCTAGCACACCCTCTACTTAATTCTGCTTCTAGCTTTCTCTGACCAATCATTATCCTTCCACCAAGCAACGAGCGCCGCCACGGCAGTCCAAACTAAACTGAATAGTTGCTCCAACTGAGCTTCTGTAAAAGGTAACGGCGATTTTCCATAAACTACGAGTAGCTGATTAACAAGAGCAAATGCAAGAAACACGATTCGGAACCATGCACCTTTAGAAATCGGTCTAATCTGTTTTTGCTCTGACACCTCTCCATCCCCCCTCTTATATTATTTCGGTGTAAGCGGTTTTACGGAAATCGCTAATGATGAACTGGTTACTAAACAACCTTCCAAGTCCTTTTCTTGGATCAAATTAAGTTGGATAGCGGCTTTGATTTTAGCATCATCCGGCTTTTTAACCGTCTTTATCAGTTCTGTCATTCTCAAATCCTCAAGTTTTTGAACAGTTTCATCGGAATATTTCTCCGATTTCCTAACCTGTCTTTGCAGCTTGTATCCTCCCATCACAACTTCTGCTTTTTCATCTTCTCCAAAGCTTTTGTCAAAATATAGATGAAATCGTTCTTTTAGTTCTTCCATCTGTTTTTCTATTTCTTTCTTTTCCTTATTGCACTCATAATACTTTTCAATCATTTCAGCAGTTATAGTTGGATGATTCACCTTTGCCATATAGCCACTCCCTTGTACACTTACTAGTAAAGCTTATTTGTTTGAAGTGGATAATATGACAGGACAAAAATCTCAATTCCACAAAAAAACCTCCGCACGTTATGTGCGAAGGTTTTTGATTATCTTAGTATTGAGTTAAATATTGATCTCTCTCCCATGGGTGAACCTGTGTACGGAACATATCCCACTCGATTTCTTTTGCTTCGATGAAGTGCTCAAGTAAATGCTCACCTAAAGCAGATTGGATAACTTCATTTGATTTTAATTCTTCAAGTGCAGCATAAAGTGTTGCCGGAAGGTCTGCGATACCAGCAGCGACACGCTCTTCTTTGTTCATCACATAGATGTTGCGGTCAATTGGCTTTGGAGCTTCCAATTTGTTTTTAATGCCGTCAAGTCCAGCTTTTAATAATACAGCCATAGCAAGGTATGGATTTGCTGCCGGGTCTACACTACGAACTTCTACACGAGTGGAAATACCACGAGAAGCCGGAATACGAATTAATGGGCTACGGTTACGAGCAGACCATGCAACATAACAAGGTGCTTCGTATCCAGGTACTAGACGCTTATAAGAGTTTACAGTAGGGTTAGTTACTGCAGTGAAAGCTGTCGCGTGCTTGATGATACCTGCGATAAAGTGTCTTGCATTATCGCTTAATTCTAAGTCACCGTTAGCATCATAGAACGCATTTTCGCCGTCTTTGAATAAGGAAAGGTTGCAGTGCATACCAGAACCGTTCACTCCGAACAATGGTTTTGGCATGAATGTTGCATGCAAACCGTGTTTACGAGCGATTGTTTTTACAACAAGCTTGAAAGTTTGAATGTCATCACAAGCTTGAATTGCGCTTGCATATTTGAAATCAATTTCATGTTGTCCTGGAGCTACTTCATGGTGGGAAGCTTCAATTTCAAAGCCCATTTCTTCAAGCTCAAGAACGATATCACGGCGGCAGTTTTCACCAAGGTCCGTTGGAGCAAGGTCGAAATATCCACCTTTATCATTTAATTCTAAAGTAGGTTCGCCTTTTTCATCTAATTTAAATAGGAAGAACTCTGGCTCTGGTCCAAGGTTGAAATCGGAAAATCCTAGGTCTTCCATTTCCTTTAACATACGCTTTAAGTTTGCACGAGGGTCTCCATCGAATGGCGTTCCATCTGGGTTGTAGATATCACAGATGAAGCGTGCAACTTTACCTTTTTCAGAAGTCCAAGGGAAAACTACAAATGTGTCAAGATCAGGGTATAAGTTCATATCCGATTCTTCGATACGTACGAATCCTTCGATAGAAGATCCGTCAAACATCATTTTGTTATCCAAAGCTTTTTCTAACTGACTTACAGGGATTTCCACATTTTTGATTGTCCCAAGGATATCCGTGAATTGTAGACGGATGTATTTTACATTTTCCTCCTGGACGATACGTTTGATGTCCTCGTGTGTGTACTTAGCCATAATAAAGTTCCTCCTCAAATTTTTTACTCTTATAGTTTTAATAAAAACTTACCAAAAAACTCAAAAAATTAATGGAAAAATCGGGACATGTCTCCTTGACGAAGACTCGTTCGATTATATCTTCCAGCTTGCATCATTTCAGCACGCAATAATTTGCGTAATTGGTCATCCGACAATTCAGGCTTAACAGCTTCTTTCGTTACCTCTTCTGAAGGAACCTCGTTAAGCTGTTGCTTGACTGTCATCAACTGTTTGATGCCAGCAATGTTCACTTTTTGTTCAATGAGGTTTTTAATCTCTAATAGAGTGTCTACATCATTGAAGGAAAAAAGTCGGCGATTGCCTTCTGAACGAGCAGGAAATACCAGCTCATTTTCTTCATAATATCGGATTTGTCGAGCTGACAATTCCGTTAGTTGCATGACAATTCCTATTGGAAATAATGGCATCGAACGTCTAATATTGTCACTCACTACAAATCCTCCTTTCATCATTTCCTATGAAGTTACTCTTAGTTTATGCGATGTTAGATAATCTGTCAAGAACATGTTAGGTTTTCTAACATCATTTTTATTTTCTAAGAATAATTGCGTGGGATGAGGAAAGTAGTTCTATGTAATAGGGATATTGGTCCCCTTTATCTAATACCACTTACAGTCATTTGAAAACATATTGATAAACTTTTTAAAAACTATAGTTAGGAAGCACTGTGTAATTGATTTTTTCTCATGGGAAAACGTGATACATTTCATGAAGACCTCTCATGACCGTTTTCCGACTTGCCTCAGGTCTTCATTGGCTGTATGAAGACTTCTCCGGACCCTTTTCCGCCTCACTCAGGTCTTCATCGACCTTATGAAGACTTCTCTTCACCCTTTTCTGCCCCACTCGGGTCTTCATCGACCTCATGAAGACTTCTCCTGTTCCTTTTCTGCCTCACTCACGTCTTCATCGGATTAAGTCTATATAATTGTGTAAAAAGAAAGGCCATTATCAATGTCCGTGTTACAATGTGTTCGACGAAAAACAATCACACACGGAGGCAATGATAATGACCAACATTAATATTACTATAAATTTGGAACAACTTAAAGCCGAGGTAGAAAAAAGCTCTTTAGGATCCCCGGTAAAAGCATCTTTAGCCCTTGTATTGAATTCGCTTATGGAGAAAGAAAGGGACGAATATATTAATGCTCTCTCTCACGAGAGAACGGATGACCGCAGAGGATATCGGAATGGCTACTATGAACGAGAATTAATTACCGGCACTGGCTCACTCACATTAAAGGTTCCCCGAACTCGTGATGGTGAATTTTCAACTTCTGTATTCCAAAAGTATGAGCGATGCGAACAAGCTCTAATTCTTTCTATGATTGAGATGGTTGTAAATGGAGTCTCAACTCGTAAAGTTACCAAGATTGTAGAAGAACTGTGTGGAAAAGGTGTATCTAAATCACTAGTATCTAACCTCACTAAATCATTGGATCCAATAGTTAATGAGTGGAGAAACCGCCCACTAAACACCCTTTATTATCCATACATATATGTTGATGCCATGTATATTAAAGTTCGTGAGAACGATAGGGTTGTTTCAAAAGGAGTACTTATAGCTTGCGGTGTAAACGAAGAAGGACATAGAGAGATTATTGGGTTAAGGGTTACCCATGGGGAATCAGAAGAAAGTTGGTCTAATTTCTTTGATCACCTAAAATCAAGAGGGATACAATCACCTAAGATGGTGATTTCTGATGCACATGCAGGGTTAGTGGCTGCTATAAAAGAATCCTTTTTAGGAACCTCTTGGCAAAGGTGTTGTGTTCATTTTCTTAGGAATATAATGGACTCCTTTCCTAAGAAAAACTCTTCAGAAGCAAAAACAGAACTCAAGGAAATCTTTAGAACATCCAACATTAAATTGAGCCGAGAACTGAAGCGCGACTTTATTGAGAAGTATTACGAAGTAAAAGGGTTTACTAAGGTAATTGAAACGTTGGATGCTGGCTTTGAAGATGCAATGCAGTTTCATTCTCAAAAAGCTGAGCTTCACAAACACTTACGTACAACCAATATGCTAGAAAGAGTAAATAGGGAAATAAGGAGAAGAGAAAGGGTAATTCAAATTTTCCCGAACGATCAATCTGCAATACGTATAATTGGATCTGTACTGATGAAAATGGAGGAAGAATGGAGTAAGTCAAAGTATATACACCATATCTAAGTAAAATAGTTTTTTAATTCCCTAAACGGAATTATGTGAACTGTCACATTAATGTTTGTTAATAAAAAAGCGCTTACAGTGACTGGGCCATAAAAAGGGAAAATTTTACCCCCTAGGGGGTAAAGAATACACCCTAAACCTTTAAGAAGAACAAGACCTGAAAACATAACCCCATAACACATTTAGCATTAGATCTCATTGTAACTATTTTTACACATTAATATGGACTTGACTCTTCATCGACTTCTTGAAGACTTCTCCTGTTCCTTTTCCGCCTCACTCACGTCTTCATCGACCTCATGAAGACTTCTCTTCACCCTTTTTTGCCTCACTCGGGTCTTCATCGACCTCATGAAGACTTCTCCTGTTCCTTTTCCGCCTCACTCACGTCTTCACCGACTTCATGAAGACTTCTCCTGACCCTTTTCTGCCCCATTCACGTCTTCATCGACTTCATGAAGACTTCTCCAGACCGTTTTCCGCCTCACTAAGGTCTTAACCCTATAAACACCAGTAATATATTTCCATCCAAACAAAAAAGCCCAGGGGTAACCCTAGGCTCATAAAAAATCAACTATCCAATAACCCCTTACTAATCAAATGATCCACCGCACTGCACACAGCAATCTTCACATGCGCATAGGTCAAGCCTCCCTGGACATATGCAACATACGGTGCTCTGATCGGACCATCTGCCGTAAGCTCAATACTTGCACCTTGAATAAACGTGCCTGCAGCCATAATGACGTCATCTTCATACCCAGGCATATAGTTGGCATATGGCGTAACATGAGAATTGACAGGTGATGCATATTGAATTGCCTGGCAAAAGGCAATCATTTTTTCTTTATCATCAAATTGCACAGATTGTATCAAATCCGTACGGTGTGCATCCCAGCTTGGGGAGGTATTCATCCCAAGCTCTTCTAAAAACGCAGCAGTGAACATAGCGCCTTTCAACGCTTGGCCGACTACATGGGGAGCAAGGAAGAAACCTTGATACATTTCTTGCAGACTGTATAGACTCGCACCAGCCTCCGCGCCAATCCCAGGGGAAGTCATCCTGTAAGAACAAGCTTCCACCAACTCTTTTTTTCCTACAATATATCCGCCTGTTTTAGCAATACCTCCACCAGGATTCTTAATTAGAGAGCCTGCCATTAAATCTGCCCCAATGTGGCATGGTTCTTCAAGCTCCACGAATTCCCCGTAACAGTTGTCCACAAACACCACCACGTCTGGTTTGATTTCCTTAACAAAACGGATCATTTCTTTAATTTCTTCTATTGTAAAAGAAGGTCTTGTAGCATACCCCTTTGAACGTTGTATGCCAATCATTTTGGTGGAAGGCGTTATTGCATTGCTCACCGCTTCCCAGTCAATTCCACGATTATTCTTTAGATCAATGGTTTTATAGCCAATATTATATTCTTTCAAAGAGCCCACGCCACTTCCGCGAATTCCTACAATTTCTTCTAACGTATCATATGGCTTTCCAGTGATATAAAGCAGTTCATCTCCAGGCCGCAACACCCCAAACAGTGCAATCGAGATGGCATGTGTGCCCGAGATGATTTGTGGTCGCACCAGTCCCGCTTCCCCACCAAATACTTCCGCATAGATTTTCTCAAGCGTATCTCGTCCAATGTCATCATATCCATATCCAGTGGATGGAATGAAATGAGAATCACTTACACGATTCTCCTGAAAGCTTTTTAAAACTCTGAATTGATTGGTTTCTACACCTGCATCCACTTGTTGAAAACTTTCTTGAAGCTTTTCTTCTATTTTACGTACGATCGGTTCAATGACTTCCCCGTGTTGTAATAAATGGAACATTCTAAATCTCCTCTATTTCTTCATTCTTTGCTGAATGACAGAAGCCAATTTTGAGTTATCAAAATAATACCCTTGTAATTCATAGCTTTCTGTCTCTTCGGTAAATTCCATAGTTGAAAGGACAGTCTCTTGTTTTAATTGTGCAATCATTTTCCCTTCCGAAGACGGCACAACAATATGATAGGGCTCCATCTGAACTTTGATGAGCGATTCTATCTTATTGATCAATAAGGTGATGTCCATAGGGTCTAAAGCACTAATATGCAAAATTTCTTGATTATAAGCAGGTGTGAACCCTTCAGTGGTCTGATCCTTCTTATTATAAATTGTTAATACAGGAACACCTTCCACTCCAAGTTCCTTCAGCAGTTTGTCTACCGTTTTTTCATGGTTGACGTGATCGGGACTGGAGCTATCGACCACATGTAAAATCAGGTCAGCTTCCGTCACTTCTTCAAGTGTAGAACGGAATGCTGCTACAAGCGAGGTCGGCAGGTCTTGGATAAATCCTACAGTGTCAGTCAGAAGGGCATTAAATCCAGATGGCATCATGACCTTTCTTGTTGTTGGATCGAGAGTTGCGAATAATAGGTTCTCCTCAAACGTACCAGCTTCCGTCAGACGATTGAAAATGGTTGATTTACCCGCATTGGTATATCCGACCAACGAAAGTTGAAATGCTTGATTTCTTTTTCTGCGCTCACGATATCTTTCTCGATGACTGACAATCGAAGTTAGCTGGGTTTTGATATCCACAATTCTTCTATTAATATGTCTGCGATCGGATTCTAATTTCGTTTCACCCGGTCCTCTTGTTCCTATTCCTCCTCCAAGACGGGACAGTTCCACACCTTTTCCGCCAAGGCGGGGTAATAGGTACTGAAGTTGAGCCAATTCTACTTGAAGCTTTCCTTCTTTTGATTTGGCACGCTGAGCAAATATGTCTAAGATCAACTGTGTGCGATCAATGATTCTGGCATTAAGTATTTTAGAGAGGTTTCTGTTTTGACTTGGTGCCAGTTCTCCGTTAAAAATAATGATTTCAGGTTCTAATTCTTCTTCAAGCTGGACCAACTCTTCTAATTTCCCTTTACCTATGTATGTAGCAGGGTGAACCCGTTCTCTTTTTTGAGTTAAGGAAACTAAAACTTCTCCGTTGGCCGTTTTGGTCAGGGATGCTAATTCATCCATCGAATAGAAGAATGCTTGATCGTCATCTTTTGGCAACTGACAGCCAACTAGAATGACTCTTTCCATGTCTTTCTTTTGCGTTTCGTTCAAATGCGTAACCCCTTTTTCTAAAATATTGTTAGGAATGGTTGTATAAGTTCCTTAATCATATCAAAATATGCGTTTTTTCTCTATTAAATCCTCTAAAACTATTGCATTCGGCTGGTTTTCTATATAAAATCAGGAAGGCTTTATGAATCTTGTATTATTTTGATGGAGTGATAGCATGACTTGGGAAGTTTTCAGCATCATCGGGACCATCGCATTTGCTATAAGCGGAGCGATTGTAGCGATGGAAGAAGAGTATGACATACTCGGCGTTTATATATTAGGAATAGTGACAGCTTTTGGGGGCGGAGCAGTTCGAAACCTCCTCATCGGGGTTCCAATCTCCTCGCTTTGGGAGCAAGGAATGCTGTTTCAAGTTGCGCTGGTCGCAATGACAACAGTCTTCCTTTTTCCAAATAATTTATTAAAGCACTGGAGAAAGTGGGGCAATTTCTTTGATGCGATAGGTCTTGCCGCCTTTGCCATCCAAGGGGCTTTGTTTGCAACAGGCATGAATCACCCAATTAGCGCAGTAGTGGTCGCTGCAGTATTAACCGGGAGCGGCGGCGGTATCATCCGTGATCTACTTGCAGGCAGAAGGCCACTTGTACTAAGAGCGGAAATATATGCAGCTTGGGCAATCCTCGCCGGCTTAATTATCGGCTTTGGAATTGCAAGCTCCCCAGTTCAACTTTATATTCTTTTTGTAGGAATTGTCTCTTTACGCGTCCTATCTTACACGTACAAATGGAGGTTACCTAACCGAAGTTTACAAAGTGCTGCTTAATTCAGGAGGTGTATCTGCCTCCTGTTTTTTTGTATATTTACAGGTCAATTTTTCGCCCTTTCCAAGTAACATTCTTTTTGAAAAATGTTTGCACACAAGAGTAGCCAAACAAGATAAAAAAGAATAGTAGATGAAAAGGAAATAATAATGCGGTACCCCACCCAAAGTTTCCGATAATTGCGAGTGTTCTCTTGATATGCAGAGCAATTAACACATAGCCAATAACATAAAGTTCTAATGGAAGGGTTTGATAGCTTGTTAAAAATGTCATCAAACCTCCAAGCCATATACAAACCAACATCAAATACCAAATGTTTGTTCTAGATGCCCCTGTTGCAAAGCTTTTGCTCCAGCCATTCCATAGTGAACCAAAACCTTCTGGGTACATCCTCATTTCAATAGCTCCCATTCCGCTATAGCACCTAACTTTCCCTCCATGCTTTTGAACCTGAAAACCAAACGCCATATTCTCCATCAATTCTCCCTGAATAGCTTGATGACCGCCATACTTAAAGTAGTCTTGCCGATGGATCAGCAGACATGCTCCGAACGCCCCCTTCACAGGCAGCCATTTTTGCAAAATATGAAAGGCTCCAAGGGATCCCATCACCACGAGATGAAAGAAGGACGATAAGCTTTCATATTTTTCTTTTATTTTGTGATAAGGTTGAACAGAAAGTACTTCTCCCTCTCCCTTGTATGCCGTAAGCATATTTTCTAATCCATTTTCTGAAATAATTGTGTCCGCATCTAAAAATAAAAATATTTCTCCGTTTGCCCGCAAAGCACCGTTCCAACATCCAAAGGATTTACCAAACCACCCTGCAGGAAGATCCTCCAATTTCAAAACACGGGCGCCGAATGTCCTTGCAACCTTTACTGTATCGTCGGTTGAGTGATCATCTACCACAATAATTTCTTTAACCTTACCGTGATACCCATGCAGTGATTTTAATAAAACAGGAAGATTCCTTTCTTCATTTCTGGCAGGGATGATTACCGAAACCTTTTTCAAAAGAGAATTCTTCTCTGACTTAATGGCCAAACTCGGAATATGAAAAAAAAGTACTCTCCCAAGTAATAATGTCATAATTAATATTAATGCTGTCACTACTAACTCCTCCATATACATCTATTTTTGTTTGAAAATAGAAAAAAAGGGTAAAATGTAAAGTTGTATACACATTTATATTACTTCTATCTACTAGACAGTCTAGTCAAACTTATTAGTTTTCATAAGGAGGAATAAGTATGAGAAAGAAAGTAGTAGTAATTGGTGGCGGTCTTGGTGGATTATCGGCTGCTATAAGGCTATCTGCTGACGGTTACGATGTCCATGTAATTGAAAAAGGAGAGCGTCTTGGAGGTAAGTTAAACATCCGTTCAGGCAAAGGGTTTACTTTTGATACTGGTCCCTCTATCCTGACGATGCCATGGGTGTTGGAACAATTGTTTGCTAGCGCAAAAAGAAATTTACATGATTATATTACCATTGAAAGAGTGGAGCCTCAATGGAGAACCTTCTTTGAAGACGGTACGAAAATAGACGTAACCAGCGACCTCCCTAAAATGCTGGAGCAAATTAGAGAACTCTCAGCTAAAGACGCAAACGGCTTTTTCGAGTATTTGAATTATTGCAGCAAAATGTATGAGTATAGCATGAAGAGTTTTTATAAGAAAAGCCTTTCAGGATTAGGTGAACTTCGTGCATTGCATAACCTGAAGGAACTTATTGGGATGGATCCGATGAAATCCATGGATCAAATTACAAAGAAATATTTTGAAGACAAACATATCCAACAACTGTTTAATTTCATGATTATGTATATTGGTTCTTCTCCATATCATGCTCCTGCTGTTCTGTCTCAATTAACGCATGTTCAACTTGGACTTGGTATTTATTATGTAAAAGGCGGGATGTATAAGATCGCCGAAGCGATGCAGACCCTCTTAGGTGAATTGGGTGTTTCGTACAGCTTAAATACCTCCGTTCGAAAAATTACAACGGATGGAAAAAAGGCGACCGGGATTATCTTAGAGAATGGTCAAGAGATCCCTGCAGATCTGGTTGTTTCAAATCTTGAAGCGATCCCGACCTATAATACGTTATTAAAAGATATCCCAATGGCCAAAAAGGCCGCAGAGGATTTGGAAAAGTTCTCACCGACTGTTTCCGGGCTTGTTCTTTTACTTGGTGTGAACAGAAAATATGAAGAACTGGCACATCATAATTTCTTCTTCTCTGAAGATCCTGAAGTGGAGTTTAACACCATCTTCAACGAAGGTAAGCCGGCACATGATCCTACCATATATATCGGGGTATCATCGAAATCAGATACAACCCAAGCACCACAAGGAAAGGAAAACTTATTTGTCCTTACCCACGTCCCACCACTAAAAGAGGGAGAAACATGGGATGAGTATAAAGATATCTACCGCGAAAAAGTTCTTTCAAAATTAGAAAGAATGGGTCTTGAAGGGTTGTCTTCATCCATAGAGTTCGAATACTGCTTTACTCCGAACGATTTAATGAATCTCTACGGAGCAAACGGAGGCTCCATTTATGGAGTAGTGACAGACCGCAAAAAGAATGGCGGATTTAAAATCCCTTGCAGAAGTAAGCTACTTGATAACCTATACTTTACCGGTGGCTCTACTCACCCAGGTGGCGGAGTACCAATGGTGACACTTTCCGGACAACTGACCGCAGATGCCATTAACGAAGATTGGGAACAAGTTAATAAAAGTATTGGATGACACAAAAATAGCAGCCGCCTGGCTGCTATTTTTAATTTGTATAATCAATTGAGGAGAAGATCCCTCGCTTCAATCGTCATCAATTCATTTTTATGAAAACTGTCATACATTAAAAGTCGCATCGCTTGAGTCCTTATTGATTTTTCCAAAACGTTTCTTATATAACGGCCATTGCTGAACGCAGAAGGCAACAATACACTTTTCATTTGATTGAGGTGCTCACGCATTTTCCATTCCGCTTCTTTACTCATAATATATTCACGTTCTTTCAGCATTCGCTGACAGATCTCCATTAACTCCTCCACTGAATAATCGGGAAAATCGACGATAATTGGAAAACGGGAAATAAGCCCGGGATTCGTCCGCAAAAACTCTTCCATCTCACGCTGATAGCCTGCAAGTATTAAAATAAAATCATGCTGCTTATCTTCCATGTGTTTCACAAGGGTATCGATCGCTTCTTTTCCAAAATCCTTTTCCCCACCTCTTGCAAGGGAATAGGCTTCATCTACAAACAATATGCCTCCTAATGCTTTTTTCACCAGATCTCTCGTCTTTTGAGCAGTATGACCAATATATTCCCCGACAAGGTCCGCTCTTTCCGCCTCAATCAGGTGTCCTTTGGAAAGAACATTCATGTCACAAAACAACTTCCCAATCAACCTGGCAACAGTCGTTTTTCCTGTACCGGGGTTTCCTTTGAACATCATATGAAGCACTTGTCTCTCTGTCTTCAACCCGAATTCTTCCCGCTTTTTATTCACATAAATCCAAGCATAGATTTCTTTAACTACTTTTTTCATTTCCTTTAATCCTACCAATTCCCCCATTTCCCGCTCTATTTCCTGCAATATTGCATGATTGGTAGGAGTAAGCGGTTCCTCTAATGTATGAACATGGGTGACTCTCAACGGCTTTTTTTGCCCATTTAAGACGATATTTATTTTCCCATTCTGATTTTTCATTGGTTGATCCAAGATGTCCACCTCATTTCCACGCCAAAATCCGACATATCCTGATGTAGCACACTATTCCCTATACGATATTCCTCTTAAATCCGCTCTCTTTCGATTCTCTTCTACAATTTTCATATATTTTCATCAAACTATTGACAAACTTGTCATATTATGCGCTTTCCCGAGAAATAATTACTGTTTTTCGAGCCTATTATTTCCGCAATAAAACAAATGGAGAGAAATTCTCCATTTATTAACTAAATATATGATTATAAGAGCGCTATATGTTTATTTTATGCAAAATAAAAAACCAGCATATAGCTGGTTTTAGGCTTCTGTTTCAATTTGTACATTCTTTGATGGAGAAAAAGTAGAGATGGCATGCTTATAAATCAACTGTTGCTTCCCTTCTGTTTCTAAAAGCACAGTGAAATTATCAAACCCTTTTATTAATCCGCGAAGTTGAAACCCATTCAGCAAGAAAACCGTCACGCTTGTTCCATCTTTTCTTAATTGGTTAAGAACTTGATCTTGGATATTAATTGATTGCTTCATCTTTTCTTCCTCCTCTTATCTCTATCTTCCTTACTTATTCGCTTCAAGTCGAAGCTTTCCTGCTATAACCGTGAAAATTTGTGATAACTTTTGCTCAAACTCGCCATCTGTCATATCAATCCAAGTTACATCCATTTTATTACGGAACCAAGTGAGCTGTCTTTTTGCATACCTTCTTGAATTTTGCTTCAAGTCGTTCACAGCTTGCTCCAACGTTACCTTACCATCAAGATAAGCATACAACTCCTTATACCCGATTGCTTGGATCGACTGGCAGTCCCGAATCCCATTGTTATGGAGAGTTTGCACTTCTCTTAGCAAACCTTCCTTCATCATTAGGTCCACTCTGAGATTGATTCTTTCATATAGCCTTTCCCTGTCCATGGTGAGACCGATTAAGGCAATGTCGTACAACGATTCAGGTTGCTGGGTATCTTGGTATTCTGACATGGTTTTACCCGTAGTATAGAAAATTTCCAACGCACGGATTACTCTTCTTACATTATTGGGATGAATATTGGCAGCACTTTTTGGATCAATATCCGTAAGCTCTTGATGCAATTTATCTACTCCAATTTCTTGACTTCTCTTTTCAAGGCGAAGACGAGTTTCTTCATCCTTCCCACTTTCTGAAAATTGATAGTCATATAGGACAGATTGAATATATAGACCCGTTCCCCCGACAATGATGGGAATACGACCTCTTGAAGAAATTTCGTCGATCTTATTTCGGACATCCCTTTGGAATTCTGCGACCGAATAAGCTTCTTGAGGCTCTTTAATATCAATCAGGTAGTGTGGAATCCCCTGCATTTCTTCTTTTTTCACTTTGGCAGTCCCAATATCCATTGTCTTGTAGATTTGCATGGAATCTCCGCTGATGATTTCACCTTTTAAGCTTTTAGCCAATTCTACACTTGTTTTCGTTTTCCCTACAGCTGTCGGACCAATTATCACAATGACTTTTTGTTTCTCTCCCAACGCTCACTCACTCTCTCAATTTTTCTTTATCACAAGATATCATTATACCCATTTTCCATAGAGCTCAATCTAATTGATAAAAAATTCTTATTTTCACATGACCCGTTTAAACATTTTTTCTAATTCATAAGACGAAAAATGAATGAGAATCGGTCTTCCATGAGGACATGTAAATGGATTCTCAGCTTCTCTTAACGTGTTTAAAAGTGCCGTTATCTCATCCTGTCTAAGATGATGATTGGCTTTAATAGCTGCTTTACAGCTCATCATGATCGCCGCTTCTTCTCTTAAGTCAGAGATGTTGATTTTTTTCTTTTCCAAACATAAATTTATCATTTCATCAATCGTTTCTCTTTCTTCACCTTTAGGAAACCAGACTGGATGAGCCTTCACGATAAATGTTTGGTGGCCAAAGGGTTCAAGCATGATTCCTACTTCCTCGAATACTTCCGCGTGCTCTTCAAGAAAAAGATACTCGTCTAAGGAACATTCAATCGTCAAAGGAACAAGCAGTTCTTGTAGATTTCTTTCTTCCCGGCCGAGTTTTTGATAAAAATATTCGTAGTTAATTCGCTCCTGTGCTGCGTGCTGATCAATTAGATATAATCCATTTTCATTCTGCGCAACGATATAGGTTCCATGCATCTGACCTATAGGATATAGAGCAGGAATACGGGACTCCCTCTTTTTTTCATGAGAAGGTTCAGGTTGTTTTTCGTTATGAATTTCCTCTACTTCGATAAAAGAATCTTCTACATACACATCAGACTGATTACTTTGATAGGCATCATTATGATTGGTATCTCCCCACGATTCAGTGGGTTCATTCACCTGAATCCATCTACTTTCTTCTACTTTCTGGTTAATAGAAGGTTGTGCCTGCCTTTCTACTGTACGTTCAACCGGAATACTTTCTTCAAGTGTAAAGGTTTGCTGAGTAGGCTTTGGTTCTTCTGTATAGCTTGTCTGCTTTCGTGGGCTATTAGAAGGAATAAGCTGCTTTTGACCAAATACACCTTTTATTCCTTCTGCTACAAGTCTATAAAGCTCATCTTCCTTACTAAGCCTTACTTCTAACTTGGCCGGGTGTACATTAACATCTACTAAAAGAGGATCCATCATAACTTCTAAATAAACAATTGGATATCTACCGATCGGCAGTAGTGTGTGATACCCCTCTCGAATCGCTCTTACCACTGTATAGTTCTTTACATAGCGTCCATTAATTATGGTTGAGATATAATTTTTGGATGCTCGTGTCACTTCAGGCATGGCAATATACCCTTTCACTTCAAAATCTAACGAAGTAAAGTGGATGGGAATCATTTTCTTGGCGATATTCATACCATAAATGGCAGCTAATACATGCAGACTGTCACTATTACCATTTGTAGCGAGCATCCTTTTCCCATTATGGCTTAAACGGAAGGAAATAGAAGGATGAGCTAAAGCAAGCCGATTGACCATATCAGATATATTACCTAATTCCGTGTGGATCGTTTTCATATATTTTAATCTTGCAGGGGTATTAAAAAATAAGTGCTGCACTACGATGTCGGTTCCTTTTCGACTGCTAGATAACTCTTGAGTTTCCAACACTCCACCTTTAAAGCTTAGATGTGTACCAGGACCTTCTCCGGTACTTGTGGTGATATCAAAAAGGGAGACAGAGGCAATACTCGGCAGTGCTTCTCCTCTAAAACCAAGCGTCCGGATACGGAACAAATCATTCTCATTCTTTATCTTACTTGTTGCATGCCGTTGAAATGCTGTCAGACAATCTTCCTGCTCTATTCCATCTCCATTGTCCAAGACGCGGATTTTAGAAAGACCCGCTTCTTCAAGCTCTATTTCGATGATGGTAGAATTTGCGTCAATCGCGTTTTCCACCAACTCTTTTACAACAGATGCAGGTCGTTCTACCACTTCCCCGGCCGCTATTTTGTTTGCTAAACTCTCATCTAACTGGACGATCTTGCCCATTCTATTTCCTCCTTCCTTTTTATGATTTTACTTTTAATAACTTCTGAATTTCGTACAATTTATTTAACGCTTCTAACGGTGTCGTTTCAAGTAATTCTAACTTTTTGAGCTTTTCAAGAGCTGCTTTTTCACTTTTGGATTGCTTATCCACCTGCTTTTTGTCTTTGTCTTCTGCAAAGAAAGACAGTTGTGCAAGTGGGTCTTGATCTATTGATTGTACCTCTTTTGTTGCAGCTACTTCGACAGGCTCGCTCTTCGGTTGGCTTTCTAACTTTTCAAGGATAATCTGGGCTCTTGTTATTAATTCTTTAGGAAGTTCCGCAAGTTCAGCAACATGAATTCCATAGCTTTTATCTGCAGGTCCTTCTTTCATTTTATGAAGAAACACCACTTTACCATTTTGTTCGACGACACTAACGTGAATATTTTTCAACTTTTTAAGCTCTTCATCCAACGAAGTTAATTCATGATAGTGAGTGGAGAACAACGTTTTTGCTCCAATTTTATCATGGATATACTCAATCAACGCTTGAGCTAAGGCCATGCCATCATAAGTTGATGTTCCCCGGCCAATCTCATCAAAAAGAATCAAACTGTTTTGTGTGGCATAGACAATGGCGTTACGTGCTTCTAACATCTCGACCATAAAAGTACTTTGACCAGATATCAAATCATCCGCAGCTCCAATTCTTGTGAATATCTGATCGAAAATGGGAAGGGACGCCTCTTTTGCTGGAACGAAACAACCTATCTGGGCAAGAATCGCTGTCAGGGCCACTTGGCGCATGTACGTACTTTTACCGGACATGTTTGGCCCTGTAATAAGCAGCATCTCATTCTCTTTATCCATCCACGTGTCATTCGGTACGTATTCATTCGCATCCATCACTTTTTCCACTACAGGATGACGACCTTCTGTGATGTATACCTTTCTCTCATCGTTAAAGGATGGTCTTGTGTAGTATCTGTCCTCACTAATGGTCGCAAAGCATTGAAGGACATCAATTTCACTGACTGCTTTTGCTAGTTTCTGCAGTCTTGGAATATATACCTTTACTTCTTCACGTAGTTTCAGGAAAAGTTCATATTCTAGTGCGACAATTTTTTCTTCTGCTTCTAAAATAAGTGTCTCTTTTTCCTTCAGTTCTTCTGTAATATATCGTTCTGCGTTGGCAAGTGTCTGTTTTCTCTCATACCTGCCTTCAGGTAGAGAAGAGATATTCGCTTTTGTTATTTCAATATAATAACCAAAAATGCGATTATATCCTATTTTAAGAGACCGTATTCCCGTTAAATCTCGTTCTCTTTTTTCTAATTCAGCAATCCAAGTCTTGCCGTTTCTTCTGGCATCCCGGTACTTATCCAGTTCCTCATGGAAACCATCCTTCATCATGTTGCCTTCTTTGACCGACAAGGAGGGTTGCTCAATTAAACTATCATGAAGAAGAGTTGTTAACTCCTCACACTCATCCATATTGTCCAGAATGGAAGCGTTCTCGATTGGCAGCTTTTCCACCATCGCCTTCAGGTGAGGAATCTGCGAAAGAGACTTGCGTAATTGCACAAGATCTCTTGCGTTTACATTTCCAAATGCTACCCTTCCCGCCAGTCTCTCAAGATCATAAACTTCTTTTAACAACTCACGTATTTCTTGTCTTGTAAAATACTCATTTATAAGAGTTTCTACCATATCATGGCGTTGTTCAATCAATGCAGGGTTGATTAACGGCCTGTCCACCCATTGCTTTAACAAGCGACCACCCATTGCTGTTACCGTTTGATCTAACAACCAGAGCAAAGAACCTTTTTTTCCTTTGGAACGAATGGTTTCCGTCAACTCAAGATTGCGCTTGGAAAAGAGGTCAATTTTCATTGATTGATCTAATTCAAAAAACCTTGCCGGTTGAAGGTGATCCAAACTGCGTTTTTGCGTCTTTTTTAAGTAATGAAGTAATCGCCCAACAGACATTTGCAACTTCTCTTGTTCCAAATTTTTAACGATTTGATCAAATTCCATCGGGATATCTGTTACTTCCTCATAAGAGCATGTGGTAACCATTCTCTCTTTGATCATTTGAACAAGATCTGGCGGAAATTTCTCAGAAACCACAATTTCCTTTGCACCGATGGAATATACCTCATTTACAAGTTGCTGGACAGGTCCGTTAATTACAGTCGTATGTAATTCCCCAGTGGAAAGGTCCGCATACGCAAGTCCAAAGGTCTCGTCTTCAAAGTGGGTAATGGAAGTCAAGAAATTGTTTTGTTTATCAGATAAACCTTTCGTTTCCATTACCGTACCAGGAGTGATTAGTTGAACCACTTCTCTTTTCACGACCCCTTTTGTCTGTTTTGGATCCTCCACTTGTTCGCAAATTGCTACTTTAAAGCCTTTCTCAATCAATTGATCTATATAATTAGGAGCCGAGTGGTAAGGAACCCCACACATCGGGATTCGTTCTTTTCCCCCACCGTCGCGGCTGGTTAATGTAATTTCAAGCACTTGAGATGCTTTAATCGCATCTTCAAAGAACATTTCATAAAAATCGCCTAGGCGAAAAAATAAAAAGGCATCTTGATAGTCTGCCTTTACTCTCAGGTATTGCTGTATCATCGGCGTATAAGAAGCCATCGTAATCCCCCAACTATTGTTTTTTGCTGCTTTATTATATCATATTTTAGGTTTCAGGGGGTGATTGCCGATAGCTTGGTAATCACGACTGGTGAAATCATCATCTAACAAAAAAACCAGGAAGCATAGTGCTCCCCAGTTTCCTTTACTCTTCGTAACCGTCGACGATAAAGTCTGGATTCAGATCTTCAAACTCATCTTCATCAACATCCCAGCCATTATCATCCGCTAATGTGTCTGGATGAACTTCAACTGTAATTTTGGTTTCCCCAATAATCTCAGTTAAGAATTCTCTCTCCACTTGGACTTCCACTTTCGCTTCCTTGTCAGCGATGCTCGCTTCTAAGCAATTAGGTTGTTGTAGGACACGCGCAATTACTTCATGATCATCACCAAGGCTGTTATCATCTTTATACCTTAACTTGACGACATCTTTGTAGGAAACTGTTTCCGTCACTACTTCCGTCTTTGTATTATCACTGTGAGAATACCAGACGTTGATATCATATTTCCCTTTTACTTCCACGGTATCGTCCACTTTTTTCGCATCATACGTATGGTTAATGACCCAGCATCCTAAAATGCTTGTAGGACGATGCGAGGGACTTATCGTATGTTTGGACTGCGTAAACTTTCTACCTTTGCCGGTTACTGCTCTTGTGATAATTTCTCTGTATTCAGACATTCGAGCATACACCCTCCTCATTACAATCTTCATTTCATCCTATGCGGGTTAAATGACAATTGTGATTAGATTGAATTTGCTGCATAACTAAATGATTTCTAACACATTAACGTATAGTTCATTGTATGCAAGCTAATCTGGATATGTGCCTATTTTTTGAAAAAATCACAATGTGCAGCAGACGATAAAAAAAGCATGGAATGAAGCTTCCATGCTTTTTAACAAAAATATAAAATTCGCATAAACAGTTGATCTTCGTTCCAGGCGCTTCGCTTTCCATGGGCGGTCCGGAAGCCTCCTCGGGCATTCGCCCTGCGGGGTCTTCCATGTCCCTTCCTCCCATAGGAGTCTTCGCGCCTTCCACTACGATCAACAGGGATACTGCATTAAATTATGAGCAGCTTCCTCCACCGTATGTGGTGTTTTTTACGTAGGAGCCGGTTTCTCCGCGAAGAACATCTCCTCCAGTTGCAACGATGATTTCGTCTGTAACTGTTTTGGAGATATAGGAAGAAACTAATTGTAATAGATCGTTTACATTTGTTTGGGAAGTTTTAAATTCTTGCACAATAGGAATTTCATCCATTTCTGCTAAAAGTGCATCTAATTTCGCTTCTGTTTTCTTCAAGGCTTCTGTTTTCCCGTAATGTTGGAAATTAACAGCCTGTTTTTGTAAGCTCTTTACACTTGCAACCATTTCTTTGATCTTTTGGTTTTCATTGATTTGTTCTTCTGCACGTTTGAAGTATTCCACTTCTTCTGTGTCAGCGATCATTTGTGCCAATTCTTTTGCTCTTTCAACTATATCTGCTCTCGTATATTTTGCCATTTTTTATACCTCCAGTGCTTCTTCTGCTACTTCTTCCACCAATTCTCCATCTAATGTCCAAGTTTTCGCTTTTACAACTTTCACTTTGACCATTTTACCGATGACAGATTTTGGTGCTCTAAAGTTAACTAGTTTACTTTTATCTGTGTATCCGGCAAGAACTTCCGGATTTTTCTTACTTTCCCCCTCAACTAACACTTCCACAATCTGCCCTTCGTACTCTTTTAATTTCTTGGCAGAGATTTCATTTACAAGTGCGTTAAGTCGTTGCAGGCGGTCTTTTTTTACTTCAAGTGGAACGTTATCCACCATTTTTGCAGCAGGAGTACCTTCACGTGGAGAATAGATGAAAGTATATGCTGTATCAAATTCCACTTCACGATACAGAGACATCGTTTCTTCAAATTGTTCTTCTGTCTCATTAGGGAATCCAACGATGATATCCGTCGTTAATGAAGCATTTGGCATTGCCGCTTTAATTTTACCAACTAGCTCAAGATATCGTTCTCTATCATATTTACGTGCCATTAATTTCAATACTTCCGAACTGCCTGACTGAACTGGTAAGTGAATATGGTCGAGAAGGTTTCCGCCTTTAGCAAGCACTTCGACCAAGCGATCATCAAAGTCTCTTGGATGACTAGTTGTGAAACGGATTCGAGGAATATCAATTTTACGGATTTCATCCATTAAATCGCCAAGCCCATATTTTATATCCTCAAAATCTTTTCCATACGCATTTACATTCTGTCCAAGCAATGTAATTTCTTTATAACCTTGCGCTGCCAAGTGACGCACTTCTTGAATAATATCTTCTGGACGTCTGCTGCGCTCTTTACCTCGTGTATATGGCACAATACAGTACGTACAGAACTTGTCACAGCCGTACATGATATTTACCCAAGCTTTGATTTCACCTTTGCGGTTCTTTGGAAGGTTTTCGATAACGTCTCCTTCTTTAGACCAAACTTCAATCACCATTTCTTTAGACATGTAAGCGTCTTTTAAAATGTTAGGAAGTCGGTGAATGTTATGGGTACCGAAAATCATGTCGACTTGCTGATACGTTTTCAATATCTTATTCACTACTGATTCTTCCTGGGACATACAGCCACAAACACCAATTAATAGACCTGGTCTTGATTTTTTCAAAGTCTTTAAGTGACCTAGTTCACCAAAAACTTTGTTCTCTGCATTCTCCCGGATCGCACAGGTATTTAAAAGAATAACATCCGCATCATTCACTGTATAGGTCGCTTCGTAGCCTAACGCAAGGAAAATCCCTGCCATTACTTCCGTGTCATGCTCATTCATCTGACAACCATACGTACGGATATAAAATTTCTTGCCAACCCCAAGGTTTTTAAACTCCTCAGAAATAGAAAAATCTTGATAGGCAACCTCTTCTTTTCCGCGCTTTTTCGCATCTTTCAGGGAAGGTGGTACATAAACAGACTCAAAGTATTTGCTGAAATCCTTTTCGGATTTTTTGTCCGAAGAATTTCCAGTCGCTACTTGTCCTGCTTCCACTCTTTGTTTCTCATTCATTGTGATAACTCCTTTCCAGAAAAGTAGAGCGCATAAAACTCTACACATTAACATAGTATATAATTTTATAGCTTCTTAAACAATAAATATGGAGAAGTTTACATAAATCTACATATTTAAGTGACAGGAAAGCTCATTCATTATGAATACACAACAAGAGAGACACGTATGAGGTGTCTCTCTTTGTTTAATTACGATATGATACCTAGTTCTTTTCCTGCTTTTTCGAAGATGTCTAGTGCTTCTTGAAGCTCTTCTTTTGAATGTTGTGCAGTTACTATTGTTCTTACACGCGCAAGTCCTTTTGCAACAGTCGGGAACGCAATACCTTGTGCGAAAACTCCGTATTCTAATAGCTTATCAGAGAATTTATGAGATAAAGCTTCGTCCCCTACGATAACTGGTGTAACCGGTGTTTGGCTTTCGCCTGTATTAAAACCTAGTTTCAGAAGTCCATCTTTGAAGAACTTGGCATTATCCCATAGTTTTTCAATAAGTTCAGGCTCTTCAAGTAAAACTTGAATTGCTTCATCACATGCAGCAGTTACTGCTGGTGGATGAGAAGTGCTGAAAAGGAACGGGCGGCCCTTGTGAATTAAGTAGTCAATTAATGAGCGAGAGCTCGCTACATATCCGCCAAGAACGCCGACTGCTTTACTTAATGTACCTACTTGGATATGCACACGTCCATCTAATCCAAAGTGATTCACAGTACCACGGCCATTTTCCCCAAGTACGCCGGAAGCATGCGCATCGTCCACCATTACAAGCGCGTCATATTTTTCAGCAAGCTCCACGATTTTATCAAGAGGGGCAATGTTTCCGTCCATAGAGAATACACCGTCTGTTACGATAAGACGTTTACGGTATTCACCGGATTCTTTCAATGCACGCTCTAGATCTTCCATGTCAACATGCTTGTACACTTTACGCGCAGCCTTTGTCAAACGGATTCCATCAATAATAGAAGCGTGATTTAACGCATCAGAAATTACAACATCTTCCGGAGAAAGAATAGCGGAAAGAACCCCTTGATTTGTCGTAAATCCGGATTGAAATACTAGACTTGCTTCAGTATGTTTAAACTTTGCTAATTTTTCTTCTAATTGTTCATGCATAGTGAAAGTCCCGGCAATGGTACGAACAGAACCTGTCCCGGCACCGTATTTTTCCACAGCTTCTAATGCAGCTTTCACCAAGCGAGGGTGGGTTGTTAATCCTAGATAGTTATTAGAAGATAGCTGAATCACTTCTTTGCCGTTGATAACAACTTTTGAACCTTGATCGGACTCTAACGGTATCAATTTACGAAATGTACCTTGTTCTTTCATTTGTTCTAACTCTTCTTGCAGGTATTCAAAACCTTTCATCTTAACCCCTCCTGTATACTGTTATGGATGTAATACAACTTTACCACATTGTCCGGAAATCATTAAATCAAAGCCTTTTTCAAATTCCTCAAGTGGGAAATGATGAGTAATCATCGGTTTCACATCCACTTGACCTGATTTAAGAAGACTTGATACTTGCTGCCATGTAGAGTACATTTTTCTTCCTGTAATTCCTTGAACCGTTACACCTTTAAATACAATATCATTGGTAATATCCAGTTCCACCGGACGTACAGGTAAGCTAAGGATGGAAACTCTGCCGCCATTAGTAATCATTTTAAAGCCTTGGTTCATGGCAATAGGATGGCCTGACATTTCACATACCACTTCTACACCGTGTCCATCTGTTAACTTCATGACTTCTTCAACAGGATTAGCTTCTTTAGCATTGATAACTGTTGTAGCACCCATTTTCGTAGCAAGATCTAAGCGATATTCATTCAGGTCAATAGCAATAACCTGAGAAGCACCTGCCGCTTTGGCAACACCTACTGCCATAATTCCGATAGGACCGCAACCAATTACAGCCACCGATTTTCCGGTGACATCACCGGCAAGAACTGTATGAACGGCATTTCCCATTGGCTCTTGTACAGAAGCAACATCATAAGGCATTTCTTTAGGGTTTTTCCATACATTTACCGCAGGAAGAGCGACATATTCAGCAAAACAACCTTGTGTGTCTACCCCGATTATTTTTGTATCTTTACAAATGTGATAGTCACCTTGAAGACATTGGGGACATTTGTAGCAAACGATATGCGTTTCAGCGGAAACTTGGTCGCCCAATTGCACATTATTAACCTTGCTGCCTACTTCCACAATCTCACCAGCAAATTCATGACCGAATGCATATGGAGGGTTTACCCTGCTTTGAGACCATTCATCCCATGTATAAATATGAACATCTGTACCACATATAGATGTTGCTTTCACTTTTATTAAAACTTCATCTTCTTTAATCTTTGGTATATCTATCATTTGAAGTTCGGCACCATATCCTCGTTGATGCTTCACGATCGCCTTCATTTTTCCATTCACAGAGAACACTCCCTTATAAATATAAAACTACTAATCATAAATACTAGTAAGAGTGTAACATCTATAAGGGTTTTTGTAAACCTCATTGTCCACTGGAGAAGGACAACTGAGTATGTCAGATAAAAAAATAAGACTTTTTTATTTTTTAAATAACGCTTACATTTTTTAAAAAATTGCCAAGTTCTTTTAAAATCTGCCGACTTTAGTGTTATCGATCATCTCCGCTGCTCCTTTCCGCAAATGGCTTCGCTTTCCGCGGGACGGTGCTTGAGCCTCCTCACTTCGTTGCGGGGTCTCAACCTACCGTTACTCCCCCGCTGGAGTCTTCGCCATTTGCTCCAATCCACAGCTAGTAAATATGTTGAAAAATATTTCTGCTTTTTCTGACAAATAAATTAGAGAATTTCTTATCAACCTTAGTTGAATGAAGCACCCTTGTTGATTGGAGTGGAAGGCGCGCAGACGCCCGCGGGAGGAAGGGACAGGTGAGACCCCGGAAGGCAAAGCCTGAGGAGGCTCACGGACCGCCCGCAGGCAAGCGAAGCGCCTGGAACGGAAATCAACCGGATTATATGACTCCTAATCAAGAGAATTAAAAAAGTCCCAGCAATTAAGCCAGGACTTCCAGGTTGTTACATAAATTCTTTTACTAGTGCGTTGAATTGTTCTTCGTCTAATTGAAGATCTGCTTTTGCAAGAGGCTCTTCGCTATAATTAGGAACCAAATCTTGATAAGATTGTTGGTCCTTATTCTGATAGATCAAACCAGTTACTAGGCCGTTATGCTCCATTAGTGTCTGCATCGCAGAAACTTTGTTGTGAGCGTCATATCCTTCAATATCAGCCAACTTTGTCAAGTTTTCTTTGAACCAGTCGTATGTGTTTACTTTGTTGTATGTCACACACGGACTAAAAACGTTGATTAAAGAGAACCCTTTATGGTTGATTCCTTGTTCGATCAAGGAAGTAAGATCTTTTAAATCAGTTGAGAAGCTTTGCGCTACAAATGTCGCTCCTGCTGTTAACGCCATTTCCATTACAGACAGTGAGGATTCAATGGAACCTTGTGGTGTAGATTTTGTTTTGAATCCTACTTCACTTCGTGGTGATGTTTGGCCTTTTGTTAGTCCATAAATCTGATTATCCATTACGATGTATGTAACATCAATATTTCGACGAATGGCATGGATGGTATGACCTAAACCGATGGCAAATCCATCTCCATCTCCACCTGAAGCGATGACCGTAAGATCTTTATTCGCCATTTTCACACCTTGTGCGATTGGTAGAGAGCGACCATGAATACCATGGAAACCGTAGGAATTGATGTAACCGGAAATACGTCCAGAACACCCGATTCCAGATACTACTGCAAGATTTTCAGGCTCTAAACCAACATTTGCGGCAGCACGTTGAATGGCAGCTTGTACCGAGAAGTCTCCACACCCAGGGCACCAGTTAGGTTTTACATTATTTCGAAAGTCTTTAAACGTTGCCATTTATAACAACTCCTTGCATTTTGTGTGGATTTCTTTCGGTAAGAATGGATCCCCATCATACTTTAAGAGACTACGGATTTTCTCATGCTCGCCAACATTCATTTTCAGGATGTTTGCAAGTTGTCCAGTAGCGTTATACTCCACAACAATAACTTTTTTAGCCGCCTTTACCAGTGGCGCGATTTCTTCTGTCGGGAATGGGTGGATCAGGCGGACTTGTGCATGGTTAGCTTTAACACCATCCAATTCCAATCTTTCCATTGCCTCTTCGATCGTTCCGCGCGTCGAGTTAAATCCTACAAGTAGTACATCAGCTTCTTCATGCTTTGCATTAACATGTACAGGCGTATTGAATTTAAGGTTATTCAATTTACGAAGACGCTTGTCCATCTGTGCTTGACGGTTCGCAGCAACTTCAGAAGGCTTACCTGTTTCTTCATGCTCTACACCAGTAACATGATGGATACCGTATTTCATGCCAGGAATCACACGAGGAGATACGCCATCTTCTGTTACTTCATATCGTTTGAAATATGCTTTATCGTCAGCAGCCGGAAGCTCTTGATTGATATCCAGCTTTCCGCGTCTAATTTCAATGTTTTTGTAATCTAATGCTTCTACCGATTGCTTCCCTAGAGACAATTGAAGATCAGTTAAAAGAATTACGGGTACTTGATATTCTTCTGCAATGTTAAATGCCTCGATTGTATCGTAGAAAGCCTCTTGTACAGTACTAGGAGCCATTACCACTTTCGGGATCTCTCCGTGAGTACCATAGATCATCGCCATAAGGTCAGACTGCTCAATCTTTGTCGGTAACCCTGTACTTGGTCCTCCTCGTTGCGTGTCCACAACTACAAGAGGTGTTTCTGTCATGCCAGAAAGACCAATTGCTTCCATCATTAAAGAAAGACCTGGACCTGCTGAAGCAGTCAAAGTACGTACACCTGCATAGTTGGCACCAATTGCCATGGTACAAGCAGCAATCTCATCTTCCGTTTGAATAACAGTACCGCCGAATTTTGGAAGCTTTTTGATTAAGTATTCCATAATTTCAGATGCTGGAGTAATTGGATACGCCGGCATAAAGCGAGATCCTGCAGCAACTGCACCCAATGCAATAGCATCATTACCGATCATGAATAGACGTTTATTGCCGTCTGCTTTTACAAGCTGCATTGTTTCTACATTTTCAGCTTGATCTTTAATGAACTGAACACCTGCTCGGATCGCTTCCATGTTTTTCTCAACAATGGATTCGCCTTTGCGTCCGAAAATTTCTTGCACCACTTCACGAAATGATTCCGCATCTAAATCAAGGATGGCACTTGAAGCTCCGACAGCAACCATGTTCTTCATTAATGACGTTCCAAGCTCTGTAGCAATCTCAGTGAATGGTACAGGGTACAATGTAGCTTTTCCGTCTTCAGGTATGCTTGGTTTAAACTTTGCATCTGCAATTACCACTCCACCTTCGCGGAGTTCATGATAGTTTACGTCGATTGTTTCTTGATCAAACGCTACTAATATATCAAGGTCGTCCGAAATGGAACGGACCTGAGTCGTACTCACACGAATCTTGTTGTTCGTATGTCCACCTTTAATACGAGAAGAAAAATGGCGATAACCATATAAGTAATAGCCTAAACGATTTAATGCAATGGAGAAAATCTCACCGGTACTTTCGATACCTTCCCCTTGTTGCCCTCCAACTTTCCATGAAAGTTGATTGATCATGTGCCTTACACCCCTTTAACTGCGTTCGTTTTCAGAATTTTGTACAATATTTATTGTAGCATTATTCCCATTATATAACTAGAAGTTAACTATTAAATAAAAAAACAGACTTAAAAACCGCTGAATATGTACTAAACGCTTTCATTGTAGACCTATTTATTTAAAAATACAAGTCTTTGAATTAATTTCTTTCGAAAAATTTGGATATTTTAACAGTATAGTACTTAAAGGCGAAAACCCTTGTAATTCCCGGTCATTTAGGGAACCTTTTATAAAAATTATCAAACAAAAACCCTCTGATTTCTGTTTCAGAATAGTATTTTAATAAGCTATTCACTAAATTACTATAATCTTCAATTTTGTGGAGCCCCTGAACTGTCTGGTCAATTCCGTCAAAGTCTGAACCAAACCCTATATGTTCTACTGCACCTAAAGTACAGAAGTGTTCTACATGACGAAGTATATCTGTAATACTCGCCTGTGAGTTGTTTGACAAAAATTGCGGGACAAAGGTGACCCCGATTGCACCATCCTTTTGTATGAGCGCTTGTACTTGTTCATCGGATAAATTTCTCGGATTGTGACAAAGGTCCTTGCAATTGGAATGAGAAGCAATCACATATTCACCTAATTCCATCACATCCCAAAATCCTTTGACAGACAAGTGGGAAACATCTGTCCAAATGAAATGATCGTTGTTCAGCTTCACTACACTCTTCCCAAAAGAACTTAACCCGGCACCTCTTTCTTCTAAAATCCCGTCTGCAACTGAATTGGCATGGTTCCATGTTAATCCGACAGAAGAAATCCCTAATCGATACAAGGTTCTCAATTTATCTAAATCAGTTCCTATAGCGTCACAGCCCTCTAAAGTCAAAATGGCTCCTATCTGACCTTCCTTAAGTTCCCCTATATCCCTCTTCGTTGTAATAAGCTTCATGTTAGGAAACCTCTGCAAGATCTCTTCATAAAAGATATCAATCATTTCCAATGCTACATCAAAAGCAGATTCTTTCCTCACTTTTTCAGGAACATATACAGCGAAGCATTGCACCTTCGCAGCTGACTTCTTTAATCCGTCCCATGTCACATGCAAAATTTCACTATCTTTAAATGAAATCTCTCTATTTTCCCACATTCTCCAAAGCACATCACAATGTGCATCAAATATTCTCAAGAACAGCCCCTCCATTATTTGAACAGCAAGCATATGCACTATTGAATTAGAATAAAACAAACCTGTTTGCAAGTACAAGCAAACAGGTTTAGTAAACGAATATTTTTATCTCGGCTCCACTATCAGCTTGATGGCCGTTCTTTCTTCTCCGTCAATCAGAATGTCTGTAAATGCCGGGATACAGATTAAATCCACTCCACTTGGTGCAACAAACCCCCGAGCAATGGCAACTGCCTTCACTGCTTGATTAAGCGCACCTGCCCCAATCGCTTGGATTTCGGCACCTCCACGCTCTCTTAAAACCCCTGCTAAAGCCCCTGCTACCGAATTTGGGTTTGACTTAGCTGAAACCTTTAATATTTCCATTTCTAGCTCCTCCTTAACATTTACAGTATATGGTGAAAGATCCATAGATGAATGAATTGTTAATAATTTCATTCCTACTATATTCGGGAAGAGCTCTGTATATGCCTTAACTTATTGTATAATCGTCAAAATATTCTATCTTATCGGTTAATCAAAGAATGGGTGGTCCTCATTAATCATCAATGGCTGGATTTTCTTGGCCTTACCTGTTTTCATATCTACATCTATTAGAACCCCGTTTAATTGGGCTCTTCCTTCTGTCACTTCAAACCTTACAGGCAGCGCAGTTGTGAATCGTTTAAGCACAGCCTCTCTATCCACACCTAAAATACCGTCATAAGGCCCTGTCATGCCTACATCCGTAATATACGCCGTGCCTTCAGGAAGAATACGATAATCATTTGTTTGTACATGCGTATGTGTTCCAACAACACCTGTAACTCTACCATCCAGATACCAACCTATTGCTTGTTTTTCACTCGTTGCTTCAGCATGAAAGTCCACAAAGATAAACGGCGTTCTTTTCTTTGCTTCTTCTACAAGATCATCCACTTTGTTGAAAGGGCAATCTATTGGAGGTAAAAAAGTACGCCCTTGGAGATTGATGACCGCAAGCTCCTTTCCTTCAAATGGCAGATAGGCAATTCCTTTTCCAGGATTTGAACTTGGAAAATTTGCCGGCCTGATCATATGCTTTGCGCCTTCAATAAATTCAAAAATCTCCCTGTTGTCCCATGTATGATTTCCTAATGTTACTAGATTGGCACCGGCTTTTAAAAATCCTTGATAGATTTTTTCCGTTATTCCTTTTCCGCCCGCTGCGTTTTCCCCGTTCACTATGGTAACAGCCGGTTTATATTTACTTTTTAATTTTGGCAGGTATTCGCTCACCATTTTTCTTCCTGGTGATCCCACTACATCTCCGATAAATAATATTCTCACATTCACTAATCCCTTCTTACAATCAATTTCTCTTTTTAGTTTTACATATGTAGGCGCGGTATGCAAATAAACGAAAAAAAATAAAGCGGTGCAAGCACCACTTTATTTTGCATACTCTACGGCTCTTGTTTCACGAATGACCGTCACTTTAATATGTCCTGGATAATCCAGTTCTTCTTCAATGCGTTTTCGGATATCCCGTGCCAATCGATGAGCCTCAAGGTCGTCAATAGTATCAGGTTTCACCATGATACGAACCTCACGTCCTGCTTGAATCGCAAAGGACTTTTCTACACCTTCATAGCTTTCGGAAATCTCTTCCAACTTTTCAAGTCTGCGGATATAGTTTTCCAACGTTTCACTACGCGCTCCTGGTCTAGCCGCAGATAGTGCATCTGCTGCAGCAACCAAAACTGCAATGATGGAAGTTGGCTCTGTATCACCATGGTGGGAAGCAATACTGTTAATGACAACTGGATGTTCTTTATACTTTGTTGCCAATTCCACACCGATTTCCACGTGGCTTCCTTCGACTTCATGATCGACAGCTTTCCCAATATCATGTAGTAAACCTGCACGGCGGGCAAGTGTTTCATCCTCACCAAGCTCAGCAGCCATAAGACCTGATAGAAATGCTACTTCCATAGAATGCTTCAGAACATTTTGCCCGTAGCTTGTACGGAACTTCAGTCGTCCCAGAATCTTGATTAAATCAGGATGTAGACCATGTACACCAACTTCAAATGTTGTCTGTTCGCCCATTTCACGAATATACTCATCTACTTCACGTCTTGATTTCTCAACCATTTCCTCAATACGTGCAGGGTGAATACGTCCATCTTGGACAAGCTTATCTAAAGCAATGCGTGCAGTTTCACGTCTGATTGGATCAAAACCTGATAAAATAACTGCCTCTGGCGTATCATCAATAATTAAATCGATTCCAGTAAGTGTTTCAAGAGTACGAATATTACGTCCTTCACGACCAATGATTCGGCCTTTCATTTCATCATTAGGTAAGTTAACGACGGATACTGTTGTCTCAGCCACATGGTCTGCGGCACAACGTTGAACGGCTAAAGAAAGGATCTCCCTTGCCTTTTTATCCGCGTCTTCCTTTGCTCTGTTTTCGCTTTCTTTGACCATAAGAGCAATGTCGTGGGATAATTCGTTTTCAACACGATCCAAAATGATATGTTTGGCTTCTTCTCGTGTTAATGCTGAAATGCGTTCAAGCTCTTCTTGCTGTTTACGCACTATATCATCCACTTTGCTTTCTAATTCTTCAATATGCTGTTGTCTATCGTTTAAAGAATCTTCACGCCTTTCTAATGCTACTTCTCGCTTATCAAGCGATTCATCTTTTCGATCCAGATTCTCTTCTTTTTGCATTAAACGATTTTCTTGTTTTTGCAGTTCGCTTCTACGGTCTCGAATATCACGTTCAGCTTCAGTTCGAAGTTTGTGAATTTCGTCCTTTGCTTCCAAAAGTGCTTCTTTTTTAAGCGATTCAGCTTCGCGTCTGGAATCTTCCACAATTTGATCCGCGACACTTCTTGCGCCAGCAATCTTCTGTTCTGCAATGGATTTACGAACATAAAAGCCAACAACTACACCGACGATTAGGGCAAGCAAAGCGGAGATAATAATTGGCATATAATCCATCATTACACCTCCTCTTGCTATGAACTTTTTTCTTGCTAGATTTCATTGTCGGCATGTACATTGTAACAATGTTTGTCAATATACAGCTCAAGGGCTTTTGCTTTTTTATAGCTCTAAAATTCTAACAAAATGTAAATTATACATACTAATTGTAAATCTGTGAAAAATTATTGTCAAGCCTGTCCCGCTAAGGATATGACCTTTTTGGTAAACTAATCCTGTTTTTAATGATTTTTTTATGAATTTAGTGGAATTTTATAAAATTTCAGGCCCTGTATTGATGTACAGGGCCTGATTTGAGTATTAAAAATCTAATTCTTCTTGATCCATTTCTTCTTCCGCTGGTGCGGTTAAATCTTTATCCAATCCGTGGTGATCACGAATTTGCTGGTGAATTTCTTTTAGGATATCTTTATTTTCTTTTAGGAATTGCTTTGCATTTTCGCGTCCTTGTCCAAGTCTTTCTTCATTGTAGGAATACCATGAACCACTTTTTTGGACAATATCCAAATCGGAGCCCATATCAATTACTTCCCCTTCTCTTGAGATACCTTCACCGTACATGATATCCACTTCTGCTACTTTGAAAGGGGGAGCTATTTTATTTTTTACAACTTTAATCTTTGTTTTATTCCCGACAATGTCATGACCTTGTTTCAACTGCTCAGCACGACGAACTTCTAAACGTACGGAAGAGTAGAATTTCAGGGCACGGCCACCAGGAGTCGTTTCCGGATTACCAAACATAACCCCGACTTTTTCACGAATCTGGTTGATGAAAATGGCAATGGTTTTTGATTTATTGATGGCACCAGAAAGTTTACGAAGTGCTTGGGACATTAAACGAGCTTGAAGACCAACGTGAGAGTCTCCCATTTCCCCTTCGATTTCCGCTTTAGGTACAAGGGCCGCTACAGAATCGACAACGATAATGTCAACCGCACCACTTCTTACAAGAGCTTCTGCGATTTCCAATGCTTGCTCACCAGTATCTGGTTGAGAAAGAAGAAGCTCATCAATGTTTACGCCAAGTTTTTGTGCATATACTGGATCCAACGCATGCTCTGCATCGATAAACGCAGCCTGTCCGCCTTGTTGCTGTACTTCAGCGATAGCATGAAGGGCTACAGTTGTTTTACCGGAAGATTCCGGACCATATATTTCTACCACTCTGCCTCGAGGATATCCGCCAGCACCCAATGCAACGTCCAATGCCAACGATCCACTTGGGATAGTGGAAATCTTACGTTCTGTTTGTTCCCCTAATTTCATAATGGAACCTTTTCCGAATTGCTTTTCTATCTGTTTTAACGCCATATCTAAAGCCGCTTTACGATCACTCACACAATTTCCTCCTCTTATCTATTAAACTAAATGATTAGTATCTATTAACTACTCTTACTATACCCTTTTTCAATTCGTTTGGCAACCAAAAAACGAACATCCATTCGGTTTTTTTATAGTGAGATTTTTGCGTAAAATATTGAATTTGCTTTAAGGGGAAAAAGGGATTTTGTGGGTGGGATTTTAGTGAAAATACAAAATTGGTTTTTTGGATTAATTTTTTGTTTGGCGCTTCGGATGGGGTAGTTTGGGTTGTTTGCTCGGTTTGAGAGGTAGTTACTGATTTACAAGGAGACGGCGGGGGGATTTGAAGTGTCCGAAGTTTTTTCATTTTTGACCGAAGATTTGACGTCTACTTGACAGGTACATGATCAACGAAGTAGACCGAACCAATTTTTCAAATGACCAAACACTCAGAATTCTTGTCCGAACGACCACCTATAATTGTCCGACCCATTGTCCAAATCAGGACAAAAATGTCCGAAGTCCCGTTTAATTTGTCCAAACCATTTTATACTCGCTTAAAGTGAACCTAAATGCGCCATATCCATTTATTTTTCCGCAAACCTTCTCGCCAACCCTGACTTTCCTATCAACCTGCCCACCAAAATCCAGCAAACCCGTCCCTTCATCGCCCGCCCCAAAAGAAAAAGCAGTTGAAGTTCCCCTCAACTACTTGAACAATTCTTTTAATAGGTAGTGGCAGCCATATTTAGCTGATCTATGTCTTATACCGTCTCTAGTTCCTGCTAAATGAATTTTATGAACGGTAGTTTCACCGTTCGGAAGGGCGATTCCGATAAACACTGTTCCAACAGGTTGATCATCCATTGTCCCCGGACCTGCAACTCCTGTAAAACTGATTCCGATATCTGTTTGCAGCAATTTCTTCACGCCGTTTGCCATTTCTTTTGCAGCCTGCTCACTTACTGCTCCATCGGTATCAAGTGTATGTTTTTCAACTCCCAGTACATGTTCCTTCACGCTATTAGTATAGCTGACAATGGCACCTTCAATCACTTCGGAAGCACCGGTGAAGCTTGTCATTTTCTCAGAGAACAAACCGCCCGTAAGGCTCTCGGCACTGCTAAGAGTGTAGTGGGAATCTTGAATCTTTTTAAAGAGAACAGAATAAATGGTATCTTCGTCATATCCAAAAAAGAATTCTCCCACTCTATCCAAGATTTCTTTTTCGCATTGATCTATTAAACGATTTGCTTCATCAATAGATTGGTGCTTAGCCGTTAATCTTAGTGTGACCTCGTTGTCCCCTGCTAGTGGAGCAATGGTTGGGTTTGTCTGCTTATCAATGATATCTTCAATATCTGTTTCCAATTGTGATTCCCCAATACCAAAAAAGCGGAGCACTTTGGAGACAATTTGCTCTTTAACTCCAAGCTTATCTAGCAGGTATTCTCTGCCATGGACTGAAAACATTGGCTGAAGTTCTTTAGGCGGACCAGGTAAAAGCATGTATGTATGAGAACCTTCAGTCAGCGCCATCCCCGGGGCCATTCCAAACTCGTTTACCAAAATAGAGGAGCCTTCTAAAACTAGCGCCTGCTTTTTATTGTTTTCACTCATCACTCGTTTTGATTTTTTATAATAATCTTTAATGTTGGTTAGAGCTTCTTCATCCATAACCAATTGTTTATCGAGCACTCTTGATATGGTTTCTTTAGTCAGGTCATCTTTGGTCGGACCAAGACCTCCAGTGAAAATAAGAAGATTAGAGCGTTGTTTTGCTGTTGTTATTACTTCTTCAAGTCTAGAAGGATTATCTCCTACTACTGTATGATAAAAGACGTTTATTCCTAATTCTGCAAGTTGTTTTGAAAGGAATTGGGCATTCGTATTACAGATTTGTCCCAATAGTAATTCAGAGCCTACAGCAATAATCTCTGCGTTTCTTATCATGGCACTCTCCCCTTTTATTGGTTCTGGATAACGCCGCTGTTGATCTCCGCAAACGGCTTCGCTTTCCGCGGGGCGACCTTGAGCCTCCTCACAACGCTTCAGGGGTCTCAACATTGCCGCTACTTCCCCGCAGGAGTCTTCGCCTTTTGCTCCATTCACCAGCTATAAGCTACTATAAAATATATTTTTTTGTCTATTTAGAATTAACAAATGCTTGTCTGTTTTTGTAGAAATAGTCCCAACCAGAGTAAATGGTAAAGATCATCGCTACCCATAGAGCAATAGTGGCAAATGGGAAACCGATCAGTTCAAATGGCAAGTTATGTAATAGAAGTGCGGATACTGCAATAATTTGAGCCCAAGTTTTGATTTTGCCCAGCATATTCGCTGCAACAACTTCCCCTTCACCTGCTAGAACTAAACGCAGACCGGTGACAGCGAATTCTCTGCTGATGATGACAATGACAATCCACGCTGGAGCCAATTGCAACTCGACAAGTGCAATCAATGCTGCCGACACCAATAGCTTATCTGCAAGTGGATCTAGGAACTTTCCAAGGTTGGTAACAAGGTTAAGTTTTCTTGCATAATAACCATCTACCCAATCGGTGATGGATGCTATGATAAAAATAAGTGCAGCAAGAAGATGTGTGTATGGGATGGACTCATCTCCAATGGCAAGTTCTCCCCAATTTAATGGTGCAAGCATTAGAATCATAAAGATCGGAATCATAAAAATTCTTGAAACAGTAATTTTGTTAGGTAAATTCACGTTCATTCCTCCAGCATTCAATATTGCTTTTCCACTATACATAAAATATACAGGTTTGTCTAATGTTTGCTTAAGGGTTTTAGGTCTATTATTTGCTTTGGTGAAAGCATTTTCCTAAAGGTCTGTACAAAAAAAGCCATCATCCTGATGACTTTATTGTTGACCATTAGGTACAAATTTAATAGTGACTTTCTGTGTTGTTACGTCTTTAACTGGAAATGGAAATTCAAATACTTCGCCGTTTATCTTAATTTTGGTGGCTGGAACCCAACCTACATTTAATAGAATTTCTTTTTCTGAAGATAAATCCATTGTTTCAGAATTCCCGTCTTTAAGCTCTTTGTTAAGGTAGTAATCTCCGTCTGCATTATTAACTCCTACCCAAGTGTTTCCGCCGTCTGCTGCAATCTCCACTTCAAATTTATCCGTATCCTTTAGTTCCAAGGTCGCATTCGGACTGTTTGAACTTACTTCTGTCAAAGTACCTGTTGTCGGTTTTTCTTCAACAGGTTCTTCCTCTTCTTCTGCTTCTTCCGTTTCTTCAGGCTGTTCTTCTTTAGTATCTTCTGTTTCGTTTTCACCTTGTCCTTCATTTACTGTGTCTGCAGGGTCATAGACTACATTTTTGTTATCCTGCTGAGTGTCAGATGAGCTTCCTACACCCCAATTTTGAAAGAGCACATAGATGATGGCAACCACTGCAACAAATGCTAAGAACATTAACACTTTTGGGATAAAATTAAATACCTTTGTGTTTTTGGACGACGTTGGTACCTGTTTTCGAGTTTTCACTCTTGATAGTTGTGGAATTTCATCTTTGTCATTTGCAGGAATATCATTTTGGTACTCCTCAAAGATAAGTTCCGGGTCAAGCCCCACAGCTTCAGAGTATTGTCTGATAAATGCACGTGCATAAAATTGACCAGGCATGATGGAATAATTGCCTTCTTCTATTCCAATTAAATATCTTTTTTGTATTTTTGTAACGGTTTGTAAATCTTCCAGTGACAAGCCTTTTTCTTCTCTTGCCTGTTTCAGTCTATTACCTAGTTCTGTCAACAATTACACCTTCCAACATTTTTAGAAATCAAAACCCCCGAAAGGATTCTCATCAAACATATTATTTGGTTGCACCACATCATAGGTGATTTCTTCATCTTCATTATTTCTAAGTTCAATAATATAATCGAAATCATCTAGTTTATATTCTGTATTTTGCACGAAAATATCAGGATGTTCAACCACTTTCACAGCAGATATTCGCATTATTTCACGAATTAACTGCCAATGTTTTTCATTTGCCCTTTTGGTTGATACGATACCATCTATAATAAATAGGTTGTCCACATTATATTCATCTTCTATCAATTGACTTCGGATGGTTTGTTTTAGCAATGTACTTGATACAAATAACCATCTTTTATTAGCACATACACTAGAAGCAACGATTGATTCCGTTTTGCCTACACGGGGCATCCCCCTAATTCCAATAAGCTTATGACCATCCTGTTTGAATAGTTCGGCAAGGAAATCAACCAATAAACCTAATTCATCACGTACAAAGCGAAACGTTTTTTTATCATCAGCATCCCTCTGTATGTATCTTCCATGTCGCACTGCCAAGCGATCGCGCAATTTAGGTTCACGCAGCTTTGTAACAGTTATATTATCCATTGTATTCAAGATAGATTCAAGACGGACTATTTGCTCATTTGAATCACTGAGCAAAAGCATTCCCCTTCTTGCATCATCCACCCCGTTTATTGTAACAATATTGATGGACAGCATACCTAAAAGGGATGCGATGTCCCCAAGTAGCCCTGGCCTGTTAATATGTATTTCATATTCTAAATACCACTCTTTTTTCTCCACCAAACCCCTTCACCCTCTCTAACTATTCGTTCTGCTGTATGTTACTTCTATCATATCCAATATTTCTTTAATAAGAAAGTAATTACTTGTGAATAATCTCGAATTTTGGCAAACAAAAAAAGAGAGGTAGAGGCCTCTCTTAATGCGTTGAGTCGTTTTGAACCAATTTTACCATCATATTGGCAATAGCATGTTGCTCTTCTGGACTTGCAACTTTCCAAAGGTCAGCTAAAACTCTCTCTTGAGGGTTTTTCGCTTCTACTTCTTTTGCAAGATAGTCACCGATTTCATAAGCAAGTTGAGAAATAGCTCCATTGTCCATTCCTTCATGTTCTGCATGATTCAAACGGTCACCTAAAAAACCTTTCCATTGATCCCAGTTATCAAGTACTGACATATTAACTCCTCCTTCCACATTTGTTCAAGAGTTAGTATGTGAAGCTCCTGTCTCATTTATTCATCGTTTGTTAATTCCATCCGCCATTTACTCCTAAAACTTGTCCTGTAATATAAGAGGACTTATCTGAAAGCAAAAAGCTTACAGAATCGGCAACTTCATAAGGTTGAGCTAATCTCCCCATTGGAATGTCATCACTTATTTCCAGTTTTTCTTCCTCAGATAAATTATTCAACATCTTTGTTGATACGGCTCCAGGTGCTATCGCGTTTACTCTAATTCCATTCAAAGCCACTTCTTTGGCCAACGCTTTTACAAAAGAGAGCTGTGCACCTTTTGTCATTGAATAAAGCACTTCACAAGAAGCCCCTATTTCCCCCCAGATCGAAGAAACCACTACAATATTGCCGTTTTGCTTTCTAACCATTTCTGGTAGAAAAGCTTGGATGGTTGAATATAATGATGTTATGTTAAGTTGTATCATTTGTTGCTTTGTTTGTTCGTCAACATCTGTCATCAATCCATAAAAGGTAGTTCCTGCATTATAAATAATCGTATCAACAAATGTATACGTGCTGTTTTTGAGTTTATGTACACCATCTTCAGTGCTCAGGTCTGATTGAATGGGAATAACCTTTTCTTCGCCAAATTCATTCTGCAGCTTATGTATGGACTGATTATCCTGGTTATAGTGGAGGTAGGTTGTGTAGCCCTCTTTCAAAAGATTTTTAGCAATTTCTTTGCCAATATCTCCGCTTGCTCCAATTAAAAGTGCGGTTTTTCTCATGTATATCATCCTTTATAAAAAGAAGCCGGTTCGATAGTGCCGAACCGGACTTCGTTGTATCTTTATTTTGGCACAACTTGGCACGTTGTGAATGCTTCTTCCTTGATAAAGTCCTTAGCAACGGCTTTTAGGTCTTCAAGCGTAATTTTCTCAAGTTGAGGCGTTACCTCAAAAAGATCCATATTATTAAAAGCATACCGGGTAAATTGGTTTGCAATGAATTCTGGTGAGTTAAGTGCTCTCAGGAAAGAACCAATTTTCTTCTTTTTAATTCGTTCTAGTTCCTGTTCTTCAATTGAGTTTGGATCAAATTGCAGTAATATACTTTGAACTCTTTCTGCTAATTTATCCGGTTCTGAAGTATCTCCGCCAAGCATGGCAAAGCCGAATCCATTTTCTCCAGTATAATCATAAGCAAATGTTTCATCAATCAGACCGTCATCATAAAGCTTTTGGTAGTGATCAGAACTTTTCCCGAACAAAAGGTCGAGCAATATGTTCACTGTCAGTTCATGCTTTAGAAGTTCTGGCCCTTGTTTAGTTGGATTAGACTCTTTAATTCCAACCATACATTTAGACGTATGGACATTCATCTTTAAAACTTTCTTCTTTTCGTTCACGGATGTTGGTTCTTCATCAAATTGACGTTTAATTTCTTCTTTCTCTTTGAAAGTTTTCTTCGCTTGATTATCTTTGATAAATTGCATCATCTCTGATGTATCCATTGGTCCGACAATGAATAAGAGCATGTTGCTCGGATGGTAAAACGTCTCGTAGCATGTGTATAAAGAATCTTTTGTTATCTTAGAGATGGAATCAATGGTGCCTGCAATATCTATTTTAACAGGATGTGAATGGAACATGCTTTCAATCAATCCGAAATAGGCACGCCAATCAGCATTATCTTCATACATCGTAATCTCTTGCCCGATAATTCCTTTCTCTTTTTCCACAGTTTTTTCAGTAAAATACGGTGCTTGGACAAAGTCCATCAAGGTTTCAAGATTTTTTTCCACATTTGATGTACTTGAGAAAAGATAGGCCGTTCTAGTAAAAGATGTAAAGGCATTAGCAGAGGCGCCTTGTTTACTGAAATCTTGAAAAACATCCCCATGCTCTTTTTCGAAAAGCTTATGCTCTAAAAAATGAGCGATTCCATCTGGGACCGTTACAAAATCGTCCTCACCAAGTGGTACAAACTTATTATCTATAGAGCCATACTTGGTCGTAAATGTGGCATATGTTTTATGAAAACCGGATTTTGGTAAAAGATACACTTCTAATCCATTGTCTAGTGTTTCGTGATATAGGTTTTCTTCCAATTGTTTAAATTCGATTTTTTCCATCTTTTACGCCTCCTTTCCAGTCAAAAAGTAGGTAGTATCAAGTTCAATCATCTTGGCAACTTCCTGAATTTCCTCTTTTGTAACATTCTCTACCCCTTCTAGGAATGCTTCTATTGGTTTGTCAACTTCTGAAACTTCATTATTATATAGAACTTCAATCAATCCTCTTGCAGTATCAATTGTTTCAAGAATTTGATTTTTAATGACCGCTTTCGTCTGGGAAATTTCACCGTTTGTATATTCCCCTTGTTTCATCGCTTCAATTTGTTGATTGATGATGGTCACTGCTTTTTCGTAATTGGAAAAGTCAATCCCGGACATGACAAGTAATAACCCTTTATGACTCTCTACTCTCGACGCAGCGTAATAGGCCAAACTCTCCTTTTCCCTTACATTAATAAAAAGCTTAGAATGAGAAAAACCGCCAAAGATGCCGTTGAAGACTTGCAAAGCATAGTATAGATCATCTTTAAATGTCACGTTTGTTCTGTAGCCAATATTTAATTTACCTTGTTTAATATCCTGGCGTTCTATGACTTCGTTCGGTTCTGTCATATCTTTATTAGGCTGTTGGATGGAAGAGGTTACTTTGTTTTCTTGGTCAGGCAATACAAAGTACTTTTTAACGTATTCGTCTACTTCTTCTTCTTTTATATCTCCCACCAAATAAAGGTGAATATCGTTGGTTTTCAACATGTTTTGATAATAGCTGTAAAGAGACTCTGCTGTTATGGCCTCTACTTTATCCTTTTCACCGTTTGCACTCAGGCGGTAAGGTTCCTCTGCACACATTTCTTCGATAAGACGCTGACTTGCATAACGCATTTTATCATCGTATACAGATTGAATTCTTTGTTTTAATGCCCTTTTTTCCTTTTCCACTGTAGCTGTTTTGAACCCATTTCCTTCAGTTACCGGCTTCAATAGGACTTCGCTTAACAATTCAATCCCTTTTTCAAGGAGTGGTGTAGAATCTTTTAGAAACTTTTCATTGGCAATCTCTAACCTTATGGATATGATATGATCTTCGCCCTTTTTGCTAAGGTCCACAGCAAGGCTGGCACCATATAATTCATCAAGATATGCCCTGAATTGGGAAGGTTGCGGATGGGACTCTGTCGCGTTCTGAAGGACATACGGCAATATAGCACGAACCGTTACATCTTCTTCTGATAACGGAGCCTTTACTTTCAATACAATAGTATTCGTTTTAAATTTATTCGTCGGAATAGTGTGAACGTTAATTCCATTAAGCGTGTACGTTCTTTCATCAACTAGTTTCAAGAAATCTCCTCCTTTACTTTGATGCTTAACACAACAGATTTTCATTCTGTTATTAATCGTATAAAAATATAGACAGTACTATTCTTTCTATAACGTTCAAAAAATAGTCCTAAACCCAATATAACGTTAAATTAGAAAGATTTTCAAGTCAGATAGCCCAGAGAAATGCTCAAAATAAAAACACCACGAATTTGTGGTGTTCCGCAGTCTTTATGGACGCTTTCTTAAAACATGGAAGCTGAATTTGTCTGCTCTAAAATAGTTGAGTGAATAAAGAATTGGTTCGTCATTTTGATCATAATGCATTTGTTTTAATACGAGCAATGCCGTCTCAGGTTCACATTCAAGAATCGGTGAAATTTTGTCATGGTAACCGACGGGTTCAATATGTGTTACAGCATAAGAAATATATCTACCCGCTTCTTTTTCAAGAAGTTTCAGGAGAGATTCGTTCTTATAGGATTGATAGTCTTCTACGATCGTGGTAGGAATTTTATCAATACAGTAAACAACCGGTAAATCATTGGCAGTTCTTACACGCTCAAAGTGAAGGACTTCACTGATTTCTTTGTTATTGAATTTTATTAATTCTTCTTCGCTTGGTGTTTCAATGGTGGAAGTTAAAAAGACCGTCCCCGGCTTCATTCCAGCTTGTGAGATCATTTCCGTTACAGAATTTAGCTGTTCGATCCCTGATGAGAATACCGGCTTAGAATTAACAAAGGTTCCTACACCGTGTCTTCTTACGACAATATTTTCTTCTTCTAATACACGCAATGCTTCTCTTAATGTTGCTCTGCTAACACCTAGACGTCGAGACAATTCGAATTCGGAAGGTAATTTTTCTTTCTCTTTATACACCTTATTCTCGATATCTTGCTTTAATTTGTCTACAACTAGTAAATACAAATGTCTGCTGTCTGACCGAATCGTCATAACTGATCCCCCATTAACCGTTTACAAAACACTTTCATGTTTTCCTATTAATCCAAAATAATATAACACTTTTTAGGGGTAAAATAAATAGAAATTATAGTTTTTTGTCGAAAAAGTAAGCGTTTTATGCATTTTACCATTTATATATGATAAAAAGACGGCTTTTGATAGCCGCCTTTCCAATTGATTTTATGAACCCACATCTTCACTTTGATTTCCTGATATTAATACCGTTCGCGGTTTGCTGCCCTCATAAGGTCCAACTACTCCCCTTACTTCCATGGCGTCGATTAGCCTTGCAGCTCTTGTGTATCCTATCCGGAATCGACGCTGAAGCATGGATACAGAGGCAGTTTGCATCTCTAGTACGAGCTGCACAGCATCATCATAAAGATCATCATTCACATCTTCCACTTCTTCATTGATATCCTGAGGAATCATTTCCTCCTGATATTGGGCCTTCTGCTGTTCGATGACAAAGTCCACAATACGCTCCACCTCTTCATCAGATAGGAATGCACCCTGTACCCTTATAGGTTTGGACGCACCAACCGGCAGAAACAGCATGTCCCCTCGTCCAAGAAGTTTTTCCGCTCCTCCCATATCCAAAATCGTTCTAGAGTCTGTCTGTGACGAAACGCTAAAGGCGATCCTAGATGGGATATTCGCTTTAATAACCCCTGTAATAACATCAACAGATGGTCTCTGTGTAGCAATAATCAAGTGGATCCCTGCTGCACGAGCCATTTGGGCAAGCCTTGTTATACAGTCTTCGACATCGGAGGAAGCGACCATCATTAAGTCGGCAAGCTCATCTACAATTACCACAATGTACGGTAAGGAAGGCTGTTTTGCTTCTTCATCCTGATTGTGTCTCTTTATGTAGTCATTATACCCCTCGATATTTCTTGTACCCGTGTGGGAGAAAAGCTCATAACGACGTTCCATCTCATTTACCACTTTCTTCAGTGCTTGAGAGGCCTTCTTAGGATCCGTTACAACTGGTGCCAAAAGATGTGGTACCCCATTATACATATTCAACTCTACCATTTTAGGATCAATCATCATCATTTTTACTTCATGTGGCTTTGCACGCACTAAAATACTAGTGATTATTCCGTTTATACATACACTTTTACCGCTACCTGTTGCACCGGCCACAAGAAGATGGGGCATTTTATTAAGCTCTGCCACGACAGAGTCTCCAGAAATATCACGGCCTAAGCCAATCAATAACTTCGCATCCGGCTTTTCGGCCTGTTTGGTATCTAAAACTTCTCTTAGGGATACCATTGCAACTTCATTATTTGGCACTTCAATTCCAATAGCCGACTTGCCCGGTATTGGGGCTTCAATTCGTATATCTTTGGCTGCCAGTGCAAGTGCCAAATCGTCACTTAAGTTTACAATCTTGCTGACTTTAACACCGACATCTGGATATACTTCATATTTTGTAACAGCAGGACCGAGATGAACTTTCGTTACTTTAGCTTTTACCCCAAAGCTAGCAAACGTCTTCTCTAACTTTCTAGCGTTCTGATAAATGTTTTCATGCTCTGTTGTCTGATGATTCGCGATTGGCTTGTTTAAAAGATCAAGAGACGGAAGCACATATTCCTTATTTTCTACTTCAGTAAAGGCCATAGGACCCGCAATGAGCTCCCCGGCTTCTTCTTGTCCAGCCTCTTTGTCTTCACTTGAAGATGCTACAGGTTCTGCTTCAACCTGGTTTACTTCTGACTCCCGGTCGTTAAAAGACGAAATGATAGGTGGAGAGATGATTTCTTCTGAAGTATCTTCCACAACAAGGACTTCTTCTGTTTTTTCTTTTTTCTCTGATTTTTGCTTTTTCTCTTCTGCTTGTTTCTCTTTTTTTCGTTTATTGCTGTCCTCTTTCCAACCTTTCATATCTTCCATAAATGCAACCCATTGATTTTTCGCAAAACCGAATAAGCCTGCAGCAACTTTGATTACCGTGTCATTGAGGGATTTTCCAGTGACTAATATGATACCTATCACGATGAATATCATAGCAATCCACTGTGCGCCTCTTGCATCAAATAGCAGGTGGAACAGGGCAAACAATACCGCTCCCATCATTCCGCCGCCAAGGTCTGTTGTACTTGTTTCTCCGTTGACTTCTAGCCAAAAAAGCTCCCATGTATTGCCGATAACGGATGGATCAGCAAATGAGCCTCCACGTGACAACATCCTGAACAGCGTAACATGGCTAAGTAATAAAACAGACATCATAATAACGTACACACCAACCAATTGCCTTGAGAAGAAGGTAGGAAGCTCCCTTTTCCAGATGATATAGCCCGACAAGAGCAATAACCCAAGAAGCATAAGCATATACCATTCTCCACTAAAAAAACGAAATAATAGAACAAAGGTTTGTCCTACCATACCAAGTTTGGCAATCGCTATACATGTAATGGCCAACAACAGCAGCCCCATCACTTCAAAGGTGACCGTGCGTTTCCATTCATCCCGGTTTTTGGTTTTTCTTTGTCTCTTTTTTCGTTTTGACATATTTCTCACCTATCTGACCATAATGAGAAGACGAAAGCAGCCAACAAATACTGGCTGCTTTTTCCTCTGATGCTTGTATTATAACATAAGCCCTAACACTTGAAACGGTGTTAAGGAAAATTAATCGTTTGACCTGGAGAATACTCGCTACTAAGATAATGTGCCGGGTCTGTGCTCAAATTTCGGACAATCTGATAGTTGTTCATCTCTGTTTGTTGAACAACTAAGGAGACGCCGTTAAAATCAATCACACGTTGTTTTTCATATTCGCCATTTTCCACTGGAAAGATCAATTCCTGCGGCATGGTCGTATAGAGAATCATTGCAACATCTTCCCTTCTTGCGTTTTATTTGGATTTTTTGCTTCTACCATCTCATTGAGCTTTCGAATCGCTTCGCCAACTCCACCAACTTGATCAATTAGCCCGTACTCCACAGCATCTGCACCAACTACATTCGTTCCGATATCACGGGTGAGATTTCCTTTTGAGAGCATCAACTCCTTGAATTTCTCTTCAGGAATACCGGAATTTTTAGTTACAAAGTTAATGACCCTGTCTTGCATTTTATCAAGGTATTCAAAGGTTTGGGGAACTCCAATAACCAAACCTGTCAATCGAACAGGATGAATGGTCATTGTGGCAGTTTCCGCAATAAAGGAATAATCACAAGAGACCGCAATAGGTACACCGATGGAATGCCCGCCACCAAGCACGAGTGAGACGGTTGGTTTTGACAAGGAAGCTAGCATTTCCGATATAGCCAACCCCGCTTCGACATCTCCACCTACCGTATTTAAAATAACTAGCAGGCCTTCAATATTTGGATTTTGCTCAATTGCAACTATTTGAGGAATAACATGTTCGTATTTGGTTGTTTTGTTTTGAGGAGGTAATTGGACATGCCCCTCAATTTGACCGACTATGGTAAGACAATGAATTTTTGAGTCAGATGGCATTTGGGCAACATTCGTTTGACCAAGCTGCTGGATTTTATTGACTAAGGAATCCTTCCCTGCATCCTGCTTGTTTGGCTCCCCTTGTGTTTGTTCTGATGATTGATATGTAAAATCAGACATGTGATAATCTCCTTCCGTCCCATCTAGAATAAGTTTTCTTAAGTATAGTATTGACGCGATGTTTTTTTTCATTCGCAACTAAAAGAAAAACAAAACCCGCAGTGCGGCATTAACTGCCACACTGCGGGTAAGGAAATATTATACTTCCATGATGATCGGAAGGATCATTGGACGACGTCTAGTCTTTTCATATAAGTGCTGATTGAGGGATTCTCTTATTTTCAGTTTCAAGCTTGACCACTCGAGAACTTGTTCTTTTACTGCATTGTCGAGAATTTCTGTCACAATCGCATTTGCTCTGTCTAGAAGTTCCTCTGACTCCCTTACATATACAAAACCTCTTGAAAGAATTTCTGGACCTGCAATAATTCTTTTTTGGCTCTTGCTGATGGAAACGACAACCACCATAATACCGTCTTGCGACAACAATCTACGATCTCTTAAAACGATATTTCCAATGTCCCCGACGCCAAGACCGTCTATTAAAACATTTCCAGCATATACTTTTCCAGCATATTTTCCAGTACCTTTGTTAAACTCAACAACTTCTCCTTTATTCAATAAGAAAATGTTATCTTTATTAATTCCAACGCTTTCTGCCACTTTAGAGAGCGCTCTTTGCATTTTGAATTCCCCTTGGATTGGAATAACATACGTTGGCTTAAGCAAGTTCAACATTAACTTAAGTTCTTCCTGACAACCGTGACCAGAGGAATGAATTTTCTTTTGACCATAAATAACAACAGCACCGGCGCGGTATAGCTTGTCTATCACCTTAGCTACCGTTACTTCTGTCCCAGGTGAGGGCGAAGCTGCAATCATAACAATGTCTTGTTGTTTTATCTGAGCATGTTTATGAGTGCCTTTGGCCATTTTTAAAAGAGAAGACATAAGTTGGGAATGCGTCCCAATCGTAAGGACCACTACATTATCATCTTTTAGGCTACCAAGTTCATTAACAGGTACAAGCAGGTCATCCGGTATGTTTAAGTATTCTAGTTCTGTTGCAATCGTGAAGTTTCGGTCTGTTGGATGAGAAACAACGACAAGCTTTCTGTTGCTGTCTACAGCTGCCTGAACAATTTGTTGAATACGTCCGACGTTAGTGGAAAGGCATGCTGCAAATACGCGTCCCTTTGCATTATATGTTACATCTGCAATTTCTTGTTTAACAACGGATTCGGAAACCGTATACCCAGGCTTCTCTGCATTGGTGCTATCTGAAAGAACACATAAAACACCTTTATTGCCTATTTCCGCAATTTTCCCCAAATCTGCATTCTGGGATAACTGGGATTGATCAAATTTGAAGTCACCTGTATGCACGATTGCACCTTGTGAAGTATGAAAGCATATACCCACAGAATCAGGAATGCTATGGTTCGTTCTGAAGAAGGTCACTGTTGTTTGAGGTAACTCTAAGACAGTGGTATCATCTACCTCTTTAAACTCTACTTGTTCTTTAGATCCAAGCCCGTTCACAAGTTCTTTTGCAAGTGCCAAAGTAAATTTAGTACCATATACAGGAGCTTTAAACTTCCTTAGGATGTATGCAAGCCCGCCCATATGTTCTTCATGGCCATGCGTGAGGAAAACACCCTGAATCTTGTCCTTGTTATCTTCAAGATAAGTGGTATCTGGTATTACCATATCAATACCAAGCATCCCGTCTTCTGGAATCATGACACCTGTGTCCATGATATAAATCGAATCTTCCATTTCTAAAACGTACATATTCTTACCGATTTCCCCGATCCCCCCGAGGGCAAACACTTTAAGTTTCTCTATCTGTGGTGTATTCACTTTTTTACCTCCTATATATCTGTAACACGAATTATGACGATAATGCACGCTTTGCATCAAGAGATCTATTAAATTTTCAGCTACCTAGTGCCAAATCAATTTATCCGCTCCATGTCATTTGAAATTATTATAACGTATGAAAGAATTGGAATACAAGAAATATTATAATAACTGGAATTTAATGGTTTTTTAGTTGATTGGTTAATCCCCGCTGTTCCTTTACGCAAATGGCTTCGCTTTCCGCGGGACGGTGTTTGAGCCTCCTCACAACGCTTCAGGGGTCTCAATCAACCGTTACTCCCCCGCTGGAGTCTACGCCATTTGCTCCAATACACAGCTAGAAAGTATGTTAAAGAAATGTAAAAAGTTCTTTAGTAACTGAGAGATTGTCTTTTTAACAAAGGTAAATGCAATCACTTTGTAGATTGGAGTGGAAGGCGCGCAGACGCCCGCGGGAGGAAGGGACAGGTGAGACCCCGCAACGGATGTGAGGAGGCTCACGGACCGCCCGCAGGCAAGCGAAGCGCCTGGAACGGAAATCATCAGTTTTCATACATTCTTTCTTATCTATCAAAAAAACCAAAGCTTTATAACAAGCCTTGGTTCTTTTTGTATATTAAACAGTTTCTATAAGTTTTGTTAACGTATTTCTTTCTTCTTCTGTTAACGGCACCAACGGTAGTCTGACACCGCCGACATCCATTCCCTTTAATTGCAGGGCTGTTTTTACTGGGGAAGGACTCGGAGCACTGAATAGTCCCTTCATGATAGGCAGCAACGATTGATGCTGTTTAGCTGCACTTGCAAACTCTCCTGTCTCAAAAGAACGAATCATCTCTTGCATTTGATTCCCTAAAACATGTGAGGCTACAGAAACCACACCATTACCTCCTATAGAAAGAACCGGCAAGGTTAACCCGTCATCCCCACTGTATAGGACAAATTCATCCGGTGTATTTGCAATTATTTCCGTCATGGCATCCAGGTTACCGCTTGCTTCCTTGACTGCAACGATATTTTCAATAGCAGAAAGGCGCACAATGGTTTCAACTGACATGTTAACAACAGATCTGCCAGGAATATTGTATAGCATGACAGGCAGGGTAGTTTCAGATGCGATTGTACTGAAGTGCTGATAAAGCCCCTCTTGACTAGGCTTACTGTAATATGGTGCCACTAGCATGATGGCGTCAACACCTGCAGCCTCCGCCTTTTTCGTCAGGTCAATAGATGCTCGGGTATTATTGCTTCCTGTTCCTGCTATTACGGGAATTCTACCATCGACAATCTTTACTACATGGGAGAAAAGGGCAAGCTTTTCTTCTGTTGATAGTGTAGGAGATTCTCCTGTTGTACCGGCAACAACAACGGAATCCGTCCCGTTTTTAATCAAATAGTTAATCAATTGTGTTGTTTTTTCAAAATCTATGTTTCCTTTATTATCAAAAGGGGTTACCATAGCTGTTGATACTTTACCAAAGTTAATCATGAACTGTTTTCTCTCCTTCTTCTGCGGTTGGGTGTATGATCGTTATTTGTTTTTTTGCAAGATTGAAAGCCTTGTGTAAAGCATTCACCGCTTTAATCATATCTTCCTGTTTTACAAGTACCCAGATTGTAGTGTGACTATCTGCGGATTGAAGAATCTGTATGCCTAATTCTGAAAGTGCCGTCACTATTTTTGATGTTACGCCTGGGACGCCTGTCATTCCTGCTCCAACTGTGGCAACTTTTGCACAGTGGCGGTTAACTTTCGGCTCATAACCCAACTTTCGCAATACATTTATCGCTTTTTCACTCATCTCATCTGTGACGGTATAGACGACACTAGTAGGGGAGATATTGAAAAAGTCTACGCTTATCTGTTCATTTGCCATTGCTCGAAAGACTTCTGTTTGGATACCATAATTTCCTTCTTTTGCAAATACCTTTATTTGCGTGACATTCGGTACATGGGCTATCCCTGTTATCAAGCGGTCCTTCACATCAGCACCTTTACCCATTCTATCAAGGGAGGTGACTAATGTCCCAGTTGAGTTAGAATACGTCGACCTGATACGAATTGGAATCTTTGCTTGCATCGCAATTTCCACGGCCCGCGGATGGATTACTTTCGCGCCCTGATATGCCATGTTACATATTTCGTTATAGGTGACAACAGGCAATGGAGAAGCATCTTTGACGATACGCGGATCTGCGGTCATGACCCCTTCCACATCTGTAAAAATATCAATCCATTCTGCCTGAAGGGCTGCACCTAATGCGGCAGCTGAAGTATCACTTCCTCCACGCCCAATGGTAGAAATATCTCCGTTCTTCGTTTCGCCTTGAAATCCTGCTACAACCACCACTTGATGCAATTCTAGCATTTCAAGAAGTCTTTCACATTTCATTTCAATGATACGCGCATTTGTGTGGTCATTATTGGTTCGAAATCCGGCCTGTGGACCATTCAATGCTGTTGCGGAAATTCCTTCTTTTTGCAACAGGCTACTGAAAACAATGGAAGAGATAATTTCCCCACAGGATAAAAGCATATCTATTTCGCGCCTAGACACGTTGTTCTTTCCTTTTTCCACAAGGTTCAAAAGGGTGTCTGTTGCGTAGGGCTCCCCTTTTCTTCCCATGGCGGATACGACAACAACTACTTTGTATCCATCATTCACGGCTTTCTTTATATGTTTGACTGCAGCATGTCTACTGGTTTCATCCCTTACAGACGTTCCACCAAACTTTTGAACTATAATTTTCATATATTGACACCTCATCGCGGTTTAGAAACATCCTTAATACATACGAAAGATGTGATGAAAATAGTACCCTGTGAATGGGACTCCCTGTTCAAGAATGGCATTGGAATGAAACCCGACTTTGTTCCGAAAAGAAAAGGTCTTACAAAGACCTTTTCTCTATCTTTTTATCGGTTGATGACACCAAGTTTCACTAAGCTCTCAGCAATTTGTACGGAATTCCAGGCTGCACCTTTTAGCAAGTTGTCGGAAACAATCCATAAATGGAACCCTTTTTTGTTATCCAAGTCCTTCCTGATTCTACCGACAAACACATCGTTAGAGCCCACACAATCAGCAGGCATCGGGTAAACCTGTTCTGCCGGATTGTCTTGCAGTACAACGCCAGGAGCTTTTTCAAGCAACGCTTTCATATCTTGAACAGTCACATTTTCGTCTTCTACTTCAATATATACAGACTCGGAATGTCCTGTTACAACCGGAAGGCGTACACATGTCGCAGCAACCTGTAAGTTTTGGTCATGCATGATTTTTTTTGTTTCATTAATCATTTTTAATTCTTCAAACGTAAAACCGTTTTCTTCAAACTTATCAATCTGTGGAATGGCATTAAATGCAATTTGATAATGCTTTTTATCACCTTTAACAGGTAGAATGCTTGGTGTGAAAGCTTCTTTGTTTAAGATTGCCTGTGATTGGGACTCAAGCTCATCAATTGCCGCCGCACCTGCTCCTGATACAGCTTGATATGTGCTGACTATGACCTTAGTAAGACCATATGATTTACGAATCGGCTCTAATGCAACTACCATTTGAATCGTCGAGCAATTCGGGTTTGCAATGATGCCATTATGGGATTTGATGTCTTCCTCATTTACTTCTGGTACGACCAACGGCACATTAGGATCCATACGGAAGTAGCTAGTATTATCAACCACAATTGCTCCCCGCTTTGCCGCTTCAGGCGCAAGCTCCTTGGAAACACTTCCACCTGCACTGAACAATGCTATATGAACACCCTCAAATTTATCAGGTGTTGCCACTTCAATTGTCACTTCTTCCCCTTTGAATAATACTTTTTTACCTGCAGAGCGCTCCGAAGATAATAGCGTAAGCTTCTTGATAGGGAAATTTCTTTCTTCTAATGTATGAAGCATCTGCTGCCCTACTGCTCCTGTTGCGCCTACTACTGCTACATGTAAACCACTCATCTATTAAGCACCTCTCCATTTTAAAAATAGCTCTTAATGTTTATCTGAGCTTTCAGAATAAATATTCATATATAGTTTTTTATTTTATCATATTACTGAAATAAAGAAGAGAAGAAATTCTTACTTTTCTTCTCTTCTAAGCAAATTTTATTATAAATCGTCTTTATATCTTTCCACGATGACTGGTTGTATTTGCTTATGCTCTAATGCATGCTCCACTGTAGGCATGAGCATACTCATTCTTGCAACCATGGAATTTGGTTTTTTATCTGGTGCATCTTGCCCATAAGGAATAAAGTATATATTTTTGGTAGCCATTAATCTCATTAAATTTAATCCATTTAATCCAAGGGCATCATTTGTTGATATCCCTAAAACAACCGGGTTATGATTCCTTAGTGTTGCCTTTGCAGCCATTAGTACAGGTGAATCTGTAAGTGCATTGGCTAATTTACTCATTGAATTCCCAGTTAAAGGGGCAATGATCATACAATCCAATGGAATTTTCGGTCCAAGCGGCTCTGCTTTTACAATGGAATCTATTACTTTAAATCCTGTCATATCTTCAATCAGTTTTATCCAATCTTCGCCTTGACCAAATCTGGTATTTGTATGTTGAACGGTCGAAGTAACTACTGGCCTCACTTCTGCACCAGCATCAAGTAGCTTTTGTATCTCCGGTATAACTGCATCATACGTACAATGAGATCCCGTTAAACCAAAACCTAGCCGTTTACCTTTTAATTGCATGGTTAATTCCCCTTTCTCCCTTCCATTTCTTCTTTAAGTAATTGTGACAAGACATTCGCCACGATCTGCCCCGCAGTTTTCGGAGCAACAATTCCTGGAAGTCCTGGAGCTAATAATGCTTTAATTCCTCTTTTTTCGGCATATCGAAAATCAGTTCCCCCTGGTTTTGATGCCAGATCAATGATGAGAGTGTGAGCAGGCATTTTGGAGATTACATCCGATGTTACGATAGGATGTGGAATAGTATTAATACACACATCTACATCTGTAACATTCGCAGCCAAATCATTTAGATGAAATGGTGTAACGCCCATCTCAAAGATACGGGCAATATGTTCGGATTTTCTCGCACCTACACGTACATTAGCACCTAGTGCGGCAAAAGTACGCGCTACACTCATACCGACTCTTCCTAATCCCAACACTGCCACTTTGGAGTTATGAATCGTAATATCTGTATGTTGAATCACCATCATAATGGTACCTTCCACTGTCGGGATTGCGTTATAAATGGCAACATCATCACGATCAAACAATTGAACCAATTTCCTGTTTGTACTTGCCACCAATTGATTCAAATAAGGATTCGTAATACCGGAATAAATGGTACAGTGCTCTGGTGTGTTCTTGACTAGTTCCTCTGTCAGCACAATTTTTTCATTAGAGAAGATTGTATCAACCTGCCCCTCTAAATTTGTGCCGGGAACAGGAAGGATAATGGCATGGACAGTCGTGAAATCCACTTCATTCATTTGCTCCTTTGAAGCACCTGTAAAGCCGTGATCTAGTTGGTCAAATCCTACAAGCGAAAGCTTCGCGTCCAGCTCAATAAGCTTACGTATCACTTCCAGCTGCCTTGCATCACCGCCAATGACAGCTATGTGCAAACCGGTCAGCATATATCGTTCACCTTCTTCTACTTCGTGAAAGTTTGTAAATCTGGCTCAAGTTTTTCTTACTTCCACATCTTATGTAAGCTAGAGAAAATCTGTGCTTGAATCCAGGGAGAAAGGGAAGAGTTTGCAAGGGGAGTGTTATTTAGTATTTTGTAAATATTTTGATTGAGTCTTTCTGAGCTTTCTGCCCGAAGACGTGGTGATTTCTTTCTTTCGGGCATATAGAAGGCTTCTATACTACCGAAGTCTGTGTTATTCCTTCCTTGCGGGCGTATAGAACGCTTCTATACTACCGAAGACTGTGTGATTCCTTCTGTTCGGGCTTATAGAAGGCTTCTATACTATCGAAGACCTCGGAATTCCTTCCGTTCGGGTGTATAGAGCGCTTCTATACTACCGAAGAACTTGTGATTTCTACCGTGCGGGCGTATAGAGCGCTTCTATACTACCAGAGACCTCGGGTTTCCTTCTGTTCGGGCGTATAGAACGCTTCTATACTACCGAAGACCTCGGGATTCCTTCCGTTCGGGCGTATAGAGCGCTCCAAACAAAAAAAGACCTAGCTCGCGCCAAGTCAGTCATTCTTCCTCTTCCGGTATATCTATAATAATCATATCTGTTCCAATCTTTTTAATATGATTCCACGGCACACGAATGTCACTGCCTTCCTTCTTCAACCCGAACCATTTCAACGAAGGAATGATGAGCGAACGTATCTCACCAGTATTTTCGTTGATCTCAAGATCCGTATGACCAAGTATCCCTAACCGTTCTGCACGTTTCACATCGACAATTTCCTTTCCGCTCATTTCACTTAACCTCATATAAAAAACACCTCCTATACTATCTATATTAGAAGGCGTCCAAAAAAAAACCTGCCAATGAAAAATGGCAGGTTTCTTCTTATTTTTCTTGAATTGATTTAGGCATCTCACCGCTAGGGCTGATCAAAGCAACAGAATATTCATCTGTGAAAATCTTGGTTGCCAAGTTATTGACAGATTCCTCTGTGATACTATTGATTCTTTCTAAGATATCATCTAGGGAGCGATGTCTTCCGAGAAGAAGTTCGTTCTTTCCGTTTCTGCTCATACGACTGTTTGTGCTCTCAAGACTCAACATAAGGCTACCTTTTATTTGCTCCTTACTGTTGACAAGCTCTTTTTTAGTTATTCCGTCACGCTTCAGTGTGTTAAGCGTCTGTTGAATGGTTTCAAACAGAAGATCTAATTGGTTGCTGCCAGTTCCACCATAAATGGTTAGCATACCATTGTCTTGGAAGGTGGAGTGATAGGAATAGACAGAATACGCAAGTCCGCGTTCTTCTCTGACATCTTGGAATAGACGACTGCTCATGCTGCCGCCAAGCACATTGTTCAACACAATCAGGTTGTAAATATCTTTATCACCAATTTGAAGCCCGTCGTAACCAATGCAGAGATGAGCCTGTTCGGTAGTTTTCTTTTTGGCAATTCTTCCGGTTTCAAAGCTAGGTTTTACATACTCACGCTTTGAGTGCCCAGTTTCATAACTTCCAAATAGATTTTCAATCTCTTTCACAAATGACTCATCAATATTACCAGCTACGGAGATCACGACATTGTCAGGTGTATAGGTTTCTTTCATATAATCACGCAACGTATTTCCGTTAAAAGCAGATAAAGTTTCTTCTGTTCCAAGTATCGGATAACCTAAAGGATGGTTACCGTAGGAAGCTCTTGCCAAAACGTCATGAACGATATCATCTGGTGCATCTTCATACATTTTGATTTCCTCGTACACAACATTCTTTTCCTTCTTCAATTCTTCTTCATCAAAGATGGAATGGAAAAACATATCAGCTAACACTCCAAGTGCATAGGAAGAGTGTTCATCCATCACTTTTGCATAATAACAAGTGTATTCCTTTGAAGTAAATGCATTTACCTGCCCTCCGATAGAATCGAAAGCCTCGGCAATTTCACGTGCATTTTTTGTTTCTGTTCCTTTGAAGAACATATGCTCAAGGAAATGAGATACTCCATTGTTTACATTGTCTTCATTTCGTGAACCTGTTCCAATCCATACGCCAATCGCAACCGATCGGACATGTGGAATATTTTCTAATACAATTCTTACTCCGTTTGAACATGTATGTTTAGTAAGCAACGATAATCCTCCTATTCAAGTTTGCCAAATCTAGTTGTGGTGAACGATCCTTTCTTCACTTAAAAGAGAAGAAACCGTCCCTAGTTCGAGCCCTTTATCTTTAATGGATGTAATAAGAGTTTCCAAACTGTTAGCTGTTGATGGCGTAGGATGCATAAGAACCATTGCACCAGGATGAATCTTCCCCATCACTCGATTAACGAGAACATCAGGTGACGGCTTCTGCCAATCAATGGTATCAACACTCCACATAATCGTCCCTAATTTCATCTCATGGGCAATGTTAACGACCTCGTCGCGGTAGCTTCCACTTGGAGGGGCAAACCAAGTGACTTTACTGCCAGAAATCGCCTCAATGACTTCATTTGTCTTTAAAAGCTGTTCCCTGACCGCAGTACTTCCCAATGTTTTCATATTAGGGTGTGTGTAAGAATGATTCCCCACTTCATGTCCAGCATCTATTATCATTTTAGCCATCGAAGGGTTTTCTTTAACCCATCTTCCTTCAAGAAAAAAAGTTGCCTGCACTCCATGATTTTTCAAAGTTTCTAGCATCCCTGGAATATGCTCGTTTCCCCACGCCACATTTATCAAAAACGATACCATTGGCTTTTCTGGGTGCCCTCTATAAATTGGTGAAGGTGGCAAGTCGGAAAGGTGAATTTTAGGCGATATTTGCTCCATTACGAGCTTTTTCTCGTCAAATACACCGCTCTTTTTCATGTTTTTATATGAGGCTTCAAGATCCACTTTTAAACCGTTAAGTCCGGGCTGGGCCTTCCAAACCTTGTCTATTTTAGCGTCTTGCGGGGCCACTTCATATGTGGACGCTTTTTGCTCAATCTCCACATAAAGTGCATCCTTTTTCTGGGCCACTTCTGCTATATCTTTAGAAAGTATAGCTGCTATATCACCCTGAAAAGGATGACTCACCGTGTTATATGTAAAAAATGCAATAATAACAAATGCCAACAGTTGAAACGTACTTCTTTTCATTCCACCCACTCCTTCCTACTTAAAATTTATGTAGGAAGTGGACAAGGTAGAACAAATAAAGCTTGTTAGATACCAACCCCCATTAAATAAATGTTCATGGGGAGGTACTGCAAAAAGCCCGGCGGTCAAACCAGGCTCCTATCTTAGGACATTTGTTCGTTTTTTTCTTTTTTCTCTTTAAGTAAAACTTTTCTAGAAAGATTCACTCTTCCCTGCTTGTCGATTTCCATAACTTTTACAAGAACTTCTTCCCCAAGTTTCACAACATCTTCCACTTGTTTCACGCGTTCTTCTGCAAGTTCTGAGATGTGGACAAGTCCATCTTTTCCACTGAATAGCTCAACAAATGCACCGAACTTTTCAATACGTTTTACTTTACCCATGTAGATTTCGCCCACTTGGACTTCACGTACGATATCTTCGATGATTTTCTTCGCTTTGTCATTCATCTCCATATTAATGGAAGAAATAAATACCGTTCCATCTTGTTCGATATCAATTTTAACGCCAGTTTCTTCAATAATCTTATTGATTTGTTTACCGCTAGGTCCAATTACATCACGGATCTTATCAGGGTTGATGCTCATCATCAAGATCTTAGGCGCATAAGGAGAAAGCTCTTTACGAGACTCATCAATCGTAGCAAGCATGGAATCAAGAATATGCATACGTCCAATTTTAGCCTGTTGAAGTGCTTCTTCTAAAATATCGCGGGAAAGACCTTCAATCTTAATATCCATTTGAAGTGCCGTAACACCTTTGGCTGTCCCAGCAACTTTAAAGTCCATATCTCCAAGGTGATCTTCCATTCCTTGAATATCGGAAAGAACAGTATAATGCTCGCCCTTTTTAATTAATCCCATTGCAATACCTGCTACTGGAGCTTTAATAGGTACACCTGCATCCATCATGGCAAGTGTGCTTGCACAGATACTTGCTTGAGAAGTGGAACCGTTCGATTCAAGAACTTCAGATACAAGACGAACTGTGTACGGGAAGTCTTTCTCGGAAGGAATAACCGGATCAAGGGCACGCTCACCAAGAGCACCATGTCCGATTTCGCGACGGCCCGGACCTCTCATTGGACCAGTTTCCCCAACACTGAATAATGGGAAGTTATAGTGATGCATGAAACGTTTCTCTTCTTCAATACCTAATCCGTCAAGAATCTGCACGTCACCAAGTGCACCTAAAGTACAGATGCTCAATGCTTGAGTTTGTCCACGTGTAAACAGACCTGAACCGTGAGTACGAGGCAATAAGCCGACCTCAGAAGCAAGTGGACGGATCTCGTCGCTCTTACGTCCATCAGGGCGTACTTTATCCTCTGTAATAAGGCGTCTTACTTCTTCTTTCACTAGCATACTTAGGATTTCGTTGACTTGCTTCAACACATCAGCTTCTGCTTCTTGCTCTTCATAGCGAGCAAGGACCTCTGTCTTCACTTCTTTGATAGCTGCTTCACGAGCATGCTTTTCAAAGACTTGAACAGCTTTTGTCATTTTCTCTTCAGCAAGTGCACGGATTTCATGTTCAAGGTTTTTATCAACTTCATAAAGAGTAACTTCTGTTTTCTCTTTCCCTACTGCTTGTACAATTTCTTCTTGGAAAGCAATTAAACGTTTGATTTCGTTATGACCAAACATGATTGCTTCTAACATTACTTCTTCCGGCACTTCATCAGCACCAGCTTCAACCATGTTGATTGCATCCTTTGTACCAGCTACAACCAAGTTGATATCACTCTTTTCAAGCTGGTCAACATTAGGATTAATAACGAATTCGTCATTGATTCTTCCTACTGTTACCCCTGCGATCGGACCTTGGAAAGGAATATCGGAAACAGAAAGTGCCAAAGAAGAACCAAACATCGCTGCCATTTCGGAAGAGCAGTTCTGATCTACACTCATCACGATGCTGATAACTTGTACTTCGTTACGGAAACCATCAGCAAATAGCGGACGAATTGGGCGGTCAATCAAGCGGCTAGCCAGTACAGCCTTCTCACTTGGACGTCCCTCTCTCTTAATGAATCCACCAGGGATTTTACCTACTGCGTATAATCTTTCTTCATAGTTAACTGTTAATGGAAAGAAATCTAATTTCTTCGGTTCTTTTGAAGCGGTTGCAGTGCTGAGCACAGCAGTATCTCCGTAGCGGACCATAACAGCTCCGTTTGCTTGCTTCGCTAATTGTCCTACTTCTACCGTCAGGTTTCTTCCAGCCCAGTCGATAGAAAAGACTTGTTTATCTTGTCCCATGAGTTCGTTTAACCCCTCTCTAGCTTTCATATGTATTGACCTTCTTCTCAATGCCTGCATCCAATCATCGGAATGCAGCTTAATTAGTAGAACAGTCTATGTGAAAATAAGTTTTAGTATTATGTATAGTATGAACGAAATAACTACTACATATCAATAGAATTCCAGCATGTATAGGAAAAAAATCGCTTTTTGGTGTTTTATAAGCAATTTTTGAAAAATAACTTCTAAAATACTAATAAAAAAGCGGGAATTCTCCCGCTTTTTCTGACAAACTTATCGACGTAAACCTAATTTGTTAATTAGTTCACGGTAACGAGTTACATCTTTGTTACGTAGGTAAGTAAGTAAGTTACGACGCTTACCAACCATTTTCAATAGACCACGACGTGAGTGGTGATCTTTCTTGTGAGTACGTAAATGCTCGTTCAGGTTGTTGATCTGTTCTGTTAGGACAGCGATCTGAACTTCTGGAGATCCAGTGTCAGATTCGTGAGTTCTGAACTCGTTGATAAGTTCTTGTTTACGCTCTTGTGTAATAGCCATCCTATTCACCTCCTTAATAGTAAAAACCCCTATTACCGAGCAAGCGTTGGTGATTCGACTTGCCAAGCAATGGTTTTAGTACGTTTAATAGCATACCTCTTTTTACGTCAAAAAGCAAGTATCGTGCAGGTTTTTTTGAAAATAGTCTTCAGCAATTCCCTTGTCTTTTCTAATCTGAGCAACAAGTGCATCAATACCCGAAAACTTCTTTTCTTCCCTTATACAATCATGCCATTCTATTATTACCACTGCTCCATAGATCTGCTGATCAAAATCCAAAAGATGTACTTCTATGGACGGTAAGCTTTCTTTTTCCTGTTTGTGAAAAGTTGGTTTATAGCCGACATTGCACACCCCATTGAACCATCTGTCATTCACGTTCATTCGTACCGTGTAGACACCTGTCTTAGGAATTACATAATCATCACCAAGGACTACATTGGCAGTTGGAAAACCGATTGTCCGGCCCCTCTTTTCTCCATGCCCGACTTTTCCACGAATTTGATAATAACGGCCTAAAGTATTCGGCAGATCGGAAACTTTGCCATCCTTCAGCTGCTCTCTAATGAAGGTCGAACTTACTTTCAAATCATTTGTCGTGTATTTCTCCACAACAGTCTGATCAAATTGCTGTCTGGAATGAAACGGAAGGGTCTCCATAGTCCCTTTACCAAGACTTCCATAGGAATAATCAAATCCAGCTACCACATGTTTAATATTCAGCCCAATAATATATTGATCTACAAAGTCCTGCGGTACAAGTGACGCAAAAGACATGTCAAATTTGACCACATAAAGAATGTCCACACCTAAAGATGAAAGCAATCTAATCTTTTCAGAAAGTGGCGTTATGTAGCGGACATGTTGGACAGTCTTTCTCAAAACGACTGAAGGATGCGGATCCAATGTCATTACGGCACTTGCCACACCAAGGTCTTTGGCTTTAGACAGTGCACTTTTAATCACTTTTTGATGTCCCAAATGAATGCCATCGAAAAAACCGAGGGCCACTGTAGCAGGGATACATTCTTCTTTTGAAAGGGAATGCGGATGCTCCAAATACACAACTTTCATCATTTATCACCTAAATCTTAATTAATCATGCAGGACCTTCACACACCAATTAGTCATGAAAAACTTTCTTTGGTTTCATAAGGCCTGGCTTTGATGGATGTTTCATATAGATGGCCAAGCATTTATCTTCATGGAATACACTAAAGTATTCATTTGATTCATCAATATTTTCCGGGTACGGCAAAACCGCACCATTATACACTTTCTCTGCTACTTTATCACTAATCTCCAACTTAGGCAATGAACTTAGTGCTTTTTCCATGGGCAACAGTTTCTCTTGGACCATTCCTTGTTCTGCCAATTCACTTAATTGTTCTAAAGTGATTGCTTGATCTATGGTAAAGTCTCCAGAAGAAATTCTGGTCAAATAGGACATGTGAGCAGGATAACCAAGCAACTCACCAATTTGTACAGCAAGGGTTCTTACATATGTCCCTTTGCTGCAGTTTACTTGAAAGGAAAATTTAACTTGGCCATTTTCTTCTTCATATGTAATATCGCTTGTAAGGAAGATATCATGGATGGTCACTTTTCTTGAAGGTCTGTCGATTACCTTCCCTTCTCTTGCGTATTCATAAAGCTTTTTCCCTTTAATTTTTACAGCGGAGTACATGGGAGGTGTTTGGTCAATTTCTCCTTTAAGTTCTTGAAGAACGGAAAGTATTTTTTCTTTTGCTATAGGGTTGTCCACCCATTTTTCTTCCACCACTTCCCCTGTTTGGTCTTCTGTTGTGGTTGCGGTTCCGATGGTGACCTCTGCTACATATGTTTTTTGTTCTGCAGTCAGGAATTCTACGACTTTTGTCGCTCTGCCGATACAGATAGGAAGGACTCCGGTCACTTCGGGGTCTAGTGTTCCGGTGTGGCCGACTTTTTTTGTTTGTAGTATTTTCCTCACTTTAAATACGCAGTCATGTGAAGTGAAGCCTTTTGGTTTGTTTAAAATTAAAATGCCATCCATTTAGGCCACTCCTTTCATAAAATTATGTTCGCGTTAACACTCTGTAGACTTACGTTCCAGGTATTCGCTTTCCGCGGGACGGTGCTTGAGCCTCCTCCCAACGCTTCAGGGGTCTCAACCTACCGTTACTCCCCCGCTGAAGTCTCATACCTTGCATTCCAATCTCCAGAGGAAACATGTATCCCATTACTTGTTATATACATTTCTCTAACACTTTGAGTCAACAAAAAGGATAGACAAGTGCTGCCTATCCTTTTTTGTTACTCTTCATCATCAGAGTCAGAGTCTTTTCTATTCAATTCGTGTATCAGGCTATTGATGTGGTTACCGTAAGCGATGGATTCGTCAAACTCAAAGAAAAGCTCTGGAGTTTTTCTTAAGCGAATTCTGCGTCCAATTTCACTGCGGATGAAGCCTTTTGCTTTTGCCAAGCCAATCAATGTGTCTTGTCTTTTCTCATCGTCTCCAAGCACAGAGATGAAAACCTTGGCTTGTTGAAGATCTCCAGTAACCTGTACATCCGTTACTGTTACAAAGCCTACACGAGGGTCTTTGATTTTACGACCAATGATATCGGAAAGCTCTTTTTTCATTTGCTCTCCAACTCTGTTTGATCTGAGTGTCATACCTTTCACCCCTTTAAAGCCAATCAAGCGAAGTTTCTGCCCGCTCTATCTCTGGAAAGGAATCCAGGTAATCGAGCACTTTTTGCAATTCTTTCTCGGTGATGGATTTGGAAGAAGAGATGGATACAATTCCAATCTTCGTCCGTTGCCATACGTCCTGATGATCAATCTCTGAGATGGAAATATTGAACCTCTGCTTCAGCCTTGTCATAATGCGCTGAAGGACTGCTCTTTTTTCTTTCAAAGATTGAGCATCATAGATCATACAGTCACACTCTAAATATCCAATCATTTTCTTTCGATTTCTTGCATTACATACGCTTCGATGATGTCGCCTTCTTTAATATCGTTAAAGTTCTTGATTGTTACACCACATTCGTAGTTTGTCGCAACTTCTTTCACATCGTCTTTGAAACGCTTGAGTGTATCAAGTTCCCCTTCAAAAATAACAATTCCGTCACGAATTAAACGAATGCTGGAATCACGAGTGATTTTCCCATCTGTTACGTATGCACCTGCAATTGTACCTACTTTTGAAACTTTGAATGTCTGGCGAACTTCAACTTGACCGATTACTTTTTCTTCGAATTCAGGGTCAAGCATACCTTTCATTGCCGCTTCAATTTCTTCAATTGCTTTATAGATGATACGGTGAAGACGGATATCAACGTTTTCAACATCTGCAGTACGTTTCGCGCCAGCGTCAGGGCGAACGTTGAAACCAATGACAATCGCATTGGACGCAGAAGCTAAGATGATATCAGATTCCGTGATGGCACCAACGCCAGTGTGGATGATTTTAACTTTTGCACCTTCTACGTCAATTTTCTGCAGGGAAGCAGCCATTGCTTCTACAGAACCTTGAACGTCTGCTTTTACAATCAAGTTGATTTCTTTCATTTCACCTTGTTTGATTTGTTCGAACAAGTCATCAAGTGTTACACGCGTTTTTTCACTGCGTTGTTCTTGAAGTTGCTTTTGAGCACGCGCTTCTCCGACGTTACGAGCTGTTTTCTCATCCGCAAACACCATGAAGTTGTCCCCAGCTTGTGGTACTTCATTTAGTCCAGTTATTTCAACTGGTGTGGATGGACCAGCTTCTTTCACGCGACGTCCAAGATCGTTGACCATTGCACGAACTCGACCGAACGTGTTACCTACAACGATTGGGTCTCCAATGCGAAGTGTTCCTCTTTGTACAAGAAGGGTAGCAACTGAACCTCTTCCTTTATCAAGCTGTGCTTCGATAACTGTACCAGACGCAGCACGTTTGGAGTTCGCTTTATATTCTTCGACTTCGGATACAAGAAGAATCATTTCTAGAAGTGTATCGATGCCTTCCCCATTGATTGCAGAAAGTGGTACAAAGATAGTATCTCCGCCCCAAGCTTCTGACACTAATCCGTGTTCTGTTAATTCTTGCATAACACGGTCAGGATTGGCACCTTCTTTATCCATTTTGTTTACCGCAACGATGATTGGTACTTCCGCAGCTTTAGCATGGTTGATGGCTTCCACTGTTTGAGGCATAACACCGTCATCTGCTGCAACTACAAGGATGGTGATATCTGTAACTTGTGCTCCACGAGAACGCATTGTTGTAAACGCAGCATGTCCAGGAGTATCAAGGAATGTGATTTTTTTACCTTGTTCCACTTCTACTTGGTATGCCCCGATGTGCTGTGTAATTCCACCAGCTTCACCTGCAGTTACCTTTGTATTACGGATAGAGTCAAGAAGCGTTGTTTTACCATGGTCAACGTGACCCATGATGGTAACAACTGGAGGACGCTCTTCCATTACTTCTTCTGTATCTTCGGAATCGTATCCCTCAAAATCGGTTACTTCGAAGATAATTTCCTCTTCTACTTCCACATTGTACTCACCAGCGATCAACTCGATGGAATCTTTATCAAGATCCTGGTTGATTGTCGCCATGACACCAAGCATCAAGAGCTTTTTGATGATTTCAGAAGGCTCTTTGTTTAGCTTATTCGCCAATTCACCAACTGTCAGGGAGCCAGTGAAAGTGATTTTAGAAGGAGTTTCTTTTTTCTTCACAGGTTGTGGCGGAGCTTGTTGTCCGCGGTTTTGATTTTGTTTATTGTTTTGTTTCTTTTTCCCTTTAGAAGAATGATTGTTATTGCTGTTGTTATTGTTAAATGGCTTTTTAGGTGAAGAGGTGTTTTTTCCTTTTCCGCCTTGGTTGCCGCCTTGAGTTTGGTTGTTATTTTGTTTCTTAGGTGCAGAAGCAGTGTTTTGTGGTGCTGCTTTCTTTGGTGCTTCTGTTTTATTTGTGCCGTTCAATTTTTGGATCGTGTCGTCGTCTAATGTTGCCATATGGTTTGATACCTCAATATTCATTTCTTTTAGTTTTGTAATGACATCTTTACTTGATACGTTCTTTTGTTTTGCGTATTCGTACACGCGTAATTTCGTCATACATTCACCCCCAAAGATTAATCGAGCATGGAGAGTAGCTTTTTGGCGAACCCTTCATCAAGAATGGCGACCGAAACCCTCGCATCTTTTCCTATCGCTCGACCTAACTCATACCGATCGTCTACCGTTCTGATCGGTACGTTGTAGTACGTACATTTATCTTGTAATTTTTTCATCGTGTTAGCAGAAGCGTCGCTTGCCAATAAGACCAACTTCGCCTTCCCTGCCCTCACTTCTTTAATAACAAGTTCTTCCCCTGTTATAGTCTTTCTTGCTCTTGTAGCAAGACCGACAATGGATAGCCATTGATTATTCATGTGTTGAGTTATTCTCCGTTTCTACCAGCTGAAGCAATTCATCATACAATGAATCATCAATCGCTACTTCCAGGTGACGGGCTAGGATGTTTTTCTTTTTAGCAAGGAGGATGCTCTCCTTGTTTCTTGCAAGATATGCCCCTCGGCCTGACTTTTTCCCTGTAGGGTCAATCGAAACTTCGCCTTCTTTAGAACGGACGATACGAATCAATTCCTTTTTCGGCTTTAGTTCTTGACTTGCCACACATTTGCGCATTGGGACTTTTTTGCGATTGATCACCTGATTCACCTTCTTTTAAAAATCAGTCTTCAAAATTGTCGTCATCGTAGAATTCATCATCGGAATCTTCTGTATCATTTTTGGATAAAGAAAGACTTGGGTAAATTCCTAGTTCTTCCGCTTCAGATTCACTCTTAATGTCAATTTTCCAACCTGTTAACTTAGCAGCTAGTCTCGCGTTTTGTCCACGTTTACCAATTGCCAAAGAAAGTTGGTAATCAGGTACGATGACAGTTGTTGCCTTTTCTTCTTCATTAACTTGAACTTCCAGTACTTTAGAAGGACTTAATGCATTTGCAACGAACTCAACAGGATCTTTAGACCATCGAACGATGTCAATTTTCTCACCTTTTAATTCATTAACAATTGCTTGCACCCTTTGTCCTTTAGGTCCAACACATGCTCCCACCGGATCTACTTCTGGGTTGTCACAGTGAACGGAAATCTTTGAACGGTCCCCAGCTTCACGAGCTACGGACTTAATTTCTACGGTGCCATCATAAATTTCTGGAACTTCAAGTTCAAAAAGGCGCTTTAAAAGCCCAGGATGAGAACGTGAAACAAAAATTTGTGGACCTTTAGTGGTTTTTTCCACTTTTGTAAGGAACACTTTAATTCTATCATGAGGCTTGTAATGTTCATTAGGCATTTGCTCATTAACTGGCAACAATGCCTCAATTTTGCCAAGGCTCACATAGATGAATTTAGAGTCTAGACGCTGAACGATACCTGTCATAATATCTTCTTCACGTTCAATATATTCAGAATAGATGACTCCTCGTTCTGCTTCTCTTACTCTCTGAGTTACTACTTGCTTTGCAGTTTGAGCTGCAATACGCCCGAAGTCCTTTGGTGTCACTTCAATCTCAACAACATCATTTTCTTGATAGTTAGGATCAATCTGACGTGCTTCCTGAATGGAGATTTCCAGACGGGAATCAAATACTTCATCTACTACGTCTTTTCTTGCAAATACGCGCATTGTACCTGTTTCTAGGTTCATATCCACTCGTACATTTTGTGCTTGATTAAAGTTTCTTTTGTAAGCAGATATAAGTGCAGCCTCAATCGCTTCAATAATTACATCTTTGCTAATGCCCTTTTCTTTTTCCATCAGGGTTAAAGCATCAAATAACTCGCTGCTCATACAACCAAGTCCCCCTTAAAATACCTATGATTCAAAATTTTTTTCCAACAATCACCTAAACGAAGGTGAAATTGGATTGTCTGGTTCGTTTTAGAACCTGACAGCCAAGCGTGCTTTCGCTACTTTTGGATATGGAATGGAAACTTCCTTTTTACGTGTTTTTATAGTCATGGAGAGTTTGATTGTTTCTCCATCGAAATCCAGAAGATCACCTTCAAAGGACTTCAAGCCGTCGATAGGTTCATACGTTTTAATGTTGACATATTTACCGACCGATTTCTCGATGTCTTCCTTCTTCTTTAGAGGGCGCTCAGCACCAGGAGAGGAAACTTCCAGGAAATAGTTATGAGGAATAGGATCTAGTTCATCAAGCTTTTCACTTAACTTTTCACTTACCGTTCCGCAATCCTCGATGTCGATACCGCCTTCTTTATCGACGAATACACGTAAAAACCAAGAGGACCCTTCTTTTACATATTCAATATCCACTAATTCAACATTCATTTCTTTTACGATGGGAAGAGCTAGTTCTTCCACCGTTTCTGTAACATTTTTGCTCATCATTTTCCTCCTTCGCAAACGCGAGACGATGTGTTTAAAATCTGAACAAAAGACCCTGCCAATAAGCAGGGAATCATAAACAAGCAAGCTTATGTAAAGCTGATACGAAAATCTAACGTTCCCTTTTTTCTCATTGTCATGAAAAACAAGGTGGCCAGAAAAAATGGGAATACAATACGAAAGAGTGGGTTTCCCCACTCTCTGCTAATTACCTGTATATAGCATTTCCAATGTAAATATATCATATCCCTATGAAATATGCAAATCTTTCTAGTGTTTTCAGGGGTTTGCGGCACCTCAGCTTTCAACTCCCTGTTTCCTTTCGTTCCAGATGTTCGCTTTCCGCGGGGCGATGATCGAGCCTCCTCACTTCGTTGCAGGGTCTCGACCTACCGCTACCTCCCGCCGGAGTCTCACATCTTCCACTTCAGTCAACAGGGTGGATTGAATAAGCCAGTCAATTCGCATGAAAATTAGAATAATGATAGTTGGTTTTGGTCTGGTAATCCTGTTAGGCAACCGTGGTTGTCTAGGTATTCTAAGATTGTTTTGGAGATTCTTCCTCTTTGTTGCAGATCTTCTTTGGATAAGAACTCTCCATCTGCTCTTGAGTTCACGATGTTGATCGCTGCGTTTGTTCCAAGTCCCGGAATGGAGTTGAATGGCGGGATCAGGGAATCACCCTCTATTAAGAAATCAGTGGCGCTTGATTTATATAAGTCCACTTTTTTGAATGAGAATCCTCGTTCACTCATTTCCAATGCCAGTTCCATTACCGTGAGTAAGGACTTTTCTTTCGGTGAAGCTTCAAGGCCCTTTGCGTTGATTTCTTCTACAACCTTCCGGATGGCTGCAGAACCTTTGACCATTGTATCAATATCAAAGTCATCTGCGCGAACGGTAAAGTACGCTGCATAGTACATCAATGGGAAGTGAACTTTAAAATATGCAATACGAACTGCCATAAGCACATAAGCTGCTGCATGGGCTTTCGGGAACATATATTTTATTTTTAAACAGGAGTCGATATACCATGCCGGTACATCATTCTTGATCATTTCCTCTTTAAACTCATCTGACAGACCTTTTCCTTTACGAACTGATTCCATGATCTTAAAGGCCATGGATGGATCGAGTCCTTTATAGATAAGGTAAACCATGATGTCGTCACGACAACCAATAACTTCACTTAATGTACAAGTCTTGTTGTGAATGAGCTCTTGTGCATTGCCAAGCCAAACGTCGGTGCCGTGAGATAATCCAGAAATCTGAACTAATTCAGAGAAAGTTGACGGTTTTGTATCTTCAAGCATCTGTCTAACAAACCTTGTACCAAACTCCGGAATCCCGAGGGTTCCTGTTTTACACATGATTTGTTCTTCGGTCACGCCAAGCGACTCCGTACCGCTGAAGATCTTCATCACATAAGGATCATCTGTCGGAATGGTCTTTGGGTCAATTCCACTAAGATCCTGAAGCATCCTGATTACGGTCGGGTCATCGTGTCCAAGAATATCAAGCTTTAGCAAGTTATCATGAATGGAGTGGAAATCAAAATGTGTTGTTTTCCATTCTGATGACTGATCATCCGCTGGATATTGGATTGGGGAGAAATCGAATATATCCATATAATCGGGAACAACGATAATTCCTCCTGGATGCTGTCCTGTCGATCTTCTAACCCCTGTACACCCTGCTGAGAGTCTGTCCACTTCGGCTCCACGCAATATTAAATTGCGGTCATTTGCATAACCTTTTACATACCCATAGGCGGTTTTATCAGCTACTGTACCAATGGTTCCCGCCCTGAATACATAATCTTCTCCAAACAGCACCTTTGTATAGTTATGGGCTCTTGGCTGATATTCACCTGAGAAGTTCAAGTCAATATCTGGTACTTTATCTCCTTTAAAACCAAGGAAAGTTTCGAATGGGATATCATGGCCGTCTTTCGTGAATGCCTCGCCACAATCCGGACAATCTTTATCTGGCAGGTCAAATCCAGAGCCTACTGATCCGTCATCAAAGAACTCAGACTTTTTACATGATGGGCACACATAATGCGGAGGCAATGGATTTACCTCAGTGATCTCAGTCATGGTTGCCACAAAGGACGACCCTACAGAACCACGTGAACCTACGAGGTATCCGTCGTCTAGAGACTTTTTCACGAGCTTTTGGGAAATCAAATAGATGACTGCGAAGCCGTGACCGATAATACTTTTTAATTCCTTTTCAATCCGCTTCTCTACAATCTCGGGTAGATCATCGCCGTAGATGCTTCTTGCCCTGGAATAACTCATCTCCCGGATTTCTTCATCTGCACCTTCGATTTTCGGAGTATATAGGTCATCTTTGATTGGCTTGATTTCTTCAATCATTCCCGCAACCTTTTGGGTATTGGTTACAACGATTTCTTTTGCTTTTTCTTCTCCAAGGAAAGAAAAGGCTGCAAGCATTTCATCTGTTGTTTTAAAGTGAACATCCGGCAATTGATGCCTGTTCAACGGGTTGGCACCTGATTGTGAACGAACCAAAATCTCTCGGTGAATTTTATCCGTTTCTTTTAAGTAATGTACATTACCGGTTGCCACAACAGGTTTTTCGAGTTTTTCACCAAGTTTGACAATGTTGGTGATGATCTCTTTTAGCGCTTTTTCATCTCGCACTAATTCCAGCTCCAATAAATGGGCATAGTTGCTTGGTGGCTGAACCTCGATATAGTCATAGAACTCAGCTATCCCTTCCACTTCATCTGGGGATTTTTGCATCATACCCTCAAACACTTCGCCCTTGTCACATGCTGTCCCGACAATTATGCCTTCACGCAGCTTTTGTAGCTGTGATCTTGGAATACGAGGAACACGGAAAAAGTAGTTCATATGTGAAATGGAAACAATTTTAAAAATGTTTTTCAACCCTATTTCATTAACGGCTAGCAGCGTAACATGAGAAGGTCTTGCCCGTTTGTAGGCATCTGTTGTACCAGAATGCTCATTTAATTCGTCATGAAACGTTATCCCTTTTTCGAACGCATCTTTTAGCATCTTAACAAGCAAATAGCCTGTTGCTTCTGCATCATAAATTGCACGGTGATGCTGTGTTAATTCAATATCAAACTTTTTACATAAAGTATTCAAACGGTGATTTTTTAACGACGGGAATAGAAGGCGTCCCAATTCCAATGTGTCAATGACAGGATTCTTTGCCTTTCCTAACCCTATGCGTTGGAATCCTATATTCAAAAAGCCCATATCAAAACTTGCATTATGTGCTACTAAAATATCATCCTGCATCCATTCGGAAAATTGTTTCAACACATCTCCTACTTCAGGTGCATCCTGTACCATATCGTCGGTAATGCCTGTTAAATTTATAGTAGTAGCCGAGAGTGGATGGTGAGGGTTGGAAAAAGATTCAAATCGATCAATAATCTCCCCGCCTTTCACTTTCACTGCCGCAAGCTCAATTATCGTATCATACATAGCAGATAACCCTGTGGTTTCCACGTCAAAGACCACGTAGGTTTCTTCTGCAAGGTTTCGATGTGCAGGGTTATAGGCAATTGGTACACCATCGTCAACAAGGTTGACCTCAAGCCCATACAAGATTTTCACACCATTCTTTTTACCTGCTGCATATGCTTCTGGGTATGCTTGGGCAACAGCGTGGTCGGTAACTGCAATGGCTTCATGACCCCATTTTTTCGCTTGCGCCACTAAAGAAGAAATGGAGCTCACGGCGTCCATCGTACTCATCGGGGTATGCAGATGTAATTCCACCCTTTTTTCCCCTTCTGGTGCAGTATCCAGCACTTCTTTTCCATGAAATTCATTAATATCATTAGCCATCATCACAAGGTCACGGACAAATGTATCATTTTGGATGCTTCCTCTTACTTTCAGCCACATACCCTTTTTGACTGCTTGTAATAAAGGTACATCTTCTTTATCACGGGAGAACATCTTCACCATGATGGAATTTGTGTAGTCAGTAATCTTAAAAGTTAGAAGAGTTCTTCCGCTGCGAAGCTCTTTTGTCTCCGCATCGAATACATACCCCTGAACGGCAACCCGTCTTTCCTCTTCCACAATTTCCGCCAATGTTTTGATTTCTGCATCGTCTTTAATGGTGTAACCAATCATTACTGGCCCACTAACGGAACCTTCATCTTTAGAGGATTCTTTTTTCTGCATTTCTGTTACAGCAGCCAGGGCTTTTTGTTTATCTTCTTGTTGTTTTTGTTCCACAAACTGCTGATATTCTTCCTCAGAATGTGAAAGGGTTGTGTCTAAGATGAAGGTAGGAAAGCCAAAACCTTCATATATAGAGCATATGGTTGAACTCAGCTTTTTCTTAACAGCAATTGCTTCCGCTTCATTTCTTGCTTTGAGCATAAACTTGTTGCCTTGCAGGGAAGGTGTTTGCCCGTTTAGCAACATCATGAGTGGTGGAGAACCACCTTGTAACTCCTTTAAGCAGATTGGCCAATAGTCGGCTATATAAGAATCTTCAAAAGAACGGTTCTGAACCGCTACAGTAAAGGATACATTTGCGATGTGTGCAAAGCTTTTAGTCAGTTTATCGTAAAAGAGCATATACACTTTTGCTGGGAGGATGTTTTCTAAAACAAAATGAAAGTGCCATCGTTTTGTTGTTTTTTCTACTGTTAGTTTTTCTATTCCAGCTTCTGCAAAGTAAGGAAAAATATCATCACTTGTCAATTCGAGCTGTTGAAGCAATAACCGGAATCTATCTTTTTTTTCTTGAGACATCTGGTCAAGCAAAGTTCTGTCCCCTTTCCCTTGCATAGTTGATCATCGATGTTTAATAATCTATTTTCGACATAATGGAAGGTACCGCCAGGATGGGGTACCTTCTTTTAATATGCATTTCTATTGTACTATATTTTAACGGAGTTTTTGTATTAATTCTTCCACAGACAGTTCTTCCATGTCGCCTGTTTCTCTCCACTTGACTTCAACGATTCTTTCCTCCGCTTTTTTACCAACTGTTACGCGTACAGGTAGTCCAATTAAATCAGCGTCAGCAAATTTCACACCTGGACGTTCTTGGCGATCATCCATCAGAACAGCTAAACCTGAATTTTTTAATTCAGAGTAGATTTCTTCTGCCAAGGAAGCTTGAGCTTCATTTTTGATATTTACAGGAATGACGTGAACATCAAATGGGGTTACCGCTTTTGGCCAAACGATTCCGTTTTCATCATGGTATTGTTCCACGATCGCAGCAAGTACACGGGAAACACCAATACCATAACAACCCATAATCATCGGCTGGTTTCTTCCATTTTCATCAAGGAAGTTTGCTCCCATTGCTTCACTGTAACGTGTACCAAGTTTGAAGATATGACCTACCTCAATACCTTTTGCGAATTTAATGACCCCTTGACCATCAGGAGAAAGATCTCCTTCCTCGATGAAACGCAAGTCAGTGTATTGCGCGTTAAAGTCTCTGGATGGATTAACGTTGATGTTATGAATGCCTTCCTCATTGGCACCTGTTACAGCATTGACTAGATACTCAACAGCTGTATCTGCAATGATTTCAACAGAATCAGGTACTCCTATTGGACCTAATGAGCCAACTGAACAGCCCATTACCTTTTGAACTTCTTCAGCTGTTGCAGTCTCAACGACAGATGCCTGGTAGAAGTTTTTGACTTTCACATCATTAATTTCGTGATCTCCTCTTGCTAAAACAAGAACATATTTATCATCTACTTTAAAGACGATGGATTTAATCAAGTCGGATTTCTCCATTTGCAAGAAGGTTGCCACTTCATCGATTGTCTTTTGGTCAGGTGTATTCACCTTTTCCATTTCACGTGCTGCTTCCGATTTCTTTTCATAATTAGCAACAACCGGAGCCATTTCAATATTCGCCGCAAAGGAAGATTCAGTAGAATAAGCAATGGTGTCTTCACCGATTTCAGATAGGACCATAAACTCATGCGTATCCTTACCGCCCATTGCTCCTGAATCTGCAATTACCGCGCGGAAGTTCAGTCCGAGCCTTGTAAAAATGTTGGAGTAAGCTGTGAACATTTTTTCGTATGTCTCATCTAGTGATTCTGCATTTGCATGGAACGAATACGCATCCTTCATAAGGAATTCGCGTCCTCTTAATAAACCAAAGCGCGGACGTTTTTCGTCACGGAATTTTGTCTGAATTTGATATAGAGATAATGGAAGCTTCTTATAAGACTTCACTTCGTCTCTTACAAGTGTGGTGATTACTTCTTCATGAGTTGCACCAAGGGCGAATTCTCGATTATGACGGTCGTTTAGTCTCATCAGTTCTGGACCGTAAGAGTACCATCTTCCTGATTCTTTCCATAGTTCGGCAGCTTGCATTGCCGGCATAAGCAGTTCCACTGCACCTGCGTTTTCCATTTCTTCTCTGACAACGTCTTCTACTTTTTTTAGCACTTTTTTCCCTAGTGGCAGAAAGCTGTAGATGCCGCTTGTGTTTTGGCGGATATAGCCTGCTCTTAGCAGTAGTTGGTGGCTTTTGACTTCAGCGTCTGCCGGGACTTCTCTTAGTGTTGGAATTAGCATGTTACTTTGTTTCATATCTACACCCCATAACCATTTCTATAAAATTTATGTAAATTGCAATTTTACCCTGATGACTGAAGTGCAAGGTGTGAGACTCCTGCGGGGGAGTAACGGTAGGTTGAGACCCCGCAACGAAGTGAGGAGGCTCAAGCACCGTCCCGCGGAAAGCGAACACCTGGAACGGAAGTCATCAGGGAGTTGAAAAAGAAAACTTGCATCACATTTCATGATGCAAGTCCATGTGCTTCTATTTCTATTTTACAGGAAGAATTTCTGAATGTCATTCCATGTTACAACAAGCATCAACAGCATTAACAATGCAAAGCCGATAAAGTGGACAAGTCCTTCTTTATGTCGGTCAACTGGCTTTCCTCTTACTGCTTCTGCTGCGAAGAACATCAATCTTCCCCCATCTAGTGCAGGAATTGGCAGGAGATTGATAATACCTAAGTTGATACTAAGGACCGCAGCCCATCTCATCAATAGGAATACGCCGGATTCTGCCACAACTTCCGTTGATTTATAAATCCCAACAGGACCCGACAGCATGTCTAAGGAGAATTGACCAGTGACTAATTTACCTAACCCTACCACTATCTCTTTTGACCAGTTATACGTCTCAGAGGCAGCTTTAGGGAAAGAGCCCCAGAAAGACTGTTCCATCGGCATGTATACACCGATAATTCCACGAGTTTCACCTTCAATGGTTTCTGCTTTAGGCGTGATTGCGATTGTTTCGGATTGTCCGTTTCTTTCAATCAAGAAATCAAGTTCCTCACCAGGGTTCACCTGAATGATTTTCACTACCTCTTCCCAGGTCGAAACTTCTGTATCATTAATTGCTACCACTTTGTCACCTTGTTGCAGTCCTGCAGCCTGTGCAGCTCCATCAGGAGTCAGCTCACCGATAACAGATTCGTTGATAGGGTAACCTTGTACCATCCCAAGGAATGTGAAGATGAAAAAGGCTAGTACGAAGTTCATCATAGGTCCAGCAAATATTGCCATCGTACGTTGACCAAGTGTCTTTGATCCAAATTGTCTGTTATAAGGAGCGTTTTGAATTTCTTGCCCGTCCATAACAAAGTACGATTCTTCACTCACCTTAAACTCTTTCAAAACTTCCTCTTCATTCATTTCAAATCCTCTGATGACAAGTTCCTTCTCGAGATCTGCATATTCCACCTCGATGACTTTTGCATCAGGGTGTTTATCTTTATTATTGACTACCACTTTGTTGACTTCTCCATTAGCATTAAACAGGAGGCCAATATGATAGCCTGGTTTGATTTCAATGGTTTCAGGATCTTCCCCAGCCATACGAACAAAACCTCCTATAGGAAGAAGTCTTATCGTATAGACAGTTTCATTTTTCTTGAAAGAAAACACTTTCGGACCAAACCCAATTGCAAATTCTCTACAAAGTATACCAGCTCTTTTGGCGAATACTAGATGTCCAAGTTCATGGACAAAAACAAGTACTCCAAAAATAATAATAAACGCGATTACAGTATTCACTAGATTTCCACCTCTAATCTATTAGTGAACGAACATAATTTCTAGTTTCCAAATCCACTTCCCTAATCGTCTGTAAATCGGGATTTAATTGATTGGAATGCCTGGACATTGCCTTTTCTATAAATGTTTCTATGGTAAGGAATTCTATTCTGCCATTAAGAAACGCTTCGACAGCAATCTCATTTGCTGCATTTAACACAGTTGGCATGGTACCTCCTGCTTTTCCTGCATCAAAGGCGTACTGTAAGCATCGGAAACGGTCAAAATCCATTTTTTCGAAATGAAGTTTACCCATTTCCATAAAGTTTAATCTTTTGCCTGTTGGATGTGGCAATCTATCCGGATATGTTAGTGCATACTGGATGGGAACTCTCATATCTGGTGTTCCGAGCTGGGCAATGATACTGGTATCATGAAACTCCACCATGGAATGAATGACGCTTTCCCTATGCAAAACCACTTGTATGTCCTCATAAGGGATATCAAACAGCCAATGAGCTTCTATTACTTCCAATCCCTTGTTCATCATGGTAGCCGAATCAATGGTTATTTTTGCCCCCATGGACCAGTTTGGATGATTGAGTGCATCTTCTCTTGTCACACCTTCAAGCTGTTGTCTCGTACGGTCGCGAAAGCTTCCTCCTGATGCTGTAAGTATGATGGTTTCAATGTTTTTTTCCTTTTCCCCTTGAAGACACTGGTAAATTGCTGAATGCTCACTGTCGACAGGAAGGATCGGCACCTGATGCTTCCTGGCTGCCTCCATCACGATATGACCAGCTGTCACAAGAGTTTCCTTGTTAGCGAGTGCAATCACCTTCTTATTTTCGATGGCATGCAGGGTGGGAACAAGTCCCACGCTTCCCATTACAGCATTAACCAACACATCGACTTCTTTGAGGGTAGCCACTTCAATTAAGCCTTCTTCTCCATAAACAAAGCGGGTGTCTGTCGAAGCGAATTGACTTTTCAGCGTTTCACAATCTTCTTTTGATTGTACAGAAACGACATGTGGTGAAAATTCTTGAATCAATTCTTGTGCGACTTTGATATTACCACCTACACTAAAAGCCAGTAACTGAAATTGATCACTATGCTGTCTTAATACTTCTATAGTTTGTATTCCTATTGAGCCTGATGCTCCCAATAAACTTATTTTCCTCACCAACACTCACCTCTCCAAAACCTTCTCTAATGTGTCAGAAAAGAAAGATATGTATAAAATGCAATAACGGCAATACAAAAAGAAGGCTGTCAAAGCGATCTAAAATTCCACCATGACCAGGTAAAATAGAACCTGAATCTTTAATTTTGTAATGCCTTTTCAGAGCAGATTCCACCAAGTCGCCAATTTGTCCAAAAATGGATAAAAGGCTAGCAATGATAATGGTGATGAAAAGCGAGTGATCGAAATCAACAACAAAGTGGAAAATTAATGCCACAACAATCGCACAAATAACTCCACCAAGTGAACCTTCTACTGTTTTATTAGGACTGATCTCTGGCCATAATTTGGTTTTACCCATTGATTTTCCAATAAAGTATGCTCCGGAATCTGTCGTCCATATTACGAATAATGCAAAAAACACAAACGCTAATGCTAGTTCTCTAATTTCAATGAAATAATAAAAGCCTAATCCAACATAGATGGTCGAAATTAATAAAAATCCGACATCATCGAATGTGAACCTATTCTTAGAAAGAACCGTGTACGATAATAGCAATAGTGCGATAAGCAGGATGAAATCCATTTTTGAGAGTATCAGCGAATCTGCCTCAAACATGTTTGAAGGTATCATTAAAAACCATAGAAGGAACAATGACAACACTCCAGGTACACTTGCCATAGACATACGATTCATTCTCATCGCTTCAAATAGGCCGACTGTTGCAAGAAAATAGATAAAAGCAACAAATGGAAGCTTTCCGTAAATAACAATTGGTAAAAAAACTGCAGCTGCAATAACAGCTGTTATAATTCTTTGTTTCATTGTATGTCCAACACCTTCTTATATACCACCAAATCTTCTCCCGCGCATTTGAAAACTATTGATAGCCTCATATAAATCGTTTTCTTCAAAGTCAGGCCATAGTACATCAGTAAAATAAAATTCTGCATAAGCCAATTGCCATAGCATAAAATTGCTTAATCGTATTTCGCCGCTTGTACGTATTAAAAGATCCGGATCCGGTAATAAATTGCTGAAAAGATATTCTGAGAACATCTCTTCTGTTAATTGATCGGTTGTAAGTGCATTATCCTTGATATCAGCAGCTACATTCTTTACAGCACGAAGGATTTCATCGCGTCCCCCATAATTTAATGCAAAGTTAAGAATAAGTCCAGTGTTATCCTTCGTCTTCTCCATTGCATTGTTAACAGCTCTAAGCGTATGTTCTGGCAGATCAGACTTATTCCCCATAAGCCGAACTTGTACATTCTCTTCCATTAATTCAGGGAGAAATGTACCGAGGAACTCTTCTGGCAGTTTCATCAGAAAATCGACTTCCAGTTTCGGTCTCTTCCAATTTTCAGTTGAGAATGCATACATAGTCAGAACTTTTACTCCCAGGCTATTTGCAGCCTTGGTGATTTTCCTTACCGTCTTCATTCCTTCATGATGTCCGGCTATTCTAGGCATTGCACGCTTTTTGGCCCATCTTCCATTGCCGTCCATGATAATGGCGATATGCTCTGGAATGGGATGATTCATTATTTCTTCTTTTAAGCTAAGCGATTTAGAGGTTTCTTTGCCTCTCCACTCTTGTATTTTCTTCAGCATAAAAATCCTCCATTAAAAATAAACAGACGTACCTATAGGGGTCTATCCATTTATAGTAACAGTATTAACAAAAAAACCCCCTGTAAACATTAGAGGGTCTTTCCATCTTTCTATTTTACATGTAAATCGCTTATACTTCCATGATTTCTTTTTCTTTTTCTTTTGTAACGGTATCAACCTTCGCGATGAACGCGTCGGTCTGCTTTTGGATGTCATCCGTATAGCCGCGTAACTCGTCTTCCGTGATTTCCCCGTTCTTTTCTAGTTTCTTCAAATCATCATTTCCATCACGGCGAATATTGCGGATTCCCACTTTCGCTTCTTCAGAAATTTTCTTGATTTGTTTTACTAGTTCTTTACGGCGCTCTTCTGTCAATGCAGGAATAGAAATACGGATTACTGTACCATCATTGGATGGGTTTAATCCAAGGTCTGCTTTGATGATCGCTTTTTCAATATCACCCAATGATGTTTTATCATAAGGTTGTACCACAAGAAGTCTTGCTTCAGGTACATTTAAAGAAGCCAATTGGTTGACTGGAGTTGGTGCCCCGTAGTAGTCAACTGTTACTTTATCTAGGAGTGCTGCACTTGCTCGTCCAGCACGAATCGTTGCCAATTCTCTAGAGTAGGCTTGTACCGCTTTTTCCATTCTGTCTTTTGTTTGAGTAATAACTTGATTTGCCATAATTATTTCCCCCTCACAATCGTTCCGATATTTTCACCTAATACTACGCGCTTAATGTTCCCTTCTTCCATGATGGAGAAAACGATAATAGGGATATCGTTGTCCATACATAAGGAAGATGCAGTAGAGTCCATAACAGCTAGTCCTTCACGTAATACATCTAGGTAAGATAATGTATCATACTTAGTTGCAGTAGCATCGATAGTTGGATCTGCACTGTAAACTCCATCCACATTGTTCTTTGCCATCAAGATGACATCTGCTTCGATTTCCGCTGCACGCAATGCTGCAGTAGTATCTGTAGAGAAGTATGGGTTCCCTGTACCAGCTGCGAAGATGACTACACGTTTTTTCTCTAAGTGGCGAATTGCTTTTCTTCTAATGTAAGGTTCAGCAACCTGGCGCATTTCAATCGATGTTTGAACTCGTGTTTGGACACCGGAGTTTTCTAGGCTGTCTTGAAGTGCTAAGGAGTTCATAACAGTTGCAAGCATGCCCATATAGTCTGCTGATGCACGGTCCATGCCCATTTCGCTGCCTACTTTTCCTCTCCAGATGTTTCCGCCGCCTACGACAACTGCGACTTCTACGCCTAGTTCGGTTAGTTCTTTTACTTGTTGAGATACAGATTTGATGACAGTTGGATTGATGCCGAAGCCTTGTTCACCTGCAAGTGCTTCTCCGCTTAGTTTTAGTACGATACGTTGAAATTTAGCTTGAGCCATAGTAACCTCCATTAATAAAAGGGTTGAGATTTCGTTTACTCCTTTTTCCTTCCGTACCAGGTGTTCGCTTTCCGAGGGGCGGTGCTTGAGCCTCCTCACTTCGTTGCGGGGTCTCAACCTACCGCTACCTCCCTTCGGAGTCTCACACCTTGCACTTCAGTCAACAGGGAAATAGGTTTGAGATATTTCATTCAAGCCTATCCTTTCAAAAAGAGGAACACATATTGTGTTCCCCTCTTATATATGTTGTTCCTCTTATTTTTTAACTTGGCTCATTACTTCTTCAGCAAAGTTGTCTTGGCGTTTTTCGATTCCTTCTCCAACTTCGTAACGGATAAAGGATTTTACAGTAGCGCCTTTGCTTTCTACGAATTGACGTACTTTCATATCAGGGTTCTTAACGAAAGATTGGTCAAGTAGGCAGATATCTTCAAAGTATTTTCCAAGACGGCCTTCTACCATTTTAGCTACGATGTTTTCTGGCTTACCTTCGTTTAGAGCTTGTTCAGTTAATACTTTACGCTCGCGGTCTGCTTCTTCTTGAGAAACTTCGTCACGAGAGATGTATTTAGGGTTGATTGCAGCGATGTGCATAGCAACGTCTTTTGCAGCTGCTTCATCAGTAGTACCTTCAAGAAGAGTCAATACTCCGATGCGTCCGCCCATGTGCAAGTATGCACCGAATGCGTCTGCGTCAGTTTTTGTAACGATTGTGTAACGACGAAGAGTCAATTTCTCACCAATTTTAGCAATTGCGGAGTTGATGTGCTCGGAAACTGCAACACCGTTGTCCATTTTTGCTTCAAGAGCAACTTCTACAGACTCAGGCTTGTTGGAGATAAGGAATTCACCTAATTCGTTTACAAGCGTTTTGAAGCCTTCGTTTTTCGCAACGAAATCAGTCTCGGAGTTTACTTCAAGGATTACCGCTTCGTTTCCTTTTGTTACGATAGCAGTTAAACCTTCAGCAGCGATACGGTCTGTTTTCTTTGCAGCTTTAGCAATCCCTTTTTCACGCAAGAAATCGATTGCTTTTTCCATGTCTCCGTTTGTTTCCGTTAACGCTTTTTTGCAATCCATCATTCCAGCGCCAGTTTTTTCACGTAATTCTTTTACCATTTGAGCAGTAACAGCCATTGTTCATTTCCTCCTTAGGATATGTATAAATTTTTATTGAGATTGTCATATTTTCCAAAAAAAAGTGATAAAAGGCTTTCCCCTCTTATCACCTTTTTCTTAAATCAAATTATGCAGTAGTTGTAGCTGTCTCTTCGCCTTGTTTAGCTTCTAAGATAGCGTCTGCCATTTTACCAGTTAATAGTTTAACCGCGCGAATAGCATCATCGTTTGCAGGGATTACAACATCGATTTCGTCTGGATCACAGTTAGTGTCAACGATACCAACGATAGGGATGTTTAATTTTCTTGCTTCTGCAACAGCGATACGCTCTTTGCGAGGGTCGATGATGAACAATGCATCAGGAAGACCTTTCATGTCCTTGATTCCGCCTAAGAATTTCTCAAGACGATCAAGCTCTTTCTTCAACATTACAACTTCTTTCTTAGGAAGTACTTCAAAAGTACCGTCTTCTTGCATTTTTTCAATAGCTTTTAGACGGGAGATACGCTTTTGGATTGTTTCAAAGTTAGTTAATGTTCCACCCAACCAACGTTGGTTAACATAGTACATTCCAGAACGTTCTGCTTCTTCCTTCACAGAATCTTGAGCTTGCTTTTTAGTACCAACGAATAATACTGTTCCGCCGTTACCTGCAAGTTCTTTAACGAAGTTATAAGCTTCTTCAACCTTTTTAACAGTTTTTTGAAGGTCGATGATGTAGATGCCGTTACGCTCAGTGAAGATATATCTCTTCATTTTTGGGTTCCAGCGACGAGTTTGGTGACCGAAGTGTACACCAGCTTCTAATAATTGTTTCATAGAAATTACTGACATGTTATATTCCTCCTAATGGTTTTTTTTCCTCCGTTAACGTCATCTCCAAGCAAAACTGACGAATCAGCACCAATGCTCAGATCGGCAAACGTGTGAATTTATAACACCGAAAATAAATATATCATAATCACTTTTGACAATCAAGTTTTAAATAGGTTTCATTGTCGAAATTTCAAAAGTAATTCTATTTCTGTTTTCCCTTTGTTAAGTTTTTTGGCAATTTCAGAAGAAGTGAGCCCATTTTCACTTAAATGTTTTACCTGATCTTTGAAGTTCCATTCCTCAAATGGTTTCTCTGCGATCAACGTTTCTTTATGATCTTCCCGAACGTTTTCTTGCATTAATAATTCCTTTAAATCTGCCTCCGTAAGCGCATCTTCCCTAGCATCAAAGCTTTCTTGTTTGTCTGAATGGGATATATCATGATTTGAATTGGACAGTTTTTGTAAAAAGGAATTGTTTTCTTCTTTTAGTTCTAATACATAGCTTGTGATGGTGTCCTCTGCCTCTTGAATCAAAGTACGATACTCTTGTTCTAATTGTTGAACTCTGGATAGCTTGATGAAAAGTAAAATAATAAAAAAAATCACAAGAAGAATGAGTGCGAAATTTACAATAGTAAAAATTATTAACATGTCTTCACAACCCTTTTATCATTTGCCTGCTGTCCACATTGGAAAGCAGGCGGCCATACACGCGTGTTACAACATAGGATTTAATTGTTTTCTTAGTTTGAAAATTGCCTTGGAATGTATTTGGGAAATACGGGATGTTGTAAGTCCCAACACTTGCCCAATCTCTGTCAAAGTAAGCTCTTCTTTATAAAATAAGCTAATAACAATTTGTTCATTTTCAGTCAGATTCTCAATCTGTTCGCCTAGAAGTTGAATGAGTTCCGACTTTATTAACTCTTCCTCTGGAGAAATAACCTTTTCGTCTTTAAGAACATATGCACCATGCGATTGTTCATCGTTTTCTTTTGGCATCTCATCCATGGAAAGTATGTTCGAATAAAAGACTTCATGCATGACGGTGGAGACTTCTTCCTCCGGCATATCAAGATGTGCTGCAACTTCCTCCACTGTGGCATTCCTCATCAGTTTCTGTTCTAGTTTTTCTAAAGTGGACTCGATTCTCTTTGCCTTTTCCCTTACACTTCTTGGGAGCCAGTCCTCTTTTCGTAAACCATCTATAATAGATCCTCTGATTCTGAAAGAAGCATATGTATCAAACTTCAAATCCCTTGACGGATCAAATTTTTCAATTGCATCAAACAGTCCCACAAATGCCAGGCTCTTTAATTCTTCCCTTTTCACACTTTTAGGCAGACCGGTTGAAATTCGCTGGACATGGTAATGGACAAGTGGCATATATTTTTTCACTAGGAAGTCCCCTGCATCGGGATCTTTTTTTGTTTTCCAAAGATCCCAATAGGCGGAATCCTTATTTGAAGTTGAAGTAGTCATGGCTTTCCTCCTTATATACTCCTAAGACCGAAAGCGGTTAAATGTAACATACTCCTTTATTAACGGTTTTTATCATTAATTTCCCGTTTTCAGGATTAAATTCAATGGTTCTTCCATTGTTTCCTCCACAGTCCTCACTGATTAATGGAATATGTAAGGCGGCAAGCTTCTCCTTTACCGCTTCTACATTTCTTGGTCCTATCCTCATCATGTCAGTTCCAGAACTGCTGAACTGGAACATCTGTGCTCCGCCTGCAATCTTGGCTTTCATGCTGTAAGATTTGATTCCTTTTAAAAAAAGGTTTTCAACTAGATGCAAAATTCCTGTATCCGCATATTTATCTTCATTGAAAGGTGACTGTCTCGTCAGACTCGAATCTGGAAGCATGATATGGACCATTCCGGCAATCTTGGTAGAAGTATCATAAATAACAACCCCTACACATGAACCAAGTCCACAAGTTCGAATCAGTTGAGGAGATTTCACTATTCCCATTTCCGCAATTCCGACTTTAACGACTGAATCTACGCTCGTCATTATTTTTCACCCAAAGCAGCCAATATTTTTTCAAATGAATCTGGATAGGGGATTAGGAAAAAATGGCCTTTCGTCTTCTCTATCTGGTTATCTGTTGTTTCTGTCAATTCTGTATCGATGAAAATGGAGTGATCACTGACTTGGGATATTTCCAAAAGTCCAGTTACGACAATCGCGCCTACCATATCAATGGTGACTTGCGGTACAGAAGGTGTGACCGCAAGCCCTATACACTCAGATAGCGCTGTTAAATAGTGGGCAGAAATTATATTCCCTAGTTCTTGTAAGGCGGATAAACCAAGTTCATGTGAGGGAAGTTCCTCTACACTTATTTTCTTCTCAGGAATAAGTTGGTTAATCAGCTTCGTTGCATCATCTAATGATAAAACAAAGAATAAGCTTCCTGATAATTCACCTTCCATTCTAAGAAAAACAGCTGCGACAGGTCTGTCTGAGCCTCCCATCAAGTCCATCATCTCATTAAAAGAGACAATTTTTGCTAGTGGGACATTCATGTGTATCTCTTTATTAAGAAGCTGGGATAATGCCGTTGCTGCATTGCCTGCCCCTATGTTTCCCAACTCTTTTAATAAATCTAACTCATTTAATTTATCTTCATTGTTCATCTGTATGGCCTCAATCCTTGGATTGATCTAGCTGCAGGATTTCATTTAGGTCTAAACATACGAAAAGCCTTTTATCAATTTTCACTACACCTTGGACATATTTATTTTCTAAAGAGCCTACAACTTCCGGAGCGGGTTCTATTTGGTCCTCTGTAATATCGACTACGTCATTGGCCGCATCTACAATAAATCCTACTTCATGCTCGTCCACTACGGTAATGATGATACGAGACGCATCTGTTTTTCTTTTTTCCTCAATGTCGAACCTTGCTCGCAAGTCCACAATTGGTGTGATGACGCCCCTTAGGTTGATGACTCCTTTTATATGAGGAGGGACGTTGGGAACACGTGTGATCGGCAGTAGTTTTTCAATGGAACGTACTTGTTGGACAGGTATGGCGTATTCTTCTTTTTGAAGTTCGAATACTATTAGCTTTAATTTCTTTTCTGTTGCTTCCATAAATGTTACCTCCTGTTCATATTTAATAAATGGTATCGTTTGATACTGCTGTTGATTTCCGCAAATGGCTTCGCTTTCCTAGGGGCTGACGAGAGCCTCCTCGGCAAGCCTGCGGGGTCTCCACCTAGCGCTATCTCCCTCAGGACAAGGAAGGCTACGGCAGCGAAACATCGCACGAAGAAAATGCGTAGCATTTTCGAGGAGTCTTCGCCTTTTGCTCCAATCAACAGCTAGGGTCTTTATTTAATTAAAGCATTACAGTCTACGATTAGTGCTACTTGGCCGTCTCCGAGGATGGTTGCTCCGCTGATTGCAAAGGTAGAGTTCAGGTATTGTCCTAGTCCCTTAAGAACGACCTCTTGTTGTCCTATGAAGGAATCAACCACTAATGCGGCAATTTTTTCACCTTTTTTCACCAAGACAAGTGAATAAAAGTCTGGAGGTTCTACTTGCTGCTTATGAACCTCGAATACTTTTTCCAAGTAGACTACAGGTACAATTTTACCCCTGAAATCAATGACTTCCTGGTTATGTGCCGTCAGGATTTCCTCTTTTTTTATAATGGCAGTCTCTATAATAGAAGATAAAGGAATCGCATATTTTTCGTTCTCAATTTCCGTTAATAAAACGGAGATGATGGAAAGTGTTAACGGTAGCTGGATGGAAAATGTTGTACCTGCTCCTTCAAGGGAATCAATGGTGATTTTCCCGCCTAACGACTCTATCGTATTTTTCACCACATCAAGTCCTACGCCGCGGCCGGATATGTCAGAAATTACTTCTGCTGTGGAAAAGCCGGAAGAAAGGATAAGTTGATACACTTCTTGTTCACTTAATCTTTCCCCTTCTTGTTGAGTAATGACACCCTTACTGATGGCTTTGTTAAGAACCTTTTCTTTCGAAATACCGGCACCATTATCCATGATCTCAATAAAAACATGATTTCCGCTATGATACGCTTTTAGCGTTATTTTGCCTTCTTCCGGCTTTCCATTACGACTTCTAATCTCCGGGATCTCAATGCCATGGTCTATGGCATTGCGCAATAAATGAACAAGAGGGTCTCCTATTTCATCCATCACGGTTCTATCAAGCTCTGTTTCCGCTCCTATAATTTCAATGTCCACCTTTTTCCCTAGATCTCTGGCCAATTGCCTTACCATTCTAGGAAAGCGGTTAAAGACTGTTTCTATTGGGACCATACGCATATTTAGGATAATATTTTGTAAATCATTAGAGATTCGGGACATTCTTTCCACAGTTTCAATTAATTCCTGCTCATTCAAATCCTTAGAGATTTGTTCTAATCTGCCTCTGTCTATGACAAGCTCTTCAAACAAGTTCATTAAACCGTCTAAACGATCAATGCTAACCCGGATTGTTTTATTGGATCCCGGGGTCCCCTTGACTGGAGTTGACTTCTCTTCCTTTTTTTCCAACACTGAGGTTGTTGGAGCCGCTTCTACTTGTGCTGAAGTTATTTCTTCTACAGCTGCTTCTACGGAACTTTCGCCGTCGAAAGTTACAAGAAGTTGTGTATCTAGCTTAATGACATTTACCTTTTCAAGCTCAGATACCTTCATTATCTTTTCTTTGATACTACTTACTTCTTCTTTTGAAACCATCGTAATTTGGAAACTATTTTCAAACTTCTCTTCTTCTAAGAGATCAACGGAAGGATTTGACTTGATGACTTCTCCCATCCCCTCCACCACTTCAAAAACCATGAACACTCTTGCTGCTTTTAATAGACAGTCTTGTCGAAGAGTGATTGTTACTTCATATGGTGTGTATCCCTGTTCCTCTGATTGTTGCAATATCGTAATCTCATAGGAATCATAAAAATGCTCTGGAGATTTTTGTTCCTTAGAGTTTGTGGGCAAGGAATATTCTTCCCCCTTCTCAATTTTAATAAGCAGGGCAACCACTTCTTTGACATCTTTCTTTCCATCTCCACCTTCTGAAATAGAAAGCACCATTTCCTCCAGGTATTCAACGGAACGAAATATAATATCTAACAGGTTGGTGGTAACATTTAATTTTTCATTACGAATAAGATCAAGAACATTTTCCATCTGATGGGTAAGGCTTGCCAGATCTTCATAACCCATTGTGGCAGACATGCCTTTGAGGGTATGCGCAGACCGGAAAATCTCATTAACAATCTCAATGTTGGCAGGGTGTTTCTCCAACTCTAATAGCTGATTATTGATAGTTTGTAAATGTTCTTTGCTCTCTTCAAGAAAAATATCTAAATATTGGTTTAAGTCCATTCATTGCACCCCTAAGACAAAATGTATTGGTTAATTCTCTTTGACATATCTTTTAGATGATGTACTTCATCTACCATACCTGAATGTATTGCGGCCCTTGGCATGCCATAAACGATACATGATTCTTCTGACTCAGCAAGTGCCACTGTTTCCGTTTTTCCATTTTCCTTTAATTGCTTTAATCCGGCTGTTCCATCATTCCCCATGCCCGTTAGGATCACAGCGATTTTTTGATAGGTTTCAAGATTCCCAATGGAACGGAATAATGTGTCTACAGAAGGACGGTGACCCCGAATAGGAGGGGCTTCATGAAGATGAATGAAGAGGCTTCCTGCACGCTTTATCACTTCCATATGAAAATCTCCCGGTGCGATATATGCGGTCCCCTTTTCCACTTTTTGATTATGTACAGCCTCAACTACTGTTATTTCGCAAATGGAGTTTAGTCTATTTGCAAGTGACTTGGTAAAATGTTTTGGCATATGCTGAACAATAAATAGTGGTGCAGGAAAAGATTTAGGAAGCGCCGTAAGAAGTGTTTGCAACGCACGTGGACCTCCAGTGGATGTTCCGATACAAACCACTGCATCACGCTTACCCGCCTTTTCCAATAGGTCTATTTTACTATAAAAACTCTGAGAGGAAAGTATTTCCTTCTCTTTTTTTATAGGTTGCTTGAAAAGAGAGATGTTTGATCTGGATGCAAGCAGAATTTTTTCGATTAGTTCCTCTTTCACTTTATGTATGTCAAGTGAAATGGCACCTGAGGGTTTGGCAACGAAATCTACTGCACCTTGTTCCATTGCAATGATCGTATTTAAGGAACCCTCTGTTGTTGTACTTGATAGCATAATAGTAGGAACCGGATGTTCTCTCATAATGACCTCTAGTGCCTGTAAGCCATTCATCTGTGGCATCTCTACATCCAACGTTATAACATCAGGAGAGTACTCTTTAATTTTCTCAATAGCTTCTTTTCCGTTTTTAGCAGTGGCTATTACCTCTATCTCAGGATGTTTTTCCAATAGATCGGATAATAGCTTTCGCATAAAAATGGAGTCATCTGTAATAAGTACTTTCACTTTGTTCATGCTAAACGCCTTCCTTCCCATAACGCTAACCGAACAGTCGTCGCAGCTTATGTATAAATGAGTTCGTTTTCTTGGTGGAATTAGTGTCCTGTCCACGTAAATAATTTGAAGCAATGTCTTGGACAGCACGACTTACATGACTGTTGGGAAATCTTAATGCAAATGGAGTTTGTTCCATCACAGCTAACGTCACATACTTATCGTCAGGTAACGACCCCAAATGGGAAAGGCTTCTGTTCAAGAATTTTCGAGAAACAGATTGTAGCCTTACAGCAGTATTTGTGGCATGTTTTGCACTTATCGCACGATTGACCACCAACTGAAAAGGTATATTTTGATCGTGGTTGTGGATAAATTTCATGGCAGAGTAAGCATCTGTCATTGCGGTAGGTTCGCATGTTGAAATCAAGATTATTTCGTTACAGGACAAGATTAATTGCAAACTTTCATTTGTAATCCCTGCTCCCATATCAAAAATAATGTAATCATATTGAATGGACAATCGTTGAAGCTGAGAGAGAAAATGATTTCTTTTTTGATCATCAAAATGAAATATATCTTTTAAGCCGGAACCACCGGCAATATATGATAATCCTTCTGGCCCTTTTTGAACAATCTCTTCTAATGGAAGGTTCCGTTCAAAAAGGTGCAGAATGCTGTATCTTTGCGTAACTCCCAGTAGAATGTCAATATTGGCCATCCCTATGTCCATATCAAAAAGTAAAACGTTATAGCCTTTTTTTTGCAGGGATAAGGAGAAGTTCAATGAGAAATTCGACTTGCCGACCCCACCTTTTCCGCTCATCACCGCAATGGCCCTTGCTTCTTGTCTTATGGCAGGGTCTTCTTGCGGACTTTCTTTTGATCTTTTCACTTGTTCCCTTAAAGCTCTTGCCTGATCATTCATTCCCCAATTTCCTCCATGATCGTGCGAACCATCAGTTCTTTCGTGAACGGAATAAGGTCCTCAGGAACATTTTGGCCATCTGTTACAAACGCAGCACCTTTTTGATACGTTCTGGATATCTCGTACATCGAACCAATCGAGGTTGTTTCGTCTTTTTTAGTAAAAATGAATTGATGGATTCCCACATTCCAAAACTGGTCCGTTATTTTTTTCATATCAGACATTTTGGAAGTAAGGGATAAAACCAAGAAAGTCGTCATTTCCTCTTTAAAATCCAGTACTTCCTTCAATTCTTCTACAAATCGTTCGTTTAGAAAATTTCTTCCAGCTGTATCGATAAAGACGACATCCAAATGGGACAGCTTGTTTTTAGCTGCCAAAAAGTCCTCGGCGGAATAACAAACTTCAATTGGTGCATCTAGAATGCTTGCGTACGTTTTTAATTGTTCGATTGCAGCGATACGGTAAGTATCTGTTGTAATGAAACCGATTGATTTCCCCTTTTTAAGGGATGCGTCGGCAGCAAGCTTTGCCAATGTTGTTGTTTTACCGACTCCTGTTGGGCCTACTAGACAGATAAACTTCTTTTCGTAAGAATCTTGAACAAAAGATACCTCTTCTAAAGACTGAAGCACTTCCGTTTCCAACAGTTTCAACAAAGATTTATCTGTCATTGTTTTATTTTCCAGCCATTTTTCATAAATGATTTCCATTATCTCTTCTACATGGAGGGTGCTAATTTCACTTTTTAAGAGCTTTTCTTCCAAATGGAAGAAAAAATCCGGCAACGATGGGTCCCTTTGCTTTTCTTGGGTTAAGCTTTTCATCATTTTCTTCATTTCTTGTATGCTGTCAAAAAGTTTATCTTGCTCTAGTCTTGAGGCTGCTGGAGTAGAGATTTTTTGCTTGGAATCTGAAATTCCCTCAGGTTGAATTGGGATATTTTTTGTTTTCAGCGTCTGGTCAGATAAATCTTCATCCACTGCTGCTATCACTTCCACTCCCTTTTTGGAAAGGAGCCCAAAAAATCTTGATGTTTTAACTGCTTTGGAATTAAGGATGACCGCATCATCTCCCAATTCAAGCCGGACCAGTTGCATAGCTTGTTGCATATTCTCGGCCTTATATTTTTTCACTTTCATCCTTCCACATTCACCACCCCGATGCTTTGTACTTCTATGCTTGCTTCCAATTCGTTATAAGACAGAACAGGTACTTGCGGTAAATATCGATCTAGCATTTGCTTCACATACATCCTGACAGCCGGAGAGCATAATAGGATCGGTGATTGCTCATAAACAGAGAACTGTTCCATCTGCTCGCCAACCTTTTGGACAATTTCCATTGATACATTTGGGTCAAGGGATAAGAAGTTGCCATGTTCTGTTTGTTGAATGTGATCAGCAATCAGTTTTTCCACCCTGCCTGCCAATGTAACGACCTTAAACGTCTCATTTCCAACGGCATATTGATTGGTTATCTGTTTACTTAGTGCTTGTCTTACATACTCTGTCAGAAGGTCTGTGTCTGCTGACATCTTCCCGTAATCTGCCAACGTTTCAAAAATAATAGGCAGGTTCCTAATCGATACGTTTTCTTTAAGAAGTTTGGCAAGGACTTTTTGAACATCCCCAATGGAAAGTGGCGAAGGTGTTACCTCTTCCACTAAAATTGGCGTACTTTCTTTCAAATGATCGACAAGTTGTTTTGTTTCCTGCCTACCAAGAAGTTCGTAAGCATGTTGTTTCATTTTTTCTGTAATATGTGTTGATACCACTGAAGGAGGATCTACAACGGTATAGCCATACATTTCTGCTTCATCCTTCATATCCTCGCTTATCCATTTTGCTGGGAGACCAAAGGAAGGTTCTATCGTATCAATTCCTTCAATGCTGTCTTCATCCATTCCTGGGCTCATAGCAAGGTAGTGATCAAGCAATAGCTCGCCTTTTGCGACTTCATTTCCTTTGATTTTTAAACGGTATTCGTTGGGTTGCAGCTGAATATTATCCCGGATGCGAACAACAGGGATGACTAACCCAAGCTCAAGTGCTAGTTGGCGTCTTATCATGACTATCCTATCTAGCAAGTCTCCCCCCTGCTTGGAATCTGCCAATGGAATCAATCCATAACCGAATTCAAATTCTACCGGGTCGACAGATAAAAGGTTGACCACACTGTCAGGACTCCTCAATTCATCTGTCACTACTTCCTCTTCCGTTTCCTCTTCCACGACAATGTCTGCTTTTTGCTTTTGGCTTATCATATAGCCACCTACGATGATAAGAGACGCAATTGGTGCTGTTAATAACGGACCAATCGGAGTAGCAATACCAAGAAGGAGAATGGTGGTTCCAGCAACATAAAGCATCTGCGGATAGGCAAACAACTGTTTCGTAATATCTCCACCAAGATTCCCCTCAGATGCCGCCCTTGTAACCACGATACCTGTAGCAGTTGCTATCAGCAGGGCAGGAATTTGAGATACAATTCCATCCCCTACCGTTAGAAGCGTAAATTTTTGAGCAGATTCAGCAAAACTCAATCCCATCTGAGCCATCCCGATAACAATACCGAAGATTACATTGATGAATACGATGATAATCCCTGCTATGGCGTCACCTTTCACAAACTTACTGGCCCCGTCCATCGCTCCGTAGAAGTCTGCTTCTTTTGCTATTTTTTCACGTCTCTCTTTTGCTGCTTGTTCAGAAATCATTCCTGCGTTCAGGTCTGCGTCAATACTCATTTGTTTCCCTGGCATTGCATCCAATGTAAAACGTGCAGCCACCTCTGAGACACGTTCTGCACCTTTCGTAATAACAACAAACTGTATAACCACCAAAATGATAAATACAACAAGTCCAACGACCACATTGCCACCTACCACGAATGTTCCAAACGTTTCTACAACAGTACCCGCAGTACCTTCACTCAGAATGGATCTTGTCGTAGAAACGTTTAGACCTAACCTGTATAGTGTTAGTAATAAAAGCAAGGACGGAAATATGGAGAATTGCAACGGCTCTTGAATATTCATGGTTGTTAATAGGACAATTAGAGCAAGGGAGATATTAATAATGATAAAAATACTTAGCATCCATGGATAAAAAGGAATAATTAACATGGCAATAATCAAAATGACACTAAGTAATACGGATAAATCTTTAGCTGACATGAACTTCTATCTCTCCTTTTCTTTCAACCATCATTTCACTTGATTTTGTAATCGATAAACATATGCCAGAATCTCCGCTACTGCCTGAAAAAATTCTTCAGGGATGGCATCTCCTATTTCAGCCTGGCTATAAAGTGACCTTGCCAGCGGTTTATTTTCCACTGTGACAATGTTATGCTCTTTTGCTTTCTCTTTAATCTTTTTAGCGACATAATCCACGCCTTTAGCAAGAACAATCGGCGCATCACCTTTTGATTCATCATATTTCAATGCAATCGCATAATGGGTCGGATTTGTAATGATGACATCTGCCTGAGGAACCTCTTGCATCATCCTCTGCATCGCCATTTCGCGTTGTTTTTGCTTGATTTTTGATTTAATAAGCGGGTCACCTTCCGCTTTTTTATACTCATCTTTTACATCATGCTTAGACATTCGGATGTTTTTTTCATAATCATACTTTTGATATAAATAATCGAAAATGGATAAAAACAGCAACGCTCCTCCTGCAAACAAACCCATTCTCACGGTCAAGGTCCCCAAGAAGGCAAACGCATCATGTAAATTCTTTTGAGAAAGAATCAGCACTTCTTCTAAACTCATCCACAAAATAGAAAAAGTTATGATCCCTACAAAAACAATTTTCAGCATGGACTTAACGAATTCGACTATGGCGCGAACGGAATAAATCCGTTTGAATCCTTGTATTGGATCCAACTTATTGAGTTTCATATGTATCGCTTCTGTCGAGAATAATGGACCTACTTGTAGATAATTTGCTATGACTGCTCCAAGAAGAGCAGCTAGCATAATTGGTCCGATGATCCAGATCAATTGCATAATCAACTCCAGAAATATCATATGAACTTTTTGGACAGTCACTTCCTCGAGCAGATAAACACGGAAGGAATGCTCAAACAGCTTCAATACTTCTTCCTTCATCCAAGGGCCGATAGCAAACAGACATAAGAAAACTGCAATTAATACGAAGGAAGTATTTACATCTGCACTTTTGGCAACCTGCCCTTTTTTCCTTGTATCCTGCTTCTTTTTCGGTGTAGCTTTCTCCGTCTTTTCACCACTGAAATATTGCAGGTCTAACCTAACCCAATTTGTCATCTAGATACCTCCAAGCAATTCCAATAAGCCTCTCATGGTATAAAGCATGAGTTCAAAAAGCTTATAAAACAGGGTGAAAAGGATGGTGAGAGAGAATATGATCGTAATAAAACTTACCCCTATCTTCAAAGGAAGACCTACCACAAAAACATTAAGCTGCGGCACTGTCCTAGCGACAATCCCTAGCGCCACATCCACTAAAAATAGTACACCGACTATTGGAATGGCTAGTTGCAACGCTATGACAAACATGGTGTTGATTGTTTTGAGCACAAACTCAAATACTTGTGCTTCCCCAAGTGGTATCCATGCCTGCGTAACTGCTATCATTTCATAGCTGTAAAAGATGCCATCCATCATTAAGTGGTGCCCGTTAACAGCCAAAAGAAGCAGCAAGGCGAATGTATAAAAGAATTGGCCCATGATTGGACTCTGTATGCCTGTCTGCGGATCAATGACATTGGCAATCGCAAATCCCATTTGGAAGTCGATGAATCCCCCTGCAATTTGAATGGCAGATAAGACCATATATGCGACCAGACCTATCAAAAGCCCTACCATCAACTCTTTTATTACCAACAAAATATATGTCCCATCAATCCCTATAATCGGGAGGTCCAACGAAAAGGACATAACAAGTGCAAAGAAAAATCCGAGACCCACTTTAAAAGTGGAAGGTACATTCCGATAAGAAAAGAGTGGCAGGGTGACAAAGAATGCCGTCACTCTTGTCAAAACCAATAAAAATGCTGGAAAATAGTTCACCCATTCTAGCATGGGACTAACTCACATACCGGTGAATATTATTGAAGATTTCCAAAGCATAGGAAAGCATGTTGGACAGCATCCACGGACCAAAAACAACCAACCCCACCAATACCGCTACAATTTTCGGTATAAAAGCCAGTGTTTGCTCTTGGATCTGGGTTGTTGCTTGAAAGATACTTACAATTAAGCCCACGACTAAAGCCAATATCAGAAGAGGTGCGCTAATTAATAGAATCGTATAAACTCCTCTTTCTGCCATAGATATTACAAATTCCGGGCTCATTTTTACACCTCATTCAAAATGTTTGCAATAAAGATTTCACGATTAAATACCAACCGTCCACAAGGACGAACAATAAAATCTTGAACGGCAAAGAAATCATAACAGGCGGCAACATCATCATCCCCATACTCATCAAAACACTTGCGACAACCATGTCAATGACTAGGAAGGGAATAAAGATCATAAAGCCAATCTGAAAGGCGGTTTTTAATTCACTGATGGCAAAAGCCGGTACAAGAACGGTAAGCGGTATATCTTCAATGCTCTCAGGTCTTTCCATTCCTGCATAATCGATAAATAATGCCAGGTCCTTTTGTCTAGTATGTTTGCTCATGAATTCCTTTAAAGGAATGCTCGCTTTTTCATACGCCTCATCAAGCGTTATTTCTTCGTTGAAAAGAGGCTGAAGAGCCTGATCGTTCACTTGTGAAAATGTTGGTGCCATAATAAAAAATGTCAAAAACAATGCAAGGCCTATTAAAACTTGGTTTGGCGGCATTGATTGGGTGGCAAGGGATGTTCGGACAAACGATAACACAATAATTATCCTCGTAAAACTAGTCATCAAAATAAGTATCGCTGGTGCTAAAGAGAAAACAGTCAGTAATAATAATAGTTGCACGGATGTGGAGACAGTCGACGCTTCATTCCCGCTAAATAGTCCCATGAATTCCGTCATTGCCCATACTCCTTTTTATCATCCATTTCAGTCAACTTCTTTTTCCGATCTTTAGATAATTGACCTAATTGATCTTGTAAAAGAGAGGAAAAGCTTGATTTGCTGTTTGTTTTCTTTATTCCTTTGAACTTTTCCACCATACTTGACAACTTATCGGAATTAATTGTCATATTCTCAGAACGGTCTCTGTAAGACTGAATAAGTTGTTCACGTTCTTGTTCATCTGTTATTTCTTTCAGCAGATTGATGGAGTCTCCCACCCCGACAACCAACACACTGTTTCCAACTTTCACAAGTTGAAGAGATTTGTTGTTTCCGAGGTTTGTCCCACCAATGTTTTCAACCGACCGTCCACTATCTAACTTGTTTCTGCTATTGATTAGTTTCAACGCTCCATAGAGCAGTGCCAATACAAATAACAGAGCGAATATCATTTTAATAAAATCAAAAAAGGAGACAGATGGCGGCTTTTGCTCCAAAATATCCTGTTCACCTTCAGAAGGAGTGTTCAGTTCTCCTTCTGTTTGATCAGCTTTTTGTTTGTCTAATTCGTTTTTTACACTATTTTCTAAACCGGCCGCAAAGCCTGTCATCGGCAGTGAAAATAGAAGAGCCACCACTAGTAAACTACGTAAAATCTTGTTGGCATACAAAACAGACACCTCTATGAAAGAGTTTTGTGGATAGCTTCAATCACTCGATCCGCCTGGAAAGGTTTTACGATGAAGTCTTTCGCACCCGCCTGGATTGCATCAATGACCATTGCTTGTTGCCCCATTGCAGAACACATGATTACTTTTGCATTTGGATTGATCGCTTTGATTTCTTTAAGGGCAGTGATTCCATCCATTTCAGGCATAGTGATATCCATAGTAACTAGGTCTGGGTGGTGTTCTTTGTATTTTTCCACCGCTTGCACGCCATCCGCTGCTTCACCCACAACGTCATAGCCGTTTTTCGTCAGGATATCTTTTATCATCATTCTCATAAATGCCGCATCATCCACAATTAAAATTCTTTTACTCATGTTATTTCCTCCTAGGATCTATCGAAGTTTTCTAATTCTATCTGTTTGACTTACAATATCTGTTACTCTTACTCCAAAACTCTCATCTATCACTACCACTTCACCTTGCGCGATAAGTTTGTTATTGACAAGAATATCCACCGGTTCCCCTGCAAGCTTATCCAGTTCAATAATGGAGCCTGTTGACAATTCAAGGATGTCTTTGACAGAACGCTTCGTTCTTCCTAGTTCCACCGTAACCTGTAGAGGTATATCCAAAAGCATATTTAAGTTATTAGGTTCAGATTCTTCCACGGTTGTTGTTTCAAAACTCGAGAAGACTGCAGGTTGTACATTAACTGCTTGCTGCGTTCTTGGTGCAGGATTGCTAGGCCTTTCATGCCCGCCTGCATATGCATGTTCTCTAATAGGAGCTTCTGTAACCGAACGCTCTTCTTCCCTTTGATAGTAATCTGCAGTGGAAGCTGTTTGTTCTTGATTCCGTTGCTCATAGGAAGATTCATTTGCTTGACTAGTTGGTTTTTCTGTTTCCTGGATAACTTCTGAAACTTGATTGGTTTCGTCATCGCGGTGCAGGAGTTCTTCCACTAATTTCTTTGCAAATGGATAGGGAAGTATTTGCATGATGGATGAATCTATTAATTTGCCGATCTTAATGGAAAAGGCCACCTTAATTAACAGTTCATCTTCTGGCATCTCACTGGTCCCATCTCCTGCTTTAAAATCAATCAACATGACAGAAGGAGGTGAAATATCAATCTTTTTTGCGAACACAGTCGACATGGAAGTAGCGGCAGAACCCATCATCTGATTCATCGCTTCATGGACGGCACTCAAGTGAATTTCATCAAATTCATTCTGAGGGTTCTCCCCTGTTCCTCCAAGCATCAGATCTGCAATGATAGCAGCATCCTTTTGTTCAACAACCAGTATGTTAGAACCAGAAAACCCTTCTGTGTAACTTACTCTTATTGCTACATAAGGATCTGGGAATTCACTTTCCAATCTGCTTTTCTCTACCAAAGTAACCTTTGGTGTTGTAATTTGAACTTTTTGATTCAATAAAGTGGATAAAGCGGTTGCGGAACTGCCAAACGATATATTGCCAATTTCACCAAGCGCATCCTGCTCCATTGTAGATAGATATTCTTCAATATTAAGATCAACAAAGAGGGGTTCTTCATTGTTGCTATCTGTACCTCGAAGCAACGCATCTATCTCATCTTGAGATAACATTCCATCACTCATCATCCTCGTATCCCTCCTTGATTTTTTCTAAAATCTGTACGGCCATATTTTTCTTCACCTGGCCGACCTGTCCATAAAAACTAGGTTTATTGTCCACTTTGACAATTATGGGCTCATCTATTTTCTGTTGTAGTGGAAGTACATCACCAATTGTTATGTTCAATAGATCTGAAAAAGATATTTCTGAGTGTCCCAATTCAGTCGTAACCGTTAATGCAGTGGCTCTGATCGCTTTTTCTAGAGTAGCTATCTCATGATCCTGCCTCACTTTGTTTTTCTCTTCCATCCAATAGTGAGCAGATAATTTAGGAATAACTGGCTCTAGCACTACATGAGGAATACATATATTGATCATCCCCGTTACTTCACCGATCGTAATATTCATGGATATTACTATTACTGTTTCATTCGGAGAAACTAATTGCAGAAACTGCGGATTCACTTCTAAATCTGAAAGAAATGGTTGAATGTCCGCTATTGTATCCCATGCTTCGCCGAAGTTCTCAATGGCTCCCTCAAAAAGAGTGGTCATAAGCTTTGTTTCTATTTCTGTTAAGCTGTCCACTTTATTAACGCCCGTTCCCTTGCCTCCAAGTTGCCTGTCAAGCATCGCATAAGCAATAGTTGGGTTTATTTCAAGAACAACCCTTCCTTCAAGCGGCGCCACTTCAAATACATTCAGAATGGTCATTTTAGGGATAGAACGAATGAATTCTTCATAAGGCAGCTGATCTACAGACGCCACACTGATTTGTATGTAGGTTCGCAATTGAGCAGAAAAATAGGTCGTTAACAATCTGGCAAAGTTTTCATGAATTCTTGTTAAATTTCTGATTTGATCTTTGGAAAACCGAAGTGCCCTTTTAAAGTCATATACTTTAACCTTTTTCTCCTGATTTTCCTTTTTTAGCTCCTCGGCGTTCATTTCCCCTGTCGATAGGGCAGAAAGAAGCGCATCTATTTCACTTTGTGACATCACTTCTGTCGACATATCCACCACCTCCTAATTTACATGAATCTCTTGGGTGATTAATTTTGAAGGAGAAAGGAGGTTGTATAGACTTTCACGATTTCTCCGTCCTGCATCACTTCATTGATTTTTTGTTGAATTTCCTCTTCCAGTTGCGTCAGACCTTTTCCACCTTCAAAATCAGAAGCAGTCTTGCTGGCAATTTGGTGTATCACGATGTTTTGAACCTGAAAATCCCTTTTCAATAGTTCTTCCGTCGCTTTTTTACTATCTGTTTGGACTTTCATCTTCAAACGGACATAGCCCCCGCTTTGCAGGTTCGTTGTCATTTCATCGAAATCAATGGAGTATTTAATGATTTCATCAATGGTGGGCTCTTCAGTTGATTCATCCGCATAGAACTTATCCACAGTAACCAATGCAATTACTCCTATAAGTGAAATACCAAGGAGGATAATGATCATGATATTAAGTAACTTATTGCGAAACATCTTTTGTACCCTCCAAATGTGTTCCATGATGCATGTGAGCGAAGAACTCTTTGCAATGCAGGACCACTTCTTCCATTCTCTCTTTGACTATCACCTTTTTACCATTATTTAAGGTAATCATCGTATCAGGTGTTTCCTCTACCTGCTCAATCAACCAGACATTGAGCGCAAAAGGCTTCCCGTTAAGCTTTGTTAGCTTTATCATTTTAGTCGGGCTAAGTTATTCCAACTCATCCCTTCCCCCTTTATCGCTTCAGATTGACAAGCTCTTGAAGAATTTCATCTGATGTCGTGATGATTCTGGTGTTCGCTTGGAACCCTCTTTGAGCCGTGATCATTTCCGTAAATTCCTCAGATAAGTCCACATTGGACATTTCAAGTGTGCCGGAAATAATGGATGCAGCGCCATCGTCACCTGGTTTAAACATTTCCTCAAGCTGGATTCCATCACCATTTTTATCCATTGTTCCGGAGTTGTTGGATTGTTGGAATAGATTTTCTCCAATTCTTTCTAAACCAGCATCATTTGGAAATTTAGCTAACATTAGCTGACCTGCAACTTTTAAATCTCCAAACTGATCAATAAAGTTCACTTTTCCATCTCCGGAAATACTGAAGCTTCTTGCATTAGGCGGAATTTGGATTAGACCAGGGCTGCCGCTTAATGAATCTGTCCATGTAGGTTGTTGGATCATTTCAGCTTTGGCGATGAAATTCTCGAAAGTCTTGTATGCGGTGTCAAGGCTGGTTTTGACTGATTGTGCATAGCTTACAAGATTTGAAAGGTCATTGACATTGGCTGTTGCTGCAGTAGGCATCGGGATGGTTGGGTCTTGGACAACCGGGTCAATCATTCTGTATGCTACTTCACCAGTTTCACCAATAAAACTGTCTATCCCGTCGTTCATGTTTTGGGCTGAAGTTGTAAAAGCAGTTCTTTGATTCACATAAATATCCGTATTGAAATCATTGAACTGGGTTGCTGCATTATCTCTGGCGGTTTCGGCTGCTGTCGCCGCTGCTGCAAGTTGAGGATCATTTCCGCCTGATTCCAGATTCGCTTTTTCAGCATCTTCAAATGTTCGTTGAGCTTCCAAGAACTTCATTGAAAGGTCTAGGAATTTGTTCGTGTCATTTCTAAAGTCCCTGTATTCATCAAAGAAAATCTCCCCAGAATTCAACGCAGCGTTGGACGCTTCCATGATTTGGTCATTTGGAATTCGCTTCTCCCCTGTTTCTCCAACCATGTACATTCCGTTTGAGTTTACGATGTATCCATTATTATCAAGGTAGAAGTTACCTGACCTTGTATAGTTCATCGCTACCGCATTGTTAACGGCACCACCTAGTATCTTGTTATCCCCATAGTTGGTGTCACTATCAACATTCACTCTTGTAACATCTGCAATGGAGGCTACTGCGAAGAATCCATCTCCGGATAAGGCTAAATCAAGTGGTCTTGCAGTGGTTTGCAGTGACCCTTGAGTTTGGATGGTATCTATCGTACTAATCATGGAGCCTAGTCCAATTTGCTTCGCATTAACTCCACCTTTTCCTGCTGCAGGTCCGCTTGCACCTGATAATTGTTGGACCATCATCTCTTGAAAAGTAGCTCTTCCTTTTTTAAAGCCATACGTATTGACGTTTGCAATATTGTTACCAATCACATCTAGTTTTGTTTGAAAGTTTCTAAGTGCTCCGATACTTGAATACATGGAACGTAACATTCTTTTTCCCCCTCATTTTGCTTTCTGGTCTATCACTATTTATTGTGTAATTTGGTGGATGGCATTAAGCGGTATCTTTTTATCTGACAAGCGCTCATCTGTAACTGTGAGATGAATTTTTCCGTCCTTGGTAAATACGGAGTTAACCATGACGTTTTCATAGGATTCTTCCCCTAAAGTGATGGAAACCTTTTTTCCAATTAGGTGACTTGCTGATAGTAGGGAGGCATTTCCACCTTGAGAGATCTCTCCAGACTGATTCACTTTTGTGATTTGCTCTACAGTGATCTCACTTCCATCATCCATGATAAGTCTCGCCTTTCCATCTTGCATGGAGATACTTGTAACCGTACCGTTCTTCATTTCGACAAATGGTTCGTCTTCCACCATATATGTGTGCTGCCAAGTAAGTTCTGAGCCTAGATATTGTTGCAGGGAGAGTACGTTCATTTTATTCTGGGTGTCTATAAAACCTTCCATGCTTTTATTCAAGTTCGCCATTTGTTCAAGAGAAGAGAAATTTGCCATTTGGGCAATAAATTCTCTGTCTTCCATTGGGTTTAATGGATCCTGGTTTTGCAATTGGGTAATAAGAAGACGTAGGAAATCGTCTTTTCCCATCACATTGTTCTGATTAGATGTTTCCACCGGACGGTTCTGAATGTAAAGATCAGATGAAATAGTATTTGTCATGTTCTCTCACCTTCAGGGATTTTTATTTCTAACTCTTCTAAAAGGACATCTTCAAAAGTTTGATTGGAATCGTCTTGTTGCTTGTTCTGCTTAAAAGATTGCTTTGCTTGGGAATTTTCTTCATTTGTTCCTTTATGCTGTTGTGTGAACTTTTGCTCTTGATCTAAAAACACAATTTCAATCTTATCCATATTCGCATTCGCCTGTGCAAGAGTTTGTTTCAAATTGGCAATACCGCTCTCAAGAAGCGATGCAGCAGACTTGGAATGAACAATAAGTTTAGTGACTAAACCGTTCTCGGTTTCCTGTAATTTTATATGTAATGTTCCAAGATGATCGGGAGCCAACCGGATGGTCATGGACTGGTTACCGTTAACTAGTCTTGTAGTTGTTTTAGACAAGATACCTTCAAGCTTTTGCATCAATTGTTCTCGTGCAACCTCATTTGAAGTTGTATCCACTACCCATTGGATGGTCGTCTGTTTTGGTTGTTGCAACAAGTTCATCGTAACGGGACCATTTTGTAGTAAGGATTCACTAGGCATAAAAGCTGTTTTCAATGAAGACGAATCCGATGTGGGTGGAAAAGTTGGGGTCGCTGCCCTTACCATCTGTTCTACCTTGCCCATCTTGGAATCTATTGCCTTTAACAGATCCTGTATGTTTGACTGTTCTTTAGTAGACATTTGTAGATCTGACTTTTCATCCATTGGCGTAATATAACTTTTCATAAATATCATCACTCTATCTGATAGCTGAGTGAATGGTTGTATTAACTTTTTATCGACTTTTCCTTGAATATTGCCGTCAAAATTTGAGAGGAGGGACATCATCGCCATAACATCTTCTAACAAATGGAAATATTCTTCTGGTAGTTCTTTATTTTCATTTGAATCAGTCTGCATGTTTTGCCACTCTTGTAGTTCATTAAGAATAGCAAGCTGCAATGTTGTGATGTCATCCATTTCTTTCATCAATTTCTCCACTGCGGCATTATCTTCTCCTACCATCTCACTATCAGACTGAGAAAGGGACAACATGGCAGAAAGGAGACTTTCAGACAAGATTGAACGGAAACTGTCCGACACACTTTCGGTTAGTTGCTCTGACTTTTTCATACCGTCTGGACTCATTTTCTTGCTTGAACCGACGGAAGCAGAAGCTTCACCAGTTACAAAAAAGTTCACTTCTTTCATTCCTTTCTAAAAACCTATTCCTTATCGGCTAGTAGTTCCGTAAATCTTGCTGCCTGTTCTGGTTCGAGTTGTCCTAAGATAGAAGATGTTTTGGAGGTGCTTAATTCATTTAAGATCAAGAGCGCCATATCTTCATCCAGTTCTATTATGATTTGAGCAGCCTTTTTCGTGGACATTCCTTCATATAGCTTGGCCAACTCTTTTGTTGAAGATCTTATTTCTTGTTGTTGTTTCTCTAAATCTTCTATTTTACTATTCGCTTCTTCTAGACTTGCAACAAGCTTAGTGATCTCCCTTTCTTTATCACTAATTTGCCTTTCTAGGAGAATGATTTCTTGCGAGGAATTTGTGTTGTCATTTTTTGTAGATGACGACCCTTCTTCTTCTTTTTCTTCCTCAGTAATAATCACTTCTTCCTTGGCAGGGAGGAAAGATTGGGCAACTTCAAATACATTTTTCCCTTCATACGTCAGATAGCCCAGTACAATGACAAGTGTGAAAAGAAGCGGAATGATAAACAAATACAAAAGCTTTTGCAGGAATGTATATTTTTCTTCTACTTCTTCTGTTTGTTTTTCTATTTTCATTTTTTATTCACCTATTCGTGTGTTGCGAATATTGAAGAATGGAGAGTTCGTCTATAAATGTTGCCTCCACTTTAAGATCATTTTGCTTCCAATAAAGTTTTTCTTTGTTATCCAACACTTCATATTTTTTACATTCCACCGATTGTTCTTTTAGTTTTTCTTCTTTTAAGTTCATGAATGCCCTAGCATGGCTTACTTTTTTTTGTTGGTGAAGCAAGTTTTTTTCCAAGTTCCCCATAAAGAATTGCTGCTGTTTAAGTGTTTCTATTGGTATTCCAGTTTGGAGGCTAACTTGCAAAACTTCATCTAATTGCTCTTTCTTCTTTAATAATTCATATAAGGTTTGGCCTTCTGTTTCAAACTGTGAAATTGCCGTTTGATATTCTGAACTTGCCTGGTCTTTTTCGGCTTTTTTCACCACCAACAACTTTTCTAAACGGCCTCTTCTAACAGACATGCCTACCACCTACTTCATTAAGTTTGTTAATTCTTTTTTTGTATCAGTAAACTTCCAGCTATCATCCACTTCTTGTTTTAAATAGTTTATGATGGCCGGGTAGGATTGAATGGCATCATCGATTTCTCTGGAGCTTCCTCGCTTATAGGCCCCAATATTAATAAGGTCTTCAGCTTGGTAATATTTCGAAAGCTTTTCCCTCATGGATTCCGCTGCACGTTTATGTTCATTATCGACGATATGGTTCATAACCCGACTCACACTTTTTAACACGTTAATTGCCGGGTATTGCCCCTTATTTGCAAGATCTCTATCTAAAACAAAATGACCGTCAAGTATCCCGCGAACTGTATCAGCTATGGGCTCATTCATGTCATCCCCATCCACCAGCACTGTGTAGAAGGCCGTGATGGACCCGTGTTGGTTTGTGCCGGTTCTTTCCAACAATTTAGGAAGCATGGAAAATACGCTGGGTGTATAACCTTTGGTGGTCGGCGGTTCTCCCACTGCCAAACCAACCTCTCTTTGCGCCATTGCCACCCTTGTCACTGAATCCATCATGAGCATGACATTATAGCCCATATCTCGGAAATACTCTGAGATGGCCGTTGCCGTATATGCCCCTTTTATCCGCATAAGTGCGGGTTGATCGGATGTAGCCACGATAACGATGGAACGACTTAACCCTTCAGGACCAAGGTCACGTTCCAAAAAGTCTCGAACTTCTCTGCCTCGTTCCCCAATAAGTGCTATCACATTAATATCTGCATGAGTATTTCGTGCAATCATCCCAAGAAGTGTACTTTTTCCAACTCCACTACCAGCAAAAATCCCGACCCTCTGCCCTTTGCCTACTGTAAGCAGGCCGTCAATGACTTTTACTCCCACTTCCAATTCTTCTGTAATTGATGGTCGCGTCATTGGGTTTGGGGGTGCTTGGTCTGTAGGGTATTTACCTAAACCGACTGGTAATTCCTCCTCTTGATTTAGAGGTTTTCCCAGTGCATCAAGTACCTTTCCCCTCAACTCTTCACCGATTCTAATTTCCAAAGGGTTATTTGTCGCCTCCACCATACATCCAGGTCCAATATCCTGGATATCAGTAAATGGCATTAAAATAACGTGGTCATCTCTGAAGCCGACGACCTCCGCTTGTACAATTCTTTTTTTCTTTTTATGGATGATGATATTGCATACATCCCCAATGGAGCTCTCTGGCCCCTTGGACTCAATCATAAGACCGATAACTCTTTTTACTTTTCCATAGCGCCTGTACGAATTCATCGTGTCTATTTCTTGCAGTAACTCCTCAATTGTCAACATGGTTACAACTCCGCTCTTACAAGTTGTAAAAGATGTTCTTTAATTTCCTTCAACTGAGTATCAATAGATACATCCATTCTTCCTGCAGTAGAATCAATCCAGCAACCGTTTTCTTTCAACTCTGAGTCAGGATAGATAATAAGTTCAAATTGGCTATTGATGATATTTTGCAAAATCTGTTTATTCATCATAAGAGTTGGGTATTGTTTAGGACATACATAAATTTTTACATCCTCTTTTTCTTTTACTTCTTTAAGGGCTGCTTGAACCAACTGCGTAAAAGTGGAAGGATCTGAATCCAAGGAAGACCCAATAATCTTTTCAGCCACTTTTACACCAAGCTTGACGATGGACTCCAATGAGCTGTCAAGTTTTTCATTATAATGCAATTGGGCAAGTTCAATTATTTGATTTGCCTCGTTAAGCTTCTCTTCATATAGTGCTTGTGCCTCTTTTTCCCCTGCTTGATAACCTTGATCATGGCCTTTATCATATGCTTTTTGCATCCAAGATTCTTTCTCTGACTCCCATGCTTTCTTGTCCTCTTCAATCTTCTTTGCAGCAGTTTGTCGTTCCAAGGATGCCTGTTCCAAAATATCGGCAGCCTCACGATTTGCCTTTTCTATGGCATGATTAATAGATTCTATACTATGACCAAGTACTGTTTCTGTATTTGCATCCGTTTGTTTCTTGTTGAAAATCGGAGCAACTTTTATAGCAACAGATTGAGAATTTCCTTCTTTAAGAGAAAAAGATTTTATTAACTTAGACAATGATGTCATCTCCTCCGCCACGAGCAATGACGATCTCCCCTGCTTCTTCAAGCTTTCTAATGATTCCTACGATACGAGATTGAGACTCTTCAACATCCTTCAAGCGAACAGGACCCATGTATTCCATATCGTCTTTCATGGTTTCTACCATTCGTTTAGACATATTCTTAAATACAATCTCTTTGACCTCTTCACTTGCAACCTTCAGTGCAAGCATCATATCTTCATTTTCAACGTCACGAATTACTCGCTGAATGGCCATGTTATCAAGCGTAACAATGTCTTCGAATACAAACATGCGTTTCTTGATTTCTTCTGCCAATTCAGGGTCTTGAATTTCCAAGGAGTCAAGGATGGTTCTTTCTGTACTTCTGTCTACCTGATTTAACACTTCTACGACAGAGTCAATTCCGCCAGTGTTTGTATAATCCCGAGTAACGGTAGTAGAAAGCTTTCGTTCAAGGATTTGCTCTACCTCATTAATAATCTCAGGTGAGGTACTGTCCATGACTGCAATCCTTTTTGCAATATCCGCCTGCAATTCTTGCGGTAACTCTGATAATATTTGACCGGACTTTGTCGGTTCCAAGTAAGATAAGACAAGTGCAATCGTTTGTGGGTGTTCGTTTTGTATAAAATTAAGGATTTGAGAAGCATCCGCTTTTCTTGCAAAGTCAAAGGGCTTAACTTGCAAAGAAGAGGTAAGCCTTGTGATGATGGCTGTAGCCTGGTCTTTCCCCAAGGCTTTCTCTAAAACTGTTTTGGCGTAACCAATTCCTCCTTGAGATATATAATCTTGAGCAAGGGCGATTTGGTGAAACTCTTCCAGAACATCCTCTTTAATATGAGAATCGACTGTACGCACACCGCTGATTTCAAGTGTTAATTTCTCGATTTCTTCTTCTGATAAGTGCTTGTAAACGGAAGCCGAAACATCCGGACCAAGCGAGATCAATAAGATGGCTGCCTTTTGCTTATTTGAAAAGGCTTTTGCCTGCGTTGCTTTTGCCATATTCGTCTCCCTTCCCTTCTATTCCGACAACCACGAACGTAAAAGTTTCGCAAATTCGTCCGGCTTTTCTTTGGCCATTTTTTCTAGTTGTTTTCGGCGCGCTGAACTTTCTGACTCTTTTTCATTGTTTATATCCGGCACTTGGAATGGAACAGTTTCCTCTTCTGTAACCATTATTTCTTCCTCTTCCTCTTTACTACTTCGTTTGAATAGTAGGAACAATAACAAGAGGATGACAGCTAAGAGAATTCCAGCAGCGATATATACCCATGTTGGAATTGTAGATTCAGTTGATTCTTCCATTTCTACTTTTCCATTGAACTCTTGAACGGAAACAACAATTTTCTCATCAATGTTAGCTAGTTCAGGGTCTTCCCCTAACATATTTTTATCAATGGTTGTTCGGACAATTGTACTTAGTATTTGTCTAATATCATTTATCGTATTTTCCTGCATGGATAATGGGTCATCAGCGACAGGAGGTTCAACCATAACTTGGATGCCCAAATCTCTAACTTTATAAGGGCTTTCTACAATTTCAGATCTGATTCGATTCACTTCATTATTGATTCTTTCTTCCATTTTTTCATAATCGCCACTGCCGGATCCTCCTCCGGCTACATATGCAGGGATATCTGCTTCTCCAGTTCCAGGAACCCCACCAGCAGTGTCTTCACTACCTGTATAACTCTCCGTAATTCGTTCAACGCTTACTGCAATTCCTTCCATGTTTTCTGGATCAACTGGTGTTACCCTATTCTCTTCTCTTGCTTCCTGCGTGAAATCAATGTCAGTGGTTACGGAAACTACTACTTTGTTGTAACCCATCATCATTCCTAACATCTGCTGTACTTGCCTTTGGATGTCTCTTTCAATTTCCTTCTTTAGCTCCAATTGCGTGGACGCATTAAAGGTGTTACCGGAACTCTGGTTATTATTTAAATCAAAATACTCAAAATTTTGGTTCATGATGACGATATTATCTGTAGCTAAGTTAGGAATACTCTTTGAAACAAGATGATAAAGCGCATTAACATGATTCTGGTCAAATTGATACCCAGGATCGTTTTCTATGACGATGGAGGCTGAAGCCTCTTGTGTTGACTCTCTTACAAACACCCCTTCTTCAGGGAGACTAAGCATGACCTGTGCTTCTTTCACACCTTCAATACTTTTAACCAAATTCGCAAGTTCTGTTTGCATGGCATCCAATTTCATTATTCGGAATTCATTATCTGTCATTCCAAACCCTGATCTTTCTCCAAAAAAACCATAATCAATGCTACCGCTTTTCGGAAGGCCCTCAGCAGCCAATTCCACTTTCAATGAATCTACTGATTGTTGAGGTACCAAAATAGCGGTACCGTTATTTGTAATCTGCGATTGGATGCCTCTTCCATCTAACACTTCCTTAATTTGACCTGTTTCCTGCACGGTCAAATCTTTATATAGAGGAGCCATGTCCGTCTTATTCAGGAAGTACACCATCGCAGCTATTGCAAAAATGGATACGATAACTGTACTGAGCATTGCTGTCTTTTGAGCTTTCGTTCTACTAGTCCAAAAGGAAAAAGTTTTTGTCTTTATCTCTTGTAATCTCTCTTTCATTACGTCAATTCCCCCGGTTATTATCTTGCAGCAAAGTTATGCAGTAAATAACCGCATTTTTCTATCTGTAAGATCACAGTCACGCTTGGGTGACAAAAATTATTTATGTATCAAGGTTGAGCGGAGTTACTTAGCCATATCCTTTAGGCTACACTTGCATTCTCATAATTTCCTGATATGCTTCCACGCCTTTGTTTCTTACTTCCATCGTAAGCGACATGGCTACACTTGCTTTTTGCTGAGCAATCAGCACGTCATGAAGCTCTACTCCCTCATTATTAACTAGCTTTGTAGTAATTTGATTGGAAGCAACTTGTGCATTGTTCACTTCATTTAAAGCATCTTTTAAATAGGTAGAAAACTGTTGATGCACATCCCCACTCGTTTTCTGAACACTATTTAGATTCTGAACCATTTGATTAGAATTAGCTATTTTAGTAATCATCTATATGACCTCCACTTATTTACCAAGCTCCAACGTTTTCATCATAATACCTTTTGAAGCATTAAATACCGTCACATTCGCCTCATAGGACCTTGATGCACTCATAAGGTCGACCATTTCTTTTAAAGGATCGACATTGGGCAGTTCAACATATCCGTCTTCATTTGCGTCCGGGTGCTCTGGGTCGAACATTACACGGAAAGGAGCATCATCTTCTTTAATTCTAGTTACCTTCACTCCACTTCCAAAACCACTTCCATTTCCAGAGGCTTTTTGTAAATAGGATTGGAAACTGTTTTCCTTCGGTGCGGTTTCTACCAGCTTCCTTCTGTACGGTTCCCACTGCCCGTTACGGTATTCCCCGCGGGTTGAGTCGACGTTTGCCATATTTGATGATATAACATCCATTCTGAGCCTCTGTGCGGTAAGAGCGGAGCTCGAGATGTTCATACTTTTAAACATGGACATTATCCTCTCCCTCCTTTAATTACGTTTTGAAGGGATTGGAACTTCCCGCTCATTTGATCAATTAATGTGTAATAATATATTTGATTTTCAGCCAAATCTGACATTTCTTTATCTATGTCGACATTATTGCCATTATGTGAGTAGGAATAAGATGTGTTATCCATTTTAAACGCTTTATTTGAACTTCCGGAAAATTCTCTATGTCTGTCATCTGTTTTATTTGCTTCAAGTGCTCTTTGGTAAGTTTCACCAAAGTTCGGTTTTATTTCTTTTCGTTTAAAGTTGGGTGTATCAACGTTTGCGATATTATGTGAAATAGCTTTATGTTTTGCACCCGAATACTGTATACCTTTTTCCAATGCTTGGATTGATGTCGAAAAAATCTTCATTAGTACCCCCATAAATATATCTTTTGTTACGAATTATATATTTTTGTCGAAATATGTATGTATGTTTTTATTGTAAATTAAGGTAACCGATATGTCTATGTGTCAATTGTTAAAAAAAATCGTCAATTTGACTCATTTTCCTCCATAGGCATAAAGACCTATTGCTATTTTAGGATAGAAAAATTACTAATAACTTATACGCCGCTGTTCCTTTCCGCAAATGGCTTCGCTTTCCGCGGGACGGTGCTTGAGCCTCCTCACTTCGTTGCGGGGTCTCAACCAACCGTTACTCCCCCGCTGGAGTCTCCGCCATTTGCTCCAATCCACAGCTGAAAATTACGTAAACCATATTAGATGGCTTTTCATAAACCCTTTAATGAATGAGGTCACCTTGTTGATTGGAGTGGAAGGCGCGCAGACGCCCGCGAGAGGAAGGGACAGGTGAGACCCCACAGGCGCAGCCGAGGAGGCTCACGGACCGCCCGCAGGCAAGCGAAGCGCCTGGAACGGAAATCAACAGTTTTATAAACTTTCTCACTATAAAATAAAAAGGGTCTGACTCTTCTGCGAAATGCAGATAAAAGTCAGACCCTTTTTTATATATTTAGCATTAATGTGATTTTAGTTTGGAAAGCTCCATAAGGAACTTGTCGTTTAGCACTTTAATATAAGTACCTTTCATCCCAAGTGAACGGGATTCGATAACACCGGCACTTTCTAATTTTCTTAGTGCGTTTACGATAACAGAACGAGTGATTCCTACTCTGTCTGCAATTTTACTTGCTACAAGAAGGCCTTCTTTTCCATCAAGCTCTTCAAAGATATGCTCGATTGCTTCAAGCTCACTGTAAGAAAGGGAGCTGATTGCCATTTGAACAACAGCCTTGCTTCTTGCTTCCTCTTCAATTTCTTCCGATTTTTCACGTAGGATCTCCATACCTACAACTGTCGCGCCGTATTCAGCCATAATCAAATCATCATCAGAGAATGGCTCTTGAAGACGAGCAAGAATCAGTGTTCCAAGGCGTTCCCCTCCACCGATAATAGGAACGATTGTTGTTAAACCAGATTTAAACAATTCCTTGTTCTCTACAGGGAAAGCTGTATATTCACTATCCACATCCAGGTTAGAAGATGTTTCTGAGATATTGAACAAGTTCTTAGTATACTCTTCAGGGAATTGACGGTCTTCAAGCATCTTGATCATACGCTCGTTTTCAATCTGTTGGTTAATGGAATAGCCTAATAGCTTCCCACGGCGGGATAATACGAAAACATTTGCTTCAATGACATTGCAAAGTGTTTCCGACATTTCCTTGAAGTTAACTGGTTTACCAGCTGCTCTTTGCAGCATAGCGTTGATGGTTCTTGTTTTTTGTAATAATGGCATTTTATATTTCCTCCTAAAAATCTACTTCTATAAGATAAATTGGCTTAAATCTTTATTTTTTACGATATTGCCTAGTTTTTCGTCCACATATTTCGGTGTGATGACGATTTTCTCCAGGTTGATATCTGGCGCTTCAAATGACAGGTCCTCCAACAATTTCTCAAGGATAGTGTGAAGACGACGGGCACCGATATTATCGGTATCCTGGTTCACCTGAAACGCTACTTCAGCTAGTTTACGAATAGCATCGTCAGAAAATTCGACTTTTATACCTTCCGTTTCCAATAATGCCGTATATTGTTTAAGTAAAGCATTATCTGGTTCCACTAAAATTCTTACAAAGTCATCTATTGATAGTTTGGTCAATTCCACACGAATCGGAAAACGACCTTGCAATTCTGGAATGAGATCAGAAGGCTTGGCGATATGGAAGGCCCCTGCAGAAATAAATAAAACATGATCTGTCTTTACTTGGCCGTATTTTGTTACTACCGTTGATCCTTCCACAATAGGGAGGATGTCACGCTGAACTCCTTCACGGGACACATCTGCAGAAGAACCGCTGTTCTTTTTAGCGATTTTATCGATTTCATCTATAAAGATGATTCCATTTTGTTCTGCTCTATTAACAGCTTCTTGTGTCACTTCATCCATATCAATTAGTTTTTGTGCTTCTTCATGTGCAAGTACTGGTCTTGCCTCACGGACAGTCAGCCTTCTTTTCTTTTTTTTCTTCGGCATGAGATTGCTTAGGGCATCTTGCATGTTCATGCCCATTTGTTCCATACCCGAGCCTTGCAGCATGTCAAACATGGACCCTTGCTGTTCTTCCACTTCAACCGTGACATAACGGTCTTCTAGTTCTCCTAGAGCAAGTTGATGGGCCATTCTTCTTCTTTGATCTTTGATTGATACTTCTTCTTGCTTTTCCTGCTCTTCCGTGTCGTTGGAGTTAGCATTTCCTCCAAAAAACATTTCAAGCGGATTTTTATAGGACGCGCTTTTTTGCTTGCCAGGAACAAGTAGTTCCACCAAGCGTTTGTTTGCATTTTCCAGGGCTTTTTCTTTTACACTCGCCATCTTTTCTTCTTTTACAAGACGGACGGATGTTTCCACCAAATCGCGTACCATCGATTCAACATCACGGCCTACATAGCCAACTTCTGTGAATTTCGTTGCTTCTACTTTGATGAATGGTGCACCAACAAGTTTGGCAATTCTTCGGGCTATTTCAGTCTTTCCGACACCAGTCGGACCGATCATCAGGATGTTTTTAGGGACTACTTCATCACGAAGACTGCCTTTGAGAAGACTTCTTCTATATCTGTTTCTCAGTGCAACCGCAACAGCCTTTTTCGCATTTGTTTGACCTACAATATATTGATCGAGCATATCTACTATTTGCCTAGGGGTTAATTTTGTACTCATGTCCACAACCGCCTTTTCTATAGTTCTTCTACAATGATATTGTCATTAGTGTACACGCAAATTTCACCTGCTGTTTCCAAGGATGCTTTTGCTATCTCACGTGCTGTCATATGATCACCTGCATATCGTTTTAAAGCACGGCCTGCAGAAAGTGCATAGTTCCCGCCTGAACCAATTGCAAGTATTCCGTCATCAGGTTCAATAACTTCACCCGTTCCGGAAACTAACAACATGCTGGACTCATCCATTACAATCAACATGGCTTCCAACTTTCTCAACACTTTATCACTACGCCATTCTTTGGCAAGCTCAACTGCTGAGCGTTGGATATTGCCGTTATATTCCTCAAGCTTCGCCTCGAACATTTCGAATAAGGTAAATGCATCTGCCACAGATCCTGCAAAACCCGCAAGAATCCGTCCGTTAAAAAGCTTGCGCACTTTTCGTGCTGTATGCTTCATGACAACTGCGTTTCCAAATGTAACTTGACCGTCACCTGACATTGCGCATTGTCCCTTATGCTGGACTGCAAATATCGTGGTAGCATGAAATGATGACATGAAAAGATCCTCCATTCGTTCCTCATGCACGAGGATGAAATTGATTATACGTCTTTTGCAAATGTTCTTTTGTCACATGTGTATAGATTTGGGTGGATGATAAACTGGCATGTCCGAGCAATTCTTGTACAACACGAAGGTCTGCTCCTTCATTTAACATATGAGTGGCAAAAGTATGCCGAAGCATATGTGGACTAATATGTAAGGTTGAACATGCCTGTTGTACCATGTCATTAAGTATCAGCCTTACACCTCGGGGGGTAAGGGCACCTCCACGGAAATTAAGAAAAAGATGCTTGGTGGAATTAGGCGTTTTTTGCTTATCAAGCAGTGTTTTTCGGCCATCTTCTAAATAGGTCTTCATGGCGTCTTGTGCAAAACTTCCAAACGGGATGTAACGCTGTTTATTCCCTTTTCCAGTGACAAGGATGGTACCGACTTGAAAGTCAATATCATGAATTTGAATGTGACAACATTCACTAATTCGGATACCAGTTGCATAGAGCAATTCTAAAATGGCTTGATTCCTCTGACCTAATGGTGTTTCCAAATCTGATACAGCAAACAACTTATCAAGTTCTTCACTATACAGGAACTGCGGAAGCCGCTTTTCCTGTTTTGGCAAGGAAACACTGGTAAAAGGGTTTTGCTCCACCTTCTCTTCTCGCAGTAGAAACTTATAGAAACTGCGTAAGCTTGATGTTTTTCTTGCAACCGATTTTCGTGCGTACTTTTTTTGATGCAGCCTGGTTAAATACATACGTGCTTCTGTATGAGTGACTTCATTGATGCTTGAAATGGCTTCCTCTTTCATAAAATCAAAAAAATCTTCAATATCCTTCTGATAAAATACAATAGTATATTTTGAGTAATTTTTTTCAATTTGTAAATATTCTAGAAAAGAAATTAATGGAACGTTAACATTTTGCATACTTATCACCTCACAAGGGCTACTAAATATTATCACAATTTAGTAGCCCTTGCAATTAATTTGATTAATTTTTTACAAAATTCTGAATTGTTTCCAACGCTCTCCTAGCATGCGCTTCATTTCGCTCTTGTTTATTTTTTATTTTCTTCGGAAGATCTGGAAATAACCCAAAGTTTGCATTCATCGGTTGGAAGTTTTTCGCGTTTGTAGAAGTAATATAGTGCGCCATACTTCCAATCGCCGTTTCTTTAGGGAACACCAACGGTTCCTCTCCAAGAACGAGGCGTGCCGCATTCATCCCGGCAATAAGTCCTGACGCTGCAGATTCCACATAACCTTCCACACCTGTCATTTGTCCTGCAAAGAAAAGATCTTCTCTTTCTTTGAATTGATACGTTGGCTTCAACAGATTAGGTGAATTGATAAAGGTATTACGGTGCATTACACCGTACCTTACAATCTCTGCATTTTCCAAACCAGGAATAAGACGGATTACTTCTTTTTGTGGACCCCATTTTAAATGTGTCTGAAAACCAACAATATTATACAAAGTGCCTGCCGCATCATCTTGTCGGAGTTGCACGACTGCATATGGGCGTTTGTCTGTTTTAGGATCTTCTAACCCAACAGGCTTCAAAGGTCCAAAAAGCATCGTTTTCTTTCCGCGGTTTGCCATGACTTCAATCGGCATACACCCTTCAAAGAAAATTTCTTTTTCAAATTCCTTTAATGGTACGGTTTCTGCTTCAACTAATGCATCATAAAAACGATTAAACTGCTCTTCTGTCATCGGGCAATTCAAGTAGGCAGCTTCCCCTTTATCATAACGGGATTTCAAATAAACAATATCCATATTGATGCTGTCTTTTTCAATAATTGGAGCTGCAGCATCGTAGAAATATAGATACTCTTCTCCTGTTAAGGAACGAAGTTGGTCTGAAAGGGCTTTGGAAGTTAACGGTCCTGTTGCTATGATCGTCGGTCCTTCCGGGATTTGTTCCATTTCTTCATTAAATACTGTCACATTAGGATGTTCTTTTACTCTTTCCGTAACTTTAGCAGCAAATTCATGCCTGTCCACCGCAAGAGCACCGCCTGCAGGAACCGCACAGTCATCTGCTGAACGGATAATGACGGAGTCAAGCATTCTCATCTCTTCCTTTAACACCCCAACTGCATTTGTCAGGTTGTTCGCGCGCAGGGAATTGGAGCAAACAAGCTCTGCGAATTTATCTGTATGATGGGCAGGAGTTTGTTTGACTGGGCGCATTTCGTATAAATGGACCCTAATCCCTTTATTTGCAAGCTGCCATGCTGCTTCACTACCGGCAAGGCCCGCTCCAATTACATTAACTACTGTGTTTGTCATAACTGATACCTCCAAAAACGTTGTAAGATTATTGCTGCACTCACTATTTTTTTTACAAAGGAAAAAGGGCTGACCCAACCACTCAAGTGTCAGTCCCCTCTTTACTATAATAAAGCTTATCCTTGTGGTTCTTCTTTATAATCGCACTCTACGCACTGAACCTGTACACCTTTTTTAAGCTTTTTCTCGACCAGTAAGGATTCACACTTCGGACATTTTCTGGCAATAGGCTTATCCCAGGATAGAAATTCACAAGTAGGGTATTGGTCACAACCATAGAAAATTCGTTTCTTTTTACTTTTTCTTTCGACGATATTCCCTTTTTCACATTTAGGACAAGGGACGCCGATATCTTTTACGATAGGTTTTGTATTGCGGCAGTCAGGGAAATTGGAGCACGCCATGAACTTTCCATACCTACCCATTTTAAAGACCATTTCGTGACCGCAAAGCTCACAATCTTCACCTGCAGGTTCATCTTTTATTTCTATTTCCTGCATTTCCGCTTCCGCTTTTTCTAAACGCTTGGCAAATTCATGATAAAAGCCGTCAATGATATTTACCCAATTTACTTTACCATCTTCCACATTATCCAGGTTCGTTTCAAGATCTGCTGTAAATTCGACATTGATGATTTCCGGGAAGAACTCCAAAATCAATTGAATGACAATCTGCCCAAGCTCTGTTGGAACAAATCTTTTGTTATCAAGCGCTACATAGCCTCTTTTCTGGATAGTATCCAGTGTAGGAGCATATGTGGACGGTCTTCCTATTCCCAACTCTTCAAGGGCACGTACCAGCCTTGCCTCTGTGTACCTTGGTGGGGGTTGTGTGAAATGTTGCTTTTGATCGATATCTTTGGAGAAGACTGTATCACCTTTCTCTAAAGGAGGCAACAGGTTTTCTTTTTCTTCCTGTTGATCGTCATTACCTTCCACATATACTTTCATGAAACCGGCGAACTTGACCGTGGAACCGGTCGCACGGAATTGAACATCATTTTGCGTTAAGTCCACACTGACCGTATCCAAAATTGCAGGTGCCATCTGACTCGCAACAAACCGCTCCCAAATCAATTTATACAAACGGAATTGATCGCGTGATAAATATTCTTTGATCGACTGAGGGTCCTTCGTGGTTGATGTCGGACGAATCGCTTCATGGGCATCCTGTGCATTGCTCTTTTTTGTCTCTTTTCTTTCTTCATTAGAAACAAATTGTTTGCCATATGTCTTTTCGATATATTCCACCGCTTCTTTTTTTGCGGTTTCTGAAATACGAGTTGAATCCGTACGCATATAGGTGATAAGACCGACCGTACCTTCTTTTCCAAGCTCAATGCCCTCATAGAGCTGCTGAGCCATCATCATCGTTTTCTTTGCACGGAAGTTAAGTTTACGCGCTGCTTCCTGTTGCAAGGAGGATGTGATAAAAGGAAGCGCTGGATTACGTTTACGCTCTTTTTTGGTTACACTCTTAATTTCAAAAGAGTTGCCCTCAAGCCTTCCAAGAATCTCATTGACATCCGCTTCAGATTTAAGCTCTGTCTTCTTTCCATCTACGCCATAGAAGCTTGCTTCAAATTCTTTTGATTTTCCTGTCAGGAAACTGCTTTTTATGGACCAGTACTCTTCCGGTTCAAATGCATTTATCTCTTGCTCTCGTTCAATAACTAACCGAACCGCAACGGATTGAACGCGTCCTGCACTTAATCCTTTTTTCACTTTCTTCCATAATAAAGGGCTTATATTGTAGCCCACAAGTCGATCCAAGATCCTTCTTGCCTGTTGTGCGTCCACTACATCAAGATTGATCGGTCTTGGATGTTTGAATGATTCCTTTATTGCATCTTTTGTTATTTCATTAAAAACCACCCGACAATCAGATGTGATATCAATATCAAGACTGTGAGCAAGATGCCATGCGATAGCTTCCCCTTCGCGATCCGGGTCAGCCGCGAGAAAAATTTTCTTTGCTTTTTTTGCAGCTGTTTTTAATTCCTTCAAGACGGGACCTTTCCCTCTGATGGTTATATATTTAGGCTCAAATTCATGGTCTACATTTACACCCATTTGACTTTTAGGTAAGTCTCTTACATGCCCCATGGAGGCTTTCACTTTATATTTTTTTCCTAAATATCGTTCAATTGTCTTCGCTTTTGCTGGTGATTCCACAATCACTAAATAATCTGCCATTCAATAATCCTCCTCAAGAGGGTAAATTCTTAGAAAAAACATTAAGGTGATGCGTTTTCTCAAAGTTTTTAGCTTCTATTTTCATTTTTGTTTTATCTATTATTATAAATCTTCACCATTATCAAATATTATGTAACCGTTTGTCAAACAGAGCTTTTCAATAATTTATGTAATTTCCTAGTTTTACTCACATTAAACATCCCGGTTATCCTTATGTATTATATGTAGACACAGAATCTTCTTTATATACTTGCCTATGCAAACTTTTCTCATTAGAATAGTCCATCTAATAAGGAAAAAGGGTACAATTTTTAATATCATTGTACCCTATAATAATATAGACATATATTGATTTGTAAAGTAAAAAACGAAAATTCTCTCAAAAATAGTTAATTTTTTGTCACTTAATTGTAATCTCTTTTACTATTTATTTATTTTTATCATTTCACGGCTACGTAATTCTTCTAAAATATCATGATGACTTGTCACAAGCTTTGCTCCCTGTTGGATAAGCGCATTTGTCCCCTTAGAGGTTTCAGAAAGGATGGAACCTGGAACAGCAAACACCTCTCTTCCTTGTTCCATCGCTTGATCTGCTGTAATGAGGGACCCACTTTTCTCTTTCGCTTCAATAATGATTACTCCTTCACTTAAACCGCTGATAATACGATTCCTTTGTGGGAAATTCCATCTTGTTGGAGGTGTGTATGGAGGATATTCTGAGAGGAGTAGCTGGTGAGAGGCAATTTTTTCTGCATAAGACAGGTGTTCTTTCGGATAAATTTGAAAAAATCCGCTTCCTAAGACTGCAATGGTGTTCCCTCCCTTTTCCATTGTTAATTGATGAGCGGAAATGTCCACTCCTTTTGCCAATCCGCTAACAATTGTAAATTTTTCTTTTACTAGAGGGGGAATTAACTTATTTAAAGAGTGTTTACCATAAGAAGACATCAATCTTGCACCGACTATTCCGAGCATCCTGGTCTTTAACAGATGTTGATTTCCTTTTGTGTATAGGACAACTGGTGGGTCGTAAATTTCTTTTAATAGGGCAGGGTAATCTTTATCCCAAATGGTTAATGGTACTATGCTTTGCTCTTTATAAATAGAAAGAAGCTGCGAAACATTATTGTTGTGGATATGGTGATAAATGGACTGTGCTTGCTTTTGAGTAGTGGTGAAATATGAAGCAATATCAGAAGGGGTCATGGTGTATAGTCGTTCAAGCGTGGGATCTTTCATTAATAGATTTTGGAGTGCCTTTATGGTGAGACCTGGACAATGATGCAGGGTTATCAATCTTCTTTTCTCCTTTTGCATATACGCAAAAACACCTCTCTCCTTAGAAACGGAAACGGGGATAGCCTGACCCGACTATCCCTTTTCCAATATTATATTAGTGAGTTTTACATTTATCGTAAATGCCTTGCTCTTTAATTACTTTGATAAGCGTTTCACCCATTACAGATGGAGTATCGGCAACTTCAATGCCACACTCATTCATCACACGGATTTTCTCATCTGCAGTACCTTTACCGCCAGAGATGATTGCTCCTGCGTGACCCATACGCTTACCAGGAGGTGCAGTACGGCCGCCGATGAAGCCGACAACAGGTTTTGTCATGTTCTCTTTTACCCAAAGAGCTGCTTCTTCTTCAGCTGTTCCGCCGATTTCACCGATCATGATAACCGCATACGTATCTTCATCTTCATTGAATGCTTTTAATACATCAATGAAGTCTGTACCGTTAACAGGGTCTCCACCGATACCTACTGCTGTAGATTGACCGATGCCCTCTTGTGATAATTGGTGAACCGCTTCATACGTTAGAGTACCAGAACGGGAAACAACCCCAACATGGCCTTTTGTATGGATATATCCAGGCATGATTCCGATTTTGCACTCACCAGGAGTGATAACGCCAGGGCAGTTAGGACCAACAAGACGAGTCTTTTTCCCTTCCATGTAACGCTTCACTTTTACCATATCAAGTACAGGAATATGCTCTGTAATACAAATAGCCAAGTCAAGCTCAGCATCTACCGCTTCCATGATCGCATCTGCAGCAAATGGAGCTGGTACATAAATAACGGATGCATTTGCACCAGTAACTTTGACAGCTTCTTCTACTGTATTGAATACAGGTACACCTTCAACTTCAGTGCCGCCTTTACCTGGTGTAACCCCACCAACGATTTGTGTGCCATACTCAAGCATTTGCTTTGTATGGAATAACGCTGTGGAACCAGTAATACCTTGTACGATTACTTTTGTATCTTTATTAATGAATACACTCATGAATGTCCCCTGCCTTTCTTATCCTACTTGCGCTACGATTTTTTGTGCACCATCAGCCATGGATTCTGCTGCCACGATGTTTAAGCCAGACTCACGTAAGATTTGCTTTCCTAGGTCTACGTTCGTACCTTCCAAACGTACTACTAGAGGTACTTCAAGTCCTACTTGTTTCGCTGCTTCCACAACACCTGTAGCGATGATGTCACACTTCATAATTCCACCGAAAATGTTAACGAAAATTCCTTTTACATTATCATCAGAAAGGATAATTTTGAAAGCTTCTGTTACTTTCTCAGCAGTTGCTCCGCCCCCAACGTCCAGGAAGTTAGCAGGGTCCCCACCATAATGTTTGATAATATCCATAGTTGCCATAGCAAGGCCGGCACCATTAACCATACATCCGATGTTTCCATCAAGTGAAATGTAGCTTAGATCGTATTTGGAAGCTTCGATTTCTTTTGCATCTTCTTCTTCCAGATCACGGTATTCTAAAATGTCCTTGTGACGGTATAGTGCATTGGAGTCGAAGTTAAGTTTTGCATCCAATGCCATAACCTTTGCGTCACCCGTAACAACAAGTGGATTGATTTCTGCGATGGAGCAGTCTTTCTCCACGAAAGCTGTATATAGGCTCATCATGAATTTAACCGCTTGTCCAACCAACTCTTTTGGTATGTTGATGTTGAATGCAATACGACGAGCTTGGAAACCTATTAATCCTACAACAGGATCAACCACTTCTTTGAAGATTTTTTCTGGCGTTTGCTCTGCCACTTCTTCAATTTCTGTTCCGCCTTCTTCAGATGCCATTAGGACAACTCGGGAAGTTGCACGGTCTAATACAAGTCCGATATAGTATTCTTTCTTGATGTCGCATCCTTCTTCGATAAGTAGGCGTTTTACTTCCTTACCTTCTGGGCCCGTTTGATGAGTAATTAACGTTTTGCCTAGGATTTCACCCGCATATTCACGAACTTCATCCAAATTCTTGGCAACTTTCACTCCGCCCGCTTTACCGCGGCCACCAGCGTGAATTTGCGCTTTCACAACACAAATTTCTGTTCCTAGTTCTTTTGCAGCTTCTACTGCTTCTTCAACAGTGAACGCTACACGGCCATTTGGAACAGCCACCCCGTATTTTCTGAGGATCTCTTTTCCTTGATATTCATGGATATTCATTTCCCATCCTCCAATCTTATGTATAACAGAACATTATTTAAAAATAGACTGCGCTTTCATTTTATTAAATGAGCCAACAAATGTCTACCTTTCTGCAAAAATATTATACTATTTTCAAAAAATTAATAGATTGACATCCTATTTTGTCGAGAAAAAGAAGCTAATTAACAATAAGATGTGTTATTTTACAGATTATTCAATCTATTTTCATTATGTTAAAAAACCTTCACGTGGTGTTTTTCACATTCTTATTCTCTTCTTTATGAAGCTTGTACACATAGGCCAAGACTTCTGCTACCACCTCATATAATTCTTCCGGTATTGTTTCATTTAATTCTAATTCCATTAGTATTTCCAATAAAGCCTGGTCTTCCTGAACGGGGATATTATGCTTTTTGGCTTCCTCCAGAATGTTTTCAGCTATGAGTCCAGTGCCCTTTGCCTGCACCACTGGAGCAATACTTTTTTGTTGTTCATATTTTATGGCGACTGCTTTTTTTCGCTTTATGATGTTTTTACTCATATTCGGATGTCCACCCCTTCCTTTGGTGGCGCCAAAATCGTCCTTAGATAACCTAATGGTATCCCAGGAGTATGGTCCGTTTCCTTGCATTCTGTTTTCACATTGCTTAATGTATAGCCTATTTTAGCGAGGTTCTCCTTAAGCAGTGGTGCGCTTTTTTCCACAAGTGATTCTAGCGCAGGATAAGAATGTTGAAAGGAAATACCGATTACTTTCTTTTGAACGAGTACGTCCACCATTACGGAAGAAAATATAGGCAGATCTAGCAATAGAACAACACGGCAATATTCCGAATCCAGCTCCTCGTTCTTTTGTTTGGAGCTTATATGCACATACCATTCTTTTGATTCATTTTCCATGTTAACAGGAATAGGTAAAAAAACATGATGCAGGTTTCCTTCTTCTCTTGTTAGAAGTTGAAAACTCGTCAATTTGGAAATGAGCTGGCCAATGGCAGCTTTTTCTTCAGGAGTTGTTGCCTGGTTCATATAATTCAAGAGTAATGGCTTCAACTGTTCTAACTTAGCTTCTGACAAAGGCTGGTCTTGTCGAATATAATTGTTTAAGTTTTGTTCGAAATTCAATCCAAGTAAAGGTAGTACTTGTTTAATAAAATGCAAGGTTTCTGTTTTGTTGTTAAGAGTCTGTGGAAGTTGCATGTTTCGAATGACATCTATTAATTTTTCCTGAACTGGTGTTGGAAGATTTGCTTTTTCAAGATAAGTTTCCACTTTGGCTAGATTTTGTAGTATCGTTTCCTTATCGGAAAAACTGGTGACCATCATTTGAAGCTTCTCAGGTAGGTTGGTAAGTCCATTTCGCTGCACTAATACTTTAACCAGTTCCATTGCTTTCTCTTTTTGTGATGGGGGAAGGCTGTCTATAGCCTCTGTTACTTCTTTTAAAGAGGTTGAAGGCATCTTCCCCCCTATTTGGGTTATAAGTACCTGAGTGCTTACCTGTGCGGTTTGTGAAGTGGCAGGAAAAGCCGTCGCTTGGTTTTGGGCTTTTCCGACTCCAGAGCCTAACGGTGAAATGTTCATAGCTAACTCCTTTTAGTCAACCAATTCCTTTACTGGTGAGAATGATCGACGATGTTCTCGGGTCACCCCAACTTCTTCTAAAGCGATTAAATGCTCTCGGGTTCCATATCCCATGTTTTTATCAAATCCATACTGTGGAAATTCAGATGCAAGGTTCTTCATATAAGCATCCCTTGTCTCTTTAGCCAACACAGATGCCGCTGCGATGGATATACTTGTCGCATCTCCCTTTATGATGGATGTTTGTGCTATATCTACTTCTAGTTTCATGGCATCAATCAGGAGATGATCAGGTAGGAGGGACAGGTTTTTCACTGCCTCCATCATGGCAAGCTTGGTTGCTTCATAGATATTCACCTTATCTATATCGCTTGGCATGATAATTCCTATTCCGTAACTAAGAGCATTCTTTTTAATATAATCATAAAAAATCTCGCGTTTTTGCTGGCTGAGTTTTTTTGAGTCTGTCAGTCCGGGCAACTGAAAATTTTCAGGCAAGATCACAGCAGCTGCAACGACCGGTCCTGCCAGAGGCCCTCGACCGACTTCATCTATTCCAGCAATGTACCGGGACCCTTTCTCCCAAAGAGCACGTTCATATTTTTGCATTTCTCTGAACTGATTTATAAGCTTCTGTTTTTCCTCTTTCCGCTTTTCCCATCTACTTAAAAGTACCTGTACACCTTTACGTTCATCACTTTTTATTGAAAGGAGGAAAGAGTCTTGCTCATTTTCCGTTTTGGCTAATATTTGTTCTATCTCTTTTATCGACAGCTTTGCCACATTTTCCACTCCATTTCCCCAAAAGAAAAAGGCTGCACGGATGACAGCCTTTTTCTATAGTTTTTCTGGTCTTTCTAAACTGATTTTCCCTAGCTTTTCCGAACGGATCTCACGAATAACCAATTCTGCGGTCTTATCATAATCGATATGTCCACCACTCATTTTACAGCCGCGTTTTGAGCCTATCGCATCAAAAAGTTCGACTATATCCTCAGGGATTTCCTCAAGACCGTAACGATCCTTCAACCTTTCAGGGTAAGCGTCGGTCAAAAATCTTAAAGCAAATACGGCAATATCCTGCAGGTTAATAATCGTATCTTTAATGGCACCAGTGGTAGCTAAGCGGTAGCCGACCTCCTGATCCTCAAATTTCGGCCAGAGAATTCCTGGGGTATCGAGCAGCTCCAATTCTTTCCCGACTTTAACCCATTGCTGAGCTTTTGTTACACCTGGTCTGTCTCCTGTTTGAGCGATATTTTTCTTCGCCAGCCTGTTAATCAGCGTTGATTTCCCAACATTGGGGATACCAACAATCAACGCTCTGATTGCTCTAGGTCTTATTCCGCGAGATTGCATTTTATCAAACTTCTCTTTTAACAGCTCTTTTGATAATGTTGCAATCTGTTGAATACCTTTACCAGTTTGGGAGTCGATGGCAATCGCTTTAGTTGATGAACCTGGAAGATTAAAATAGTCCAACCATTCCCGGGTTACTTTTGCATCTGCCATATCTGCTTTGTTTAATAGGATGATTCTTGGTTTATTGGAGATGATTTCGTCGATCATCGGGTTTCGTGATGAAACGGGGATGCGGGCATCTACCAATTCATAGACGATATCAATCAATTTAAGTTTTTCTGTTACTTGTCTGCGGGCTTTCGCCATATGCCCGGGAAACCACTGTATTGTCATGAGAATTGCCTCCTGAAGTCCTTGCAAAAAAACATTTATTTTGAGTTTCTGTAAACACCGCAGTTGATTTCCGCAAATGGCTTCGCTTTCCTAGGGGCACTGCTGGAGCCTCCTCGGCTTTCGCCTGCGGGGTCTCCAGCTAGCGCTATCTCCCTCAGGACAAGGAAGGCTTCGACAGCGAAACATCGCACGAAGAAAATGCGTAGCATTTTCGAGGAGTCTTCGCCTTTTGCTCTAATCAACTGCTAGGTTCTACTTTACCATTCTTAAGTCTGGTAGCGGCCAGTAGACGATATTGGTTTTGCCTAATACTTCTTCTTGTGGAACAGTTCCGATATGACGGCCATCCTTACTGAATCTCCGGTTATCTCCCATTACAAAGAGATGACCTTTTGGCACCTTTTTTAGGCCTGTCTTTTCTTCCAATGTGAAATCTTCCGTTAATGGACCATCAGGATACTGAGCCTTATAACTGTCTAAATATGGCTCATCGTAAGCTTGTCCATTAATATACAGAACATCATCCCGGTATTCCACTTCGTCGCCCGGCAGACCGATGACACGCTTGATATAGTCCTTATCTTCTGTTGCATGGAACACAACGATGTCAAATCGTTCCGGTTCGCCAACTTTATATCCGATCTTGTTCACGATCATTCTATCTTGATTATGCAGAGTGGGCATCATGGAATCACCATCTACCACAATCGGTGCAAAAAAGAAATAGCGTATTGCTGCTGCAAGAATTACTGCGATAGCTAAGGCCTTTACCCATTCCCATAGCTCATTTTTAGAACGTGCCATATCTGTTCCTCCGCCGTTTTCATTATGTTCTCTTGTTTAAATGAGAATTTATATGTAATTCTACTTCAATTATATACCTTGTTTTGGTTTATACAAAACTTAGATATTGCGCAGCCGTTTTTTTAGTAAAAAAAGAGAGCTTGTCTCCAAGCTCCCCTTTTGATTATCGAATCTCTTTGATACGCGCTTTTTTACCACGTAATGCACGTAGGTAGTAAAGTTTCGCACGACGTACTTTACCACGACGAACTACATCAATTCCCTCAATTTTAGGGGAATGAAGTGGGAATGCACGCTCAACTCCAACTCCGTAAGAGATCTTACGAACTGTGAAAGTTTCGCTGATTCCGCCGCCACGACGCTTGATTACTACTCCTTCATACACCTGAATACGCTCACGCGTTCCCTCTACAACCTTAACGTTAACACGTACAGTGTCACCAGGACGGAAAGAAGGAAGATCAGTTTTCAACTGCTCTTGAGTAATATCTTGAATTAATTTTTGCATAGTTTTCTGCTCCTTTTCCACAGATGCTCATACCATACTTATTTGATGCAGCGGAACATCGTTTTTAGACATAGCAATAGCTAAGTCACAAAGAGTATAATAGCATATTAGAAAGATAAAATCAATATGCCTAGTCCTCTTTTTTTATTTCTTCGAGCCATGCTCGTTGTTGATCTGTAAGTGGATATTCATCAAATAAGTCAGGTCTTCTATTCCAAGTTCTTCTGATGGACTCTTTTGTCCGCCATTTTTCAATATGTGCATGATTTCCTGAAAGAAGTACGTCTGGCACTTTCATGCCACGAAAATCAGCCGGTCTCGTATAATGGGGATGCTCAAGGAGTCCGGTACTAAAGCTGTCCTGTTCATGGGAAGCCGCTTTTCCTAATACATCTGGAAGTAAACGCACTACACTGTCTACAATAACCATTGAAGCAAGTTCCCCGCCGGTAAGAACATAGTCGCCAATGGAAATCTCATCTGTAACCACATGTTCTCTTATTCGTTCGTCATAGCCTTCATAATGACCGCAGATGAATATCAAGTGCTCTTCTTGTGCCAGTTCTTCTGCTTTCTTTTGCGTATACCGCTCTCCCTGGGGACACATCAGAATAACTCTCGGTTTATTACCAGTTTGGTTTTCCTCTGTAAGAGATGATACTGCATCAAATATCGGCTGGGCTTTGAGAACCATTCCAGCTCCGCCTCCATAAGGGTAGTCATCGACTGTCTTATGTTTATTGTCCGCGAACTCTCTGAAATCGGTCACACTGTATTGAACGGCACCTTTCTCCGCAGCTTTGCTCAGAATGGAAGATCCAAGAACACCTGTAAACATCTCCGGAAAAATGGAAAGAATATCAATCTTCATCTTAAAACAATCCTTCTAATGGCTCTATAATGATTGTTTTTTCCTGCACGTCCACTTTCTTTACTACTTGATCGATATAAGGGATCAAGATATCCTTCCCTTTCTTTGCCTGTATGACCCAGACATCATTTGCTCCCGGTGTCAGTACTTCCTTAACAGTGCCTATCTCCTCCATTGTTTCCTGAAGGATGACTTTACACCCAACGATTTCGTGAAAATAATATTCCCCTTCTTCCAGCTCCCCTAGTTGATCTTCCGGAACCTTGACAATGGCACCTTTGAACTTTTCCACTTCGTTTACATTATGGAATCCTTCGAATGTAAGAAGATCGAAGGATTTATGTACCCTTCTAGATGCCACCTTAACTTCTACAGGTTCTTTTTCATTTGGCAAGAATAAGTATAGAAGATTTCCCTTTTTATAACGTTCATCCGGAAAATCCGTTCTGGAAACCACACGCACCTCACCTTTTATCCCATGCGTATTAACAAGCTTACCTACATTGAACCATTTTGACATTTCATGCACCTCCACGCGCAGTATTTATCTGACTGTTCTATGTATTATAGCGTACCCCTATAAGGGAACACTTTAATCTAAACTTTGAGTAATTATCATTATTCAACCATAAGAAAAGGGGAAGCATCAAAGCCTCCCCCTACTCCATAATCTCTAATTGTACTCGTTTATTCTCGTGAGAAGCAGCAGCGAACAAAACTGTCCGGATTGCTTTTGCAATTCTACCCTGCTTGCCAATCACTTTCCCTAAATCATCTTGATGCACAGTAAGTTGGTACGTAAGAACATTACCTGTTTCTTTTTCCGTAACCACTACATTTTCTGGATGATCTACTAACGACGTCACAATTGTTTGGATTAGATCTGTCATTTTGCCTCTTACTTACCTAATTTGGCATTGTGGAATTTTTCCATAATACCTTCGTTAGAGAAAAGGTTACGAACTGTGTCAGAAGGCTTCGCGCCATCTTGTAACCATTTAAGAGCTAGTTCTTCATTGATTTTAACTTCAGCTGGTTGTAATACTGGGTTGTAAGTTCCAACTGTTTCAATGAAACGTCCGTCACGAGGAGAACGAGAATCTGCTACTACAATACGATAGAATGGGGATTTTTTAGAACCCATACGTTTTAAACGAATTTTAACTGCCATTTAATATAGCACCTCCGAAAATATTTCACACAAGATAGTATGATAACAAGTAGTTACTTGTTTGTAAAGTGTTTTTTCTTGTCACTTTATTTATTAAGAGAAAAAATGCTGTTGATGCTTACATGAAAGGGAATTTGAAGCCGCCTTTTTTACCTTTTCCTTTTTGCATGCTTGTCATCTGTTTCATCATTTTTTTCATCTCTTCAAATTGTTTGAGTAGACGGTTAACTTCCTGAATAGGTCGTCCGCTACCTTTTGCTATCCGCTTTTTGCGGCTAGCGTTGATTAGATCTGGATTATCTTTCTCCGCTTTGGTCATGGATTGGATAACTGCCTCCACGTGACCAATCTGCTTTTCATCCACCTGGACATTTTTTAAGCCTTTCATCTTGTTGGCTCCAGGAATCATTCCCAGTATTTCATCAAGTGGGCCCATGTTTCTTACTTGGCCAAGCTGTTCCAGAAAATCATCAAACGTAAAGTTCATCGTACGCAGTTTCTGTTCAAGCTCCTTGGCTTTCTCTTCATCTACATTCGATTGTGCTTTCTCGATAAGAGTCAGCACATCTCCCATACCTAAAATACGAGAGGCCATACGTTCAGGATGGAAAGGCTCGATGGCATCCAATTTTTCACCCATACCAATATACTTGATTGGGGTATTGGTTACCGCCTTAACGGATAATGCAGCTCCACCTCGTGTATCTCCATCAAGCTTTGTTAAGACAACGCCAGTCAAGCCAAGCTGTTCATTGAAGCTTTGCGCTACATTTACAGCATCTTGTCCTGTCATTGCATCGACAACAAGGAAGATTTCATCCGGGTTGGAGATTTCTTTTACCTGTTTTAACTCGTCCATTAAGTTTTCATCCACATGCAAACGTCCGGCAGTATCGATCAGCACATAATCATGGTGCTCATCTTTCGCTTTTTGGATGGCTTGCTTTGCGATTTCAACGGGACTTACCTGATCTCCTAAAGAGAATACAGGCATGCTGAGTTGTTTTCCAAGTGTTTCAAGCTGTTTAATCGCTGCCGGTCGGTAAATATCCGCCGCAACTAAAAGCGGCTTCCTATTGTGCTTTTTGCGCAATAAGTTTGCAAGCTTTCCTGTTGTCGTCGTTTTACCAGCACCTTGTAGACCTACCATCATAATGACAGTTGGCGGTCGGCTGCTTACAGCTATTTTACTTTGCTCTCCGCCCATAAGCGCGGTGAGTTCTTCTTTTACCACTTTAATTACTTGCTGACCGGGTGTAAGACTTTTCATGACTTCTTGTCCAACTGCACGTTCATTCACGCGTTTTACAAAGTCTTTCACTACTTTGAAGTTAACATCCGCTTCAAGCAATGCCAGTCGAACTTCACGCATCATTTCTTTAACGTCTTGTTCGCTTACCTTACCTTTTCCGCGGATCTTCTGTATCGTATTTTGCAAACGGTCGGCTAAACCTTCAAATGCCATGTATGCCGCCCCCTAATCTAATTTCTCAAGCGACTCGATCAGCGCTAAAAGAGACTGGCCGTAAAGCGGTCTTTCCGCTTTATCGACTTCATCTTTCATCTGCTGCAAAAGCTTCTGCCGCTCTTGAAACTTTTGAAATAACAAAAGCTTTTCTTCATATTGCTCAAGCATCTGTTCTGTACGTTTTATGTTATCATACACTGCTTGACGACTTATGTTATATTCCTCTGCTATCTCACCAAGGGAGTGATCATCTAAGTAATACAAAGACATATAGCTTCGTTGCTTTGGTGTTAACAACGACTGATAGAAATCATATAGATAGTTCATTCTCGTTGTTTTTTCAAGCATCCTCTTCACTCTCCCTTGTTAAGTGAAATGCCTTTACAATAGCTTAGTTTACAGGTTGGAATATGGAATGTCAAGTTTTTTTCTTGACTGGGGGAAAAGCGAAAATGAGAGAAAACATATTACCACCTTAGGTTCTTTTATACTTGAAAAATATTTGTTGGTTGGTTATCCACCGCTGTTCCTTTCCGCATATGGCTTCGCTTTCCGCGGGACGGTGTTTGAGCCTCCTCACTTCGTTGCGGGGTCTCAATCAACCGTTACTCCCCCGCTGGAGTCTTCGCCAATTGCTCCAATCCACAGCTGAAAATTGAGTAGATGTAACGTCTTTTTCATAGACCCTTAAATTAATGAAACCTTCTTGTTGATTGAAGTGGAAGGCGCGCAGACGCCCGCGGGAGGAAGGGATAGGGAAGACCCCGCAGGCGAAGACGAGGAGGCTTCCAGACCGCCCGCAGGCAAGCGAAGCGCCTGGAACGGAAATCAACAGGTTCCCACAATTTCTTCTCTATATAAAAGCCGCCCGTCAGAGTGGAGGGGCGGCAAGTGATGATTTTTTTATTAGCTTTCTTGTGCTTCTTCTTTTTCCATCATATCTGCAAATAATCCGTACACATATTGCTCTGCATTGAACTCCTGCAAGTCTTCTGCTTTTTCCCCTAAACCGACAAACTTGACCGGAATTTTCATTTCATTTCGGATAGCAAGAACGATTCCGCCCTTTGCGGTACCGTCAAGCTTCGTCAAAACGATTCCCGTAACATTCGTTGCTTCAGAAAAGATCTTCGCCTGGCTTAATGCATTCTGGCCAGTCGTTGCATCCAGAACTAGCAGAACTTCATGCGGTGCACCCGGAACCTCGCGCTCAATGACACGCTTCACCTTTTCCAGTTCCTTCATTAAATTGACCTTGTTTTGAAGTCGACCTGCTGTATCACAAAGAAGTACGTCAACTTTACGAGCTTTAGCGGCTTGGAGGGCATCATACATAACAGCTGCAGGATCTGAGCCCTCTGATTGCTTGATCACATCCACTCCAACACGTTCGCCCCATACTTCAAGCTGGTCGATAGCGCCGGCACGGAATGTATCTCCCGCTGCAAGAAGAACACTTTTCCCCTCTTGCTTCAGTTTCTTAGCAATCTTTCCTATAGACGTAGTTTTCCCTACTCCGTTTACCCCTACAACCAGAACAACCGTTAAGCCGTCTTGTTGAAAGTTGATGGTCGGAGACACGTCATCTCCGGCTTGATAGATCTCCACCAACTTTTCAGAAATGACACTTTGAACCTCGCGGGGATCTTGAATGTTGCGTCGTTTCACTTCCATTCTAAGCTCATCAATCAATTCCATCACGGTGTTAACGCCAACATCCGCTCCGATTAAGATTTCCTCCAATTCTTCGAAGAAATCTTCATCGACTTTGCGATAACGAGCGACAAGGTCATTTACTTTACCAGAGAAGGAATCACGAGTTTTCGTTAATCCTTCTCTGAATTTTTCCGTTACGGAATCTGTTTGGGTGGTAAGCTTTTCTTTCAACTTTTTAAAGAAACTCATTTTCTCATTCTCTTCCTCTCTATTTAACAAGTTCTTTGGATTCTTCTAACCGGACAGAGACCAATTTAGAGACACCGGATTCTTGCATCGTTACTCCGTAAAGAACATCACTGAATACCATCGTTCCTTTGCGGTGGGTGATGACGATGAACTGTGTTTCTTCACTGAACTGCTTTAAGTATTGGGCAAAGCGGTGTACGTTGGCTTCATCAAGCGCCGCTTCCACTTCATCAAGGATGCAGAACGGCACAGGTCTTACTTTTAGTATTGAGAATAACAAAGCAATTGCCGTTAACGCTCTTTCTCCCCCTGACAAGAGACCAAGATTCTGCAGTTTTTTACCAGGCGGTTGTGCCACAATATCTACGCCCGTATTCAGCATGTCTGACGGATCAGTTAGCACAAGATCTGCCCTTCCTCCTCCAAATAAAGAGCGGAACACATCGTGGAAATGCGCACGGATATTGGTGAAGGTCGTCTCAAAGCGTTTTTTCATTTCCTCATCCATCTCACCGATAACCTGGAATAAGGTGTCTTTTGCTTCTTGAAGATCGTCCTTTTGTACCTTAAGGAATGTATATCGCTCGCTTACTCGATCATATTCCTCTATTGCCGCGATATTGACTGTGCCAAGCTCCTCGATGGCAAGCTTGATCAGTTTTAACTTTTTACGCGCTTCTTCTAACTCCATCTCAAGTGGATAATCTGCTTTTGCCGCTTCAAAGGACAGCATATACTCTTCCCTTAAATGGTGAAGTCTATTATCTAATTCCACATCCAGACGGTTCATTTTCACTTCTTCCGCCTTCAAAACTTCAGTAAGCTGTTTATACTGCCTTTTTAAATCTTTCAATTCAAGCTCTTCTTGTTCCACCTTTTCGTGGTAAGAAAGCCTTTCTGCACGACGTTCCGCTATAAGCTTCATAGTGGTATTTTTGTCTTGTAACTTTTCAGCCGCAGCCACTTCCAGTTTTTGTTCACCTGAGGAATTATCATTCATTTCACTTTGTAGTAGAGAAAGATCTTCTTTAATGTCAGTCAATCTTTCTGTGGCTTGTTTAAGGTCTGTTTCAATAGTATCCACTTTTTCTGATTGATTAGTAAGCTTTTCTTTTTTACCCGCATAATCAACTTTTAATTGTGTCAGCTCGTTTTGTACGTTTTCTTTGTTTGCATGTTGCTCCAACCTTAAGGAGTTTAGCTCGGCAATCTCTTTGTCTAGAGCAGCAATCTGCATTCCAACCGTTTTCAAATCAACATCTAGTTTTGCTTTTTTGTTGAGGGCATCCTTCATGGATATGGTGAGCTGTTGCTTTTCATAGTCATATAAACTTAAATGTTCATTGACGTTTTTCTCTTCTAGTTCCACTTCCCGAAGTAAGCTTGCAACCTGCTGTTCTTTATATCTTAGTTCCTCGCCAGTTCCCTTTAGTTCTATAACTTGAGACTCTTTCTCTTCTATTTTCTTCTTAAGTGTCTTGACCTGATCTTCAAGCAGGGCCGTTTTATTCTCCATCTCTTCTAGTTTAGCTGAAATAGAATCAAGTTCACGACCTCTACTTAAAAGGGAATTCGATTTTTGTTTAACGGCTCCGCCTGTCATAGATCCACCGGGATTTACCACATCCCCTTCTAATGTCACGATCCGGTAACGGTGCTGAAGGATGCCTGCCAACGCATTGGCTCCTTTTAGGTCTTTAGCGATGACAATGTTCCCCAAGAGGTTATTGACGATATTTTCATAGGCTTTGTCGTACTCCACAAGCGAAGCAGCTAATCCTACAAAAGCTTCATGTTGACTAATCTGATTCACTTGATAGTCTGATAATGTCCTAGGTTTCATAACCGTCATTGGCAGGAACGTCGCACGGCCAAAACCGTTCGTTTTCAGGTATTGGATGGATGTTCGCGCATTTTGCTCATTGTCCACAACGATATGCTGTGTCGCACTGCCAAGGGCAATTTCAATTGCTGTCTCCACATCCTGATTTACTTGGATGAGTTCTGCAACAGCCCCTTTAATTCCAGTAAGCCTATTCTCATCCCTTGCTTTCAGAATTTCTTTAACACCTTGAAAGAATCCTGTAAAATCTCCCTGCATGGTTTCTAGCATTTCTTTTCGAGCACGTGTTTGCTGCAAGAATTGGTATGCTTGATACAAGGTTGTTTCTTTTTTCTGATAGGACTGCTTAAATTGTTCCAGATTAGCTTGCTCAGCTCTGAAGCGGTCAACAGTTTGATTCAACTCTTCCTGTACCTGTTTATGGTCAGTGAGCACCTTATCTTTCTTCTGTTGGGTATTAGCCCTTAAATCGACATACTTCCGGTTTCCCTCGTCAAGACGGGTTACTTTCATGCCTTCTTGCTTTTCTTGCTGCTCCAAGTAAGAAACTTCGTTACGGATTGCTGCCTGTTTATTTAGAAGTTCAATATAATCACTTTTTAAAGCGTCTATTTTTCCTTCGATATTTTGGTCAAATTGTTCGTTGATCACTTGTTTTTCCTTAAGTTGTTGCTCTGTTAATACCAATTCTTGACGAAGGGTATCTAAAAGAAGTTTTTCGCTTTCCAATCTTTTCTTTTGAGCATCAATAAATTCAGCAAGCTCCACCGATGAACTTTCCAATTGGGCACGGTTTGTCGTAGCGTTCTTCTTCCGCTCCTTCAAAACTTCTTTTCTTCCTTCAAGTTTCTCCAGCTCCGAACTAGCCACTAAAAGTGCCTGTTGCAAAGAATCAATGGATTCATCCAACGCCGCCACTTGGTCCTTATACTTTTCAAGTGTTGCTTCTTTGTGGCTCAATTCAGAAGATAGAACAAGCTCTTTTTCGGTGCTGTTTTTAACTTCCAGAGAATTTTGTTCCCATTTTTGATGAAGTTCTTCTATTTCGTGCACCGTCACGCCTACTTCTATTTGTTCAAGCTCTTCTTTTTTTTCCAGATAATCTTTGGCAATGGATGCTTGTATTTTTAACGGCTCCACTTGTCCTTCCAGCTCATGTAAAATATCTGATACCCGGTTCAGATTCTCTTGGGTATCCATAAGTTTACTCTCGGCTTTCTTTTTTCTGGATTTGTACTTAAGCACACCGGCCGCTTCTTCAAAAATACTTCGACGCTCTTCTGATTTACTGCTCAGGATTTCTTCCACTTTACCTTGGCTGATGATGGAAAAGGCTTCCTTCCCAAGACCGGAATCCATGAAAAGGTCAACAATGTCTTTTAATCTGCAGGTTTGTTTATTTATCAGGAATTCACTGTCACCGGACCTTAGCGCCCTTCGTGTAACGCTCACTTCCATATAATCTATCGGCAAGATGCGATTACTGTTATCAAGTGTCAGTGTAACCTCTGCCATGTTTAATGCTCTTCTGCTATCACTGCCGGCAAAAATGATATCTTCCATTTTGGAACCGCGGAGGGATTTGGCTGATTGTTCTCCCAGCACCCATCTGATGGCATCGATAATATTACTTTTTCCGCTTCCATTCGGACCTACGACGGCTGTGACACCTGGTACGAAATCTACGGATATTTTTTCAGCAAACGACTTAAACCCTACTACTTCCAATCGTTTGAGGTACATATTCCTCACCTCGTTTAGTTTCTTAACCTAATAAAATAATGATTCCATGGTACGCCGCTGTTAATTTACGCAAATAGTTTCGCTTTCCTAGGGGCGCTGCTAGAGCCTCTTCGGCAAGCCTGCGGGGTCTCAACCTAGCGCTATCTCCCTCAGAAGTCTCCGCCTTTTGCTCCAATTAACAGCTAGAAGTGTTTACTATTTTACGGACCTTATGTAACAGAAAAGTAAGCAATCCTTAAGGTATATTGAGACACCAGAGGATCGCCTACCTTCATTTTCTGACTTTTTTTAATTTCTGGAGAGCAAATTGAGCGGCATGTTGTTCTGCTTCTTTTTTAGACCTTCCGACTCCAATCCCCATCTCTTCTTTGTTCAAGGAGACCTTAGACACAAATTCACGGTTGTGGGCCGGGCCTTTTTCTTCTAGTACTTCATACTCAATTATTCCAAGTGCATTTCGTTGTATCATCTCTTGCAGTTGACTTTTAAAATCCATCACATGAGAAAAAGCACCTTCATTAATCTTAGGATACACATACTTTTCAAGGAATTGAAAAACAGTCTCTAGGCCAAGATCCAGATACAAGGCGCCGATAAATGCCTCAAATACATCGGCAAGCAGTGCTGGTCTCGCTCTTCCACCTGTTATTTCTTCTCCTTTACCAAGCAGTACATATTGTCCGAACGAAAGATCATTGGCGAATGAAACCAAAGAAGGTTCACATACAATAGACGCTCTTAGTTTTGTTAATTGACCTTCACTCATCATTGGATATTTTTTATATAAAAATTGTGAGATGGTCAACTCTAAAACAGCGTCACCCAAAAATTCCAAACGCTCATTGTCCTCGTAAGGCTTTCTGCGATGCTCATTCACATAGGATGAATGGGTGAAAGCTTGATATAAAAGTTTCTCATTATGAAACTTAACTCCTAATTTTTCTTGAAGCATAACAAAATTCTTTATTGTTGCTTCGTTTTTCATTTCATTTATTCTACTTTTGCTTCTGGTCATGTAAAGGAGCCTCCAACATACAATCTTCTTTCACTAAGATGGCAACGTTCTTCTTTTTGTTGATGAAAGTTGTATAACATTACTATTTTAACAAATTATTTAGAGGATACAAATAGCAACTTGCTTTAAATTATGTATATTACGTAATCTTTTATTGCTAAAAGGTATTTTTATCCTGTATTTCAAAGTTTATTATGCCCATAAAAACAAAAAGTCCCACCTTAGTGGGACAATCAAGAAAGATTAAGCGTTTGCTTTTATGTAGTTTACCGCATCGGCAACTGTTGTAATGTTTTCTGCTTCATCGTCTGAAATTTCCATATCAAACTCGTCTTCAAGCTCCATTACTAGTTCAACTACATCAAGAGAGTCAGCACCCAAATCGTCTTTGAATTTGGAGTCAAGGTTCACCTCGGACTCATCTACACCTAAACGATCAACAATGATCTTTGTTACACGCTCTAATACATCTGCCATAACTTTCACCTCCCCTCAAGTATTATAGTGAATTTAACTTTAAAAAACTAGTGTTTGTCGTATTTATTAACTCCCTGATGACTTCCGTTCCAGGTATTCGCTTTCCGCGGGACGGTGCTTGAGCCTCCTCGGCTTCGCCTGTGGGGTCTCAAGCTACCGTTTCTCCCCCGCAGGAGTCTCACACCTTGCACTCCAGTCATCAGGGTAAATTCTTATTACATCACCATTCCTCCGTCTACGTGGAGGGTTTGGCCGGTGATGTAGGCACTTTTTTCAGATGCTAGGAAAGATACGACAGAGGCGATGTCTTTTGCTTCTCCAAATCTAGCTAGAGGGATTTGCTTGAGCATTTCCGCCTTCACTTCTTCTGTTAGTTTATCCGTCATATCCGTTGTGATGAATCCAGGTGCGATTGCGTTTACGGTGATATGGCGAGAAGCTAACTCGCGTGCCGTTGATTTAGTAAGACCAATCACACCGGCTTTTGCCGCTACATAGTTTGCTTGACCTGCATTCCCCATTACCCCAACAATGGACGCAATATTGATGATTCGTCCGGATCGTTGTTTCATCATTTGGCGTGTTACTGCTTTTGTCGCATTAAATACACCTTTTAGATTGATATTGATCACATCATCCCACTCGTCTTCCTTCATTCGCATTAGAAGGTTATCACGGGTGATACCGGCATTATTGACAAGGATGTCAATAGTACCGAACTGAGTGAGCGCTTCTTTCATCATTGCTTGAACGTCTTCCATGTTCCCGACATTACAACGTACAGCGATAGCCTCGCTACCCATTTCTTTAATAGCTTCCACTACTTCATAGGCTTTTGCTTCGCTTCCTGAATAGTTTACCACTACATTTGCACCTTGTTCTGCTAGTTCAAGTGCAACGGCACGCCCAATTCCGCGCGACGCCCCCGTAACAACGGCTGTTTTTCCTTTAAGCATTTGTAGAGCCCTCCCCTTTAAAGTGATTGATCGCTTTTTGCAGTGTTTCCTTATCGTATACCGGAATCGTTGTTGCTCTGCGATTCACTTTTTTAATAAGACCTGATAACACTTTACCTGGACCAACTTCAATAAACGTATCAACGCCAAGTTCGATCAGCTTTTCAACAGATTGCTCCCAACGTACAGGAGAGTAGAGCTGCTCGACTAGCTTTACTGGAATTTCAGAAGCGCTTGTCATTTCTTTCGCATCCACATTTGCAATGACAGGAATCTTAGAGTCATCAATAGAAATGGAGGTCAAAGTATCTTCAAGCTTAGATGCTGCAGGTTTCATCAAACTGGAATGAAAAGGTCCGCTGACTACAAGAGGAATCACTCTTTTGGCCCCTTTTTCCTTCGCCTTATCAGAAGCCAGCGACACACCTTTTGCGGACCCGGAAATAACAATCTGACCTGGACAATTTAAGTTTGCAAGTTGAACAGGTCCGGCTTCCACGGATGCCTCCTCACAAGCCTCTTTCAATAAACCTTCGTCAAGACCAAGTACGGCCGCCATGGAACCAACACCAGCTGGAACTGCTTCTTCCATGTACTTTCCGCGCATATGCACAGTATAGACAGCATCTTCAAAGCTGATGGCGTCTGCCGCTACAAGAGCAGAGTATTCACCAAGGCTATGTCCTGCTGTATAATCGGCTTTGATCCCTGATTGTTTAAGCAGTTGCAGGATTGCAATGCTTGACGTAAGAAGAGCAGGTTGGGCATTATAGGTCAGCGTAAGTTCTTCTTGAGGCCCTTCAAACATTAAGGATGAGAGTTTGTAACCTAATTTCTCGTCTGCCTGATCAATCACCGTTTGAACTTCTTTATATTCAGTGGCTAATTCTTGGGCCATGCCAACAATCTGTGAACCTTGTCCTGGAAAAACAAATGCAACCTTTCCCATTATTCTCCTCCGTTCTCTTGTGTAGTCACAAACTCCATTTTCTCGATAGTGTTCGCAATGGTACCAACCATTTCTTTCTGAAGCATTTCGCGTGTTTGACGGATGGCATTGAACACTGCATTGTCATCTGAAGAACCATGAGCCTTAACAACTGGCGCCTTTAGTCCAAATAAAGCCGCTCCGCCGTATTCAGAGTAATCCATTTTGTTTTTTATTGTTTTTAGTTTTGGTTTCAACACGGCAGCTGCAAGCTTGCTTTTCAAGTCACTTGTCAGCGCCTCTTTTAGCATGTCAAAGACAGAAAGAGCTGTTCCTTCAATTGCTTTTAACGTGATATTTCCGGTAAATCCGTCTGTCACCACAACATCTGCTACACCATTTAAAAGGTCCCTTGCCTCTACATTTCCGACAAAGTGAACTGCATTGGATTCTTTGATATATTCAAAAGCAGCTTTAGTCAGTTCATTTCCTTTTTTATCTTCTGTTCCCACGTTCAATAATCCTACACGAGGAGCTTTTATACCACGAACTTTTTCTGCATAGATGGATCCCATCAAGGCATATTGAAATAGATGTTCTGGTTTCGCATCTGCATTGGCACCTACATCCATCATGACAAATCCTTTACCGTCGCCGGTTGGTAAAGTCGGTGATAACGCAGGTCGTTCAATCCCTTTAATGCGGCCAACAATCAATAGTCCTGCTGTCATCAAGGCACCTGTGTTCCCTGCTGAAATGCAGGCATCTGCTCGTGCTTCTTTCACTTCTTTGGCCATCAAGACCATTGAGGCGTTCTTTTTACGGCGTACAGCCCGTACCGGCTCCTCATCTCCTGATATAACCTCATCTGTATGTAAAATCGTTATTTGTTTTTCATTTGTTAAGTATGGTCGTATTTTATTTTCATCCCCAACAAGGGTAAACGTAACATCATTATATTTCTCAACAGCTTTCATGACACCTTCTACAATAGACTTTGGTGCATGATCGCCACCCATTGCATCAATGGCAATTCTCATCATTATAACCTGCCTTTAATCAAGAACTTGTAGAGCGAAACATTTCAAACTCACCATGGAATACTTTTTCGCTTCCGACAGAGCTTTTCACTTCTACAGTTGTTCTACCTTTTTCTTTATCCACTTTACTAACGAAGGCTTTTGCAACAATTCTTTCGCCCAATTTAACAGGTCGTGTAAATCGAATGGTAGCTTTTGCAGTTAACGCCAGTTCATCATTAATGACGGCCACTGCCAAAGAATTGGCTTGTGCAAACAAGTGATGCCCCCGTGTAATTTGATTTCGTTTAAAAACATGCTCACTTTGAACATCAAAAATGGAAATCGCACTCTCGTCTAATTGAAGATCAATAATCTCACCGATCACTTCATCAAGAGGCAGGGATTTCACTTCTTTCTCAAGCGTCCTTGCAGCCACGTTTTTAATTCTCTCCCGTAATTCAGGGATATTTAATTCCAGACGATCCAACCGGACTGTTTGGATGCTGACCTGAAAAAAATCTGCAAGTTCTTCATCTGTTATAAAAGGGTTTTCCTGTATCTTATCCTTTAAAGATAACTGGCGCTCCTTTTTGTTTCGTCTCATATTACACACCATCCGAACTATTATGACTAGGTACTAATAGTAGTATATATACATAAAAAGCATATTGCAAGACAAAATTTCCTGATATAGCTACAAAAAGGCAGAGAAAGCCCGTTAAACGGCTTCACACTGCCTCTGTTAATCCAACTTGTCACCGTCTAAAATCCCTGAGTGTTCAATCATTTCTCTTAATCCTTTATACTCCTCATCCACCCAAAAGCTATCCGAATAAAGTAGATCATGAGCATCCTGCCTTGCTACTTCAAGGGCCCTGTAATCATGCACCATATCAGCAACTTTAAATTCCGGGACACCGCTTTGTTTTCTGCCAAAGAAATCACCAGGGCCCCGCAGTTCCAGGTCTTTCTCTGACAGCACAAAACCATCGTTCGTTTCTGTCATGATCTTCATCCGTTCTTTCCCAACTTCAGACTTGGGATCTGCAAGCAGTATGCAATAAGATTGTTCACTCCCACGCCCAACACGGCCTCGAAGCTGATGCAGTTGTGAGAGTCCAAAACGCTCTGCATCATAAATCACCATCATGGTGGCATTCGGTACATTGACCCCGACTTCCACAACGGTTGTGGAAACAAGAAGCTGCACTTCGTTTTCGCTGAAAGCTTCCATGACTTTTTCTTTTTCATCTGAACTCAACCTGCCATGCATTAACCCAATTTTCCATTTTTCACGATAGTAATGGGTAAGCATATCATGGACATCTATCGCATTTTGCACGTCAAGCTTTTCCGATTCTTCTATAAGCGGGCAGATCACATATGCTTGCCTGCCTTTTTGAAGTTCCTTTTCGACGAACCCCAATACCCTGTCAATCATTTGATGTTTTGCCCAGTAGGTCTCTATCGCTTTTCGTCCTGCTGGCATTTCATCAATAATGGATACATCCATTTCTCCAAAAGCTGTAATAGCAAGTGTCCTTGGGATCGGCGTCGCCGTCATAAACAGCACATCCGGATTGGATCCTTTTTCACGGAGTACCCTTCGTTGTTCGACCCCAAAACGATGTTGCTCATCTGTAATAACAAGGCCGAGGCTTTTGAAGTTCACTTCTCCTTGAATAAGAGCGTGTGTACCGACAAGAATATCAATTTCCCCATTAGCCAATCTCTCCAAGAGCTCCCTACGTCGCTTGCCTTTTACTGAACTTGTTAACAATTCTATGTTGACCTCTGTTTCACTAAACAGACTTGTTAACGATTGGGCGTGTTGTTCAGCAAGTATTTCTGTAGGCACCATTAAGGCGCCTTGGTAACCGGAAAGATGTGCACCATATAGAGATATTGCCGCCACCACCGTTTTACCTGACCCTACATCACCTTGTAACAGGCGATTCATACGGTATGGCGAAGTCATGTCACCTAAGATTTCTCCCAATACCCTATTTTGTGCACCTGTCAGAGGAAATGGAAGTGTAGCGATGAAACGTTCAAGCTTACTTTTAGGAAATTCATGTACAAGCCCTTCTGTTTGCTCACGCTTATATTTTCTTAATGCCTGGATCTTAAGTTGGAAAAGTAAAAATTCCTCGTAAACAAAATAGCGTCTTGCATGTTTCAACGTTTCTTGATTGACTGGGTTATGTAAGGCTCTTACAGAATCACCTTTTGACGGCAGTTTGTATTTTTGCAAAAGAGAAACAGGAAGTGCACTTTCCAACCCGCTTCCATATGTTTGCAGTGCGTTTCCAATAAACTTACGCATCTGCTTGACGGTGATATTACCTTTAACCGAGTAAACAGGTTCCACTTCACTTTCTTTCATGAATGGACCAAAGTGAATCTCCATGACAGTGATTGTTTGACGATGCTGATCCCATTTTCCAGTAATGGTGATGGTATCGTTGATGGAGAGCTTGTTTTTGTAATATGGCCGGTTGAAACATACTGCCTTCACTAAAAAACGTCCAACATAGAAACGAAAAGTAAGCCTGGATTTCTTTTTGCCAAAATACATAAGAGAAGGCTCTCCATGAACCTTCCCTTCTACCGTTATTTTCTCTTCATGTTTTACTTCTGATATATCTCTAAGCCGATAATCTTCATATCTGTACGGGAAATGCATCAGCAGGTCTTCTACTGAGTAAATTCCCATTGCGTGCAGAGAGTTTGCGGTTTCTTCCCCAATGCCTTTTAAGGATGTTACTGTCGTTTCGGATAAATTAGTCACCTTTTTGTAAGGGAACACCAAATATTTTCGCTTCTAATTCACGACCAGTTGGTGTTGCCGCCAACCCTCCTTGTGCAGTCTCTTTAAGTGCAGTAGGCATCGTCAGTCCGATTTTGTACATTGCGTCGATCACTTCATCACATGGAATGGTGCTTGTGATTCCGGCAAGTGCCATGTCTGCTGCGACCATTGCATTTGCTGCACCCATTGCATTACGCTTTACGCATGGTACTTCTACAAGCCCTGCAACAGGGTCACATACTAATCCTAACATGTTTTTAAGCGTAATGGCCATTGCTTGTGCACATTGATCAGGAGTTCCGCCAGCCATTTCCACGATAGCAGCTGCTGCCATTCCGGAAGCAGACCCTACCTCAGCCTGACATCCGCCAGCGGCACCAGAGATAGAGGCATTATTAGCAACAACAAATCCAAATGCTCCTGACGTAAATAAGAAGTTGATCATTTCTTCTCTTGTTGGGTTAAGCACATTTTTCACGGCAAAAAGCGTTCCGGGAACCACCCCTGCAGAACCGGCTGTTGGGGTGGCGCAAATTGTACCCATCGCAGCATTAACTTCATTTGTCGCAACTGCTTTACTCACTGCATCTAAAATATTTTTTCCTGTAAGGAAATTCCCTTTTTCAATATATTTTTGTAACAATACCGCATCTCCGCCCGTTAAACCAGAAACAGACCTCACCCCTTCAAGCCCTCTTTCAACAGCCTGCTCCATGATGGTAAGATTTTTGTCCATCTGTTCGAAAATTTCCTCACGCGTTCTGCCCGTAAATTCCATTTCCTGTTCAATCATAATCTCTGAAATCTTCTTATTACTGCTTTGTGCTATCTCAATCAGTTCTGCAACATTACGAAACATGATTTTTCCCCCTTAAGAGCTATATATCAGATGAAAGCGCTATCATTATTATTCTAAAAGCTAGTCCACAATTTTTGTAACTTGCGTGATGTTAGGCAGTGCTGATAGTTCTTGAATCACTGCATCATCAATATTTTGATCCACCTCTATGGTCATCAAGGCTTTTTGTCCTTTTTCCTTGCGGGAAACTTCCATATGGCCAATGTTTATGGCAAACTTCGCTAACACATTCGCAACCCCTGCGATCGCACCATAACGGTCATCATGCACGACAAGCAATGCTGGATGATTTCCTGAAAGTTTTAAAGCAAAACCATTCAGTTCTGTAATTTCAATTTTCCCTCCGCCTATCGAAATGCCGACAAGCTCTAATTCACCATCGTCATCACCTATTACCACTTTTGCCGTATTGGGGTGGTCTGTAACGGCATCTTCTTCATGAAATGAAATGGAAACTCCTAAAGAATCTGCAATTTGTAGAGAGGTTTTGATTCTTTCATCAAAAGTATCAAAATCTAGTAACCCCCCGACAATCGCTACATCTGTACCGTGCCCTTTATATGTTTTAGCAAACGAGCCGTAAAACGAAATGTTCGCCCACTTTGGCTGCCTGCCGAATAGACTTCTTGCCACACGTCCGATTCTTGCGGCTCCAGCTGTATGGGAACTTGATGGTCCTATCATAATGGGGCCAATAATATCAAATACGCTTTTATATTTCATGCCTGCCCACTCCCCTATGTCGGTTTACTGTAACATACCCCAGTATTCTTTCTTATTTATTCACATACAAAAGAAGGGTGTTACCCCTTCTTTTGTTTTCAAATATTATATTAGCTTACTCGATCGAAAAGATAAAGGAATATAGTGGCTGTTTTCCGTTATGGACTTCTACTTCCACGTCAGGATAGGATTCTTCTAAATCACTGACAAGCTCTTCTACATCTTCTTCAGATACATCTTCACCGTAGATGACAGTAAGAATTTCGGAGTCTTCGTCCATCATGGATGTAAGAAGTTCCTTTGCCGCTAATTTTTTGTCTTTGTTAGTAAGGACAATCTTACCGTCAGCTATTCCCATGAAATCATCTTTCTGGATTTCAACTCCATCGATGTTTGTATCTCTGACAGCAAATGTGATTTGACCTGTCTTAACAGAACCTAGAGCTTCTTTCATCGTCGCTTCATTGTCAGCAAGCTCTCCTGTCGGGTTGAATGCAAGAATTGCCGCCATCCCTTGTGGAACTGTTTTACTTTCAACAACCGCCACATTTTGCTCCGCAACTTCTGCAGCTTGTTTTGCCGCCATAATGATGTTGCTGTTATTTGGCAAGATGATTACGTTATCAGCATTCACTTCATCGATTGCTTTAAGGATATCCTCTGTGCTCGGGTTCATCGTTTGGCCGCCTTCAATAACTGCCTTCGCTCCGATGCTCTTGAATAGCTCGGCAATTCCTTCCCCCATTGCAACAGTGATGATTCCAAATTTCTCGCGCTTTTTGTTTACTTCAGGTTTTGGAGCAGGATAAGCATCTTCTTCAAAAAGAAGGTTGCTGTGCTGTTCTCTCATATTTTCAATCTTCATATTGATCAGGCTTCCGTATTTTTGAGCATAAGTCAAAACATCACCAGGTTGCTCGGCATGAATATGCACTTTAACGATTTCCTCGTCAGCAATAACCAAAAGAGAATCCCCATATTCAGAAAGGTCATTACGGAAGTTTTCTTCTGTAAAAGGATTAGCTTTCACTTTATCCTCTTCAAACTTGACCATGAACTCTGTACAGTAGCCAAATTCGATATCTTCTGTATTAATTGCAGAGTGAACACTTTTATGGTGTTCTGCATTTACAAGCTCGTTCATCGTAGTAGTAGGAACGATGTCCTCAATTCTTTGCCCCTTAAGTTCTGCAAGGAATCCTTCATAAATATATACTAAACCTTGTCCGCCGCTGTCCACTACTCCTACTTCTTTCAAGACAGGAAGAAGGTCTGGTGTGCGCTTAAGGGAAGCATTTGCTTCTTTTAACGTTTCTTCCATCAAAACAATGATGTCTTCTTCGTTTTTCGCAACAGCAACTGCTTTCTTTGCAGCATCTTTCGCTACAGTAAGAATGGTACCTTCCACAGGTTTCATAACAGCCTTGTAAGCTGTTTGTACTCCTGCTTCCAAAGCTTGTGCAAAGTCTTTGCTTGTAATTGTTTCTTTAGCTTCAATATGCTTAGAGAATCCTCGGAATAATTGGGATAAAATAACCCCTGAGTTACCTCTTGCACCCATAAGTAGGCCTTTAGCCAGAGCAGAACCAACCTTTCCGATATGCTCAGAAACATTACCTTTTACTTCTTTCGCTCCTGAGGTAATGGAAAGATTCATATTTGTTCCCGTATCTCCATCCGGAACCGGAAAAACGTTCAACGCATCTACTGTTTTGGCGTTGTTTGATAAATGATTTGCACCTTGGATAACCATTTGTGCAAAACGTTTCCCATTTAGAACTTTTACTGACACTAAAATTTCCTCCTTATTACGGGTTCGTAACTCGAACTCCCTGTACATAAATATTTAAAGAATCAACGGAAAGACCGAGCATTTGATTCAGGGTATATTTCACTTTCGTTTGTACGTTGTGAGCCACCTCGGAAATTTTTGTCCCGTAGCTTACGATGATGTACATATCGATATGTAACTGATCTTCTTCTTGGCGCACGATGACACCTTTTGTAAAATTCTCTTTTCTAAGTATTTCGGATAACCCATCTTTCAATTGGCTTTTAGAGGCCATGCCTACTATTCCATAACAATCAACTGCAGCTCCACCAGCGATAGTAGCAACTACATCATTAGAAATATCTATTTGACCATAGGATGTTTTTAGTTCGATGGACATAAAGGTTCCCCCTTCAATTGGATTTTTCACCTTGTCTACACGCTATTTTACTATAAAAACGTTCAATTTAAAAGCAGGCGGGTACTATTCTAATAATACTATTATTATACTGAATGCTAAAAACATGTATGTCAAGGTTTTTTTCTTGAAAGCTTTCCTTAGAACTATTGCAATGTGTGGGGTTGTATGTTAAATTATATAAGTATTTTCAAGAGATTATTTTGGTAAAGAAAAACGATGCAGAAGGGTACTTCTTTGGACGTAGACCTTATGTATGGTTCTTCTCGCAATAATAAGAAGGTACTTTCTTATTACTAATGAAAATATTGAATGATGTTTCTTTGTAGTTAGGAGGGAATTGAACATGGCACGTAAATGTGTAATTACAGGCAAAAAGACTGGTTCTGGAAACGCACGTTCTCACGCAATGAACTCTACTCGTCGTACTTGGGGTGCAAACCTTCAAAAAGTTCGCATCTTAGTAGATGGTAAGCCAAAGCGTGTATACGTTTCTGCAAGAGCTTTAAAATCAGGTAAAGTTGAGCGCGTTTAATTAATAGTTGCGCACATACGAAAGCGACAGGGAGATAATCCCTGTCGCTTTTTACTTTAGGTTGCAGGTCGATCTAGTTATCGATGGTTTACATAACAATTTTATCGTATATATTTTAGGGGGATATTCAAAAATGGGCTGAATTTTTAGGTTTTAGATGCTTTTTTGAGCAAGTAAAAATTGGTTCGGTCATTTATCCGCAAACTTCGGACAACTTCGCAAAATCTTTGGTCAACTTCAGGGAAACTTCGGTCAAAATCAACAAATCTTCGGACATTTGACCTCAATGTCCACGTTCCCCACTCTCAATCAGCCACCAAGTTCAAGCAATCCCCAACATTTATAAAAAAAGCACCCTTTCAAGGTGCCTTACTCCTTTTTAAACGACCCAAGCATAGCTCGGATTATTCCCCCCAAGAACCTAGGTAGTTTGATTGTATAAAATTTCATTACATTCCCTCCTCCGAACTTTTACCTTTTTATTAAATCAGGTTACAAATTAGCGGATCGCTGGGACCGTCTTAAGATAATGGATGATAATCACGGCTCCTTATCACCATTAATATGCCTTCCTCAAATGAAAAAGTACCACTTTCCACTTCAAGTTCATTACTAATACATAGTGTGTCCCCAAAGCGAATATGCTTTTTTTCTAAAGGATATTTAAATCCTTTAAGCGTGATTCCTTTTACATCAGGTGTGATGGGCATAAATGAGATATATGGTAAGGTCTCATCTTTCGTAATAGAGTATGTACCCTCTCTATGAGCAAAAAGTTTATTTTGAATATCATGTAGCTCCATTAATGCCCCTTTTTCAAGACCTTTTAACAGAAGCTGTATGTTCCCTAAAAAGTGATCCAGCCTTCCACCTGTTCCTCCAAAAATTCTAATAAGTGCTGGATTTTGTTCAAGCGCCCAGTTTACAGCAAGTTCTGTATCTGTTTCATTTTTTTCGCTTGGAAATACTTCTGCGTGAGGGAGTTGTGCTTTTATGTTAAAAAGTTCTTCTCTTGTAATGGAATCAAAGTCTCCGAAGGCTTTGGCTGGCACGATATTATGTTCAAGTAAATAAGCAACCCCTCTATCTACACCTACCCAAATCACATCTTCTGCTTGCCAATCATAGAGCTTGGGTATCCGCTCTATCGGTCCCCCTGCAACAATATGTATAATCAATTTGCCTCTCCCCTTACTTCTTTTTAACGTAAAAAAGCCTTCATTAACGAAGACTTTTTACGTACTGGAGGAGTCGTCATAATCATAACGGAATCCGTCCAGTTGTTTATTTTCCACTTCAACTGTTGAAAATTTCTTTAGCAGCTGTTCATACATGTCAATTTCGTTATAGTCGGTGCTATTGGCCAATGCGGAATGCAATGCTTGTTCAAGTATTGCCTGGTCATCCTTCGAAATATTCATTTCACAAAGTCCTCCCATTACATTTAACAATAGCATGCCGCAGCAATCACGAAATTATGACAAGTTGCTTCTAATGGAGGAGATTGCCTGTTTACGGTCTTCTTTGTTGTAGATGGCAGATCCGGCAACCAAAACATTTGCACCTGCGTCTACACAAAGCTTCGCTGTTTCAGGATTCACGCCACCATCAACCTCAATATCAATGGACAATCCTCTTTCTTCCGCCAAGGAAGCTACCTGTTTGATTTTGGGCAAAACATCATGGATGAAAGCTTGACCGCCAAATCCAGGATTGACTGTCATCAAAAGCACCATATCCACATCATTCAAAATAGGAATGATGCTCTCAACTGGTGTTGCAGGATTGATAACAACCCCAGCTTTAACTCCTTGTGATTTAATATGCTGGATGGTGCGGTGAAGATGACGACATGCTTCCACATGAACGGAAATAATATCGGCACCCGCTTTTGCAAAATCAGCAATGTAGGCATCGGGGTTTTCAATCATCAGATGCACATCTAGAGGCAGCTTTGTGATAGGACGAACTGCTTCCACGATTAGAGGGCCAATGGTGATGTTTGGCACAAAATGACCATCCATCACATCAATATGAATATAGTCTGCTCCTCCTTGTTCCACATCTAGAATGTCTTTTCCTAAGTTAGCAAAATCCGCACTTAGAATGGAAGGGGCGATTTTTATCATATTTAGTACCTCGGCTTTCTGTCTTTTATTTCTTCCACAAAAGAAACGTAGTGTTTATAGCGGTATGACGCAATCTCTTCTTTTTCAACCGCTGCTTTCACCGCACATTTTGGTTCTTTAAGGTGCGTACATCCCCGAAACTTGCAGTCATGGCTTTTTTCAACGAATTCAGGAAAACAATCTTTTACGTCTTCCGCTTCCATTTCAAGGAACTCTAATGAACTAAAACCAGGTGTGTCCGCAACAAAACCGTTGTTGATTTCCATCAGCTCGACATGCCTTGTTGTGTGCTTTCCACGTCCTAAGTGGGAAGAAATATTATCTGTTTTTAATTCTAACTCTGGGCGTAACACATTCAAAAGAGATGATTTTCCAACTCCTGATTGTCCCGCAATTACGGATGACTTTTCCTTCAGATATGGCAGTATTTCTTTAAGCTGCTCAGGTTCCTTTGTGGAAGTCAACAGCACTTCGTACCCTATGGAACGATAATAATCGGCAAACCCCAGCAGTTTGGCATCTTCATCAAGAAGGTCCATTTTAGAAATACAAATCAATGGACTGACCCCTTTGGATTCAATCAGCACAAGAAATCGATCTAAAAGAACCGTACTGAATTCAGGCTCCATCGCAGAAAACACAAGTATTGCCTGATCAATGTTAGCGATTGGCGGTCTAACCAGCTCGTTTTTCCGAGGAAGTACATCCATAATGTATCCTTCTTGGTCGTTTTCCGCTTGGAATACAACGGAATCCCCAACAAGAGGGGTTATCTTATTTTTACGGAAAACCCCTCTTCCTCTACATTGGGTAATTTTGCCATCTGCTGTCAAAACATAGTAAAAACCGCTCAATGCTTTGACAATCTTGCCTTCTGGCATACACTCACTCCTTAATTATTACTCTATGTCGTCATAATTGATGGTTTCATTTTCTACTTCTTTTCCATCTACAACCACTCGATATTTAGCCTGTTGCTTATATGCCACAGTCACGGTGAAACTTGTGATTAAGTCCTCCGTAATTATGAAGGTTTCTTTTGGTTCACCATCCATGGTGTTGTTAAGGTCCTCTAGATACAGTTCAACTGTCTGCTCTGCGCCTTCTTCTTCTGGATCATATTTTACTTCTAGTGGTATATCTACTGTTTTATCTCCAGGTTGTGGACCATCGGAAACGATAAGTGTAATAGTGTCTCCTTTTTTCACTTGGGAATTAGGGGCAGGCTCCTGTTGAATAATATTCCCTTCTGACACAGAATCATTATATTCTCTTGTCACTTCAGGCTCTAACCCCAAGTTAGCAAGATGTCGTTGAGCAAACTCAATGGAAGATCCTTGAAAATCGTCCAGTTCAATGGGACTTGAACCCATAGAGACAATAAGTTTTACAACTGTTTCTTCCGGAACAACACTTTCCCCGGCTTCAGGTTCTTGACTGATGACCTCTCCTTCGGGGACGTCATCAGAGTGAATTTCCTCAATATCATGGTCGTCATAGTTGGCTGCTTTTATCCTATTGATAGCTTCATTAACAGGGAGTCCAGAGTAATCCGCCATTTCGACTTTTTCTTTGCCTAAGCTTTGGAAAATGGTAATAGCTTTGCCTTCTTTTACTACCTCTCCTGCTTCAGGGAAAGTTCTCGTCACTCTACCCTCTTCTATCTCATCACTAGGTTCCTCTTTTGGTTCTTCTAAAACAAAACCTAAATCGATGAGGTCTTTGACAGCATCGTCATACTCTTTACCTGACACATCAGGGACTGTTACATCCTTAGGAAGAAGCATGGAAGGTAATAGTGTAAATGCAGCAATTCCACCACCAACAAGCAGTAAAAGTAAGAGTAACAACCCGATAACCCATTTTTTCTTTTTCTTCTTTTTAGGGGGCGTTGGTTCTTCAGCCTTTTCGCTTACAGGTTTATTATCTGGTGGCCGAATTCTGGTTTCATCTTCATTTGAAATATTATTTAAACTGCCTTTAATAATTGGAATGGCCTTTGTCGCCTCTTCATCGTCATCTGGAATATAAAATTTAGGTTCATTCATACGGCTTGGTTCAAGCGCCGTCATGACATCTGCCTGCATTTCGTCTACAGATTCATAGCGGTGAAGTGGATCCTTTGCCATCGCTTTTAACACAACATTCTCCATACTTTGAGGCAAAGTAGGGTTCCAACGCTTTGGAGACGGTGTTTGTGATTGCAAATGTTTTAAAGCAATCGAAACAGCAGATTCCCCAGAAAACGGTAATCTTCCTGTTAACAATTCAAACATCACAATACCTAGTGCATAGACATCAGATTTCTTTGTTGCCAAACTTCCTCTAGCCTGTTCAGGAGATAAATAATGAACAGAACCTAATAGGGAATTGGTCTGAGTGATTGTTGTTGAACTCAAGGCCATGGCAATACCAAAATCAGTCACTTTTATAGTACCGTAATCATCAATCAAAATATTTTGTGGTTTTATATCCCGGTGGATTATACCGTTTTCATGGGCATGAGAAATAGCTGATGTCAGCTGGTTCATAATCTCCACTGCATTGTATTGTTCCACAGGTGCATATTGTTGAATGTACTGTTTTAATGTTTTACCTGACACATGCTCCATCACGATATAATAAATATCATCTTCTTCCCCGATATCATAAATGCTTACTATATTCGGATGGTCTAAGCTTGTTGCAGATTGCGCCTCTCTTCTAAAGCGGCGAATAAATTCTTCATCATTCGCAAAATCTAAACGTAATACTTTTACTGCTACATCACGATCCAAAATCATGTCATGGGCAAGGTAAACATTCGCCATTCCACCGCCACCAATGACTTCCTTAATTTTGTAGCGATCATTTAATCTTTTACCTATTAACACCTATTTCACCCACTCCCAGCTTCGGAGACAGATAATTCCAAGATGGCAACCGTGATATTATCTTCCCCACCGTAATGGTTGGCGCGTCTTATTAATTCCTCTGCCTTTTCAGACAAAGCATGGGTCCCGTTGTTTAAAACCTCAACCAGTTCCCGGTCTTTCACTTTGTCACTCAAGCCGTCTGAACAAAGGAGAATATACCCTGGGTCATCATATGTAATGGTTTTTATATCTATTTTCACTGTTTTTTCTGTCCCTAAAGCCTGTAGTATAACATTTTTTCTAGGATGATGTTCTGCATCTTCCTTTGATATTTGACCGGTTTTTACAAGTTCATTAACAAAAGTATGATCTTCCGTTAATTGCTTGGCACTTTCCTCTGAAACAAGATAAATCCTGCTATCACCGACATGTGCAAGGGTAACAAAACCATCGCCAATAATGGCAGCGACGATTGTAGTCCCCATGCCATTGCATTCCTCATGGGAATTTGCATGGTCAAAGAGTGTTTGGTTGGCTTGAAGAATGAACGTCTTCAACCAGATTTCAGCAGGTTCAGGGGAAGAGATGTTAGTTGTCTCTTCCCACACTTCCTTGATGTGGCTTACTGCTCTTTCGCTTGCCACTTCACCTGCTTGATGGCCCCCCATTCCGTCACAAACCACTGCTAGCATTGTGCCGTCTTTATTAACAAAAATTCCCCCATTGTCTTCATTATGTGAACGAACTCTCCCTCTATCTGTTAAAAAGACCATTAACCATTGTCACCTCGTCTCTTCTTTCCGCTCCTTCGCACGCAGCTGTCCGCATGCAGCATCGATGTCGTGGCCTTGCTCACGACGAACCGTTACATTGACACCAAGATTTTTCAACGTTTTTTCAAATAAATTAATTTGTTCTTTTGGTGTTCTCACATAGTCACGCTCTGGAACGTAATTCACCGGAATTAAATTCACGTGGCACTTGATGCCTTTTAGCAGCTGTGCCAATTCCTCAGCATGTTCTACCTGGTCATTGACCCCACCGAACAAGCCATATTCAAAGCTGACACGACGTCCCGTTTTATTAATATAATAACGGATCGACTCCATTAGATCTGGAAGTTTATATGCTCTATTGATAGGCATCAGTCTTGAACGTATTTCTGTGTTTGGAGCATGCAGAGAAACAGCAAAGTTAATCTGCATGTTTTCATCTGCAAATTTATAAATCTTCGGGATGATGCCACTTGTGGAAACTGTTATATGACGTGCGCCAATATTAAGCGCTTTGTCGTGATTGATGATTTTTAAGAAATCGAGCATCTCATCGAAGTTATCGAATGGTTCACCAATTCCCATGATTACCACGTGACTGACACGTTCATCCATTTCATCAAGAGCCTGTTGTACCTTCACTACTTGCGCAACAATTTCTCCTGCTTCAAGGTTACGTTTTAATCCTCCCAGAGTAGAAGCACAGAATGTACATCCGATTCGGCAGCCTACTTGTGTCGTTACACAAACAGAATTACCATATTCATGCTTCATTAGGACCGTTTCAATGGAATATCCATCATGAAGTTCAAATAGGAATTTCATCGTTCCATCAGAAGATGTTTGTTGAACAATCGTTTTCAACGTAGTCAAGGCATACGTCTCTTCTAACTTGTCTCTCAAGCTTTTAGAGAGATTGGACATTTCTTCAAATGATGTCACACGCTTTTGATAGAGCCATTCAAAGATCTGTGTTGTTCTGAATTTTTTTTCTCCGATACTTAATAACCATTCTTCCAATTCGTGCAATTGTAGAGAATAGATGGACGGTTTACGCGTTGCTTCTTCTTGTTTGATTTGTTCTTTTGTATTATGTTCCATCTTTTTACACCTGCCTTTTTAGTCTAACAATAAAAAATCCATCCGTACCAAAATAGTGAGGCAATAGTTGGAGCATACCTTCTTTAACATAGCTGTTTACCTTTTCTGGCAGTAATTCTTTAATGTTGAAATCTATTTCAAACTCTTTGTTTGCTTCTAGAAATGCTTCTACTACATCAGCATTTTCTTCTTTATCAATTGTACATGTACTATATACCAAAGTTCCACCTTTTTTTACAAGAGGTGCCACTTCCTTTAGTATAGCCAATTGAATAGATGCTAGTTGCTTGATATCTTGCATCGACTTCGTGTATTTCAAATCTGGCTTCCTGCGGATAACACCAAAACCTGAACATGGTGCGTCTACGAGAATTTTATCAAACTGTCCTTCCTTAAAAATTTCTTGTGCCTTTCGGCTGTCAAGGGCCTGTGCTTCTATATTGGAAAGTTGCAGGCGTTCTGCTTGATCTTTAATAAGTTTCACCTTGTGCTCATGGAGGTCGGTTGAAATGACTCTACCACTATCTTTCAATAATTCGGCAATATGTGTTGTTTTCCCTCCAGGAGCTGCACAGCAATCATAAACAAAATCGTCTTTTTCTACACCAAGCGCTCGGGCTACAAGCATGGAACTTTCGTCTTGAATGGTCATATAGCCATTTTTAAAGGCATTAGAATAGGCCATATTTCCTTTTAAAGAGACAATGCTTTCTTCTGCAAGCTCGCCTTTTTCCACATTAAATCCTTGAGTGGTGAGCATTTGCAAAACTTCTTCCACATCAGCCTTTGCAGTATTCGCTCTGGCTGATTGATGTGGGGGGACAAGGTTCATCTCACACATTCTTTCTGTATCATGCACGCCGTATTGTTCGATCCATTTTTCCACTAACCACTTGGGATGGCTTGTCGAAATGGAAATGCGCTCCACATCGTTTTCCATTTTCTCAAGATCAGGAACACCGTTACGCTGAATGGACCTTAACACGCCATTGACTACGGATGCAACACCTTTGTGTCCTCTTTTTTTGGCAATTTCTACCGCTTCATAAATAGCGGCGCGTGCCGGAACTTTGTCTAGATACAACATCTGATACAAAGTCATCTTTAACAGGACTTTTACCCAATCCTGCAACTTTTTTTGTTTTTCTATATAGGAAGCCAAATAATAGTCCAAGGTTATCGTTCTTTGAATGGTACCATACACAATTTCTGTAAAAAGCCCGGCATCTTTTTTGGATAACTTACCTGAATCCAGATAGTTATTTAACAATAAGTTACTGTATGCTTGCTTCTTTTCCACATTTAACAATGCCTCTAAAGCAAGTTCTCTTACATTTTTCATCTTAGTCTCCTAGCTTTGTGCCTTCTGATAATGAAGCTCCTGCGCCGTTCAAATATTGCGTTCCAGTCATTCTCTTCTTACCAGCCAGCTGCAAATCTGTTATTTTAATCCCTGTAGAATTGCCTGTTTTGACGATGAATCCATCATCCTCGATTCCAATGATGGTTCCAGGTACAGCTTCATAGGTAATTTGGGTTTTCTCCCCCCACCAAACTTTCATCACTTGCCCTTCCATGGTGGTATAGGCAACCGGCCATGGATGCAACCCGCGAATATGGTTATAGATCTGCTCCCCATCCTTCGTCCAGTCGATTTTTTCCTGTTCACGCTTGATGTTGGATGCAAATGTTGCTTCTTCATGATTTTGTACTTCTGCTTGCAGCTTTTCATCAAAAAGTTGCGGAAGGGTTTCTGAGAGCAATTTAGATCCAGCAACACTTAATTTATCATGCAAGGTACCGACATGGTCACGCTCATCTATTTTCACTTCCACTTGTGTTAACATATCACCTGCATCCAGTTTTTCGACCATATACATGATGGTTACACCAGTTTTCTCATGCCCTTGGATGATAGAGTAATGAATGGGTGCACCACCTCGCAGTTTTGGTAGCAAAGAAGCATGGACATTGATACAGCCGAATTTCGGTGCATCAAGCAAGGGCTTAGGTAAAATTTGTCCAAATGCTGCAGTTACAATTAAATCCGGCTCTAATGAAGTGATTTTTTCATACTCTGCAGCCTCTTTAATTTTTTCCGGTTGATACACTGGGATGTTATGTTTTTCCGCCTCTACCTTTACAGGAGGTGGCGTTAACACCTTTTTTCTGCCTTTAGGACGGTCAGGCTGTGTTACCACCGCAATTACCTCATATCCATCTTGGATAATTTGTTGCAATACAGGTACTGCAAAATCAGGCGTTCCCATAAATACAATTTTCTTTTTCATCTCTATCACCCTTCTACTTCCAACTCATCTGGTTCAAAATATCTTAACACTTTAGATGTGAACAATACACCGTTCAAGTGGTCAATTTCATGTTGAATAGCACGGGCTAGAAATCCACGCGCCTCGAGCTCATACCATTTCCCTTTTCGGTTTTGAGCACGTACCTTCACATAATCAGCGCGTTTCACTTCCCCGTACAAATCGGGAAAACTTAAACAGCCTTCAGGTCCGACCTGTTCCCCTTCTTCATCCACTATTTCAGGGTTAATTAGTTCTATCTTTCCATGTTTATCATCAATATCTACAATAGCGATTCTTTTTGCGATGCCTATCTGCGGGGCTGCAAGTCCGACCCCATCTGCCTCAAGCATCGTATCATACATATTGGATAAGAGTCGAATTAGCCTTTTATCAAATACGGTAACCGTCTCACATTTTTGCTCCAGCACAGGGTCCGGGTATTTCACAATATCTAATATAGTCAATCTTGATTCCTCCATCAGTTACATGAGCATATAAGGATTTAGATCAATATGAACAGCTAACTTTTCTTGATCCATTTGTGTTTGGTATTTTTCAATAACCGTTTTTAATGCTTCGTGTAAGTTTGGTTCTCGTTTATATTTAATGATGCATTGATACCTGTAGCGGTCCTTTATTCTGGCTATAGGAGAAGCAACCGGTCCAAGTATAACAGCCTCATCGGATAATTGCATGTTTAAGAAATTGGTGATTTTTTCTGTCACGGTAACCACTTTCGTTAATTCCTGATGAGTCACCGTTACAAGCGCCAAAAAGTAAAATGGCGGATATTGATGCAGCTTTCTAATCTGCATTTCTTTTTGGTAGAAGTCCAGGTAATTATGCGTTCCGGCAAGCTCGACACTGTAATGTTCCGGGCTGTATGTCTGGACCACCACTTCACCGGCTAATTCATGCCTGCCCGCTCTTCCACTTACTTGTGTGAGTAGCTGAAAGGTCTTTTCAGATGAACGGAAATCAGGAACATTTAGCATCGTATCCGCTGTCAATACTCCAACAAGGGTCACATACGGAAAATCCAGTCCTTTGGCAATCATCTGGGTGCCAAGCAGAATATCTGCTTTCCTGTCCCCGAATTGCTGGAGAAGTTTTTCATGAGATCCCTTCCTGCTTGTTGTATCCACATCCATCCTTATGACCCTAGCGTGTGGAAGTAGCTTTGTTAATTCTTCCTCCACCTTTTGGGTACCTGTGCCAAAGAAACGGAAATGTTCACTGTCACAAGAAGGACAGGTAGAGCGGACAGGTTCTTCATAGCCACAATAATGACATTTCATTTGATTGCTGCTTCGATGGTAGGTTAATGAAATGTCGCAATGAGGACATTCCACCACATATCCACAGTCTCGACACATTACAAAAGAAGAATAACCCCTTTTATTTAAAAATAAAACAGATTGTTCTCCTCTTTCTAGTCTAGTTTGAAGCTTTTCAAGAAGGCTTCTAGAAAACATCGATCTGTTGCCTTCACGCAATTCTTCTCTCATGTCGACAATTTCCACTGAAGGCATTCCTTGTTCACTCATTCTTTTGTCCATCGTCAGAAGCTTATACACCCCTTTGGATGCTCGGGCGAAGGTTTCAAGTGTGGGGGTGGCACTGCCAAGAACAACTGGGCATTGGTGATATCTGCCCCGTTCTAAAGCAATATCGCGGGCATGATAACGTGGAGTGTCCTCTTGTTTATAGCTTGTTTCATGTTCCTCATCAATGATGATGATACCTACGTTTTCAAAAGGAGCAAAGATAGCAGACCTGGCGCCAACAACCACTTTGACTTCTTTTCTGTGTATCTTTCTCCATTCATCGTATTTCTCACCCATTCCAAGTCCGCTGTGCATTACAGCCACATCTGAACCGAATCTTGATTTGAAACGGTTGACCATTTGTGGAGTCAAGGCAATTTCAGGAACAAGGACAATTGCTTCTTTCCCTTGCTTTAATACTGCATCTACAGCCTGCATATAGACTTCGGTTTTACCGCTCCCTGTGACGCCAAACATAACAAATGCTTCATGCGTATGTTGTTCGATTGAATGAAGAATGGGAATGATGGCTTCTTGTTGCTGCTGAGTTAATGAAAGGGCTTGAGACTTTTTAAACTCCCTGTTTTCATATGGGTCCCTATAAATTTCTTCATCCTTTTCTTTTAAAATACCAAGTTTCACTAAAGCCCCGATCGCACTTGTTCCAATCTGCAATTCTTCTAACAATGTTTTTTTATCGATCTTTTCTGTATTTGTTTCTAAAAAAAAGTCCAACAGTTTATGCTGAGCGGCTGCGCGAGCAGAAATTTTCTCTTTTGCTTTCAGTAGGGCTTCTTTTGACACCTGTAACTCCATTACTCTTCTCGTTTTCTTAGAAAGTTTATCTTTTACTTCATAATAAACCTCTAAAACGTCCTCTTCGATCAGCTGTTTGATTGTTTTAAAGTGGCTTGTTCCTGCCATCTCTTCAAACTTGACGCGGTTTGATGCGTGAAAGAAAGGCTGAAGTTCTGCAGGGACTCCCCCTAGGTCAGTGGCAATTAACCATTTTTCATATTTCGCCTTTAAAGCTGCCGGTAACATTGCCTGGTAGGCAGAAATAGTAAAACATAGCGTATAATCTCTAAGCCAGTCTGCCAATCGCATAAGCTCTGGTGTAAGAATTGGCTGGATATCGATTAATGATGTAATAGGACGGGTCTTTGGTATGGTAGTATTGTCTTTCACTTCCACTACAAAACCTTGAATCTGCCTTGGGCCAAAAGGTACATTCACCCTCATACCGGGTTGAATGAATCCATGCCATTTTGCCGGTATCTCATAATCAAAGGCTCTGTCCGTTTGTTTGGCAGGGACATCAACGATCACACTGGCATAGTAGGTCATTGTTTTTCCTCTAGGGCTGTTGCAACTTCCTCAAGAAGTGCATAAGCGACATCCTGTTTAGACATCATCGGCAGCGAAATGCTTGTACCGTCTTTATTATAGATGGTTACCAGATTCGTGTCCGTGCCGAATCCCGCTCCAGAAACGGTTACATTGTTTGCAACCACATAATCTAGATTTTTCTTTTCAAGCTTACCTTTGGCGTATTCCTCAACATTATTCGTTTCTGCCGCAAACCCCACGAGCACCTGATGCTTTTTTCTTTCTCCTAGAGTTTTCAAAATGTCTTTCGTTCGCTCTAATTCAAGCACACTGTCTCCGTCCTGTTTTTTCATCTTGATGTCTGACACAAATTTAGGGCGATAGTCGGCAACGGCAGCTGATTTAATGACAACATCTGTCTTTTCATAGTGTTCCATCACGGCATGAAACATTTCTTCAGCAGATTCCACTCGGATTGTTTGTACTTTCGGCGGATCAGGAAGGTTGGTCGGGCCTGATACCAAGATAACATCCGCACCTAAACTTGCTGCTGCTTCTGCAATGGCATACCCCATCTTTCCTGTTGAACGGTTGGTGAAAAAACGTACAGGGTCTGCTTTTTCAACAGTCGGTCCTGCGGTTACAAGTACCTTTTTCCCTTTAAGCGTCATCTCATCTTGTTTCTGGAAATAACGTTTGAGTCCTTCCACAATCGTTTCAGGTTCTTCCAATCTTCCTTTTCCAACATAGCCACATGCCAAAAAACCTTCTCCAGGCTCAATGAAACGATATCCGAAAGAAACTAGCCTCTCCATATTATTTTTTACCGCAGGATGGTCATACATATGTACATTCATAGCTGGTGCGATCCAAACAGGGGCGGTACTCGCCAATAAAGTTGTCGTGATCATATCATCTGCAATACCGTTCGCAAGCTTTCCGATTACATTTGCAGTTGCGGGTGCAACCAGTACCACATCGGCCCAGTCTGCAAGGTCAATATGGGAAATAACGGCAGGATTCTTTTCTTCGAATGTATCAGTAAATACTTCGTTTCTTGATAAAGCTTGAAAAGACAATGGTGTAACAAATTTGCAGGCAGACTGGCTCATAATCACCTTCACTTCGGCACCTTGCTGAATGAGCTTACTTGTTAAAGCGACCGCTTTATAGACAGCTATTCCACCTGTCACACACAATAGGATTTTTTTATTTTTCATTTCATAACCCCCGTCATGTACTTGAAAATCCACTTAACCCTGATATTATCTTTCGACTAAAGGCACTTGCCTCATTAAGAAAAACCGTGCAAAATCCGCCCGGTCCTTTTTATTCTAAAATTTTGGCGGTTTGGTTAATCGCCGCTGTTCCTTTCCACAAATGGCTTCGCCTTTTGCTCCAATCCACAGCTAGAAGTTACTTGAACGAAAGGTTACTTCATTTTCAGTTAACTCGGTTAGGTGCCTTTCATAAACCCTTAGGTAAATGAAGTCATCTTGTTGATTGGAGTGGAAGGCGCCCAGACGCCCGCGGGAGGAAGGGACAGGTGAGACCCCGGAAGGCGAAGCCTGAGGAGGCTCACGGACCGCCCGCAGGCAAGCGAAGCGCCTGGAACGGAAATCAACCGTTTTATAAACTTCTTTCTTTTTAAAAAAATAACAACCTATTTCTAGGTTGTTATCTTTACTTGTGATTTAGGATGCCTTCGCTTCTTTCAGCAGTTTTGATTGTCTTTGCAGATAGTAAGCCTGCATCAATCTCTTCAAGGGCTTTTCCGACAAATTTGTAGGAAACCGTTTTTTCAATCATTTGGTCGTTTACTTGTTGCAGTTCACGAGCGCGTCGTGCAGACACGGTTACAAGCGTATATTTTGAATCTAATTTTTGCATTAGGGAATCAATAGATGGGTATAGCATATTATTCAGCCTCCAGCATTTGCTTATATTTTTCACGCAATCTTGTACGTTTGCAATGTTCCGCTTGAACAATTGCTTTAATTCTGTCACAAGCAAGGTCCACTTGATCATTTTCTACCACATAGTCATAAGCGTCCATCATTTCGATTTCTTCTTTGGCAACTGTCATGCGGTTGTTGATTAAGTCTTCTGTCTCTGTACCTCTTGTTGTGATTCTATTCTTTAGTTCAGAAAGGCTTGGCGGCATCAAAAAGATGAAAACACCTTCAGGGAATTTGCTCTTAACTTGGATGGCACCTTGTACTTCAATTTCAAGGAAGACATCCTTTCCTTCTGCTAAACACTGTTCTACATAATCAACAGGAGTGCCGTAGTAATTACCAACATACTCTGCCCATTCGATAAATTTATCTTCTTCTATTAACTGCTCAAATACCTCTCTAGACTTAAAGAAGTAATCCGTTCCGTCCACTTCCCCCTCACGCGGGTTACGTGTCGTCATGGAAATGGAATAATGCAAACTGACATCTTCTTTTGAAAATAACGCTTTTCTTACTGTCCCTTTCCCAACACCGGAAGGCCCGGAAAGGACAATCAATAATCCTCTATCTCTCATTATATTTACAAATACCTACCCTTCATCAGACATATCATCTTTATTTACCAAGCGTTGTGCCACTGTTTCAGGTTGCACCGCCGATAAGATAACATGATCGCTATCCATTATTAGTACTGCTCTTGTGCGTCTTCCATAGGTTGCATCTATTAACATACCCTGATCCCTTGCATCTTGGATGATTCTTTTGATCGGAGCAGATTCAGGACTAACAATAGATATGATACGATTTGCTGATACGATATTACCAAAGCCAATATTAATCAACTTTATGCTCATGGTTCCCACCTCTAGTTACAAACTCTATTCTAACCGTGTTCACAGGTTAGTAATCAATGATTATTCAATGTTTTGCACCTGTTCTTTAATTTTTTCCAGGCAAGCTTTCATCTCGACTACCAGATTTGCGATATTTGCGTCGTTCGCCTTGGATCCGATGGTATTCACTTCCCTGTTCAATTCCTGAACAAGAAAATCAAGCTTCCTGCCTACAGGATCTGCAGATTGCAAGGTTTGAGTGAATTGACCAAGGTGGCTGTTAATTCTTTTTAACTCTTCGTTAATGTCAGCCTTATCAGCAAAAATAGCGGCTTCTGCCAGTATACGTTGTTCATCGATCTGGGAACCTAAATATTCCTTCAGTTTTTTCTCCAAACGCAACCGATACGCTTCCACAACGGTCGGACCGAGTTTTGCAAGCTGCTCCGACATGTTTTCGATAAAAGTTAGATGGGTGATAATATCCTTTTGCAACTGATCGCCTTCAGCCTTTCGCATGGCAACCAATTGCTTGGACGCTAAATGGACTTGGTCTAGCAATATTTCTTCTATTGCTTCCATCCCTGTTTGTGTTTCCATGATGGTAAACACATTTTCTAATTTAAGTATATCATTAATCTCAATGGAACCGGAAATTTGGTATCTATCTTTTACCTTATGTATAGAATCTATGTATGCCGAAAGAAGCTCCCAATCCACATTCAAATGCTTATCATGTATGTCTTGGCCCTCAATCGTAATGAACATTTCTATTCTTCCTCTTTGCAAATAAGAGTGAACGACTTTTTTCATTTTCTCTTCCATTGCTAGGAACTGCTTAGGCATCCGGATATTAATCTCACAAAAGCGATGGTTGACAGATTTCATCTCGACAAGAATCTGATAGGAACCTTGTTTTGCTTCTGCCCGGCCAAAGCCTGTCATACTTTTCACCATATTATACTCACTTCCGTTCTTAAGTATAGAAAAGAGCCGGAAAACTGGCCATTCTTGATGCTAAGCAACCACTATATTAGCATTGTTTCCCCTAATTTGAAAGCTATTTTTACAGAAATTTAAGAGGTATCTTCATTGTTGGCGGGAAAAGAAGAAAAGGCAATAGAGTACACCTCTACTACCTTTAATAAATTATACCATATTCTTTTTTGCTTTTCCCGTGAAAAGGGTTCCCACCAACAAAAAGGTCGGTAACGATGCCATCCCAATAATCAATAACCACTCTTTCGGAGCAAGTGCCACTGTGTGGAAAATTCCTTGTAAAGGTGGATAGTAAATTACGATCAGCATTAAAATGATACTGGAGACTACTGCGCCGACAAGATACATGTTCTGAAACGGGTTACGATGGAAAATAGATCTATCGCTTCGGCAATCAAACACATGTATAAGCTGCGCCATGACAAGAGTTGCAAATGCCACTGTTTGCGCATAGATGAGGTTATCTGGATGTTGTTTGTATACAATGATGAATGCAAGGAGCGTGGCAATTCCAATCAGAAAACCGCGCGAGACAATTTTCCACCAAAGTCCTCTGGCAAACACACCTTCCTTTGGATGCCTTGGCTTACGCTTCATGACATCCCCTTCGGCTTGATCTAGTCCAAGCGCCATTGCCGGCAAGCCATCCGTTACAAGGTTCACCCACAAGATTTGAATCGGAACAAGTGGGAGCGGCAAAGCCAATAACATCGCAAACAGCATCACAAGAATTTCCCCTACATTCGAAGCCAATAAATATCGGATGAACTTCCTTATGTTCTCATAAATGTTACGCCCTTCTTTAATGGCTGACTTAATAGTGGCGAAATTGTCATCCAATAATACAAGTGAACTTGCTTCCTTCGCAACATCCGTTCCGGTAATCCCCATCGCAATACCAATGTCAGAAGCTTTTATTGCAGGGGCATCATTCACTCCATCTCCTGTCATGGCGACAATATGACCTTTTTTCTGCAGTGCTTTTACGATGGAAAGTTTGTGTTGAGGAGATACCCTGGCAAACACATATACGTTATCCACCATGTCTTCCAACTCTTCTTGACTCATCTTTTGAAGTGTTTTTCCTTCCAGCACCTTTCCTCCCATTGGAAGGATGCCAATTTCGGCTGCAATCGCTTTTGCCGTGACAATATGATCCCCTGTGATCATCACTGTCCTGATTCCTGCTTCTTTACATTCACGGACTGCCTGTTTTACTTCTGGGCGAGGTGGATCAATCATCCCTTGAATTCCAATAAAGACAAGGTCTTTTTCGATCTCCCTTTCCTGCATGCCATCGTGAAAGTTGGTAATCGGTTTAAAAGCCACCGCGATATTTCTCAAAGCCTGTGAAGCCAGGGTATGGACCATATCTGCTACAACCTTTTCATATTTGGAAGAAAACAATTCGCGCTTTCCTTCCCATAATAAAGAGTCACTCACATTTGTGATGACATCCGGAGCACCCTTCGTGATGACAAACAATTTCCCTTGCTTATCTTTCACGACAACACTCATCATCTTTCTCTCCGAATCAAACGGGTACTCTTTTACAATCTGAAACTCACTTAGTAAGCCATCCCGAGTAAACCCAGCCTTCATGGCTGCAACAGCAAGTGCCCCTTCTGTCGGGTCTCCATCAAGGATGTATTGATTTTTTTTCTGGATTATATTGGCGTGATTACATAGAAGACCGAATGTCAGCAATTGATGCAAGGATTTATTTTTAATGTTGCTTTCAGTGCCTTCTGAAATAAATTCCCCTTTCGGTTCATAACCATTACCGCTCACATTCCAAGTGGTTCCACCAGACCAAACATGCGTAACGGTCATTTTGTTTTGCGTCAGCGTTCCTGTTTTGTCGGAACAAATAACAGAAGCACACCCTAGCGTCTCTACTGCAGGAAGCTTTCTGACAATGGATTTCTTTTTGATCATCCGCTGAACCCCAAGCGAAAGTGCAACGGTCACAATAGCCGGCAATCCTTCTGGAATGGCCGCAACCGCCAAAGAGACTCCAGCTAAGAACATTTCATATAGACTGTGGCCTTGCAGAACTCCAACCACAACCACTAGCATTGTCAATATCAACGCAACGGTTATCAGAATCTTCCCGAGCTGCTCTAATTTCCGCTGCAACGGAGTAATGGTTGTCTCAGCAGTCTGCAATAGGTCGGCAATTTGTCCCATTGCAGTATTCATACCAGTTGCAACTACGACACCCACTCCTGTACCACGGGTCACAAGCGTCCCCATAAAGGCCATATTTTCCTGATCTCCAATGGATATATCCGAGCCATGTACAGGTTTATCACTTTTTACAGCTGGAACGGATTCCCCTGTTAAAGCAGACTCCTCAATTTCAAGGGAACTGGCCTGTACAATTCGAAGATCCGCCCCTATACGGTCTCCACTCCCAAATTTGATAATATCCCCTACCACTATTTCTCTTGAGGCCACTTTTCGCCATTCTTTTTCTCGAAGAACCGTTACTTGTGGTGCCGAGAGTTCTTTTAATGCCTGTAAGGACTTTTCTGCTTTTCGTTCCTGGAAAAATCCTAAAAATGCATTAATGATCACAATGGCAATAATGGCAACTGCATCGATGTATTCCCCAAGCAAACCGGATATCAGTGTTGCAGCAAGCAACACCACCACCATAAAATCTTTAAATTGCTCTAAAAACACTAAAAAGGCGTTCGGTCTCTCCGCCTCCTGAAGTTCATTCGTCCCATATTGCAACAGACGATTTTTTGCTTCTGATTCACTTAAGCCCGCTTCAAAATCGGAATTGATCTGTTCTTCGACTTCTTCTGCTCTCATTTCATGCCATTTCATCTGTTCCACCTCACAACCTTTGCACAAAATCTATCTAAGAAAGTCTATTCGGACTCGTCCAAAAAAATGATATACTTTTTGGGTGTTATCAAGATTGTTAAGATATAATGATAAAAGAGAAATTTATTAGTTTTGTAATTAGAAGGGAAGTTTACATATATGAGTTTTGACGGTATTTTTACATACGCAATGACCGCGGAGTTGAAGGAAAAGCTAGAAAGCGGGAGAATCACGAAAATCTATCAGCCCTATAAAAATGAGCTTATATTAACCATTCGCTCTGGAAGAACCAATCATAAGCTGCTAATTAGTGCGCACCCAAGCTATGCAAGAATGCATTTGACAGAGGAATCCTATGATAATCCTTCAGAGCCACCGATGTTTTGCATGCTGCTTAGAAAGCATTTAGAGGGCAGTATCATCACCCAGATCCACCAAATTGAGATGGACCGAATCATCGTTTTTGATGTGAAAGCACGAAATGAAATTGGGGATGTTTCTTATAAACAGCTTATCGTAGAAATTATGGGACGCCATTCGAACATCATTTTTGTAGATAAAGAAAAGCAGATGATTTTAGACAGCATCAAACATGTCCCAATGGCACAAAACAGACATCGCAGCCTGACACCTGGCCAGATCTATGTACTGCCGCCTGTTCAGGATAAACTTAATCCACTTGAAGCTACCGAAGAAACCGTACAAAGAAAACTTGATTATATCGGAGGAAGACTTGATAAACAGTTAGTAAACACTTTTGCCGGAATTTCTCCTTTGTTTGCTAAAGAAGCTGTTTTCAGAGCTGGTCTTGCCAATAGGGACACTTTACCGAAGAGCTTTATGACTTTAGTGGGAAAAATAAAAGCTTTGGACCTCTCCCCTCAAATCATCACAGATGGAAACAAAGAGGTATTTTACTTAGTTGATTTGGAACACATTAAAGGGGAAAGCAAATCTTTCTCCACGCTCAGCGAAACCCTTGATCGCTTCTACTTCGGGAAAGCCTCAAGAGACAGAGTCAAACAGCAAGCAAATGACTTGGAGAGATTTATCTCAAATGAAATTCAAAAAAATGAAAAGAAAATTGTGAAACTAGAGAAGACGTTAGACGATGCCAGGGACGCTGAAAAATTCCAACTTTACGGAGAACTTTTGACCGCCAACCTCTATCAGATATCACGGGGAGATACTGAAGTAACTGTGGTGAATTATTATGATGAGAATGCCGGAACCATCACCATTACACTGGATCCGCAGCGTTCCCCTTCAAGTAATGCACAACGCTACTTTAACAAATATCAAAAAGCGAAAAACTCACTAGCTATCGTGCAGGAACAAATCGAAAAAGCCAAGTCGGAAATTCAATATTTCGAAATGCTGAACCAACAAGTAGAAACCGCTTCTCCAAAGGATATCCAGGAAATCCGGGAAGAACTGATGGAAGAAGGCTATTTGCGCATGAAGCAAAAGCGCAAAAAACTTAAACCTCAAAAGCCTGTTCTTGAAACTTACACGTCAAGTGACGGCACAGAGATTCTAGTCGGAAAAAACAACAAACAGAATGATCACCTGACAAACCGTGTTGCACGCAGGGATGATGTATGGCTGCATACAAAGGACATCCCTGGGTCTCATGTTGTCATTAGAAGTGATGAGCCTTCTGAAGAGACCATCAAAGAAGCAGCGACCATCGCTGCCTATTTCAGTAAAGCGCGCCATTCCGGTTCTGTACCGGTTGATTATACAAAAGTAAGGCATGTAAAAAAACCGTCCGGCTCCAAACCGGGTTTTGTCATCTACGAACAACAACAGACTGTTTATGTGACACCGGATGAGGAAATGATTATTGGATTGAGGAAATAGGTAAGAGCACCTGCTTGTATTGCGGGTGCTTTTCTCTTGAATTAGTTTAAATATAATCACAATTCAGGTTTATTTTAACAAAAAGAAGGGTAATTATTTGCTTCCTCATAAAAACCATGTTTAAATGGAAAAATAGTTTCAAATGTTTTTTAAATGGAGGGTAACAACATGAAAAAGAAATTGACGATGTTTCTAGTAGCAATGTTAACAGCTGTTCTATTAGCTGCATGCGGTTCTGATGGTAACAATGCTTCTAAAGAAGGAAATGAAAACAAAGAAGCTCAAGAAGGACAAGAAGGACAAGAACAACAAACTCCTGAAGTCGAAGAAGTGGATCCTGAAAAAGTTGTGGCCAAAGTTAACGGTCAGGAAATCAAAGGCCAGGAATATAATGAAATGCTTCAACAAACTCAAATGATGATGATGCAGTTTGGTCAAGGCGGAGACGCTAAAGCGATGAAAGACCAAACATTAAACGCATTGATCGATCAACAAATTCTTTCTCAAGAAGTAGAAAGCAAAGGCTATAAAACAAGCGAAAAAGAAATTGAAGATTACATCAAGGACATCAAAGCTAATTACGAAAGCGAAGAAAAATTCGAAGAGGCTCTAGAAGAAAGCCCACTGACAATGGAAACTTTGAAGGCTCAAATCTCTGAAGAACTAGCTCTTCAAAAATACATGGAAAAAGAATTCCCTGAAACAAAAGTAACGGACGAGCAGATTAAAGAATACTATAACCAAGCAAAAGAGCAAAATGAAGCTCAACAAGCTGAAGCTCCTGAAGGAGAAGAAGCGCCTGCAAACGAATTCCCAGAACTTGCGGAAGTGGAAGACCAAATTCGCGGTCAACTTGAACAAGAAGAAACACAAAAGAAACTACAAACTCTTGTAGAAGATCTTAAAAAAGACAGCGAAATTGAAAAGCTAATCTAATATGATGAAGTGAACAAACGCACCCTCTGAACTGGGTGCGTTTTGTTGTTTTCGGAGACTTTCTAGGCAATATCTAGAGTTGTAAGTGGTTCCGATTCGATTGAGTGATAACTCTTTTAACATTCTTCTTACACTACGTACGTTATTTATGTGTAAAATTCTGCACATTTCTCTAATTGAAATGTTTGTACCAAATAAAAAAGAATAATCAATCAGGGTTTGAGTGTGAGCATTCTTTGATTGGTGTTTGCAATTAGGGCAGCTCCATTTTCTTGGATGCTTCTCCATAGCCAGTTTGTTGCAATCAGGGCAAGCAACACCTGTCATTATCTCTGTAGGATCTATATCGAACTCTTTGAGGATATTTATGTTTCTTAGAGCATGATGTTTGGTAATCAGTAAGGATATTTCTTTTGGGGAATATATGGTGGAGCGGGTTTGCTGCTGGTTGGCTTGAATGTCGTTGATTTTGATTGTCAGTGCAGGGCTTCTCACCACGAATTCTTGTACTAGGGCTGGGTTGGAAAGTGCTTTTACAATAGCATTTTGGTTTGTCACACCTACAAAACAATACCCTGGGTACCCTTCTATCCCTTGGTTTTCTAACCACCGCTTAAATTGATTATATTGCATTTTCACTTGGAGGATCGGCTCTTGCCTAGAAATCTCATGATTTAAATCTTCTTTCTTAATTTGAATGAGTTGTTGGTAATCCGGATCAAAAAGAAGTGTTCCAGTTAAGTGTTTGGTTTCTAAGAGGATAAAAAATGAAGGAAACAGTAGAAGAGTATCCATTTGGAAATGATGATTATTAAGGAGTAGCCTTGCCCCTTTTACTATTATACAATCTTGAATTCCACTTGATTGCGACAAATAATAATCTATGGAGTTTTCACCAAAGTCTCCAGAACGTCTTTTGCCTAATTCACTCTCAATCTGGGGGTATTTTTCATGTTGAGGTGACAGCCTTCTATGTAAGGCATCAAGCTTACATTGCATGATAGAACGACGGTATGTTTGTTTATTCAATACTTCACACCTTTCTTTTTTTGTTTAGTTACATATTTCGACATTTATTGGTGGGTTCCCTGCTTTATTTAGAGATTTTTTGGATTTTTCAATTCTAATTATTGGGTTTACTGGACTGGTTGGGGTTCTTCGTGGAGGTTCTACAGTTAAATCCCAACCTTCTACCACTATTGGTGTGACCTTCTACATTTCCCGGATCCGCTTGTACATTTCCCAGTCGTCCTTCGACACTTAAACTCTCATATTCTACACTTTTGCTTTTCAGCTACCTAATTTCAAAAGTAGGTAACCTTCTAATTTTTTGTGACTCCGACAAGCTTCTCGCAAAGGAATGGGACCTCACGCTTGGGACATCAGGGGAGTCCCATGTTTTCAACAGCAACCTTCCTCCCTTCAATTCCACCTTCTACATTTAAATCGCAACCTTCTATCACTTTTGGTGCGACCTTCTACATTTCCCGGATCCGCTTGTACATTTCCCAACCTCCCTACTACCTCTAAACTCTCATATTCTACATTTTTGCAACTTCATCTACCTAATTCTAAAAAGTAGGTAATCTTCTATTCCATTAATCTAACCCCAACACAAAAAATCCCCCAGACCACATCCGTCTGAGGGAACCTCAAAAACAATCCTTAAAACTCCATCCAAGTCTCGCTTGTCGGGTTCTCCACCCACTTCGAAAGCTTCTTGCGGTCACCTTCTCCAATGTATTCCTTTTCAATCGCAACATCCATCAAAGTCTGATAATCACACAATGCATGGGCTTCAATCTCGTAATTGGATAAATTATCATCGGCTACTTCCAGACCGTATGTAAAAATGGCGACCACACCAAGCACTTCGCATCCGGCTTCTCTTAGTGCGTCAACTGCCGCGATGGCACTCCCGCCTGTGGAAATCAAATCTTCCACGACAACTACCTTCTGCCCGGCTTCTACTCTTCCTTCAATTTGATTTCCTTTTCCATGTGCTTTCGCCTTGCTTCGAACATAGCACATCGGCAGGTTCAGTTCATTGCTCACTAATGCAGCATGTGGAATGCCTGCTGTCGCTGTGCCTGCTACCACCTGCACATTAGGAAACTTTGAAACAATCAATCGTGACAAAGATTCAGAAATGTTTTTTCTAACTCGTGGATAAGAAATGGTCAAACGGTTGTCACAATAAATAGGTGATTTAATTCCTGAAGACCATGTAAAAGGGTCATTGGGTTGGAAAAATACCGCTTTAATTTCCAATAAATCTTCTGCCACTGTTCTGTTCATAAGCTCGTTCATCCTATCTCCACTCCCTGCCATTGTTGTAAGATTGCTTCATAAGCCTTGCGTGGGTCGTTAGCACGGGTGATGCTGCGCCCTACCACGATTTCTGTTGCGCCAAACTTACGGGCCTCCATTGGAGTAACCACTCGCTTCTGGTCATCCACACTGTCTTCTTTTAATCGAATCCCTGGTGTCACTTTTTTGAATTCCGCTCCCAAGGCATCACGCAGCATGGTTGCTTCTAGCGACGAACATACCACTCCATCCAAACCGGATTCAAATGCATTCCGTGCATAGTGCAGAACTACTTCATCAAGCGAAGCACTAATCTTAAGGTCCTTTTGCATGCGTTTTTCCGTCATACTAGTAAGCTGAGTGACAGCTATCAAGTTTGGGCGTCGTTCACCCGCCCCCTCCATCAAACCTTCCAACCCGGCCTTCATCATTTCTTTGCCACCAGCAGCATGGAGATTGGTCATCGTCACTCCTAGCTTACCAAGACCTTTCATTGCTTGATAAACGGTATGGGGTATATCGTGAAGCTTCAAATCAAGAAATACATCGTGACCTTCTGCAACTAGATATTCAACAATCCCAGGCCCTTCTTGGTAAAACAGTTCCATTCCTACTTTTACATACAATTTCTCCTTACCGAATTGAGAAAGAAACCTCAAGACTTCCTCTCTTCCAGGAAAATCAAGTGCGACTATAAGCGATTTTTGCATGCTGCTTCCAGCTCCTTCCGATACACTCTGAAATATGCTCAAATCCTAATTCGTGCATTTTATAAGGAAGTTCTTCGATGATGGTAGGACATATGAATGGATCCACAAAATTTGCGGTTCCGACTGCAACGGCACTTGCGCCTGCAAAGAGGTACTCTAAAACGTCTTCGGCAGATTGTACCCCTCCCATACCAATGATCGGGATGGAAACCTTTTGGCTGACTTCATGAATCATACGTATTGCTACCGGCTTGATTGCAGGACCGGATAATCCACCTGTACCGTTTGCCAGTACAGGTCGTCCTGTTTTCAAATCGATTCTCATTCCGAGCAATGTGTTGATCATCGTCAATCCATCGGCTCCAGCCTGCTCAATAGCCACAGCAATCTCTGAAATGTTTGCAACGTTTGGGGACAATTTTACGTAAACCGGCACTTCTGAAACTTCCTTTACTGCCTTCGTTACTTCAAAGGCTACTGCAGGGTCCGTTCCAAACGCGATCCCTCCTGTTTTTACGTTGGGACAGGATATGTTTAATTCCAGTGCATGGACATTTGGGGCCGCGGAAATTTCTTTTGCCACCTTGACGTAGTCTTCAATTAAGGAACCTGCAACATTAGCAATGATGGGAACATTGTAGTTCGCTAAGAATGGTAGCTCTTCAGAAAGAACTTTTTCTAATCCGGGGTTTTGCAAGCCGATTGCATTCAGCATCCCCGCATTCGTTTCGGCCACTCTTGGGGTCGGATTACCAAATCTAGGCTCTGCAGTGGTGGCTTTAATCATGATTGCTCCAAGTACATTCAAGTCATAGAGCTTGGCATACTCTCTGCCAAACCCAAAGCATCCGGATGCAGGCATAATTGGATTCTTCAAGTCTAGTCCAGGTAATTTGATAGATAAGCAACTCATAGTACAACCTCCCCTGCTCGGAATACCGGACCATCTGTACAAACTTTTTTGTAAGAATACCCTTCTGGATCATTTTGAAGATGGCAGACACAAGCAAAGCAAGCGCCGATGCCACAGCCCATCCGCTCTTCAAGAGAGAGGTAGACGTTTTTATCAGGATATAAGTTTTCAAGTGCGCCAAGCATCGGGGTTGGTCCGCATGCAAAAAGTGTCGTGAAAGGTGGTTGAATCTCCTCTAGCACATTTGTCACGAAGCCTTCTGTACCGTAAGTCCCATCAACCGTCGCCACATAAGTGTCGCCAAAGTATGCAAATTCATTTTTATAAAAAACGTCTTCTTTTGATTGAAAGCCAAGTACGTGGGTGGTACTTACTCCTCTGCGGTTTAATTGTTTGGTCAGCTCTAGCAGTGGAGGGACACCGATTCCTCCCCCAACAATCAATGCATGATCGCCGCGTTGTAATTCATCCACAGTAAAACCGTTCCCGAGCGGGCCTAATACGTCCAGCTTTTCACCGGGCTGTTTCAAAGCCAAAAGCATCGTTCCTTTTCCCTCAGCCCTGTAGGTGATCTTACATTGTCTATTCTCTTTATCGATGCAAGAGATACTGATCGGACGCCTTAAAAGGGTGTCAAATCCTTCTGTCACACGGATATGAACGAACTGACCAGGGGAACTCATCAGATCGACGAGTTCTCCTTCTAACGTCATTTCATAGATGTTACGCGCAATATTAGTTTGAGAGATGATGGTCATCCAAGCTTTTTTCATTAGCTGTACACCGCCTCTTTTTCTGTGCTTTCTAACGTTTCAATCGATTCGATGGAGAAAGTCATCGATTCTAGTACTCTCAGGATTGCTTTTGCTGTATCAAGTGAAGTCAAGCAAGGGATCCCGTTTTCCACTGACTCTCGGCGGATTCTGAATCCGTCTCGTGCTGGCTGCTTTCCTTTTGTCAACGTGTTGATAACAAATTGTGCTTGCCCTTTTCTGATCACATCAATCAGGTTTGGTGATTCTCCACCAATTTTATTAACAACCGTTACCGGGATGTCCGACTCGCCAAAGAACTCGGCAGTTCCGGCTGTTGCCAAAAGTTTATACCCGATACGGTGGAATCTTTTTGCCAGTTGAAGTGCTTCTTCTTTATCCTTGTCGGCAATGGTGAACAACACAGAGCCGTAAGTTTTAATGGATATTCCTGATGCGACGAGACCTTTATATAGTGCTTTTTCAAGAGTAATGTCTTTCCCCATGACTTCCCCAGTAGATTTCATTTCTGGTCCAAGCGTGATGTCGACATTCCGTAGTTTTGCAAATGAGAACACCGGCACTTTCACGAAAACTCCTTTTGTTTCTGGTTGAAGTCCAGAACCGTAGCCCTGAGCTGCAAGACTTTCTCCCAAGATAATCTTGGTTGCTACTTTGGCCATCGGCACATGGGTTATTTTGCTTAAGAATGGAACGGTACGGCTTGATCTTGGGTTTACTTCGATTACATAGACTTCCTCTTTATAGATGACAAATTGAATGTTTAGTAATCCAATAATGTTCAGGCCTTGTGCCAACCTTCTTGTATAGTCGATGATTTGTTCTTTAATAGCCTCACTCAATGTTTGCGGAGGATAAACCGCAATTGAGTCACCTGAGTGAACACCGGCGCGTTCGATATGCTCCATGATTCCTGGAATGAATACATCTTTTCCATCTGAGATCGCATCAACTTCAATCTCTTTACCTGTCATGTATTTATCAATCAGTACAGGATGTTCAGGGTTAATTTTTACCGCGTTTTTCATATAGTGTAAAAGTTCTTCCGACTTGTAGACGATTTCCATCGCACGACCGCCCAGGACATAGGATGGACGCACAAGCACTGGGTAGCCGATTCCCTCGGCAATTGCAATTGCCTCTTGGATAGAGATGGCTGTTTTCCCTTTAGGTTGTGGTATTTCAAGGGTGTTTAAAGTTTGTTCGAATTTATCTCGGTTTTCTGCACGATCTAAATCTTCTAATGTAGTACCAAGTATCTTTACTCCTCTTGCTTCTAATTCCGCTGCAAGGTTGATTGCCGTTTGGCCGCCAAATTGCACGACGACGCCTTTTGGCTTTTCGAGATTGATGATATTCATGACATCCTCGATTGTTAACGGCTCAAAATAAAGCTTGTCAGAAATACTGAAGTCTGTTGATACTGTTTCTGGGTTGTTGTTGATGATGATTGCTTCATAACCCGCTTCCTTAATGGCCCAAACTGAATGGACTGTTGCATAGTCGAACTCAACTCCCTGGCCGATTCGGATTGGACCAGAGCCCAGTACGACGATGCTTTCTTTTTCGGTAACTTCTGACTCATTCTCATCTTCATACGTCCCATAGTAGTAAGGGGTACTGGATTCAAACTCAGCCGCGCAAGTATCCACCATTTTGTATACAGGTGCTATTGTTTCTTGAAGACGTAGTTCATAGATATCTCTTTCGGTTGTAGACCATAGTTTAGCGATCGTCTCGTCGCTAAATCCCATTTCTTTTGCTTCAATCAACGTGGAGAGGCAACCATTATTGCTAGTGATGAACTCTTCCATCGCCAAAATTTTATGCAACTTTTGCAGGAAAAACAGGTCGATTTCGCACCAGTCATGGATAGTTTGAATGGTAACGCCCCTTCTTATTGCTTCAGCGATATAAAACAATCTTTCATCTCCAGCTTTTCTGATTCTTTTTTCCACTAGTTCATCTGAAAACCCTTCGCTTCCTTCAAGCTCAAGGTAGGAGATGTTGGATTCTAATGAACGAACGGCCTTAAGAAGAGACTCTTCAAACGTCCTTCCGATTGCCATTACTTCTCCGGTTGCTTTCATTTGAGTTCCAAGTCGTCGGTTGGCGGATTCGAACTTATCAAATGGGAACCTAGGGATTTTTGTTACGATATAATCAAGTGCTGGCTCAAAGCATGCATATGTTTTTCCTGTGACAGGGTTCATCATTTCATCGAGCGTCAAACCTACCGCTATTTTCGCTGCAAGCTTCGCAATTGGATAACCTGTTGCCTTAGAAGCAAGTGCAGATGAACGGCTTACCCTCGGGTTTACTTCAATAATGTAGTAGTTGAAACTGTGTGGATCAAGCGCAAGCTGTACGTTACACCCGCCTTCAATTTCCAGGGCACGTATGATTTTCAAGGAGACATTTCGTAACAACTGGTATTCCCTGTCGCTTAGCGTCTGACTTGGTGCGACAACGATGGAGTCTCCGGTATGTACACCAACCGGGTCGATGTTCTCCATGTTGCAGACCACAATTGCATTGTCATTACTGTCACGCATCACTTCGTATTCAATTTCCTTAAATCCTGCGATGCTTTTTTCGAGTAGACATTGTGTTACCGGACTATTTTTCAGACCGCTAGTCACAATCTCAATCAATTCTTCTTCATCCGAACAAATTCCTCCGCCTGTACCGCCAAGCGTATAAGCAGGTCTTACGATTACCGGGTATCCTACTTCTTTTATAAACTCAAAAGCTTCTTCAAGATTTGTAATAATTTCACTTTGTGGGACAGGTTCTCCCAACTCATTCATCAAGGTGCGGAACAGGTCGCGGTCCTCTGCTTTTTGGATGGCAGATAACTTAGTACCAAGAATCTGAACGTTACATTCTTCTAATACACCTGCTTCCGCCAATTCCACAGCAAGGTTCAAACCTGTTTGACCACCAAGAGTTGGAAGGATGGCATCAGGTCGTTCCTTACGAATGATTCTACTCACAAATTCTACGGTTAATGGCTCCATGTATACCTTGTCCGCCATCTCTTGGTCTGTCATGATGGTTGCAGGATTGGAGTTTACTAATATAACGCGGTACCCTTCTTCTCGAAGTGCAATACACGCTTGCGTACCTGCATAATCAAATTCTGCTGCCTGGCCGATCACGATTGGACCGGACCCGATTACTAAGATGGATTGGATGTCTAGACGTTTTGGCATACAAGTTCCTCCTTTTTCGCTTCCTTGATAAGTTCCATGAATTGATCAAATAAGTAGTTTGCATCTTCTGGTCCTGGACTTGCTTCCGGGTGGTATTGGACCGTGAATACTGGATAATCTTTATGTTTGACACCTTCTACCGTACTGTCGTTTAATGCGATATGCGTTACTTCGAGTCTTGTATTCCCTAATGACTCTTCGGTCACGGTGTAGCCATGGTTTTGGGAAGTTAGTGCCACTTTTCCTGTTTTCAAATCTTTCACCGGGTGATTGGATCCTCGATGACCGAATTTCATTTTCTCCGTGTCCGCTCCACATGCAAGGGCAAAAAGCTGGTGTCCAAGGCAGATGCCGAAGACTGGTATTTTTCCAAGCAGGCCTTGAATCATCGTGATGGCTTCAGGTACGTCTTTTGGATCTCCAGGTCCATTGGACAGCATCACACCGTCCGGGCTAAGCTGCATGATTTCTTCTGCAGTGATGTTGTATGGAACCACTACTACGTCACATCCACGTTTGTTCAACTCTCGTAAAATACCATGCTTCATGCCGAAGTCAACGAGTACTACTCTGTAGCCACGCCCAGGACTAGGATAGGCTGTCTTCGTGGACACTTGATGTACCTGGTTGGTGGCAAGCGTTGTCGTTTTCAATTGTTGAATCACTTCTTCGCGATCTACATCAAGTCCGCATAGAGCACCTTTTAATGTTCCATGTTGACGAATGATTCTTGTCAGTTTCCTCGTATCAATACCTGCAATTCCTGGAATGTCTTTCGCTTTGAAAAACTCATCCAGTGTCCATTGATTACGGAAGTTGGAAGGATAATCACTCACTTCTTTTACAATAAATCCGTGGATGGCAGGGTGTATGGATTCAAAATCATCTCTGTTCACACCGTAATTCCCAACCAGCGGGTAAGTCAGAGTCACAAGCTGCCCGCAGTAAGACGGATCAGATAAAATTTCTTGATAACCTGTCATTCCTGTATTAAAAACCACTTCGCCAATAGAGTCCTTTAAGCTGCCAAACGCCTTTCCTACAAAGAAAGTGCCGTCTTCTAAAATTAGTTGTCGATTCATACTTGAACACTACCTTTCTGCCAAACTAGTTTTCCTTCTACTAATGTCATTACTGGCCATCCTTTGCATTCCCAACCTGTGAAAGGTGTGTTTTTTCCTTTAGAAAGGAAGCTCTCTGGATTCACAGTAGAGAAGCTATTTAAATCGATAATGGTAAGGTCTGCTGTAGCTCCTTGTTCTATTATTCCACTTTGCAGTTTGAACACTTCCGCCGGCTTAACAGTCAGCCAATCCAACAGTTGCTTTAGTGTGAATTCCTTAGTTTCCACAAAGTTTGTATAGAGTAACGGAAAGGCAGTTTCTAGTCCTACAATTCCGAATGGTGCCTTTTCCATGCCTTCTGCTTTTTCTTCAGCAGTATGTGGAGCATGATCTGTCGCAATGAAATCAATGGTTCCGTCTAGCAAGCCCTCTATTAGTGCTTCTTGGTCCGCTTTTCCTCTTAATGGCGGATTCATTTTGAAGTTCGGATCAAGTCCCGGAATATCTTCTTCACACAATAGCAGGTGATGCGGGCTGACTTCGGCGGTCACTTTAATTCCAGCTCGCTTTGCGTCCCTTACCACTCTGACCGATTCTTTTGTACTGATATGGCAGACATGATAGTGACATCCTGAAGCTTCCGCAAGCAAAATGTCGCGTGCGATATGAACAGATTCACATACAGATGGAATCCCATTTAACCCATGTTCCTTGGAAAACGTCCCTTCATGGACAGCTCCTTTGTTTATCAGTGTATTTTCTTCACAGTGAGCAACAATCGCCATATCTAGAGCAGCCGCTTGTTTCATTGCTTCAAGCATCTTTGAGGCATCCTGCACGCCAACCCCATCGTCGGTAAAAGCGAATGCCCCCGCTTCTTTTAACTCGGCAAAATTGGTAAGCTCCTGACCAAGCTGCCTTGTCGTGATGCAAGCATATGGAAGGACACGAACACTTGCTGTTTCTGCGATTCTATTGTTCAGCCAATCTAGCTGTTCTTTCGTATCAGGCGTCGGTCTTGTATTAGGCATTGCGCAGATGGTGGTGAAGCCTCCCTTAGCAGCAGCCAACGTTCCTGTTTCAATGGTTTCTTTCTTTTCCCCGCCAGGTTCCCTTAAGTGTACATGTACATCAATAAAACCTGCGGATATAAGATTTCCATCTAGATCGATTACTTCCTTTATCCCTATATCTTCAATGTTGGAGGCGATGCTTTTGATGTATTTACCCTCAATCAGGATATCCACCTTTTCCATTTCACCTTCAGAATTAAGCCATTTCCCATTCTTTAATAATGTTGTCATGCTCTTTTCCTCCTTCATTGTTTGTTAATGCTCTTTTCAGTACAGCCATTCTCATGTATAAGCCATTTTCCATCTGTTTGAAAATTCTTGAGCGCTCGCATTCCACAAGCTCTGAAGCAATTTCCACCCCGCGGTTGATTGGTGCCGGATGCATAATGATGCTATTCGGCTTCATTTCTTTTTCTCGTTGGATTGTCATACCGTACTGCTCATGGTAATCATCCAATCCTGCTTTACCGCTGTGATGCCTTTCATGCTGAATTCTTAAGAGCATCACCACATCACTTGTTTGTATTGCGTCATCCATCGTGATGTAAGCTTCTTTTGGGTAGCTGTTATCCTTCCATTCATCAGGTGCGACAAATCTTACTTTTACACCCAGTCGCTCCAGTACTTGTGCGTTGGATCGAGCCACTCGGCTATGGCGGATATCACCAATGATGGTTATTTTCAAATCCTCGAAGTGCTCAAACTCTTGGTAGATTGTCATCAGATCCAATAACGACTGGGTTGGATGATTGCCACAACCATCGCCTCCGTTGATGATCGCTGCATCGATAGTATGTAACTGATTGAAATATTCCTCTTCAGGATGGCGAACGACAAGTGCACTTACGCCAAGGGACTCTAATGTTTTCGCTGTATCGTACAAGCTTTCACCTTTGTTGACGCTTGATGTGCTCACTTCAAATGGCAGTACTTGAAGACCTAGCCTTCTTTCTGCCACTTCAAAGCTGCATTTCGTTCTGGTACTTGATTCGTAGAAGAGGTTGGCGACGAATGTCTGTTTTTCTGGTGTCCATTGTTTTCCTTGTTGAAATTCTATTGCTTCTACAATCAGTGCCATAATCTCTTCGTTTGCCAAATCACTCATCGTTCGTAAGTGTCTCATTTCCATCCCTCCCATTTCATAAAAAAACACCCTATCCATGTTGCCGGAAGGGTGTTTTGCTCAAACTTAGGTAAACAAGTGGGTAGTACTAGTACTGCCGAATCTTCCTTGTTTACTAAGTGTTCGCCTTGCACCCTTCTCAGCCTCTCTGGACTTCTATTAAAAGGTTAAGCTACTGTATTTTGTTTTTCTTCGTATTTTTTTTGCTCTGTTTTTTCTTGTTCATCTTGTGGCAAGACAAGGTTTAATACCACTCCGATAATAGCTGCCATTGCCATTGCAGGAATTTGGAAGTTATCAATCTTGATGAATGCCCCGCCGATTCCGATGACTGTAATGACAGCCGCAATGATTAAGTTTCTTTTTATATTAAAGTCTACTTTATTATCAATTAACATTCTTAATCCGCTTGATGCGATAATTCCGAAGAGTAGAATGCTTACTCCCCCCATGACTGCACTTGGTACTGTGCTGATCAATGCTGCGATTTTACCGATGAACCCGAATGTGATGGCAATCACTGCCGCTCCTCCGATTACAAACACACTGAACACTCTTGTTATCGCAAGAACACCGATGTTTTCCCCGTATGTTGTATTAGGAGGTCCTCCTAGTACTGCTGCAAGCATCGTTGCTACTCCGTCTCCAAGAATGGAGCGGTGAAGGCCCGGCTTTTGGATGAAAGGTCTGCCTACCACTTTACTTAATACCATTTGATGACCGATATGCTCTGATAAGGTTACAATGGCAACCGGCACCATGATGAAGAAGATCGATGCATTGAAGCTTGGTGTGTAGCTGACAAATGGGATAATAAAGTCTGGTACTTGAATCCAGCTTGCTTCTTTAACAGGTGTTAAGTCAACCAAGCCTGTAAAATAGGCTATCAAGTATCCGGAAACTATTCCGATCAGGATAGGGACCAGGCTGAAGACTCCTTTTAAGAATATGATTGCTCCGATGGTGATGGCTAAAGTGGCCATCGCCACCAGCAAGTGCTTCACGCTGTAGATTAACTCAGATTCCGGCGCTCCCGGGTTTTCATACATGGCCATATCTACCGCCACTCCAGCTAAACCTAAACCGATAACGATGATAATCGGTCCTACTACAACAGGTGGCAAAAGTTTCATAATCCATTGATGTCCAAGTTGTTTGATTAACAATGCAACAATTCCGTATGCTAATCCTGCCATGAAACTTCCGATCATGGCAGCACCAGGCCCGCCAATTTCAGTTGCTAAAACGATTGGTACGATGAAGGCAAAGGATGAACCAAGGTATGCCGGTATTTGCCCTTTGGTAATGAGCAGGTATGCGAGTGTCCCGAGTCCGCTTGATACTAATGCTACTGCTGGACTTAAGCCCACTAAAAGCGGAACGAGGATGGTTGCGCCAAACATTGCGAATAAGTGCTGCAGGCTTAAAATCAACCACTTGGGTTTACTTGGTACTTCGTGTATGTCTAAAACTGGTTTCTCTCTCATAAGGTTAACCTCCCGTATTTTCCCATAAAAAAACTCTTTGTGCAGCGTGATGGCACAAAGAGGTAGAGAGGCTCCAGGAAATCCGCCAGCAGCGGATTCTAAAACCAATTCACCCCTTTGCCAGCCTCACGGGACTGCAATTAAAAGGGTCTATTTATTTATCATGAATGCTTACTTGATCGTTATTATCAATTTCAGATAGTTCCACTACTATCTTTTCATTACTTGCTGTGGGAATATTTTTCCCAACAAAATCCGCTCTAATTGGTAATTCTCTATGACCTCTGTCTACTAGGACTGCAAGCTGGATTTGTGAAGGTCTTCCAAAATCCATCAGAGCGTCCATTCCCGCCCGGACCGTTCTTCCTGTAAACAGGACATCATCTACCAAGATGACTTTTTTATTATTAATGTCCATCGGAATATCAGATCCCTTTACAAGTGGTTCATTATCAGAAGTTTTAGTTGTCAGATCATCTCTATAAAGGGTGATATCCAACTCGCCTACTGCGATATCTTTTTCCTCTATCTGATTGATGCGCTCGGCCAACCTTTTAGCCAAGTGAATTCCTCTTGTTTTAATTCCCACAAGAACGGAGTCTTCCACACCTTTATTGCGTTCGATAATTTCATGAGCAATGCGTGTTAACGCTCTTCTTATTGCCTGCTCGTCTAAAATCAAAGCTTTTTCCGACATTTATTTTCACCCTTTCTTGCCTTTACTTGTAACGAGAAACAAAAAACCTCTCACCGTATGATGAGAGGTTTTTGTACACGAAAATAGAGGGATGGCTATAGATATAGCTGCTCCATTCGCATATGCCGTTACCTTCTCAGCCTCACGGGACTGTCGTTTAAAGGTCTTATTCAACTAGAATGATTATCTCAAAATAATATTAATCTGTCAATGGTTTTTTAAATGTTTTAAAACGCGCTCGAATTCTGGCGGATTAGGCGCCTCAAATTCCATGTACTCTTCCGTACGGGGATGAATAAATCCAAGGATACCTGCATGTAAAGCTTGTCCCTCTATATCGAGTGATTTCTTCGGACCGTATTTCGGGTCACCTGCTAAAGGATAACCAATATATTTCATGTGCACGCGGATTTGATGCGTTCGTCCTGTTTCAAGCTGGCACTCAATGTGCGAAAAGTCTTTGAACCGTTCGATCACGCGGAAGTGTGTCACAGCGTTCCTGCTGTTTTCATTTGTTACTGTCATGGCTTGGCGATCTTTTTTATCACGTCCAATTGGCGCATCTACCGTGCCTACATCATGCGCAATAACACCGTGAACGATTGCCTGGTACTTTCTTGTAACTGTCTTGGCAACTAGTTGATTAACAAGCTTTTCATGAGCAAAATCATTTTTTGCCACCATTAATAACCCTGAAGTGTCCTTGTCAATACGGTGAACAATTCCCGGTCTTAATACACCATTGATACCTGAAAGATCGTTACAATGTGCCATAAGGCCATTCACAAGTGTTCCTGTTGCATGGCCAACAGCAGGGTGAACAACCATCCCGCGAGGTTTATTAACCACAATAACGTCCGCATCTTCGTAGTAAATATCGAGATCCATTTCTTCCGGCACGACATCCAATGCCTCCGGTTCCGGAATGGTGACCGTTATATTATCACCAACACTAAATTTATAATTTGGCTTTGTTTTCTCTCCGTTAACAAGGATTTGCCCCTCTTTGATCCATTGTTGGACCTGTGAACGGGACCACTCTTCATTTTGAGTGGAAAGTACCTTGTCGATACGGTCATTTTTTTGTGATTCATCAATCTGAATCGTCATTGTTTCTGTCATTTTTTTGATAACTCCTTCTCTTTCTTGCCCTCAAGTATCGTTAGGATTAATATAATCCCAACGCCTATTACTAATGCAGAATCGGCTACATTAAAAATAGGGAAATCGTAGGTGAAGATGAATGTGTTGATAAAATCAATTACTTCTTGGTGCAATAAACGATCGATAAAGTTCCCTATCGCGCCACCAAGCATCAGGCTTAATGCAAGTTTCATCCATGGCTGATCTTTTGGAAGCTTTTGCAGGTATACGATAAGTCCAATAACAACACCAACTGTAATAATGTAAAAAAAGTACATCTGGCCTTCAAGTATCCCCCATGCAGCACCTCTGTTGCGGTGGGAAGACAAGTACAAAAAGTTATGTATGATCGGAATGTTTTCTCCAATTTCCATATATCTTACTACCAACCATTTTGTTAGTTGATCGACAATGATAATTCCAAGTGCAATAAGATAATACATCTTAACACGTACCCCCAGGTTTTTATATGTACTTTAGAATTATAGCAAATAGAGGGTGGTAAATAAAGCTGATAGTAAACATTATCCTTACATCGAGAGCGTATGACTACCTGTGACTTTGAATTTTGGGAAACATTGTCCTCATTCTGGGCGTATGACTACCTTCCCCACTGAAAAGTGTAAAACATTGTCCTCGTTCAAAGCGTATGACTACCTTCCCCATGTAAAAGTGCCAAACATTGTCCTCGTTCAAAGCGTATGACTACCTTCCCCACTGAAAAGTGTAAAACATTGTCCTCGTTCATCCTGTATGACTACCTAGTGCTAATGCAAAACTTAATTAAAATATAATAATAAAACCTGCGCCAACATTTGTCAGCGCAGGTCTTTTTAAAAGTATTAAGCACTATAATTTTCTTTCACTACAGTTGCACAGCGAACACAAAGTGTTGGATGATCTTTATCTTCTCCAACTGTCGGTGTGACAACCCAGCAGCGGTCACATGTTTCACCTTCAGCAGGCGTAACCGAAATGGCTACTCCTTCAAACACATGAGCACTCTCTGGAGCTTCTTCTTTCACGCCAGCAACTTCCAAACCGGAAACGATGAACAATTGCTGAACATTTTCTTCGATGGAATCTAGCAAAGCCTTAGTTTCCGCATTCGGATATAAAGTGATTTTTGCAGCAAGGGATTTCCCGATAACTTTTTCGTTACGGGCAACCTCTAACGCTTTTAACACATCGTCACGTAATGCCATGAATTTATCCCATTTTTCTTCAATCGCATCTGCACCGTCAACAGGCAATACATCCGGCATATCAACAAGTTGGACACTCTCTTCTTTTACAAAATCGATGTGTGACCATACTTCGTCAGCTGTATGAGGAAGTATTGGTGTTACAAGTTTTGTAAGTGCAAGCAATGTCTCATAAAGAACGGTCTGGATAGCTCGGCGGTCATGCTGATCTTTTCCTTCGATGTAAAGAATATCCTTCGCAAAGTCAAGGTAGAAGGAACTTAATTCAATCGTACAGAAGTTGTGTACAGCATGATAGATGCCAGCAAACTCGTAATCTTCATAGGACTTTTTCACTTTCGTGATTAAGTTGTTAAGTTTGACCATCATGTAACGGTCCACTTCGCGAAGATCCTTTACATCCACCGCATTTACGGTTGGATCAAAGTCAGCTAGGTTACCAAGCAGGAAGCGGAAAGTGTTACGGATTTTACGATACACTTCGGCTACTTGCTTTAAGATATTATCAGACACTCTCACGTCAGATTGATAATCAACGGAAGCTACCCATAAGCGAAGAATATCTGCACCAAGTTGGTTCATTACCTTAGATGGAAGAACTACGTTACCTAGTGATTTACTCATTTTGCGCCCTTCACCATCAAGTGCGAAACCGTGACTCAAGATTCCTTTATAAGGAGCCTTTCCTGTTACTGCTACACTTGTCGTCAAAGAAGAGTTGAACCATCCTCGATATTGGTCAGAACCTTCAAGGTAAAGGTCAGCAGGACGTTGCAGGTCATCTCTTTCTTCTAGAACGGATTGATGGGACGAACCGGAATCAAACCATACGTCCATGATGTCCATCTCTTTAAAGAAAGTACCATTTGGGCTTCCTTCATGTGTGAAACCTTCTGGAAGCAAGTCTTTCGCTTCTTTTTCAAACCAGATATTAGATCCATGCTCTCTGAACAGAGCAGATACATGATCGATCGTTTCGTCTGTGATAATTTCCAGGCCGTTTTCTGCATAGAACACAGGAATCGGAACACCCCATGCACGTTGACGAGAGATACACCAGTCTCCACGGTCACGAACCATGTTGTAAAGGCGAGTTTCTCCCCATGCTGGTACCCACTTTGTTTCTGCTACTGCTTCCAGCAATTGGTCCCTGATTTTATCGATGGAAGCAAACCATTGTGCTGTTGCACGGAAAATAGTCGGCTTTTTTGTACGCCAGTCATGTGGATAGGAGTGCGTGATAAAGTTTAATTTTAACAGCGCGCCTGCTTCTTGAAGTTTTTCTGTGATTGGCTTGTTAGCTTCATCATAGAAAAGTCCTTCAAAGCCTGGTGCTTCTTCTGTCATATTTCCTTTTGCATCAACCGGACATAATACATCAAGGCCATATTTCTTTCCGATGATAAAGTCATCTTCCCCGTGACCTGGAGCAGTGTGAACACAGCCTGTTCCTGCGTCAGTCGTTACATGTTCACCAAGCATTACTAACGAAGTACGGTCATATAAAGGGTGTTTAGCAACTACATGCTCAAGTTCTGCCCCTTTAAGTGTTTTCACAACTTTCGCATCTTCCCACTCAAGTGTGCTAGATACCGTTTCAAACAGTTCTGCAGCGATGATGAACTTGCTGCCATTTACTTCGACTACACTATAATCTAGATCTGCATGCACCGCAATTCCAAGGTTAGCAGGAATGGTCCATGGAGTGGTCGTCCAGATGATGAAGCTCTCAGAACCATCTAGTACACCTTTTCCGTCTTCTACCTTAAAGGCTACATAAATGGAAGGAGAACGCTTATCTTGATACTCGATTTCCGCTTCTGCAAGTGCAGATTCACTGGAAGGAGACCAATAAACCGGCTTTAAGCCTTTATAGATTAATCCGTTCTTCGCCATTTCTCCGAACACTTTAATCTGTTGTGCTTCATATTCAGGTTTTAATGTGATATATGGATTGAACCAGTCACCACGTACACCTAGGCGCATAAATTGCTCACGTTGGCGATCTACTTGGTCATATGCATACTCTTCACATAATTTACGGAAGTCTGCTACGGACATTTCTTTGCGTTTTACTTTTTTGTTTTTTGTAAGAGCTGTTTCAATTGGCAGACCGTGTGTATCCCAACCTGGAACATATGGCGCATGGTAACCGCTCATGGATTTGTAGCGGACGATGAAGTCTTTTAGGACTTTGTTGAGTGCGTGACCCATATGGATGTCTCCGTTTGCATATGGAGGTCCGTCGTGCAAGACATACATTGGGCGATCTTTTGTGCGGTCTTGCACTTTTTTGTAGATATCCATTTCGTCCCATTTTTGTTGTAGTTGCGGTTCGCGGTTTGGTAGGTTTCCGCGCATTGGGAATTCGGTTTTAGGCATTAGTAACGTATCTTTGTATTCCATGGTCTTTCCTCCAACTTTCACATTTTTGTTTTTTCATAAATAACAATAAAAAAATCCCCTCATCCCATGAAAGGGACGAGAGGATCTCCCGTGGTACCACCCTAAATTGACTTAGCTGCTTGAAGGCAGGTTCAGTCCGCTTTAGCATTCGTAACGTGAATGTGACGACAAGACTTAGAGGCATTATGCGTTCAGTCCCATGCTCTAGGGTGATTTTCACTTCTCTTCTTATACCGGGCTTTCACCGTCCCCGGTTCGCTATCATAAGTGGTAAGAGAAACTACTGTCCCTATCAACGCTTTAATATGTTTTATAAAAAATAAGTGCATTTATTTATTGTATGAAAAAACTTTGATTTGTTTCGTTATTATACTGAATATAACCTTATATCGTCAAGGTTATACTCCACTTTCTTCTAATTCTTTATCTTTTTCTTCATATTCCATTAAATGTTCCCAGTCATCATTGTCGATTAGTTCCAACTGCGCTTCAACAAGCATCTTGAAACGGTTGCGGAAGATCTTTGATTGCTTCTTCAATTCGTCTATTTCCACTTGAAGCTTTCTTGACTTTAATAAAGATTCATTAATAATACGGTCAGCATTTTTTTCCGCTTCCTTGATAATCAGTTTTGCTTCTTTCTGGGCATTTCTTCTGACATCCTCTGCGGATTCTTGTGCCACTAGAATGGACTTATTTAACGTTTCTTCAATCGTGTTAAAGTGAGACAATCGGTCATTCAACTCTTTGGCCTTTTCCTCATGTTCTTTCTTTTCACGCAGAATCATTTCATAGTCCTTGATTACCTGGTCAAGAAATTCATTTACTTCATCTTCATCGTAACCGCGAAAAGCCTTGTTAAACTCTTTATTGTGAATATCAAGTGGTGTTAAGGGCATTGATGCCACCTCCATTAAAATCTCTACTGTTACTTAACATTATTCGACATACTCTCTTGTTTTCCTGCCGAACAAAAAATTATTTTTGTTTTCCTACAATAATTCTCCATTTATCTTTCTTGGTTTTTCCATCTACAGTTAAAAGTTTACTTCTTCCAAATCCCCTTACAGAAAGGATGTCCCCTTCCTGGCATTCAAAGGCTGTCTGTTCAACAAGCTTCCAGTTAATCTTCACCTTCTTGCCACCAATCAATAATTGCGCCTTTTGTCTGGAAAGATTGTAGATGGAGGCGATCATAACATCCAACCGCAGGGATGCAGCCGTCGTAGAAGCCTCTTCCCAGCTTGTTACTGTAGATGTTATTTCCTCAAGAGGCAACTCATTTAAGGAAACCTTCACTTTCCCCACTTCTTGTAATTGCATCTCAACAAAAGCACTCACTTCTGCGCTTAGTACTATTTGGATACTACTATCGTGAAAATAGATATCACCAAATTTGCTTCTTTTTAGACCAATCCCCATCAAGGACCCAAGCACTTGGCGGTGTTCTATTTTCACAAACTTCTCCGGATAGGAAAGATTATACGCTTTTAATTGGAAATCTTCTGCAGTGGGTTCGAGGTATGGAGGATACAAGAGGGCGCGCTTTCTTTCGGCACCTTCCGCTCCACCATGAAAAGCAAGCTTAACATCCTCATGATTGCCTACAACGCTTTTCACAATTTCTTGCTCACGGGGATCAAGAAAATCCGTGAGTTTGGAGGCATACTGTTCTATAACGGTATCCTTCCATTCCAAGACTTGATCAATAAAATCATGCTCTTCTTGACGAAAATGTTGATAAATACTCATCATATCACTCTACTCTTACAAAAAGATAAGAAGGGAAACCCGTTAAAGTCGAGATTCCCTGCTTTAGTATTAATATAATCCCAGCATTCTAAATAATGCTGCAAGCCCTAAGACAGCATATCGTAATACGAAAATAGCCACAATTGGAGAAATATCAATCATTCCTAGCGGCGGAATGATGCGGCGGAACATATCAAGATAAGGCTCACATATCCTTCCTAGGATCCTCCCAAATGATGATTCCCTTGCTCCTGGGAACCAAGACATAAAAATATAGATGATTAAAGCTATCGTGTAAATAAAAACTAAATCGTTCAATAACCTAAAAAAAACATCCATGTTAGTCTACCACCTCTTGTCTGTATATTCTTCCTGTTCTTGCTGCATAATTTCAGAAATAGACCCGGATACATCCACGTTGTCTGGAGTGCATAGGAAGATATTCTGTCCAATGCGCTGGATATCTCCACCGATGGCGTATACGGTGCCACTTAGGAAATCTACAATTCTTTTTGCTTGATCCATATCAATTCGCTGCAAGTTGACGATGATGGCGCGGCGGTTCTTTAAATGGTCGGCAACGTCTTGTGCTTCCGAATAGGATCTAGGTTCATAAAGTACCACTTTAGATGTCTTCTGTACACTTTGCAGACTGACAACGTTCTGTCTAGAAGCAGGTTGTTGTGTGGTGCCGGATCTTGTTCTTCTTGGCTCCTCTACCACTTCTTCTTCCTCGTATACTTCCGATTCTTTGTACTCATATTCTTCATCATCTAAGGCAAAAAAACTTTTGAATTTTGATTTTATTGTCATACCTCACACCTCCAAATTATTGTTCGTTTCCTACAAGTGCACTTCCGATTCGGATAAATGTTGCACCTTCTTCAATGGCAATCTTGTAGTCATTGGACATCCCCATGGACAACTCTGTACATGGCGCAAACGGAAGGTTCATCGATTGAATTTCTTGTTGCAGAGACTTCAATCCGCGGAAACAATTTCGTAATAGTTCTTCTTCCTCTGTAAAAGGGGCCATGGTCATTAAACCGACGATTTGAATGTTATGAAGGTCTGAGATCGTTTTTATAAAACCCGGGACTTCTTCTGGCGCTAGCCCATGTTTAGAATCTTCCCCTGATACATTTACTTGTATAAAGCATTTAACGGCTTTTTCTGCCCTCTTATGTATTTCTTCTGCTAGGGACTTGCGGTCCAAGGAGTGAATATAATCAACTTTACCGATGATATTTTTCACTTTTTTAGATTGTAAAGTACCAATGTAATGCCACGTTGCCTCATTGGAAATTGCATCCCATTTCTTTAAAAAGCCATCATCCCGATTTTCACCAAGATGTTTTACACCAGAGTTTATGGCCTCTTGGGCACGCTCTGTTGATACATATTTTGTTACGGCAATAATCTTAACCTCTTCTACTGAACGATTGACATTGTGACAGGCATCTCTGATATTTTGTTGAATTTCGGAAAGATTTGATTCGACTGATGGTTGGTTCATGCAAAATCCGCTCCTTTCAAACCGATAAAACTCATCATTCTTCCTGTTTTCCCTTTATCCCGACGATGGGAAAAGAATAAGGATTCATCAGAGCTTGTACAAAAAGAGCTGCAAAGGATGTTATTCTTATTCACACCAGCTTGTAAAAGAAGTTCGTAGTTGACTTTTTTAAGATCAAGAGCATACTGCCCGCTTGAAACTTCTTTCATGTATTTTTCCTTTTCTACAGCAGGAAGTGCATCCACTATTCTATTAATAACATAATCATCTACAATATATGCTTGTGCCGATATGGCTGGTCCAATGGCTACTTGAATGGTATCCATGTTAACGCCATCTTCCACCCATCTGTTGATCATGTGACCGCCAATATTTTTCACGGTACCCTTCCAGCCGGCATGAGCAATTCCAACAAGCGAATGCTCCTTAGAATAAAAGTACAATGGCACACAATCAGCAAAACATAGTGTTAATAAAATGTCTTCACAATCTGTATAAATGCCGTCCGTTCCTGCCAAAGTAGTGTTGTAAGAGCAAACACCTTTTCCCTTATCATTGCTGTCTACTTTAATGATTTTATCTTCATGTGTTTGGTCGCATCCTACCCAATTCTCTGTAGGCATATTAAACATACTTGCCAAAATTTCTTTATTTTGACAAACAGCTTCGACTGAATCATTGACATGCAACCCCATATTCAATGTACTGAATTGTCCTTCACTGACTCCTCCATTTTTCGTCGTAAATCCGACAATAAGGTTGGAATTTTCCTTTTTCCAAGCAGGGAGGGACAGTGCTTGTTCTTTTTCCAGAACAAATGGCTCCGTCATTTATGACACCTTCTTTATTCTTACACTCATATTCTTTCATATTGTACCACATTTTTCTACTAACTTTGAATTATATTGTCCCTTTCGACAGTAATTTTCGCGTATCATTCCTCATATGTTGTCTCTACCTTTGTTTGATAACGCACAAGAATGACGTCTGCACCAATTTTGACAATATTACGCCAAGGGATTACGACTTCCTCATCCTTTCCGAAAAAACCAAGCATTTTTCCACCACCGGTAATGATAATCGCTTCAATTTTCCCATTCGTTAGATTTATATCTATATCACCAATATTACCTAGTTTTTTCCCATCAGAAACACTAACAACATCTTTCGTTTGAAAATCAGATATTTTCACCATTTTCATTCCTCCATTTTGTCTATCATACTTAACTATATGATATGTGTACCAGTCTTCATGAAGGGAAAAGAAAAAAGTTTTAATTGATATTACATACTTGTCCAAAAAAAGAACCAGTGATCCGTTTATAATTGGACACTGGCACTTTTATTTTTATATTTTACTGCATTAGCTTTGAATATTTTTATTCATCTGCTTGATTGCCGCCTTTTCCAGTCGAGATACTTGAGCTTGCGAAATTCCGATTTCATCAGCAACTTCCATCTGTGTTTTTCCTTGAAAGAAACGTTTTCTCAAAATAAGCTTTTCCCTGTCATTCAGGCGTCTCATTCCTTCTTTAAGCGCAATCTCCTCTATCCATTGGATATCCTTGTTCTTTTCATCACTAATCTGATCTAAAACATAGATAGGATCTCCTCCATCATTGTAAATTGGCTCAAACAATGATACAGGATCTTGGATAGCATCTAGGGCGAAAACAATCTCTTCGTGAGGCACTTCTAATACCTTTGCAATCTCTTCAGCTGTTGGCTCTCTGGATGTTTCACTCATCAATCTTTCTCTCACTTGCAGTGCTTTATAGGCGATATCACGTAACGACCTTGATACTCTAATTGGGTTATTGTCACGAAGATAACGTCTGATTTCCCCGATGATCATCGGTACTGCATATGTAGAAAATTTAACATTCTGACCTAAATCAAAGTTATCAATGGATTTCATTAATCCAATACATCCTACCTGAAATAAGTCATCGACAAATTCTCCACGGTTGTTAAACCGTTGAATAACACTTAATACAAGCCTTAAATTACCATTCACAAGCTTTTCACGAGCAGAAAGCTCACCACCTTGCATTTCGCGAAACAACTTCCTCATTTCTTCATTTTTCAAAACGGGAAGTTTAGAGGTGTCTACTCCACAAATCTCTACCTTATTACGTGTCATTCTTTCCCCTCCTAACAGGAGTTGCTGTTCAGAGTTAAGTATCTCCTCAGGAGGGAAAAATATGCATATGCAGTAATCTATCTATTCTGACAAATAATGTCATTCCTTATCACTGCTGGCATTATTCATTAAAAAAATTTTTTTACACCATTTTGTTGAATTCTTTTCGAAGTCTTTTAATAATACGTTTTTCTAAACGGGATATATATGATTGCGAAATTCCTAGCATATCTGCCACATCTTTTTGCGTTTTTTCTTCACCGCCAATAAGTCCAAAGCGTAGTTCCATAATTTGTTTTTCCCTATCATTTAATTGTTCTAAAGCTTTCAATAGAAGTTTTCGATCAACATTTGCTTCCAGATCTTTTGTGATGATATCTTCCTCAGTTCCTAACACATCAGATAGCAACAATTCATTCCCATCCCAGTCGATATTCAAAGGTTCATCAAATGATACTTCTGAACGAACCTTATTGTTCCTGCGCAGATACATTAAAATTTCATTCTCGATGCAGCGGGAAGCATAAGTTGCAAGTTTGATTTTTTTCTCAGGATTGAATGTATTTACCGCTTTAATAAGCCCAATTGTTCCAATACTGATCAAATCTTCAATATTTATGCCCGTGTTTTCGAACTTTCTTGCGATGTACACAACAAGTCTCAAGTTTCGTTCTATTAAGATGGATCTTGCAGCTTGATCCCCATTAGGCAGTTTGATGAGCAGGTGTGCCTCTTCTTCTTTTGATAATGGAGGAGGTAGTGCTTCACTTCCTCCTATATAATAAATTTCATCTGTCTTCAATCCGAGCTTGATTAATAATTTATACCATAAATAAGTAACCTTAATCTTTAGTTTCCCCAAAGTAATTCCTCCCTTTTTCTAATTCATGTCTGAATTTCTGGCATAGCTTCATGAAACCTGCTCAACTACTTCCCCCTGTAGCATTTTCGGATGGAGGATACATACATAATCCCTTTCGGAAGAGAGTTTTGTTTTTGTCAGCCCCAGCAGAAATTTACTTGTTTCATACTGTTTGCCATCATGGTGAATGACAGCTTTATCCGGCTTAATTGCAAGCATCAAGCTGGTGCTTTTTCCAACTGCACGATATGGAATGATTCTTATTCTCTCCACCCACTTCGTCTCTTCTGAGAATGTCGGCCAACCTTGTGTTTGTTCAATGGAGTCCATGGCTTGTATTATTTCTTGAGGGATAAATGCATGAAGAGAGTCCACCTCTACAATCATGACCGGGGTTTTGGTAATAGGATCTAACAGCTGGTTTCCACTGTCCAAAAGACCTGGTAACGAAATCACTTCCTTTTCAACAGTAATAGAGATAGTGGCCAATTGATCATATTTAAATCTTCTTGTTTCTACTGCATGGAATTGCTTTTTTGATAAGTATAAAAGGGCCGGAAAACCGATGAGGACGAACATCCATGAAATAGGATCACCAAGTCCAGTGGTCAAGCTTTGAACTGTTTCATTGGCGAAACGTTGATCCACTTGCAAGGCGTAATGAACTGCCAGCATACCACCGCCTACAGAAAAGGTAGTAACATAGAATACAATTAGATTTTCTATAAATACCCTGAGCCTATGGAACCCGAATGCAGCGAGTATAATCGTGAGGGAGAAAAGCATTTTGACGAATGGATTTGCAACAATTGACTGTAGTGGGGTAAACATGAGTACTACAATTAAAGAACCCAAAAATGCCCCCAGCATTAGTCTCCAAGACACCATTTTTCGTTTCAGGATGATACCAGTAATCTTTAAAAGCAGGAAATCAAACCCAAAATTCAATAGCCAGATCGCATCTAAATATACGGTCAAGTTTAGTCCCTCATTTATACCTTTTTATGTTTGAAACTAGTATAAATCACTACTATTAGAAAGTCTGTCAGTTCCTGCCGATGGTAGAATACAATTTTTGAAGGTTTTTTTGCTTATTTGTCGGAGGGGATACTTAGAGATAGGAAAGATGTTGTAAAGTATTGTTGTTTGGTTTAACACCGCTGTTCCTAACCGCTAACGGCTTCGCTTTCCTCGGGACGGTGCTTGAGCCTCCTCACAACGCTTCAGGGGTCTCAACCTACCGTTACTCCCCCGCTGGAGTCTACGCCATTTGCTTCAATCCACAGCTAAAATTAAGTAGATGTTAAGTTAATGCTTATCCAATGTTAACTCGGTAAGATGCTTTTTCATAAACCCTTAAATGAATGAAGTCCCCTAGTTGATTGGAGTGGAAGGCGCGAAGACGCCCGCGGGAGGAAGGGACAGGTGAGACCCCGGAAGGCGAAGCCTGAGGAGGCTCACGGACCGCCCGCAGGCAAGCGAAGCGCCTGGAACGGAAATCAACCGTACCTATACTTCCTTAATAATAAAAAAGCACCAAACCATTTTCACTTTCAATGGTTTGATGCTTTGGGTTTAGCCTGGAGCTAATGAAAATTAGCGGCGGCGATTTCTGTTTCGTAAGAATGTTGGGATATCCAACGTTTCTTCTTGTTGCTGTGGTTGTTGCTGGCGACGTGGCTCTTGTTGTTCCTGTTGTTGTTGAACAGGCTCTTCACGTCTAACTTCGCGTTGCGGTTGTTGTGGCTTTTGCGCCGGAGCTTTTTGAGCGCCGAACACTGGACGTGCACCTTGTTTTGTATGATTAATTTCTGCTTCGCTGAACCCTGTAGCGATAACCGTTACAACGATTTCGTCTTTAAGGTTTTCATTGATTACAGAACCGAAAATCATGTTCACTTCTTGATCAGAAGCAGATGCCACGATGTCTGCAGCTTCCTGTACTTCATACAAGCTTAGGTTAGTGCCACCTGTAATGTTCATTAATACACCTTGAGCTCCGTCGATAGAAGTTTCAAGTAGAGGAGAAGATACAGCTTTTTTCGCTGCTTCTGCTGCACGGTTTTCACCTGTAGCAACACCAATTCCCATCAATGCAGAACCTTTGTTGGACATGATTGTTTTCACATCAGCAAAGTCAAGGTTGATTAAACCTGGAGTAGCAATCAGGTCAGAGATACCTTGTACACCTTGACGAAGGACGTTATCTGCTTCACGGAACGCTTCTAACATTGGAGTGTTTTTATCAACAATCTCAAGAAGACGATCATTAGGGATAACGATTAACGTATCTACTCCTTCTTTCATGGAAGCAATACCGCCAGCTGCTTGAGTAGCACGCTTACGACCTTCGAAAGTAAACGGTCTTGTTACAACACCGACAGTCAATGCACCAAGATCACGTGCAATTTGTGCGATTACAGGAGCTGCACCAGTACCGGTACCTCCGCCCATACCAGCTGTGACAAATACCATGTCTGCACCTTTAAGTACTTCTTCTAACTGCTCTTTACTCTCTTCGGCAGCTTTTTTCCCTACTTCAGGATTTGCACCTGCTCCAAGTCCACGAGTAAGTTTGCCTCCGATTTGCATTTTTACTTCTGCTTTTGATAGGTTAAGAGCTTGAGCATCCGTGTTAACAGCGATGAACTCTACTCCTTGAACACCATGCTCTATCATACGGTTTACAGCGTTGTTTCCGCCTCCACCAACTCCGATTACTTTTATGGTAGCTAATTGATCGATACTGTTATCAAAATCTAACATGACTGTTCCTCCTATTTCTCGAAAGTACTTGCAAGCTAAAGCTAGTAACTGTTAAAACACCGCTGTTGATTTCCGCACTGGGCTTCGCTTTTCTAGGGGCGCTGCTGGAGCCTCCTCGGCAAGCCTGCGGGGTCTCCACCTAGCGCTATCTCCCTCAGGAGTCTTCGCCCTGTGCTCCAATCAACAGCTATGTTATTCCTTATTCTTATTCAAAGAATAGTCCGAAGAATTTTTTTACTTTGTTGCCTACTTTTTCTTCTTCGTTTACTGGTTGCTTTGCTTGCTTTACTTTTTGTTGAGTTTGTTTTCCACTACGTTTTTCCGGGTATTCGCTAGGTGCTGATGTAGTTTCAATTTTTCTGCCTTGCAGTTTTGCATTTTTGTATGCAAATTGGATAAGACCTACTCCTGTAGTATATTGAGGCTCTCTTACGCCTATATAATCCGGAACAGCTTTCCTTACATTATTGTTAAGTATCAACTGTGCCAATTCCAGGACACCTGGCATTGCTACTACACCGCCAGTTAATACATAGCCTCCAGGAATCTCCCGGACACCTAATCTTTTAATCTCGTGTTGTACAAGCTCAAAGATCTCTTCCATTCTTGCTTCTATAATATCAGAGATTTCAAGTTGACTGAATTGTTGATGCTGATCACTTCCGATAATCGGTACACTGAATACTTCTTCATCGGATGCATGGTCATAAAAGGCATGTCCATGTTTTTGTTTGATTTTTTCTGCGTCTTCTGTGGATGTACGTAAACCTATGGAAATGTCTTTAGTGATGTACTCTCCGCCAACAGGTAAGACACTTGTTGCCTTTAGGAATCCATCTTCAAATACGGCAATGGTAGTTGAACCTCCACCAATGTCCACAAGTGCCACCCCTAAATTGCGTTCGTCCTTAGACAGTGCAATCGAACCAGAAGCAAGTGGCTGCAAGCAGATATCCGTTATTTCCAAACCAGCTTTCTCTACACAACGCAGTAAGTTATGTAAGACTGTTTTTGACCCGGTGATAAGGGTACCTTCCATCTCTAGGCGAACACCAAGCATTCCACGCGGATCATTAATTTCATCCAATCCATCAACGATGAACTGTTTTGGAATACAATCAATGATTTCTCTCTCAGGAGGGATGGAAAAGACTTGCGCGGCATCTATTACCCTAGCGATGTCTTCGTTCCCAATTTCCCTGTTTTCACTTGAAACTGCTACCACTCCATGGCAATCTTGAAGTTGTACATGGTTTCCGGTGACACCAACGACCACTCTGTTAATTGGCATCCCTACCATTCTCTCAGCCTGTTCAACCGCCTTATTGATGGAATGAACAGTTTCATCTATGTCTACTATAGATCCTTTTCTTAAACCTGTTGATTTTACATTACCGACTCCAATAATATTTAAAGTATCATTCACCATTTCTCCAATGATTACTTTAACACTGGATGTACCGATGTCCAAACTGACGTATATTTCATTGCTGTTCATTCTATGGCACCTCCTTCTACTCCTAAAAAAACCAATTATTTAAGAACAACACTTGAAAAACATATTATATTAGAAAGTATTCCACAAATATGATGTTTTCCCTTTTTTAAAATCATTTTTTTTCGTTTTTTTCTTTAGAAAGCGACCATTTTGACAATAATATTCTTCTTATCACTGCTATGTTCTGAAATAGCCTTACTCCAAAAGCAAAAACTGCAGCTAAATATAAGTCTACACCAAGATGTACGCCTAGAAAAGCTAAACTTGCTGCAAGTAGGATATTAAAGAAAAAACCGGATACAAATACTTTATCATCATAATTGTTTTGTAGATGAGCACGAATTCCACCGAACAATGTATCAAGTGCAGCAAGCACCGCAATCGATAAGTAATTGGAATATTCATCAGGAACCCGTATCTCGGAATATAGCCCCAAAACAATTCCCACAATCAAGCCCAGAAGAGGAAGCCACATGATCAGTTCCCCTCCTTCCCGGTTTTTACCGGTTCCAAATGCTTTACACGTATCTGTTCGTCATAAGCCGGAACGGTTACTTCATTAATTGGTGTGGAAACTTCTAGCAATAGGTTTTCTATCGCAAATTCATCCATTGCCCGGGATACTTGCAGGCGATTATAAAGCTTCGTCGGGTCACTTGTAATTACGATGATTTCAAAGTTTGCATTAGGTATCCACGCATTGTTTACCTTCGTCCTACCATTTATTTCTCTAATTATCGTATTGCTGACAATCCGCTGGTTGGCAATACTTATTTCTTCCACTCCATAGGAATTCAATTCATTAACAAACCTCCTGAGGAGATCTGCAGATATATTTTCCTGTATATTACCTAGGACATCCTCGTCAAACAATGGTTTGACTGTCAACTTTATGCCCGGTCCCTTCATTTCTGTTAGCCCTGCTTTGACTTTTAGTTCTTCCAACGTTTCCCGAACGATAGTCTCTTTAGATTCATCACGTTCTTTGGAATAGTCTTCAAGTATTTTGTCATACTTTCTTATTTCTTTGATAATTTGTGATTGTATTTCTTGCTCCTGATTCAAATCGCTTCTAAGTTGCCATGTATCGCGCGTATCACGGATGATTGGCTGCTGTACGGTTTGAAATTGAATGGCAATCATCAATCCCACAATAATTGTAATAATGGTAAAACTAAATTTGCGTTTGTCCATCTTGAACACCTTACCTCACCACAAAGCATGCATTCAGCCTTATTGAATAACAGGGTCAAGAACTACTTGATCTTTTTTTTGCATCTTCACTGTAATATTATCAGCAACCAGTTGATCTTTCACCCCGCCTAGGATACTGAGTGCAGGTATGAGCACCTCAGAGTCTCCAATTGCAGTTATGACGAACGGCGCAGGATATTGATTTCCATCAATGGTTATAACAGGACCATTGCAAATGATATAGGAGTCTTTAGTAATTCTTTGTCCGTTTATTGCTATCGCTGCAGCACCTGATATAAACAGCTCATTCATTACCTTAAACACGTGACTTTCATGCACGATATAATTATTGATATTCTCCTCGGAAGGAACATAAGAGGCGTCTGCTAAGGTAACCTCCACCCCTTCTCCCTGGACTTTAACATTTCCATTGAACATGCGGAGTTTTTCCACATCTTCGACCAAGTTAAATAAAAGCTGTTCACCTTCTGCAAGCTCTTCTTCTATGGTTTGAATCGCTTCTTGTTTTTCTTGTAATTCATTTTGCAATTCCAGGTTTCGTTCTTCTGTTCTGATTAAGGTTTCCCTAATTGCCCTATCACGTTGCCATTGTCTGTCTGTACCTACGACTTCTTCCTCGCTTGTAAGTTGAAACGAGTAAGAGACGATAAATCCAAGGACTAGACAAACAAAGGACAAGACAACATGTTTACCTGTCACTTTCATCTGTTTCTTCCTCTTCCTCTCCACCTGTATCGTACGGTTTGAAGAATGTACCTACTTCCAAGTTAATAACACCTTTAACTTCTGGATCCAACTGTTCCACAATGGAAGGATAGGCGGCCATCTTGTCCGAGAAATCTCTGATCGTTGCACTTACTTCATAACCGTCATTCATGAACATGGTTATATGGTAAGGATCGATGTCTGTTGGTGTATGATGTATTTCTGAAATAGAGTAGATAATGGATTCAGGTAATTTTATTAATTCGACAATAAAATTCTCCACCATCTCCCCATTCTTCCAATTCAACATGAGTGGAGCATCATCAGGCAAAGAATCCTCTTCATCCAAAACAGAGAGCATTTTGCCATTTTCCATGACAGGGTAATAGTTTCCATTTTCATATATATATGCTATCCGCTTAAATTCATCGATCGTGATCTCAACACTGTTAGGAAAGATTCTCTGAACTTCCACTGATGCAATTTCTTTGTGTTGCTGAATTAGTTCAGCTGCTTTTTCTTCGTTCACACGCCAGATGCTTGTCTCTTTGGTCACACCACTTAATGTTATGACTTCCTCATCTGTTACATGTAAATTACCGCTTACAGTTAAGCCAGAAACCCTACTAAGTGGAGATTGCGAGTAAATGATCAAAAACAACATAATGAAGAATAATGAAAGATATATGATTAATCTTCTGTTAGCTTTTTGCTTTCTCTGTTGTTTGATTTTAGGTACACGGTCTTCTAGCGTCACTACTTTCCCTTTTTCCATTAAAAACAATTTCACCCCACCGCGCGCCTTGAAGCTACGCATGTAATTTACAATGATTTTCTAGCATAATTATATCATATGTGGGGTGAAAAAAACGGAAAAAAACTACTATTTTCTTCCTATAATTTCAACTTCCGTTTCTAATTGGATATTGTATTTCTCAAGGATCGTTTCCTTAATGTATTCAATTAGGTCCAATACATCCTGAGCTTTTGCGCCATCATCGTTTACAATGAAGTTTGCATG